>DASYAV010000039.1:0-78313 GCA_036501145.1 Streptosporangiaceae bacterium | reverse complement strand
TCACCAGCGCGTTGAAGACGACCGCCGAGAGGATCGCCGACTCCGGGGAGGACAGGCCCATGATGTTGAGCTTGTCCAGGCCCGGATAAGCGGTGGCGAACATCGCCGGGATGATCGCGAAGTACTTGGCGACGTCGTTGGCGATCGAGAAGGTGGTCAGCGCGCCCCGGGTGATGAGGAGTTGCTTGCCGATGGCGACGATCTCGATGAGCTTCGTCGGGTCGGAGTCCAGGTCCACCATGTTCCCGGCCTCCTTGGCGGCCGAGGTGCCGGTGTTCATGGCGACGCCGACATCGGCGCGGGCCAGTGCCGGGGCGTCGTTGGTGCCGTCGCCGGTCATCGCGACCAGCTTGCCGCCCTCCTGCTCCTTGCGGATCAGCGCCATCTTGTCTTCCGGCGTCGCCTCGGCCAGGTAGTCGTCCACGCCGGACTCGTCCGCGATGGCCTTGGCGGTCAGCGGGTTGTCACCGGTGATCATGACGGTGCGGATGCCCATCCTGCGCATCTCCGCGAACCGCTCGCTGATGCCCTCCTTGACGATGTCCTTGAGGTGGATGACGCCGAGCGCGTGGGCAGTACCGTTGGACCGCTCCGCCACCACCAGCGGCGTGCCGCCGACGGAGGAGATGCTGTCCACCATCTTGCCCAGCCCGTCCGGCGGGGTGCTGCCGGCCTCACGGACCCACGCCGCCACCGATGACGCGGCCCCTTTGCGCACCTGCCTGCCGCCGGCCAGGTCCACCCCGCTCATCCGGGTCTGTGCGGTGAACTCGACGAACTCCGCGCCCTGCAGTTCGCCCTCGGAGCGCTCGCGCAGGCCAAACTGGTTCTTGGCCAGCACCACGATCGAGCGGCCCTCTGGGGTGTAGTCGGCCATGCTGGACAGCTGGGCCGCATTCGCCAGCTGCTCGGCGGTCACCCCGGACACCGGCAGGAACTCCGTCGCCTGCCGGTTGCCGATCGTGATCGTGCCGGTCTTGTCCAGCAGCAGCGTGTTCACGTCGCCGGCCGCCTCGACCGCCCGGCCGCTCATGGCCAGCACGTTGCGCTGCACCAGCCGGTCCATGCCCGCGATGCCGATAGCCGACAGCAGCGCCCCGATCGTGGTTGGGATCAGCGCGACCACCAGCGCGACCAGGATCACCAGCCGCTGCGGCGCGTGCGAGTAGTACGCCATCGGCTGCAGCGTGATGACCGCGAGCAGGAAGATGATGGTCAGCGAGGCGAGCAGGATGTTCAGCGCGATCTCGTTCGGCGTCTTCTGCCGCTTCGCCCCCTCGACCAGGGCGATCATCCGGTCGATGAACGTCTCGCCGGGCTTGGACGTGATCTGCACGACGATCCGGTCCGACAGCACTCTGGTGCCGCCGGTGACCGCCGACCGGTCGCCGCCGGACTCCCTGATCACCGGGGCCGACTCGCCGGTGATCGCCGACTCGTCCACCGAGGCGATGCCCTCAACCACGTCGCCGTCGCCGGGGATGACCTCACCGGCCTCGACCACCACGTGGTCGCCGAGCTGCAGCACGGTACCCGGCACGGACTCCTCGCGCAGGCCGCCTGGGGCCGCGTCTGGGGTCCAGCTCAGCAGCCGCCGGGCCACCGTCTCCCGCTTGGCCCGGCGCAGCGTCTCCGCCTGCGCCTTGCCGCGGCCCTCGGCCACCGCCTCGGCCAGGTTGGCGAACACCACGGTCAGCCACAGCCAGACCACGATCGTCCAGTTGAACGCGGACGGAGTCTGGATCGCGGTGTACAGGCTGAGCAGCGCGCCGGCCTCGACCACGAACATGACCGGGTTGCGGATCTGGACCCGCGGGTCCAGCTTCTTCAGCGCGCCGGGCAGCGACTTCCACAGCATCCGGGGATCGAGCAGTCCGCCGCCGATCCGGTGCGGTGCCACATCGGCCCGCTCCTGGCCCTTGCGGGCGGGCGCAGCTGGCTTGGTCGTCATCGACATCTCAGTGCAGTCCTTCCGCGAACGGGCCCAGGGCGAGCGCTGGGAAGTAGGTCAGGCCGACGAGCACCAGCACCACGCCGGCCAGCATGCCGGTGAACAGCGGTGTCCTGGTGTCGAGCGTGCCGGCGCTCTCCGGCACCGGGCTCTGTCTGGCCAGCGAGCCGGCCAGGGCGAGCACGAAGATCTCCGGCGCGAACCGGCCGAGCAGCATGACGATGCCGCCGAGCACCTGGTACCAGGTCGCGGCCGAGCCCAGCCCGGCGAACGCCGAGCCGTTGTTGTTGGCCATCGACGTGAACGCGTACAGCACCTCGGTCAGACCGTGCGGCCCCGGGTTGAAGATCGCGCTCTGCCCGGTCTTCGTCCCGATCGTCAGCCCCGCCGCGCCGAGCACGAGCAGCGGGGTGGTGAGCAGGTACAGCGCCGCGTACTTCATCTCGGCCGGCCGGATCTTCTTGCCGATGTACTCTGGCGTCCGCCCTACCATCAGGCCCGCCACGAACACCGTCACGATGGCCAGCATCAAAATGCCGTACATTCCGGCCCCGATGCCGCCTGGCGAGACCTCACCGAACGCCATGTCGAGCAGCGCGATGCCGCCACCGAACGGGCTCAGCGAATCGTGGAAGCAGTTCACCGCGCCGGTCGAGGTGTTGGTGGTGGAGGCCACGAACAGCGAGCAGCCGGGGGTGCCGAACCGCGTCTCCGTGCCTTCCGCCGCGTGGTGAGCCAGCATCGTCGCGGTGCCGCCGGTTCCGGTGTGCGCCTCGAACAGGCTGATCCCGCCCACGGCCAGCGCCCAGATGGCCACCATGACCGCGACCAGCACGTAGCCCTGCCGGTTGCTCTTGACCATCCTGCCGAACGCGCGCGGCAGGGAGAACGGGATCAGCAGCAGGAAGAAGATCTCGAACCAGTTCGTGAGCGGGTTGGGGTTCTCGAAAGGGTGCGCCGAGTTCGTGTTGAACCAGCCGCCGCCGTTGTTCCCCAGCTCCTTGATCACCTCCGAGGAGCCCACCGGCCCGCCGGGGATGGTCTGGTGCGCGCCAGACAGCGTGGTGACCGTGGCGTAGGCGTGGAAGTTCTCGATGGCGCCGCCGGCGATGAGGATCAGCCCGCCGACGATGCAGATCGGGATCAGCAGCCGGATCACCGCCCGGGTGATGTCCACCCAGAAGTTGCCGAGCTTGTCGGTGCGGGACCGGGTGAATCCGCGGATCAACGCGATCGCCACGATCAGGCCGACCGCGGCCGACATGAACTGCTGCACGACCAGCCCGCTCATCTGCGCGATGTAGTTCATCGTGGCTTCGCCGGGGTAGTTCTGCCAGTTCGTGTTGGTCACGAACGAGGTGGCGGTGTTCCATGCCGTGTCGGCCTGCACGGCCGGGAAGTTCGGCCCGATGAACCCGAACAGGACGTGCTGCAGCCGCTGGATGCCGTACAGGAACAGCACGCTGACCGCGGAGAAGGCCAGCAGGCTGCGGACGTAGGTGCTCCACTTCTGGTCGGCGTGGCGGTTGACGCCCATGACCCGGAAGATGACGCGCTCGATGGGCCAGTCCTTGTCGGTGGTGAAGATGTGGGCGATGTAGTTGCCCAGCGGTATGTAGCAGACGGCGAGCGCCGCCACCAGCAGGGCGAACTGCAGCCAGCCCGCGGAAGTGCTGCTCACTAGAACCTCTCAGGGAGCACGAGGGCCACGAACAGGTAGACGGTGATCAGCACGCCACCGATGAGCCCGATCCAGTTCTCAGCGCTCAAACCGCTCGACCCCCTTCAAGATGAGGTAGAGCACGGCGAAAACCAGGATGGTCAGGCCGATGTAGGCCAGGTCGGACACGATCCCTCCAACGCAGACTCCAGCACAGATTTAGGGCCCGGCTGCGGGCCCCCGCAGCCGGACACATCAGGAATACCTGCGAAAACGCTGAAGAGACCGCGTCCATGCGCCTTCCATGCGGCGCGCCCGCCGGCCCTAACGGAACCTATGCAGCTTCCGCGGCAAGACCCATGTCATGCAGGCGGCAACCGCGACCTATCCGCCCATTGCGCGCCCGCCGGGCCGCCGCATGGCCCGGAGGATTCCGGTCGCTGAGACGGGGGGAATCCTCCGCTGAAGAAGCTTCAGCTACCCGGTGAGCCCGCGCACCCCGACCTCGTGGAGGCGAGCGAGCAACTCGGCCGGGTCGGCGTACACCCGGTAGGCGCCGGCCCGTTCCAGTTCCTCGCGGCCGTAGCCGCCGGACTGCAGGCCGATGCCGAGTGTGCCGGCCCGCCGCGCGGCCAGCAGGTCCCACACGCTGTCCCCGACCACCATCGCGTGCTGCGGCTGCACGTCCAGCAGCGCGGCCGCGGCCAGGAACAGGTCCGGGTCCGGCTTGGCGTGCGCGACCATGTCCCTGGTCACCATCGGCGCGTCCTCGGGCAGCCCGAGCAGCCGCAGCGCCGGCCGGGCGGTGGTGGCCATGCCGCTGGTCGCGATGGCCCACCTGATGCCGCGCTCGGTCAGCGTGCCCAGCAGGTCGGCCGCGCCGGGCAGCGCGGTCACCGAGTCGGCCTGCGCGATGTAGGCCGCCGCGTGCGCGGCCTGCAGTTCGTCGATCTCGGCCGCCGACAGCGACACACCGGTCTCCCACAGCAGCGCCGAGACGAACAGCCCGCCGCTCATCCCGATCCGCCGGTGCACCCGCCACACCGACAGGTCGATGCCCACCGCGGCCAGCGCCGTGCGCCACGCGATCACGTGCTGGTACACGCTGTCGATCAGCGTGCCGTCCAGGTCGAACAGGAAGGCGGGCGGCGGTGGCTGCGGGTAACTGACGCTCGGGGCCATGGCCCCAGTCTGCCCGCTTCCGCCGCCGCACCGCTGGCGGTGCGCCGGTTGCACCCATTGCCGGATGGCCGTCGTCGTGACGCTGAGTGCTGGATGAATGCGGAGCCATTGGGAGATAATGCGCGCACCAGCGTGATTCTGGCGAGGAGCCCAGGAGGCCCCCCGAGTGCGTACCGAACGTGACGGTTCTGGCCCGGCGCGCCTCCTCGGTACCCCGGACTTCGTCGGCCGCGGCGGCGAACTGGCCACGCTGCGCGCTGTGCTGGCCACCCCGCACACGGTGGTGCTGGTCGAGGGCGAGGCCGGGATCGGCAAGAGCCGCCTGGTCCGCGAGTACCTGGCCTCCGCCGAGAGCTGCGTGCTGGTGGCGGGCTGCCCGCCGTTCCGCCAGCCGCAAACCCTCGGCCCGGTGGCCGACGCGGTGCGTCAGGTGGCGGGTGAGGTGTCCGGGCTGGGCCTGTCCGGGCTGGCCGGGGCGCTTCGGCCGCTGTTCCCCGAGTGGGCGGCTGACCTCCCCCCGGCGCCCGAGCCCGCCGAGGACGCGACCGCGGCCAGGTATCGGCTGTTCGCCGCGCTGGCCGAGGTGATCGACAGCCTCGGCGTGTCGCTGCTGGTGCTGGAAGATGCACATTGGGCCGACGAAGCGACGGTAGAGTTCCTGCTGTTCCTGGCCTCCCGCCCGGGCACGCCGGGTGCGCCCGGCTCTGGCCGGCCGGTGAGCCTGCTGGTCACGCTGCGGCCGGAGGACGCGCCGGCCGGGTCGCTGCTGCCACGGCTGGCCCGGCTATCGACCGGAAGTTCGGGTGTGCGGATCGCGCTGAGCGCGCTGAACGTCGCCGACACCGCACGGATGGTGTCTTCCATGCTCACCGGGGAGCAGATGTCCGTGGAGTTCGCCGGGTTCATGCATACCCATACCGGCGGGGTGCCGCTGGCGGTGGAGGAGTCGGTACGGCTGATGGCTACCCGGGCCGACCTGAGCCGCCGCGGTGGCCAGTGGGTGCGCCGCGAGCTGGCTGAGCTGTCGGTGCCGCCGCCCGTGCGGGACGCGGTGCTGGAGCGGGCCGGGCGGCTGGCCCCCGATTCCCAGGCGGTGCTGCGGGCCGCCGCGGTGCTGGGCGAGCCCGCCGCCGACACGATCCTGGGTGCCGTCACGGGATTTTCTGCTGAACGGCTGCGCGCCGGCCTGTCCGACGTGCTGGCTTGCGGGCTGCTGGCCGACGACAGCCGTGGGATGGCGTCGTTCCGACACGTGCTGGCCGCCCGGGCGGTGTATGAGTCCATCCCCGCCCCGGATCGCCGGCTGCTGCACCAGTTGGCCGGGCAGGCGCTGGAGGGCCTGTCTCCGCCACCGGTCGCGGCGTTGGCCCGGCACTTCCGCGAGGCCGGTGATACCGCCAACTGGCTCCGCTACGGCGAGCAGGCCGCCGCCCTGGCCCGGGCCGCCGGCGACGAGTCAACCGCGGCGGTGCTGCGGCATGACCTGGTTACCGGGGCCGGGCTGCCCGGGCCGGCCATGGCGCGGGTGGCCAACGGGATCGTGCTGCTGGCGCTGACCGCCGAAGACCAGCTCGCGGGTCTGGCCGCGGCGTTGCGAGGCGCCATCGACGCCGGCGGCATCACGCCGGCCGAAGAGGCGGCGCTGCGATTCCAGCTCGGCCGCACGCTGTCCACCATGCAGGAGTACGACGCATCGCGGGCTGAACTGGAGCGGGCGGTGACGGGCCTGCCGCCGGACTCGCTGCAGGCGGTCAGGGTCATGATGCTGCTCGGCTGGCCCCAGGGCAGCACCTGCCCGGCGGCGGAGCACTCGCGCTGGCTGGTACGGGCGGCGGCTGCGGACGCCACGGTGCCCCCCGCCGAGCGGCTGCGGCTGCTGGTGGACCGGGCCAGCGCGCTGCTGATGCTGGGTGAGGAGGCCGGCTGGGCCGAGGCGGCCAGGATCCCCTGGGAGGCGGCCACACCCAGCGACCGGCTGCAGGTCATCCGGGCGCAGGGGAACCTCGGCGAGAGCGCGCTCGTGTGGGGCCGGTACGCGGAGGCCAGGCGCAGGCTGGAGCACGCCACCGCGCTCGCGGACCGCCACGGTAACGCCCGGTTCCGCGGCATTGGCCTGATCACCCTGGCCCATCTGGACTGGCTGACCGGTACCTGGGGCGGGCTGGCCGAGCGGGCCGCGACGCTGGCGGCCGACAGCGACCTGCAGCCTGTCTACCGGCTGGAGTCGGCCCTGGTGACCGGGTTGCTGCGGGTCGCCGCCGGGGATCGTGAACCGGCTCTGCAGGCCCTCGGCCAGGTGGCCGACGACGCGGCCCGGCGCGGTGCGGTGGACAACGTGATGGAACCGGCGGCGGCGCTGGCCCGGCTGCATCTGGCCGATGACAACGTCGCCCAGGCGCTGAAGGTCACCGCGGATCCGCTTGAGATCGTGGCCCGCAAGGGGATCTGGCTGTGGGCCGCAGACCTGGTACCGGCCCGGGTGGCGGCCCTGGCGGCGGCCGGCCGCCTGGCCGAGGCCGCCACGCTGACCGGAGCGTTCGCCGCCGGGCTGCGTGGGCGCGACATCCCGGCGGCCAGCGCCGGGCTGGTGCTCGCCCGGGCGATCCTGGCCGAAGCGAACGGCCAGCTAACCGACGCGGCCGGCCTGTTCGGCCAGGCCGCGGCGGCCTGGCTGGCGTTGCCCCGGCCGTATGACGCGCTGCTCGCCAGCGAGCGGAAGGCCCGCTGCCTGCTGGCGGCCGGGCCGGACGAGACCGGCCTGCGGATCCTCGCGCGGACCGCCGACGGCCTGCGCGCGCTCGGCGCGCACGGCGACCACGGCCGGGTGGCCGCTGCCCTGCGCGAGCACGGCGAGGGGTCCCCGGCGCCCCGGGGACGGGGCCGGCCGTCCTACGGCGACGAACTGTCCCCGCGCGAGCTCGAGGTGGTCCGCCTGGTCGCCCAGGGCCGCACCAACCGGCAGATCGCCGACACGCTCGTGCTGTCCCGGCAGACCGTGGAAAGCCACGTCCACTCGGCCATGCGCAAGCTCCGCGTCTCCTCCCGCACCGCGCTCGCGGTCACCGCCACCGAGCGGGGAATCCTGCCTAGCGCGGCCGCCGAGAATATTCACCCCACGGCCGCCGTCGATTTAAGTCCATGATCTCCCCGATAGCCGGTGCGGCAGCGGCCAGGTGAAACTCAGGGCATCCGAACGCACGGAGGCCCGATGACCGGATCAGCGGACGCGGCACCCGGCTCTGGGCCGGACCCGCGGGCCGACGACGCCCCGGCCGCCGCGGACCTCCCGTCAGGCCAGCGCAGTGTGGATCCCTCCCAGGCACCGGCCGGGGATCCGGATGACGTTGAGCCACCACCCGGCAAGGACGGCGAAGGCGGCAGGTACGTGCCGCTGTAGGCAAGGCCCCTGCTTTGGAACAGGCTGGCCGGGCTCTGGCGGGCTCGGACGCGATGGAGGAGACTAATGAGGCGATATTTGCCGCTTGACAACCGCTGGTTCCGCACGGGCACGTTCCGGCTTCGCGTCGTGGGCGTAGCCCTGGCCCTGGGAGCCGGCCTGACCGCCTCCGCGGTCTCCGCGTCCGCGGCCACCAGCCACCGGGCCGAACACGGAGCCGTGCTGCACGTGACCGGGAAACCGGACAGTCCCGGTGATCCGGCCAGCGCCCCCGCGCAGAGCACGACGGTTTCGCAGAGCACGACGGTCATGCTGCCCACCGGTGAACGGGTGAGACTGGCGACCGGGCCGGACGGCACGCAGCAGGCGACCCCGGTCACGGCCAGCAACAGCAAGAGCGAGGCCACGTTCCTGCGGTTCACCTGGGCCGCAGACCAGTACGTCATCCCGGACCAGGCAGTGCCCTACCTGCACTCGGTGCTGGACCCGAGGCTGTTCGACGTCAGCTACCTGGCCCGCGCCAAGCTCGGCACCGGCCGCAGCGGGATCCCGGTGCGGATCAGCTACACCAGCGCGGACGCGGTGGCCAGCCTGCCCGGCGTGCACGTCACCCGCCGCTCCGGCGCGACAGCGGCCGCGACGATCACCAGTGGCCAGGCCGCCCGGCTCGGGCGGCTGCTGGCCGCCCGGTGGCGGTCCGGCCGGCTGCCCGGCATCAGCAAGATCACCCTGGCCCCGCCGCCGGGCGCTCCGGCGCTGCCCGCCAGCCCCACCAAGATCCCGGCTCATACCAGCCCGGCCACCAGGGGCCTGCCCCACTACACGCTCACCATCAACGCCACCGGCCTGGGCGGCAACCCGGGCACGTTCGCCGGGATCGTGCAGAACGTTGACAATGCCACGCGGTTCGACCAGACCGGCTGCTTCTACATTCTTGCCCCCTATTGCGGCTTTAGCGCCGCGACCGGCAGCGAGAGCCTGAGCGTGCCCAAGGGCACCTACAGCCTGGCGTTCAGCATCGAGACCCCGGACCCGTCCGGCTCCGGATACGACACCGCCCTGGTCGTCAAGCCGCAGGTGACAGTGGACTCCGACACGACCGTCAGCCTGGACGCGCGGACCGCCGTGCCCTACCAGGCCCAGCTGAGCACGCCGGTGACCGCCACCGAGCGCATCGATGTGCTGCAGTTCTGGCGGACCAGCGTCACCGGCGGCGGCAGCGGCGCGGCCGGAGGAAACCTGCTGGGCACACCGGTGCTCATGGGGCTGGTCGCCATCTCTCCCGATCCCAGCGTGCTGCAGGCGGACAGCCTGCTGGCCACCCCCACGGACCCGGTGACCAAGGGCTCGTTCACGTTCGACGCCAGCAGCAACCTGTCCACCGGCTCCGCGGCCGCACCGGGGCCGACGTACACCTTCGATTTCCCCCACCAGGGAACGATCCCGTCCTCGCTGACCTACACGGTCCCGGTGGCGGACCTGACCACCGTGCACAGCCAGGTGTACGAGACGCCTCCAACGTGCGGGCAGGTCTTCAACACCTTCGGGTTCCTGCGGCTGGCGCCCGGCCTCTGGGAGCGCAACATGTACTTCGGCACCAGCGCGCTCCCCACCGGGCCGCGTACCGACTACTGGTACAGCGGCGATTCCCGGCTTGACTACTGGGAACCCGGCGTCTACGCGGACTGTGTCAGTTATTTCGGCCCGGCACAGCACATCGCCTCCGGGCAGCAGCTCAGCGAGGTGTGGAACAAGCTGCCGCAGGCCCCGTCACCCGTTGCCCCGCCCGTTGAGACCCCCAACTCCGGGACCCCGGCGTCGACGCAGAGCAGCAACCCGCGGCTGGCCGTGTGCACGGCCTGCCGCCAGGGCGACATCGGCACCGTCAACATCCTCCCCTACGGCGACTCCGACCCCGCCCACTTCAGCCAGTCGCCGGCCTTCGGCGTCGGCCCGAGCAACATCAAGTTCTACCGTGATGGCACGCTGGCGATCGACTCCGCCGCCCAGGGGGATGTGGCGACATATCCGTTTGGCCTGGAGCTGCCGCTGCTGCCCCAGGCGGCCAGCTACCAGCTCGACTCGACCGAGTCGCAGCACCAGGACAGCGCGGCGACCGTCGACACCGACTGGACCTTCCGCTCCAGCCCCCGTGATCCGGCCGCTTCCCTGCCGTCCACGGACACCTGCGCGCCCGCCGCCACCCGGGCCTGCTCGTTCTTGCCGCTGCTGTTCCTGCGCTACAACCTGCCGCTGAACCACAACGACCAGGCGGTCGCGGGCACCAGCGAAAAGGTCAACTTCACCGTCACCAGCCAGCAGAACGCCCCCGCCCCCAGCGGGGTGTCGGCGACGGTGTCGGCCTCGTTCGACGGCGGCCAGACCTGGACCACCGCGCAGCCCGCCACCAGCCTGGGCGGCGGCAAGTTCACCACCACGATCAGCCAGCCGGCCCTGTCCGGCACCGACGGGTCGGTCGCGCTGAAGGTGACCGCCACCGGCAGCTCCGGCGACAGCGTCACCCAGACGCTCATCGACGCCTATGGGCTGACCAGCTAACGGCCCCGGCCAGGAAGAAGGAGCCACCCCCGATGTTTGCCTGTGCTCGCGCCGCCCGCCGCGCGGCGGTCACGCTGACCACGGTGACCGCGCTCGCCGCCGCTACCGCTGCCGCAGCCACCGCCCCGGCCACCGCAGCCCGCCACCCGCTAGGGGCCACCCAGATCACCTTCCGGCCCGCCTGCCCCAGCCCTGCCCAGGGGCAGATGGCCTGCCTGGCCATCATCGACAGCACTCCGGCCGGGAAGCCGCTCACCCGGGCGCAGGCCACCGCGGACGGCCTGCAACCGTACCTGGCGGCCAGCCTGCAGTCCGCCTACAAGCTGCCGTCCGAGCTGCTCGGCGAGCGCCAGACGATCGCGATCGTGGACGCCTACAACAACCCGGACGCCGCCGCCAACCTGACCAGATACCGGGCCGCGAACAAGCTGCCCGCCTGCACCACCGCCAGCGGCTGCTTCGAGAAGGTCAACCAGGACGGCAAGCAGGGCAGCTACCCCGCGGCCAACGCCAGCTGGGCCCTCGAGGAGTCCCTGGATGTGGACATGGCCTCGGCCATCTGCCCCCACTGCCACATCATCCTGGTCGAGGCCAGCAGCAACGCCAACAGCGACCTGTACGCCGCCGAAGACGAGGCCGCCACCCTGGGCGCGAGCGTGATCTCCAATAGCTGGGGCAGCACGGAATACACCGGCGAGGCCAGCGACTGCGGCACCTACTTCGACCACCCCGGCATCGCCATCACCGCGGGAGCGGGGGACTCCGGGTATGAGGTGAACTTCCCGGCCGCCTGCACCAGCGTGACCGCGGTGGGCGGCACCACCCTCTACCAGAACACCAGCAAGCGCGGCTGGGACGAGACCGCCTGGTCCTACAACCCCGCCGAGGAGTGGGGCACCGGGTCGGGCTGCTCGGCCTACATCGCCAAGCCCGCCTGGCAGCACGACAAGCTGTGCGGCATGCGCACGGTCGGTGACGTGTCGGCGGTCGCCGACCCGGACACCCCCGTCGCCGTCTACGACACCTACGGCACCGGCGGCACCTGGCTGGCGGTCGGCGGCACCAGCGCCGCCACCCCGATCATCGCCGGGGTGTACGCCCTGGCCGGCAACACCGCGGCGATCGGCACCGGCGCCGCCCACATCTACGCCCACCACCAGGACCTGTACGACGTCACCTCCGGGTCCAACGCCACGCCAGGCAACAGTTGCGGCGGGTCCTACCTGTGCACCGCCAGGAAGGGCTACGACGGCCCCACCGGCTGGGGCACCCCGCACGGCATCGGCGCCTTCTGAAGGAGAAACGCATGCGCACCAGCAGAGCCCTCACCGTCCTCGCCGCCGCCGGGCTGCTCGCCGCCACGGCCACCGGCGCCACGAGCCGGGCCGCGGCCAGCACCCACACCCAGGCCTGCACGCCCAAGTGGAAGCTGGTGGCCACCCCGGCGTCCCTTGGGGCTAACGCCCAGATGACTGGCGCGGCGGTCGTGTCGGGCAAGGACGTCTGGTTCCCCGGATCGACGTTCACGCCTGGCGTCGCGGCCGAACAGCCGTGGGTGCTGCACTGGAATGGCCACTCGCTGAAACCGGCCGCCACAGTACCGCAGGGCCCCTTCACCACGCGGGACACCAGCGCTGGGTCGTTCGACTCGGCCACCGACGGGTGGGTGCTGGGAAGATCCACTATCCTCCCCGTCGCCTACCCGCAATACGCGGCCCGCTGGCACGGCGGCCGGTGGACCATCACCCCGCTCGCCGTCTCCCCCAACCCAACCTCCAACGGCAATATCGCGCTGAACGCGGTCGCCTCCCTGGCACCGGGCAACGCGTGGGCCGTCGGCAGCTTCTCCACCCTGGTGCCCCTCGGGGCGATGATCGAGCACTGGGATGGCACCCAGTGGAACGTCGTCCCCAACCCCGCCTCCAGCCAGACTGGCGCGGAACTGAATGCCATCACCGTCGTGTCGGCCAGCGACATCTGGGCGGTAGGGCAGCAGGAGAACGCCGCCAGTGTCACCGTCCCATTCGCCGAGCACTGGGACGGCACCGCGTGGAGCGTCGTGCCGGTTCCCGCCGGGAACTCCCCGTCGCACTTCCTCGCGGTCAGCGCCGACAGCGCCGGTGACGTCTGGGCAGTCGGCGCGCAGACCGAGCCCGGCACCAGCGACACCGGCGTCAACCTCGTCGAGCACTGGGACGGCACCGCGTGGAGCGTGGTGACCGGCCTGCCCGACCTCGGCAACAGCGAGCTGCAGCAGGTGTACGCCGCCAGCCCCACCGACGTATGGGCCACCGTGTATGCGCCCAGGACGGACACCGACCTCGGCGTGGACAACTTCCTGCACTTCAACGGCACAAGCTGGACCACAGTCCCGGCCCCCGGGCCGCACGAGTACGGGCTCAACTACGAATACGCCGGCATCGACGGCACCGGCCCCGGCAACATCTGGGCCGCTGGCTACAGCTTCCCAGCCCCCGACGGTTCTGACACGCCGGTGATCGCCCACCTCAGCTGCGGCTAGCGCCGCCCCCTTTCGCGGAGGAGAACAAACATGCGCAAGCCGAGAATCCCGCGGGCACGGATGCTGGCCCTCGCGGTAGCCGCCGCGCTGGCCGCGGGCACCGGCGCTCTGGCACCGGTCACAGCAGCCACCGCCAGCACCCAGCACGCGCCGCCACGGGCCACCCGGGATACGAACAATCACCCGGCGGTGGCCGCACATCCGCACCTGACCGCGGACACCCCGGCATCGTGTAACAAGGCCGTGCGGCCGGGTGTGGCGCGGTGTTTCGCGATCGTGCGCACCCCATCCGACCATGCGATCACTGCGGATTCGTCCGGGCCGCCGTCCACCGCGCTGGGGCCGGCCGACATCCAGTCCGCCTACGGTCTGCCGTCGGCCACCGCCGGGACCGGGGAAACCGTGGCGGTGGTGGACGCCGGCGATGACCCCACCGCCGAGTCTGACCTGGCGGCGTTCCGCTCCCAGTACGGGCTGCCACCATGCACCACCGCGAACGAGTGCTTCGAGAAGGTCAACCAGACCGGCCAGCAAGGAAACTACCCGCCGGTGGTCAGCGGCTGGCCGCTGGAGGAATCTCTCGATCTGGACGCGATCTCCTCGGCCTGCCCGAACTGTCACATCCTGCTCGTCGAGGCAAACACCGCGGCCATCGATGACCTGGGTGCTTCGGCGGACGAGGCGGTCAGCCTGGGCGCGACCGCGGTGTCCAACTCCTATGGCTCGGGCGTGGAGGACCCGAGTGAGACCTCCTACGACAAGTACTACAACCATCCGGGTGTGGCGGTGACCGCCAGCGCCGGTGACTCGGGCTACGGGATCGATTATCCGAACGCCTCCCAGTACGTGACCTCGGTCGGCGGCACCACCCTCAGCAAAGACACCAGCGTGCCCCGCGGCTGGGACGAGACCGTGTGGGGCAACGGCACTGAGGGAGTCGACGGCGACGGCACCGGATCAGGGTGCTCACAGTATGAGCCACAGCCATCCTGGCAGACTGGCATCACCCAGGACTGCGCGATGCGGGCCGCTGCGGACGTGTCCGCCGACGCCAACCCCAACAGCGGGCTGGCGGTGTATGACACGACCGGGGAAAGCGGCTGGCTGCAGGTCGGCGGGACCAGCCTGTCCTCTCCGCTGATCGCCTCCACCTACGCCCTGGCCGGCACACCAGCCTCCGGGACCTACCCGTCGTCCTACCTCTACGCGAACTACCTGGCCGGCTCCTCGGTGTTCAACGACATCACCTCCGGGTCGAACGGGGACTGCGGGAACGTGCTGTGCAACGCCGGGACCGGCTGGGACGGCCCCACCGGCCTGGGCACCCCCGACGGCGTCTCCGGGTTCACCAGCATCGCGACCGGGTCGGTCACCGGCACGGTCACCGACGCCTCCACCGGGCAGCTCATCGCCGGGGCCACCGTGTCGATACCCCGCCTGCAGGGGACCACCGGCAGCGACGGGAGTTACACGCTGTCCGGGCTGCCCGCCGGCTCCTACCAGGTGAGCGTCTCCGATTACGGCTACCAGACCCAGACCCAGGCCGTCACCGTCACCGCGGGCCAGGCCACCACCGAGAACATCCAGCTCACCAGCACCCCACACGAGACCGTGTCCGGCACCGTCACCAGCGGCACCGGCACAGCCTGGCCACTGTACGCGCAGGTGTCCTGGTCGGACGGCAACGGGCACTCTGGCACCGTCTACACCACCCCGGACACCGGCCAGTACTCGCTCAGCCTGCTGGAAAACGGCTCCTACACACTCACCGTCACCCCGCTCTACCCCGGCTACCAGCCCACCACCCAGACCGTGACCGTCGCCACGAGCAACGTCACGCAGAACATCGCCCCCGGCATCGACACGCTGGCCTGTGATGCCATCGGCTACCACCCAGCGCTCTCGCACGGCACCACCGAAACCTTCAACTCCACCCTGGCCCGGCAGGGCTGGACGGTGACCAACACCAGCCTGCACTACCCCGGCTACGCTCACACACCCGGCTGGGTGTTCAACGATCCCGGGCTGCGCGGCAACCAGACCGGCAGCAAAGGCGCGTTCGCCATCGTCGACTCCGGTCACGACGGCGCGCTGCACTACCAGGACACCCACCTGATCAGCCCGCAGGTTCACCTGGGCAAGAACCCGGCCCTGGTCTTCGATACCGACCTGGTGGGCGCGCCCAACTCCACCGCCACCGTCGGCCTGTCCATCAACGGCGGCAAGTCCTGGACCACCGTGTGGCGCAACGCCGGGCGGGCCGGTGACCCCGGCCCGGCCACCGTCGTGGTCCCGCTCGCCCAGGCCGTCCAGAAGAGCAATGTGCGGGTCCGGTTCGGCTACCTGGGTGAATGGTCGGGCTACTGGGAGGTCGACAACGTGTTCCTCGGCAGCCGCACCTGCACCCAGCGGGCTGGTTCCCTGCTGGTGGGCCGGGCCACCGACTCGTCCGGCAACGCGGTCAACGGCGCCACCGTGGCCAGCGTCACTAACCCGGCTGAGACCGCCACTACCGCGGCCACGCCGGGCGACAGCAGCATCAACGGCGGGCTGTATGACCTGTTCGTCACCGAGACCGGCAGCCAGCAGTACACCGCCAGCGACACCGGCTACACGTCATCAACCCAGTCGGCCACGCTGACCGCTGGGCAGGTCAGCACGCTGAACTTCAGCCTGGCGGCGGCCAGCCAGGCGCGAGCCGTTCATTCAAGAATCAGGCGCCGGTGACCGCGGTCACGCCGGTCATCGTGCCGGTGAGCACCAGACCGCCGGACAGCGACGGCGAGGCGAAGTGCGGCAGCGCGCCTCCCAGCGAGATGTGCTGCCGCACCCGGCCGGTTGCCTGGCTCAGCTCGTACAGCATGCCGGAGTCCCAGTCGGGCACCCAGACCGCGCCGCCGCCGAGCACCGGGGACCCGTTGGCGGCGGCGGGCCCGCGCCACAGCACCCGGATCCGGTGGCCCGCGGTGCTCACCGCGGCCATGCCGCCGTCCGCGCAGGGCAGGTAGGCGACGGCGCCGTCCACCGCGGGGCCGCCGAAGGCGCGGCACACCGGCGCCTTCGCCAGCTGGCCGCCGATGCCGCCCAGCTGGCCGGCGTTCAGCAGGTAGGCGGTGCCGCGTTTGCCGTCGGCCAGGATCGTCCCGTTGCCCAGCAGGGCCGGCGACATCGAGCCGAGATCGAGGTCGCCGGCGTTGTCGGCAGCCCAGGTGCTGGGGGCGAAGAAGCCGGCCCGGTGCAGCGCGGGGGAGAGCCCGATCACCGAGTCGCTGCCGTCGTATCTGCCCCTGGTGGACGCGCCGTTGCCGACGCTGGCGTACAGCGTGCCGTGCGGGCCCGCCACCAGGTTGCCGGTGCCCCAGATCGCGCCTTCCCGGCTGGTCGGCACCCGGTAAGAGGTCACCGGCCCGGTGCCGGACGCCGGCACGCTGACCACCGACCCGATGTACGGGCCGCAGTCACCGTCCAGGCCACCGAACGCGACGTACACCCGACCGCCGGCCAGCGTGATGGCCGGCCGCTGCTGGTCGTACCTGGGCCGGTTGTCCGGGGTGGGCAGCGCCCGGTCGATCTTCAGCTGGCCGGTGAGCGTGAGGCCGTACAGCACGTGCCGGTAGCCGGTCTCCTCGGCCACCACGTACACCAGCCCGGTCGCCGGGTCATAGCCCGGCGTCCCGGTGATGCCCAGCGGGTCGATGTCGCCGCACGGCAGCGCGGACAGCGGCACCGGCGTGCCCAGGTGGCGGCGCCAGCGCACCCGGCCGGTGCCCCGGTCCAGCCCGTACACAGAGTCGTTCTCGGTGGCCGCGAGCACCGTGCCGCCGATGACCAGCGGCTGGCCGTAGACGGCGCCGTCCAGTTTGCTGGTCCAGGCGATGCTGAGCCTGCCCGCGGCCGGCAGGCCGGTGGCCAGGCCGGTCCGGGCCGCGTTCAGGTGGTAGACCGGCCAGTTCGTCGCGGCCGCCGTGTCAGGCGGCGACGACGGGCCTGCCGAGGTGGGCGCGGCGGTGCTGCTGCCTGCCGGGCCCGCCTGGGCAGGCCCGGAGGAACAGCCGGCCAGCAGCGCTGCCGCCAGCGGCAGGACCGCCAGTGACCGGGCAGCGGCCGGGAACGAGCGGGGGCGTGACATCCGCATGCCTCAGTGTCTACCCGCCGGGGCCGCCCGCGGGCGGCCCCGGCGGGTACCCGGCCTAGCCGATCTCGCGCAGGTCCCGGGCGAAGTTCGGCATGTCCGGGGTGCCCAGTCCTGTCATGTTGTCGTAGCCGCGCAGGGTGACCTGGCCGGTGTAGCCCTTCATGCTCGGGCTCTGGTCGTCGTTGGTGGTCAGGCTGGGGATCCGGTCGGTCTTCGGGCCCAGGCAGATGTTGGCGAACACCAGCAGGTCACACTCGATGCCGCGGTACAGTGGCGGGCTCTTGCTGGTCAGCGGCAGCGTGTCGAACAAAGCACTGGTTCCGCTGAGCTTGTACAGCACCGGGTTGACGAAGCCGAACGGCACCTTCTGGCCCTGCTGGGCCGCGGTCACCATGCCGGCCACCAGCGGTGAGGACTCGCTGGTGCCGCCGATGCTCTCCTGCGTGAACACCTGCTTGCCGTGCGAGGAGTGCAGCAGGCCCACGTTGATCCCGGTGAACGGGTCGGCGTCAGCGGAGATGTCCGGCGCGCTGCGGGTGCTGCCCAGCGACGCCGGCACCACGCCGTGCTGATAGGCCGGCTGCTTCCAGAACACGCTGGGCCCGCCGCCGGACGCGCCGTCCTCGCCGAGGAACGCCCAGTGCCCGCTCTTCAGCTGGGATATCCCGGTGGACCAGCCGGTCTCGAACAGCCGCTGGCCGCTGGCGCCGACGCCCAGCGTGGTGCCGCCGACCGCGATCGCGTCCGGGTCGATGGACGGCTCGAGCACGCCGGAGCCGTCGCCGGCCGAGAAGTACATGCCCACGCCCTCGGCGGCCGAGCGCAGCAGGTAGGCGTGCACCAGCTTGGTCTGCCCCAGCGGCTGCGACTCGGTGCCGCTCTCCCACGAGTTGGAGGCCACCGTGGCCAGCGGGTGGTTGCCGGTCCCGTCCAGGATCGCGACGTCCGCGTTGTACGTGGCCTGGTTGTCGTTGTCTTTTCTGTTGCAGCTGTCCCCGCCCACCACGAGCTGGTGCGCGCCGGGGGCCATGTCGTAGGAGGACTCGACGTCGAGCTGCTCCTCGATGTTGAACGGGTCGCCGCAGGTGTCCTTGCCCAGCGACAGCTGGGCGTAGCGCCGCGCCGACGGCGCCGGCATGTGGTTGGCCTTCGCGTAGTCCTGCAGGGTCAGGAACATGTTCTTGGTCAGGCCCTGCTCGACCAGCGCGATCGTCTGCCCCTTGCCGGTGGCCGCCCAGCTCGCCCGGTAGGCCGACCGCATCTGGGTGGCGCTGTACCCGCAGACGAAACTCGGGAACGACGTGACCCCGAACTGCTTCGGCAACCCGGTGGCCAAGTGCTGGCCGTAGTACCGCGAGCAGGGCACGTGCGCTCCGGCGGCGGCATGGGTGGCGGCGGCCGGGTGGCTGGTGCGGATCATCGGGTTGATCAGCTCGGCGTTGTCCAGGCCGGTCACCGCGAGCACGCCGCCTGCCAGCGAGGTGGGCAGCGAGACCGCGTGGTCGTTGGCGCGCAGCCGGTAGCGGCCGGCGTTGACGGACGGCGACGCCGGGTAGTTCAGCAGCCGCACCCGGAACGCGGCGTTGATCTTCGACACCGGGGCGGTGGCCCGCACATAGGACCGCCCGGAGTCGGTGCCGATCCCGGTGAAGCCCGCGGCGCGCAGCCACGACTCGGCCCGCGCCACTTCGGCCGCCGGTGCGGCGAACCGGGCGGTGTAGGCCGCCGGGCTCAGGTAGTGCCGGAACGAGGGGCTGCCCGGCGTGCTGACCGCGGCGGCGAACCGCGTGGCGGCGGCCAGGTCCGGCCTCAGCCACAGCTCGACGGTCAGCAGGGTGCCCGCGGGCACGGCGCCGGTGGACCGGGTGTGGGCGGTGAACGGGGCGGCGCTGCCGTTCAGCGTCGTCTCCCGCGGCCGGGGTGCGGCCGCGGCTGGGCCACTGACGGCGGTCAGGGTGCCGGCCACCGTCGCCGCGGCGGCCAGGCCCGCGGCGAGCGTCCTCCATCTGGACATAGGTCTCCTCGCAAACCGGGGCGAAGGGTCTGCGTAAGGATATGGATTACCTCCGGCGCTGGCTAGAGCCACCGCCGGCCGAACGGGCCGCGCCCGGCTGGCAAAATACTGGCAGGAGGTGGCGCGGTATATGCAGGTGACACAAGGGATACCGGCGGTCGGCTCGTTCGCGGCGCTGGGCGACAGCTTCACCGAAGGGCTCAACGACCCGGCACCGGGTGGCGGCTACCGCGGCTGGGCCGACCGGTTCGCGGAGATCCTGGCCGTGCGCAATCCCGGGCTGCGCTACGCGAACCTGGCCATCCGCGGCAGGATGCTCCGCGAGGTGGTGGCCGACCAGCTGCCGGCCGCGCTGGCCATGGCCCCGGATATGGTCAGCATCGCCGCGGGCGGCAACGACCTGCTCCGCGCGGGCGCCGATCCGGACCGGCTGGCCGAGGTGTTCGAGGACGCGGTGTCGGCGCTGCGCCAGGCCGGCTGCCAGGTGCTCGTGCTCACCGGGTTCGACCCGCGCACGTTCCCGGTCATCCGCTGGATCCGGGGCAGGGTCGCGGTCTACAACATGCATCTGCGCGCGATCGCGGACCGGCAGGGCTGCGTCACCGTGGATCTGTGGGCCATGCCGGTGCTCTGCGACCCTCAGGTGTGGAGCGACGACCGGCTGCACCTGACCGCCGAGGGGCACCGCCGGGTGGCCCTGCGGGCCTGCGAGGCCATCGGCGCGGCCGGCGGCGCGGACTGGAACGAGCCACTGCCCGCGCTGGCCGGGGCGCCGCTGCCGGTGCGGGCCGGCTGGCTGGCCGCGCGGCAGGTGGACGCCCGCTGGGCGCGCAGGCACGCCGTGCCGTGGATGCAGCGCCGGATCCGGGGCGTCTCGTCCGGCGACAGCGTCGTGCCCAAACGCCCGGAACTGCTGCCCCTCGACGAACTGCTCCAGGCCGAGGCCTAGCCCGTAGCAGCCCGGCGCCGCTCGCTGCCGGCGGCCGGATTCGCTGCCGCCCGGCGAGCGTGGCGCCCGGGCGGCAGCGAATCACGCCGGTCAGCCGCGCAGGTCGGTCAGGATGTGCTCGATCCTGGCCAGCGAGGCGGCGATCCACGGCAGCGTGACCGGGTCGGCCGCGGCCAGCGCGGACTCCCGCTGCTCGTCGGTGCTGCCGTAGAGCAGGCCGGTGGCGACCCGCAGCCGCAGCGCCTCGGGCGCCTCGCCGAACGCGCTGGCCGGCAGCACCCCGGCGCCGTACCGGTCGAGCAGCAGCCCGGCCAGCCCGGCCGCGGTGCCGACGCCGTACCGGTCGAGCAGCAGCTCGCGCCACGGGCCGAAGTCCGGGTACAGGTAGAACGCGGCGCGTGGCGCCGGGACCGCGGCCCCGGCGGCGCGCAGCCGGTCCGCCACGGCCAGGGCCACGGCGGCGTGCAGCCGCCTGCTGCGGGTGACCCGGTCGGCCAGTTCCGGCGGCTCGGCGAAGGCGAACGCGGCGGCCCGCTGGATCGGCGCGGCCGGCGCGGACCAGATCTCGCTGCCGATGCTGAGCAGCCGGGCGTGCAACCCCGCGGCGGCCGGCGCGGCCGCGCCGGCCGACGGCAGCCGGGCCACGCCGATCCGCCAGCCGCCGACGGCCAGGTTCTTGCTCAGCGCGGTGGTCACCACGGTCCGCTCCGGGGCGATCTCGGCCGGGCTGGTGACCGGGGCCGCGGGGTCGTGCACCAGGTCCCGGTAGATCTCGTCGGAGATGATCAGCAGGTCGTGCCGGGCCGCGACCTCGCACAACTCAGCGACCGTAGCCGGGGTGGCCAGCGTCCCTGTCGGGTTGTCCGGCAGCGTGACCACCACCGAGGCGATGTGCCGGCCGGCCGCGCGGGCGGCGGTCACCGCCCGGTCCAGCCGCTCCGGGTCAGGCACGCCGCCCTCGCCGGGCCTGGTCGGCACGAAGTGCGCCATGCTGTCGGTCATCGTGGCCTGCGCCGCGTAGCTCACCCAGCTCGGCTTGGGCACGGCCACGTCGGCGCCGAGGGCGAGCAGCAGCCCGTACAGCAGCGGCTTGCTGCCCGGGCCGCAGACGACGTCGCCGGGGCTGGTCGGCAGCCGGCGCCGGCTCCAGTAGCCGGCCGCGGCGGCGCGCAGCTCATCCAGGCCGGCCACCGGCCCGTAGGCGTTGCAGCTGGCCGCGGCGGCCAGCGTGGCCTGCAGCGCGGGGTGGGCGGGCAGGCCGGCCTCGCCGAAGGCCAGCGGCAGCACCGGCTCGCCGCGTCCCCGCCGGGCGGCGAGGACCTCGTTGGCGGCCAGGGTGGCGGAAACGGTGATCGGGATACGGGCACGGGTGGGGGTGGGCATGGCTATTGCAGCCACGATTCAGGGTCAACTCCTACAGCCGCGGGGGGAGGCGTGTGTTGTTGTGGTTCGCTTGTCGGTCGCTCAGCGAACCGGTTACCCAGCCTACCTGCGGGAAGCGTAAGCACAAGAAGCGATCTCTGTTGGAGAGGGTAAGCTGAACTGATGCTCGATCCGCATCGCCTCAGGCTGCTCGCCGAGTTCGCCGACCGCGGCACGATCGCGGCCACCGCCACCGCCCTCGGCTACACGCCGTCGGCGGTCTCCCAGCAGCTCGCCGTGCTGGAACGGGAGGCCGGCACCGGGCTGCTCGACCGGACCGCGCGCAGCGCGGAACTGACCGACGCCGGGCGGCGGCTGGCCGGGCACGCCCGGAAGATTCTGGCCATGCTGGAGACGGCCGAGGCCGACCTGTCCGCGCGGGCCGCCGAGCCGGAGGGCCGGGTGGTGGTGACCGCGTTCCCCAGCGCCGCCGCCGCGTTCGCGCCCGCGCTCGCGCACAGCCTGCGGGTGCACCCCGGGCTGACGCTGCTGATGCGGCAGAGCCAGCCGGGCGAGGGGCCGCGGCCGGTGAGCTCCGGTGAGGCCGACATCGCCCTGGTGGACGACTGGTCAGGCCGGCTGGCCCAGCCACGGGCCGGGCAGTCCGGCCTGCTCCAGTTCCACCGGCTGATCAGGGACCCGCTGGTGCTGGTGGTGCCGCGCGGCCACCCGGTGGCCGGCCAGCAGCGCATCGCGCTGCGCAAGCTGCGCGACGAGGCCTGGATGGTCGCCCCGGCGGGCGAGCCGTCCCGGCAGGCGGTGGACCGGCTGCTCGCCGATTCCGGCGGGATCCCGCAGGTGTCCTGGGAGTTCGAGGGTCTGGCCACGATCCTCAGCCTGGTCGCCAGGGGCATCGGGATCACCGCCGTGCCCCGGCTGGCGCTGGCCGGGGGAGGGGGCCGGGTCGCGGTCCGGGATCTGCCCGGCAACGCGCCGGCCCGGGACGTGTACGCGGTGGTGCGCGCCTCCAGCGTCCGCCGCCCGGCGATCGCCGTGGTGCTGGCCGCACTGCGCGCCGCGGCCGAGAACCTGCCCGGCCGGCGCACCCGCTGACCCCGGGACGGCGTGCCCCCGCGCCGCCGCCCCGCCCCCGGGTCAGCCGGTGACCGTGCATTCATATGACGCGCCACCCAGGTCCCTGGATGACGTTTTCTCTGGGCTTTTTGCCAACTTTCGTCGCAGTCTTCCGAATGAGCCGCAGGTCTTCCGAATGAACGGTGACCGGCTGCCGTGCCCGCTTGCACGCACGCGATTAGTCGTGTACGACTAGTCGCGTGTCAGCAATCAGGCTTTTCGTACTCGGCACCCTCGCCACGGCCGGCCCGTTGCACGGCCACCAGATCCGCCAGCAGGCGCAGACCGACCGCACCGAAGTGTGGGCCGATGTCCAGCCCGGCTCGCTGTACGGCGCGCTCAAGCGGCTCGCCGCCGAGGGACTCATCCACGAGGTGCGCACCGAGCGCCAGGGCAACCGGCCTGAGCGCACCGTCTACGAGATCACCGATCAGGGCCGCGGCGCGCTCGCGGCACTGCGCGACGACGCGCTGGAGCGCATCGCCAGCAGCAACGACCCGTTCGACCTGGCGCTCGCGCTGTCCCGCGACCTGCCCGAGGAATACCTCGAGCGGATCGTGACCGCCCGGGTCGCCGCCCTGCACTCCCGTGAGTCGTCGCTGCGGCTGCGGGTGGACAAGGCCGACCCCTACGTGAACGAGGCGGAGCGGATGGTGCTGCTGCACCTCGTCGAGCGGGCGGCCGCCGAGGTCCGCTGGCACGAGGACCTGCTCGCCCGGATGCCCAAGATCGCTGCCGACTTCGCCGACGGTGTCGGCGGCGTCCGGCGGCCAGGCGCACCCAGCACCGGCCCGTCCGGCCCGGTTGACGACAAGGACACACCATGACCAGCCAGCCCGTGCCCGAAGACGCCGCGGTCACCAGCCAGCCAGGCAGTCAGCCCGGCCACGGCCAGCCAGGCACCGGATCGCAGCCGGACAGCGGCGGCCGGTCCTCCGCCGGCTCCGCGCAGGGCTGGCGGGCCGTCGCGATCGTCCTGGTCGGGGCGTTCATGGCGCTGCTCGACACGACGATCGTCAACGTGGCGCTGCCCACCATCCGGACCAGCCTGCACGCCTCCCCGGCCAGCCTGGAGTGGGTGGTTTCCGCCTACGCGCTCGCCTACGGCCTGGCGCTGGTGCCGGCCGGCCGGGCCGGGGACCGGTTCGGGCACAAGCCGCTGTTCCTCATCGGCCTGACCATCTTCACGCTGGCCAGCGTGGCCTGCGGGCTGTCCCAGACCCAGGGTGAGATCGTCGCCGCCCGCGCGGTCCAGGGCCTGGGCGCGGGGATCTTCTTCCCAGCCATCTCCGCCACCATCCAGCTGTCCTTCACCGGCCGCCAGCGGTCCAAGGCGTTCGGCCTGCTCGGCGCCACCATCGGTGTGTCCACCGCGCTCGGGCCGGTGCTCGGCGGGCTGATCATCGCAGGCGCGGGCAGCCATGACGGCTGGCGCTGGGTCTTCCTGGTCAACCTGTTCATCGGCGCGGTGGCGCTGCCGATGGCCGCCTGGCTGCTGCCGCGGGCGCGCACCCGCACCCGCCGCGGGTTCGACCCCGTGGGGCTGACCCTGCTGTCGGCGGGGCTGCTCGCCCTGCTCATCCCGCTCGTGGAGGGGCAGCAACTCGGCTGGCCGGCCTGGTGCTACGTGTGCTTCGCCGGCTGCGTGGCCATCTTCGCCGCGCTGGCCTGGTGGGAGCTGCGCGAGCAGCGCCGCGGTGGCGACCCGCTGCTCAAGCCCGCGCTGCTAGCCCAGTCCTCGTTTTCCGCGGGCGCCATCTTCGCCATGGTGTACTTCGCCGGGTTCACCAGCGTGTTCTTCACCGTGTCGATCCTGTGGCAGGAGGGCCTGGCGCACAGCGCGCTGATGACCGGGCTGGTCATCGTGCCGTTCTCCTGCGGCAGCCTGGTCGCGGCGGCGAACAGCGACAAGGTGTCGGCCCGGCTGGGGCGGCTGGTGCTGATCCTCGGCTGCACGATGGTCGCGGCCGGGCTCGCCCTGGTGACGCTGGTGGTGCACCTGACCGCGCCCAGCCCGGACGGCTGGTACCTGACCGGGCCGCTGCTGCTGGCCGGGCTGGGCAGCGGCCTGGTGATCGCGCCGAACCAGGACTTCGTGCTGGCCAAGGTGCCGCGGCAGGAGGCGGGCACGGCCAGCGCCACGCTGAGCACGGCGCAGCGGGTGGGCAGCGCGATCGGCATCGCGATCGTCGGTACCGTGCTGTTCGGCACGCTGCACGTGCGGCCTGGGCCCACCCCGGTGGCCACCGCGTTCAGCCACAGCGCCCAGCTGGCCCTGCTGGCCAACGTGGCGATGCTCGTGCTGGCCCTGTTCCTGGTGCTGGCCCTGCCCCGGGAGGTCCCGGCCCGGCAGCGCTAGGTGCCCCCGGCTAACCTGTCACGACCGGACCGAGCCGACACGGAGGGCGGGCCATGAACGCTGCCTGGAGACGTCCCGCCTGGATACGAGGGGGTGCGGCCGCCATGGCCGCCGCTCGCACCGGGATCGGCGTGGTCGCGCTGCTCTCCCCGGAACTGGTCGGCCGCCCATGGGTGGGTGCGGCCGCCGGCACGGACCAGGGGCGGCTGCTCGCCCGCGCGCTGGGCGGCCGCGACCTGGCCCTCGGCGTGGGCGCGCTGGCCGCGCTCGGCCGGGCCCAGCCCAGCGGAACAGGCGGCGCGGCGGCCGGGCCGGCCGACGCGGCGCTCTGGGTGGGCCTGGGCGCGGCGGCCGACTCGCTCGACGTGCTGGCCACCATGCGGGCCTGGCCGAAGCTGCCGGCCGTGGGCCGCTGGCTGGTGGCGCTGTCGGCAGGCGGGGCGGCCGTGGCCGGCGGCGCCGCGGCCTGGGCGCTGATCACCGCGCCAGCCGGGCCGCCCGAGGGCGGGGCCGGCCGTGCCGCTTGATCTGGCCCGCGACGCCGCGGAGCTGACCGCCGACCTGGTGGACATCGAATCGGTCAGCGGCGGTGAGGCCAGGCTGGCCGCCGAGATCGAGGCCACGCTGCGGGCGCTGCCGCACCTCACCGTGCAGACCGGCGGCGCCACGGTGATCGCGCGCACCGATCTCGGCCGGGCGCAGCGGGTGATCCTGGCCGGGCACATCGACACCGTGCCGGTGGCCGGCAACCTGCCCTCGCGCACCGCGGACGGCCGCCTCTACGGCTGCGGCACCTCGGACATGAAGTCCGGCGTGGCCGTCCAGCTGCGGCTGGCCGCCGCGCTGCCCAGCCCGGCCCGGGACGTGACCTACGTCTTCTACGACTGCGAGGAGGTCGAGGCCGAGCGCAACGGGCTCGGCCGGATCGCCCGCGGCCAGCCGGACCTGCTGGCCGGCGACTTCGCCGTGCTGCTCGAGCCGACCGGCGGCACCGTGGAGGGCGGCTGCCAGGGCACGCTGCGGGCCGAGGTCACCGCCACCGGCGAGCGCGCACACAGCGCCCGGGCCTGGCAGGGGCGCAACGCGATCCACGAGGCCGGCGGCATCCTCGACGTGCTGCGCGGCTACCAGCCGCGCAGCCCCGAGGTGGACGGCCTGACCTACCGCGAAGGGCTGAACGCCGTCGGCATCAGCGGCGGCGTGGCCGGCAACGTGATCCCGGACCGCTGCACGGTCGCGGTCAACTTCAGGTTCGCGCCGGACCGCAGCCCCGGGCAGGCCGAAGAACACGTCCGCGAGGTGTTCGCCGGCTGGCCGGTCACCGTGACCGACGTGGCCCCGGCGGCCCGGCCCGGTATGGACAGCCCGGCCGCCGCCTCGTTCGCCGCCGCTGTGGGCGGCACCCCCCGGGCCAAGCTCGGCTGGACCGACGTGGCCAGGTTCGCCGAGCTCGGCGTGCCTGCGGTCAACTACGGTCCTGGCGAGCCCGAGGTGGCGCACACCCGCGGTGAGTACGTCGAGATCGCCAGGATCGGAGCGTGCGAGGCCCGGATGCGGGCCTGGCTCGGCTCCTGACTGCCTGGCCGGCTGATTACTTGGCCGGTCCCGGCGCCAGCTTCATCGACGTGGTGTGGTGCTGGCCGTGCTGGCTGACCCAGGTGACGGAGACCGTCTGGCCCGGGCGGTAGCTGCCCAGGTCCTTGGTCAGCGACGCCGGTGAGCTGATCGCGTTCCCGTCAATGGCGGTGATGACCGCCCCCGAGGTCATCCCGGCCTGGTCCACCGGGGTGCCGCAGAGCACGCCGCCGACCAGCACGCCGGAGCTGATGTTCGGGACGCTGGACGGGGCCGAGGCCTGGTCGGTGCTCAGGCATCCATGACTGCCGCGGCCGCCGCCACCGTTGCCGTTCAGCCCGCCCAGGCCCTGCGACTGGCTCGCCCGCGCCTGCTGCTGCAGTTGCTTGAGCTGCTGCTGCGGGTCGGAGGAGGTGCTGGGTCCGGACTTCGAGCTGGCCACCGTGACGCCGAGGAATGCGGGGTACCCCTGCTGGATCGGGGCGGTGTTGCTGCCCGACTCGATCTGGCGGACGATGCTCAAGGCCCGGTTGATCGGGATCGCGAAGCCCTGGCTGCTGCTGGGGGCGCCGGTGGTGCCGGTGTTCGCGGCGGTGTTCATCCCGATGACCTTGCCGTCGGTGGACGCGAGCGCGCCGCCGGAGTCGCCCTCCACGATGGGCGCGTTCGTCTGCAGCATGCCGTGCAGGTTCTCGGTGGTGCCGGCGCCCGCGTCGCTGGCCTGGATGGAGCGGTTGGTGTCCGTGATCGTGCCGGTTACCACGGTCGGCTTTCTGTCCTGGCCCTCCGCGTTGCCCAGGGCGACGACCGGCTGGCCGGACCGGGCGGTGCTGGAGTCGCCGAGCGGCACCGTCTTCAGGTTGCTGGCCCCGTTGAGCTTCAGCAGCGCGACGTCGTCGGTGGCGTCCGTGCCGAGCACGGTCACACCGTATGTCCGGCCGCTGTCGGCGATCCTGGCCTGCTCGTGCGACGTGCCCTCGACCACGTGGTTGTTGGTCAGCACGAGGCCGTTGCTGGTCAGCACCATTCCGGTGCCGGCGAGCGTGCCGCCGGGCTGGTAGCTGGGGGTGGAGACCACGTCCACGATGCCGGGGCTGACCGCGTTGATCACGGCCTGGGTGGCCGACTTGCTGGCGCCGCCGCCGTTGCCATTGCCGTTTGCTTGCGGGCCCGAGTTGCCGTTGGGCAGGGAGAAGCTGGAGGAGTTGGTGTTGTTGTGCCGCATGGCCAGCACCGTGCCTGCCCCGACGCCGGCCGCCAGCGCCGCGACGAGCACGTAGGTGATGGCCCGGTTCGGGCGCTTCGGCCGCTGGCCGTAACCCCCGGGCGGGCCGCCATACCCGCCGGGCATGCCGTAGCCGGGATCACCCGGCGGATAGCCGCCGTAGCCGTAACCGCCGCCCTGGTAGCCGCCGGGGTAGGCCCCGCCGGGGTAACCGCCGCCTTGGTAGGTACCGCCCTGATAACCAGGGTCCTGATAACCACCGCCGGGGTAACCGCCGCCGGGGTAGCCGCTCCCCGGGTAGCCGCCCGCCGGGGTGCCGCCGGGGTAGCCGGCCCCCGGATAGCCCCCCGGATGCCCGCCGCCTGGCTGCCCGCCGCCTGGCTGCCCGCCGCCTGGCTGCCCGCCACCCTGGTAGCCCGCGCCCGGATAGCCGTAGCCGCCGCCCGGACCGTAAGGGCCCGGGGCCGGCGGCGTGCCGGGATAGGCCGCCGTCGGCTGCTCGTCATCGCCGGCCGTCGGGGCGGTGCCGATCACGTCCGCGTCGTCCGGAACCGGGTAGGCATCCGCCGGCCGCGCCTGGCCCGCGTCCACGTCCGGCCGCGGGGGCTGCTCGCTGGCCCCATCGGAGGACGCCGCCCAGGCGCTCGGGTACTCAGGGGGCTGCTGCTCGCTGCCGCTGCGGTCTTCCTGCATCACCATCCACCTTCGCCTGGAACTAGCGTAATTCCCGTTCAGCCCCTGGCTCACTCCATGCCGGATCGTGCTGGTTCCGTTGCGCCCTTGTTAGTTAGCCCGACCTGCCTGGACTTATGCTGAACTCCCCCTGAGGATTGCCCCAGCGTGGCCCACTTCGGATCAGCCGGGCACTAGCCGACTAGGTTATACTCACGATATAACGTGAATCGTTGGGGGCGGTGGCGGACCCACGCGGGGATGCCACCGCCGATTCTGACAGCAGGGGAGTGGTCATGCCCGCATCGACCCGCAGCGCGCCCGGGCTCTCCAGGCGTGAAGAGACCTCGGTCTCCAGTGCCGCCATGTCCGGCGCCCCGTGGGGTGCCGCTGGCACCACCGGCGCGGTCGTCGCCGCCGGTGACCTCGGGCTGCACCTGATCGGCGGCAGCATCGGGCTGCACGCGCTCAGTGGTTCGGTCTCGCTCGGTGTCGTGGCCTTCCTCGTGGTGGCCGCGGCCGGCGCCGCGCTGAGCTCCCGCGGCAGCCGGGCGGTCCGCTGGGCCCGGGAGAACCCGTGGCGGTTCGCTGCCGTGCCCGGCATCGCCGCGGCCGCGATCGTGTTCGTGCTGTCGGTCGTGCTCGGCGGCGGGATATTCGGCAGCATCTTCGGCGCGGCCTGGCACGGCGCCGCCACCTACGGGCTGACCGGCCTGGCCGGCACGATCGGCGGCGCCCGCCACCGCCGCCAGAGCCACAGCTGAGCCGGGCACCGCGCAATCAAGCCGGAGACCCAGGCCCTGTGTGCAGGATCCCCAAGTCTCCGGCCTAACGGTTCCACAGCCCGGCTCGACACATAAGGTTTGCCTAACCTAATCTTTGTGGGTGACTTCCCCCCGAATCAGGTCCAGCGCCCGCCCGCGCCCTCGCCGGGCGGCCGGCCGCTGCCCGCACCGTCGGCCGGGGGGACGCCGGTGACCAGCCTGATCATCGAGGGTGTCACAAAGTCCTACGGCACCACGCCGGTGCTGCACGGCGTGGACCTGGCGGTGGAAACCGGCACGCTCACCGCGATTCTGGGCGCCTCCGGTGTGGGCAAGACCACCCTGCTGCGGGTGATCGCCGGTTTCGAGTTCGCGGATGCCGGATCGGTCACCATCGACGGCACGGTGGTGGACGACGGCCGCCGCCGGATGCCGCCGCAGCGCCGCCGGATCGGCTACGTGCCGCAGGACGGCGCGCTGTTCCCGCATCTGCCCGTGCGCGGCAACGTCGCCTTCGGGCTGCCCCGCCGCGAGCGCCGCGGCCCCCGCGCCCGCGAGGTCCTCGACCTGGTCGGGCTGACCGATCTGGCCGGCCGCTACCCGCACGAACTGTCCGGCGGCCAGCAGCAGCGGGTGGCCCTGGGCCGGGCGCTGGCCGGCCGGCCGCGCCTGGTGCTGCTCGACGAGCCGTTCTCCTCACTCGACGCCACCCTGCGCGCCGCGGTGCGCGCCGAGGTCCTGGACGTGCTGCGGTCCGCCGGGACGACGGCCGTCCTGGTCACCCACGACCAGGACGAGGCGCTGTCGTCGGCCGACCGGGTGGCGGTCATGCGCGGCGGCCTGATCACCCAGGAAGGCAGCCCGCGGACGATCTACCAGCAGCCGGCCGACCCGGGCACGGCGGCCTTCGTCGGCACCGCCAATCTGCTGGACGGCACCTGGGACGGCGGCGAGGTGGTCACCGCGCTGGGCCGGCACCGGCTGCAGCCCGGGCGGCCGGTCCCCGCCCCCGGCCGGGTCACCGTGCTGATCAGGCCGGAGCAGCTGCTGCTCGCGCCGGTGCGGCCGGGCACCGTCACCGCGCGGGTGGAGGCGTGCCAGTACTTCGGGCACGACGCGCTGCTCGTCGTGCACCCCGAGGCACCCAACGGGAACGGCTCCGGCGAACTGCGCGCCAGGACCGACAGCCCCGATCCTCCCGCGCCCGGCGCCAAGGTCAGCCTGGACGTGGCGGGCTGCGTCGCCGCCTGGCCTAGCACAGCCCGCTAGCCCGGGCGCCACAAGGCCCGGATCTGCTACTCAGAGCGCAGCGAGCCAGGATGGCGCTCATCGCGGTCAGCGCATCCGGGCTAGCCCCATGTTGAGCTCGGCGAGGGTGACCGCGCCGAAGACACGCTTGACGATGCGATGGCTCGCGTTGAGGAAAAAGGTCTGCGGAATCGCTACGACCCCGTACCGGGTGGCAGCCGCCCCGGCCGGGTCGCTTCCCACCGGGTACGTGACGCCCGCCGCACGGATGAACCGCGTCGCAGTCGCCGTATTGTCGTTCGCGTCAACTCCGATGATGGGGACCTGGCCGTGGTGCGCGCGGAAAAATCTGGCCAGCAAGGGGGTCTCTGCCTTGCACGGCACGCACCAGGAAGCAAAGAAGTTGATCACGACGGCGCGGCCACGGTACTGGTTCAGCGTCAGCTCGGGGCCGGTCCGGCCGAGGGGACGCAGGGTCAGGCCTTTAGCAGCGGGCAACGCAGTGTGCGCGGGCCCGTCAGCGGATCCGATGCTGGCCACCAGCGCGGCCGCCGCCAGCACGCAAGCCCCGGCCGCAATGGCGATCTTATGGCCGCGGGTGAGGCCGCGCCGTGGTCCGGCCTGAGCCAGGCGGCTCAACGCACCTGGGATCCGCATCCCAGCACCTCCGGCTGGCGCCCGCGAGCTGGTAGCCCGCCCCTCGTACCGTTCTGATCAGGTCAAAGCCTAGCTTGGTACGCAACCGCCCTACACAAACATCAACGACGTTTGAATGCGGGTTGAAGTCGTATCCCCATACCGAGGCCAGTAGGCGGTCCTTCGGCACCGATTTCCCGGCATGTTCCATCAGTTCCCGCAGCAGCAGGAACTCCAGCCGAGTGAGGGGCACCGGCCCTCGGCCACTATCAGCCTGCAGCCGCCACAGATCCAGAGTGAGGCCACCATTTCTGAGTATTTCCGGATGCCCACGTCCCCGGAGCTGGACCCGCACCCGGGCGATCAGTTCATCCACTGCGAATGGCTTGGTTAAATAGTCGTGCGCGCCGAGCTCGAAACATTCTACCTTGGCCGTCACGTCGCTTAGGGAGGACAGCACGAGCACGGCCCGTTCCGGACGTTCGGCCAGCAGCCGCTTCAGCACGACTCGCCCGTCCAGGTCGGGAATGACAAGGTCCAGAAGCACCAGGTCATATTCGGTGACCGCCGCGCAGGCCAGGCCGTCACCTCCTGTGGCGGCACAGTCCACCGCGTACTCGGCCCTGGTCAGTGCGGCGGCGATCAGCTTGCTGAGCTCCGGCTCATCGTCGATCAGGAGAATACGCCGCTTCGGCGAGTCAGCCAGCCGTGAGCCGCCGACCTGAGCCGTCCGGAGAGGGGTCACCGTACTGGTCATTCCGCCCAACCTTGCCGCGTCGAGGCAGCACAGGGCCAGCGTCCTGACCTGGCCCGGCTATACGCAACACATCACTCTACGCCCTGTTTGCGGGTATTTGTAGGAGGGTTCCCAAACGATTGCAGGCGTGTTCACCAGCCTGCCGGCAGCTACCCACACCGGATGCGGGTACCAGGTGGAAGGGCTGGGCTCATGCCGGTGGCCAGGCTCCGGTAAGCCACACGGCCGACGGTGGCTACCCGGCCAAATCCCGGGCGAGCGCGGCGATCCCACGCGTCCAGTCGGTCATCTGGCCGACGGGCAGATACCCTGTCTCGCCACTCGTGTGGTACGCGTAGCGAGGCTTGGTGTAGCTGACCTCAGGAACGGCGAGGTATCGCTCTCGCCCGTCCCGGTCGATAAAGTAGATGGACGAATTGTGGATGATGTCCCCGCCGGGGTCTGGTGCCCTGACATCGACCTGGTAGCCGCGCCACACGGCGCTGAGGGCCGCCGTCGGCCCGGTGAGGAAATGCCAGCCCGGGATTGTGGTGAGCCCGTGCTCGGCTGAGAAAGCGGCCACCGCCTGGACGGATCTGAAGTATTTGTTGACGTTCACCGCTGCGAAAACCACCTTGCTCGCCAGCGGCCCGAGGTCGTGATAGGCGTCCACGAATTCCTGCGACACGATCGGGCAGATGTCGGTGCAGTGCGGGTCCATGAATTCGAGCACCACGACCTTCCCCCGGAAGCTCGACAGCGACACGCTCCGCCCGTCCTGGTCGGTGAGGGTGAAACCCGGTGCGGCCCGCCGCGGAAGTGCTGATAGCTGCATGAGGTTCGCGAGCCGGGTCGAGATGCTGGCTGGTATGCCGACCGGCCGCGGTAGCGGCCCAGGAGCGGGATGCGGCGTTCCGGCCAGGGCAAAGGCGGCCGAGGCCACTCCGGCGCCGAGCACTCCGGCCAGGCCCAGCAGCATCACCAGGCGCGCCCACCGCCGATTGCGGCCGGCTGGCTCGCCATGGCCCCCTGGCACTTCCTGGCCACCATCACCGGCCTCGCGGTCGGGGTCGCGTTCTCTTGCCAGCCTGAGTCTCATCATGAACCCGCCTTGTCCCTGAACGAGCTCTGTGCGGAGCATATCGGCGGCACACCCTGTGGCACCAGGCGCGATCATGTCTCGCCACCGCGGGCCGGCGTCCGGCGGGAAGCGGTCTGGCGCTCGCCACCCCGCGGGGATACCCTGCTGGCACGCTTCTGTGTGCCCGGCAGCCACCGGTCACCCTTGGGCCGGGAACGGCATATGGGTATCGCCACGCTCGCCACCTGGATGCTCACCGTTGGCATGGGGGCTTACATGCTGCGTACCTGGATCGCCCACGGCGGCCCGCAGATGCAGCGTGCCCGGCCCGGTGGCCTCCCCTCGGTGGTGATCTACGGGCATGCGGGCCTGGCCATCGCGGGACTCGCCATCTGGATCGGCTATCTGGCGACCGGCCTGGCCGGCCTCGCCTGGTCCGCGGCCGGGCTGCTGATGCCCGTGGTCGGGCTCGGGACCGCGATGGTAACCGTATGGACTCCCTACCCTGCCCCGGTCGGCGGGCTGGAACCGCCCGGCGCGACCGTCGGCGGCGCGCCCGGCGAGCCTGCCGATGACGCACTCGCCGGCCCGCTGACCGACGAGGTGCTCGCCCGCGCGCTGACCGACGACGTGCTCGCCGGGAGGCTGGCCGACGAGGTGCTCGCCCATGTGCCGCCCGGCCCGCCGGGTGCGGCGCGGAGACACCGGGCGCATCTGGCGCCGCTCGTCCCCGCCGGGCACGGAGCAGCGGCCCTGGTCACTGTCCTGCTGGCGATGGTCACCACGGTGAATGCGCGATGACCGCCGGCGTGCCGGCCGGCCTGACCGGCAGCCGCCGCGGACCAGGCATGTCGGGCTGGCTGCCGGCGGCCGGTGCCGTGATCGCGGTGGCCAGCCTGGCGCCTCCGCTGTCCACGCTGGCCCGGCGGTATCTCATCGTGGAGACTGCCCAGTACGGCATGCTCGCGATGGTGTGCCCCGCGCTGATCGTGCTGGGCGCTCCCTGGCGCGCACTGCGGCTGGCAGGCCGGGCAGGCCGGCTGGCGGCGAGTCGGCACAGGCGGCCGTCGTTCCGGCGTGCCGCAATCTTCCTGGCCGCGTTCGCCGGGGGTGAACGTGGCGTGGCGGCTCCCTCCGGCGCTCGACGCCCTGGCCCGGCTCCCCGGGCTTGCCGCGGCCGAGGCCATGACGCTTCTCGCGGCCGGGGCCGGGCTCTGGCTCGAGATTGTCCGCTCCCCGCCGCTGGCTCCCCGGCTCTCCCTCCCGCAGCGTGCCGCCTTCGCGGCGGTGGGCATGTGGTCGGTATGGATCACCGCCTACGCGCTTGGCTTCTCGGGCCGCCCGGAGGTGCCTGCCTACGCCGGGGGTGCCGTCGGCGCACAGGAGGTCGCCGTCGGCCTGGTGTGGGGCCTGGCCGGCGTCTGCTTTCTGCCGGTGATTTTCGCCGCGGTGGTCAGCTGGCTGGCCGGTGGGGATCTCGACGACGAGCTCCGGCACGAGTTCCCAGGCGCCCGGGCAGGGGTGAGAGGCTGGGATCGCCCGCCGCACCGGCGGGGCGAGTACTAAGCCGGCGTCAGCCGGCTAGCGGGCAAGGGCACCGTCAGCCGGGCAGCGGGGGCGGAGTCACGCGGGCCGAGAGTGACCGCGCTGCCGACATGATCATTTTGTTGATGGTGGCGCGCTGCGCGTCGAGCGCCGCCAGATCGTGCCGCAGTGCCGTGCCGGCTGAGGCACGATCGGACGCGCTGTGACCGCCCAATTCCCTGGCCACGTCGGCCTGCACCCGCTGAGCGAGCGGGAAGGCCCAGGTGACAAGGTCGTTAACCGCAGCGTCCAAGTGGAACTCGGCCAGTGACTCGGGCACCTGGTACTGCACGAGGTCGTCAAGCGGCATGCTGTTGGCGGGCGAGCAGTTGGACACGCCGTAACTGGCGATGCCGATCGCGGTCTTCAGGTCGTGGCTGGTGCCGGCCTGGATGGCGTGCAGCGCGGTCAGCGATTCGGTCACCCCGCCCGCGCACGACTCGATGCCGGTGGTCATGTCGTGGACGAATCCCCGCAGGTCTGCCGCCCGCTGAGCGGTGGAAGGCCGGTGCGGGATGGCGGCCAGCACCAGCCCGGCGACGAGCACCACCGCGCCCGCGAGCAGCCAGCGCGGGGTCCGCAGCACGGGCCAGCCGGACCGCCGAAGCCGCACCGGGGCACCGCCGCCGGGTGGATGCTCTGCCATGGAACCTGCCGGGGGTGTCGCCGCGCGAAGTGTCCAGGTCATCATAGAGTCTCGCCACCGCGGAATTCGCCGGCTGCCGCGGTGCGGCCGCCGCTGGCCGCAGACCGGTACCGATCATGACAATTTCGTCATTGATCGTCCCACGTATTGCCGCCCAATGCTTAAGGTCGGCAAGCTCAGGAATTAGCGGGCCGTGATCCGTGGACACGCGGCGAGCACGGCCGGTCGTAGCGGTGCGCGCCGGGTGAGCTCGGCAGGAGCGAGGTGGTGACCGGTGTCTGTGGCAGCCCGCGTGGTGGCACTCGCCGCAGCCGTCGCGGTGGTCGTCGGAATCGGGGTCTTCGTCGTCCTGTTCTACATGGGCGCCCAGGGTTCGCTGCCGAGCGTCCACTACACGGCCTCGGGTGGCCAGGTCAACGTCGTGCTGCAGGAGGATCCGCAGAACAACTCCTCCACCAGGCCGGACTGGGTCAGCTACTACGTGCAGGACCCGGCGACCCACCAGTGGCAGCACACCACGCTGTTCTCGGTGCCCGCGAACACCAGGGTCAACGTGACGATCTACGGATACGACGGCTGCACCCCGCTGCGGAACAACTACTGGAGCCAGGTGCAGGGCACTATCGGCGGCACGGTGAATGTGCAGCAGTTCAACAAGGGACGGCCGCTGGGCCCGGCCCGGACCACATCGGTCGTCAACTCGTGGGCGCATTGCTCGGTGGGGCACTCCTTCGCGATCCCTGGGCTGGGTGTGTTCGTGCCGGTCGGCTCGCCGGACGCCTCGGCCACCCTGTGCAGTTCCTCGCCCTGCACCACCTCCTCGGGCCCGTACACGCTGGAGAAGTTCAGCTTCATGAGCCCGGGGCACAGCGGGACGTGGCGGTGGCAGTGCCTCGTGCCGTGCGGCGGCGGTTACCTTGACGGCAACAGCGGGCCGATGCAGACCGTGGGTTACATGATGGGCGACATGCAGGTGGTGTCGTGATGGCGGAGAACCCGGCGGCGAGCGGTCCCGGAGCGGGAAGTCCCGCGGCGGCTGACGGCGCCCGCGAGCCGCGGCATGCCCTGCGGCTCCTGCTCATGTGGATCCCGCTGTCAGTGGCGGCGATCCTCGTCATCTGGTTCGTGTGGTACCCGCACCTGCCGCCGGGCGACATGAGCGACGCGGCATCCGGCCAGCAGTTCGACATCGCGGTGCTGGCGGTGACCGCTGCACCCGTCGTGATCGGGGTGCTGCTCTACTTCGTCTACGCCATCGTGGTGTGGCGGGCCAGGCCGGGGGACGACAGCGACGGCCCGCCGGTCTACGGGCACACGAGGATCCAGGCATGGTGGATCGTTGTCACCTCGATGATCGTGCTGTGGGCGTTCGCGTTCGGCACCTACCAACTGATTACTCCCGGCGGGGCGGGCGGTGGCGAAGGGCCGGCGCCGATCTGGAAGCTGGCGGGCACGCAGACCGCGAACTGGTCACCGGGCACCAATGACATGCTGCAGGTGCAGGTGATCGGGCAGCAGTGGGTCTGGAGCTACCGGTACCCACAGTTCGGCGGCATGGAGAGCACCACGCTGGAACTGCCGGACAATATGCCGGTGGAGTTCCACGTGACGTCGTTGGACGTCGTGCACAGCTTCTGGGCCTACCTGCTCGGCGTCAAGGCCGACGCCAACCCCCAGGTCGACAACGTGGCGTACGCCACACCCAAGCAGCTGGGCAAGTTCGTGGTGCGGTGCAACGAGCTGTGCGGCATCTGGCATGGCGCCATGTTCAACTCCGGCAAGGTGATTACCCCGGCCGCGTTCCAGACCTGGGCCACCGGCGTCCAGAACAAGGAGCGGAGCAGCGGGCTCCTGGCCGCGCTGCCGCCCTACGCCCTGACCTACGACCCCACCGTGGTCCCGCAACTCGGCAAGGACGTCGTCAAGGTGGCGGGTATCACGGGGGCCAATGGCTATTACTACCCCGGTGTGCAGGCCGGGACTACGCATGGTGATCCGGTGTCGCCGTGACGCGGTCGCGTGACAGCGCTCGCGGACCACGTGGTGACCATCACGACGCGCGCATGAAGAGGTGAGGGATGGCCGTCGAGATTCAGCCAGAGAAAGCGCAGCCTTCGGGCCGCGGCCCCGCCGCCATGCGGCCGGCGGTGCCCTGGTGGAGGCGGCCGGCCGTGCACACCGGCCTGATCGGGGCGGTCATCGGCTACTTCCTCGGCCACCTGCTCGGCAACTTCCTGTCCAGCGGGTACGCGCAGAACGCGCTGTCGGACTCGAACGACGTCCCGATCGTGCTCGGCTACGCGCTGGCCACGGTCGGCTGGCTGGTCGGGCTTGGCGTGTTCAACGACCTGCTGCGGTCGATGACGGGCAGGCCGCTGCGCGACGTTCACCAGGAAGAGGACGGCGCTGAACCGGGGTTTGCCAAGTACTTCCGGCTCACGCTCAACCACAAGGTCGTCGGCATCCAGTACCTGTACGGGATGATCGCCTACTTCCTCACCGGCGGGCTGTTCGCCATGGCGATCAGGACCGAGTTGCTGTCGCCCACCTACCACATCATGGGGGCCAACCAGTACCTCATGGTAGTGGGCGAGCACGGCACGATGATGATGATGATGATGTCGTCGGTCATCCTGGGCCCGTTCGGCCAGTACTTCGGTCCGATCCTCATCGGCTCGAAGCGGGTGGCCTTCCCCCGCCTGGAGGCGCTCGGCTTCTGGCTCACCCCGGCCGCCTACGTCATCCTGCTGTCCGGCGTCCTGTTCGGTGGCTTCCCCACCGGCTGGACCGGGTACGAGCCGCTGGCCACGCAGGCGCGGCAGGGCATGGACGCCTACTTCTTCGCGTTCGGCCTGATGGGGATCTCCATGATCCTGGCCGGCTTCAACATGATCGTGACCATCATCAACTACCGGGCGCCCGGCATGCGGTGGAGCAGGCTGCCGATGTTCGTGTGGTCGATGTTCACGGTCTCCTTCCTCCAGGTGCTCGCGGTGCCCGTGCTGGTCGGCGCGTGCTACATGGCACTGATGGACCGGACCTTCCAGACCGCGTTCTTCACCAACACCCTCGGCGGGTCGAGCTACCTTTACGAGAACCTGTTCTGGTTCTTCGGCCATCCCGAGGTGTACATCCTCGCCCTGCCCGGCTTCGGGGTCGTCTCCGAGATCGTCTCGGTGTTCTGCCGAAAACCGCTCTTCGGCTATAAGGTCGCCGCGGCCGGGATGGTCGGGGTGGGGCTGCTCAGCTTCTTCGTCTGGCAGCATCACCTGTTCGACAGCGGCATCAACCCGGACATGCGGCCGTTGTTCATGCTCACCACCGAGTTGATCTCGATCCCGACCGGGTTCATCTACCTGGTGGCTATGGGGACGTTCTGGAAGGCGCGGATCAGGTTCTCGATCCCGATGCTGTTCGCGCTGGCCTTCTACTTCAACTTCCTCATCGGCGGGATCAGCGGGGTATTCCTGTCGGATGTGCCTGCGGATGTTACCGAGCACGGCAGCTTCTTCGTGATGGCACACTTCCACTACACGATCATGGGCGGCCTGATCTTCGCGTTCATGGCGGGCATCTACTACTGGCTGCCCAAGATGCTGGGCATCAAGCTGAACGAGACACTCGGCAAGATCCACTTCTGGACCATGTTCATCTTCTTCAACTCGACGTTCCTGCCGCTGTTCGCGGTGGGGATGCTGGGACAGCCGCGCCGGGTGTTCGAGTACGCGAAGAACCTGCAGCCGCTGAACGACTGGGTGTCGATCTCGGCCTTCCTGCTGGGCGGGTCGATACTGGTCTTCCTGATCAACGTGGTCATGTCGACGCTATTCTGGCGGGAGCCCGAGACCGGCAACCCGTGGCGGGCGCGGAGCCTGGAATGGCAGATCGCCACGCCGCCACCGCCGGGGAACTTCGAGCGTGTCCCTGTGGTGCTCTCCGACCCGTATGAGTACGGGGTCAAGGACGCGCCTCCGGTCGCCGACCTGAACCCGCCCGAAGGTGTGGTGGCGACAGCCTATGCGGGCACCGCGACGGGTACACATGCCGCACCGGGAGCGGAGGCACAGCCGTCATGACCCAGGCCGCCGGCACCCCGACCGAGGGCCAGGACCCCACCGCCGAGGAGACCGGCTTCTACCACGAGTCCGCGCTCAACGCGCTGTGGACGGGCACCCGCTTGGCCATCGGCGGGCTGTCCTTTCTTTTCGGCGCGTTCGTCTTCGCCTACTTCTACCTGCGGTCGCTGAACTCCGCCGGCAGGTGGCAGGGCTCCGGGTATCACCCGCCGTCCATGCTCTGGGGCACTGTGATCATGTTCCTGGTGCTGGTGAGCGCGGGTGTGCAGTACGCGGGCCTGCAGCAGATCAAGGCCGGGAACAAGCGGCTGTGGCAGATCGCCGGCCTGACCGCGCTGTTCATGGGTCTTGCCGCGGTGGGCCTGCAGATTGCGGAACTGCTGTACCTGCCGTTCTGGCCGGGAAGTTCGGGCTTCTCGAGTGTGTTCGTCGGGTTCTACCCGGTGTTCCTGACCATCCTGCTGGTGGTCATGGTGTGGCTGGAGACCCTGCTCGCCAGGTCGCGGTTCATCCCCGCGATCCTCCTGGTGGAGACGCCGCCGACCTACGAGGACGCCTACGCGGTCCAGCGCTTCCAGGCATCGCTGAGTTCCTTCACCGTCATCTGGAACTACCTGGCCGTGATGGCACTATTGTTCTGGGTGTTTTTCTACGTGATCTGAAATGTCACTAGACCAGAGGGGGAATGAACCGCCGGTCCGGCGGGTGATGGCAGCCGGACGGAGGCTGCTACCACCATGAACATGGTCATCTCACACTGGTCGGCTAACCCGCTCGTGCCGGCCGCCTGCGGGATCGTGGCGGTAACCTACCTGCTCGGCAGGCTCGCCGGGCAGGGACGGCTCACCGGCCCGCGCCCCGCGGGTTCCGTCGGCCATACGGCCGCGTTCTGCTGCGGTCTGCTCGCGGTCGTGGTGGCACTGGTGTCCCCGGTGGGGTACTGGGCGGGGGACTACATCTGGATTCGGTCGCTCCAGGATGCCCTCCTCGCTTTCGCCGCGCCGAGCCTGATCGTGCTTTCCGCTCCCTGGCTCCTGCTGCGCCGCGGTGCGGCCGTATGGCTGCCGCTGCCACGGATCGCCGCTGAGCGGATCGATGCACCAGGTCCGAACCAGCAGGACCGGCATCCGGGCCCGGGTCCGTCGGGGTGGTCCTGGATGTCATGGCCGGTCCTGGCCACCGTGGCGTTCAACGTCTGCTGGCTCGCCTGGCACCTGCCCAGCGGATACGACGCGGCGCTGCGCCATCCCCCGGTGCTGGCGGCCGAGGCCGTCAGCTACCTCGGTCTCGGCATCGCGTTCTGGCTGCAGGTGCTCGGGTCGGCCCCGTTCTCGCCGCGGTTCGCCCCGCTGCCTAGGCTCGCGCTCGTGACGGCCACGTTCGTGTGCGTGTCGGTGCTGTCCATGGTGCTGATCTTCGGCTCCGGGGTCGTGTATCCGGCTTACCGTGGTCCCGCGCACCGGGTCCTCAGCGTCGTGTCGGACCAGCAGGTTGGCGGGGCGGTCCTGTGGACGCTGGCAATACTGCCGTTTGGCATCACGGCGATAGCGTTGTGTATCAGGTGGCTGGCCGCAGACGAGTCCGGGATGCTGGACGCCGGCTTCGACTGCCTGCTCAGGCGGCCGAAGCCGGGCTGGCCGTCCCGGCCCGGGTTCAGGTGATGAGTGACATGATTCGCGGCAGGAGGCTGGAGTGCCTGAAGTCATAGCGGCGGCACCGACAAGCGCGTGGACCTACGGCGGGGCCATTCTGACGTTCGTGTTCCCGATGGTCTTGTTCTTGACGGTGGCCATAGGGCTCTACGTGGTATACACCAAGCCAAGCACGGTGCCGGGCCACCGGGAGCAGGCCGTGGCCCGGCCCATCGGGTGGACCCCGGTGGCCAGGCTGCCCCCTGGTGAGACCGGGGGGCAGGGCCGTCTCGCCGGCCCGCACTACGTGTTCCCGGCCAGGACCGGCCAGGTGCCCACGGCCGGGGACGGCGGGGTGGCGGGCCCGGAAGAACCGGCGGCCCCCCCGGACAGCCCCGGAGGAGCCGGCCCGCACAGCCCTGAGGGAGCGGAGTGACCTCTGCCGCCACGGCGCTGCCCGCGCCTCTCGAGCAGGGACCGCGCGGCCCGGGCAACCCACGGCGCACGCCTCGTGCGGTCGCCCGTTCCCTGTTCCTGCTGACCAAGCCGCGCATCATCGAGCTGCTGCTGGTGACTACGATCCCCACCATGCTGCTCGCCCACCGCGGCTTCCCCTCGCTCCGCGTGCTCGTGGTCACCCTGGTCGGCGGCGCGCTGGCGGCCGGCAGCGCGAACACGCTGAACTGCTACCTGGACCGTGATATCGACGCGCTTATGCGGCGCACCGCGCACCGCCCGCTGGTGGCGAAGGCCGGGCCCGGCTCGGTCAAGCCGGCCGAGGCGCTGGTCTCCGGCGTGCTGCTCGGCGCGGCCGCCACCCTGCTGCTCGGGCTGGTGGTGAACTGGCTGGCCGCGGGGCTGGCCGACGGCGCGATCCTGTTCTACGTCTTCGTCTACACGCTGGGCCTGAAGCGCCGGACCGCGTCCAACATCGTGATCGGCGGCGCTGCCGGGTGCTTCCCGGTGCTGGTCGGCTGGGCCGCGGTGACCGGCACCGTCGCCTGGCCCGCCGCCGCGCTGTTCGCCGTTATCTTCCTGTGGACCCCGCCGCACTTCTGGGCGCTGGCGATGCGGTTCCGCGACGACTACGCGGCGGCCAGCGTGCCCATGCTGCCGGTGGTGGCCACGCCGCACACGGTGGCGCGCAAGATCGTCGTGTACTCCTACCTGATGGTGCTGGCCACCCTGGCCCTCACGCCGTATGCCGGCTGGCTCTACCTGGTGTGCGCGGCCGGCCTCGGTGGCTGGTTCCTGGCCGAGGCGCACCGGCTGGACCGCCAGGCCTGGGCGTCCGGGTCCCAGGCCGGGGAGCCCGGGTCCGGGGCGGCAACCGTGCCCGCGCCCGGCTCAGCGGCCGCGCCCAGCTCAGTGCCCGGGCCCGCCCCGATGCGCCTGTTCCACCTCTCGATCGCCTACCTCACGCTGCTGTTCGCCGCCATCGCGGTCACCGCCGTGCTGCCCTGGGGCCGCTGGTAGCCGGACCACCGCCCGCAGGCCGCGGCCGCCGTCCTCCAGCCCGGCGTCCTCCAGCCAGGCCGTGCCACCGTGTGCGGTGGCGGTGGCCCGCACGATGGCCAGCCCGAGGCCGGAGCCGTCGTACCCGTCCCCGTCGCGGCTGCGCGCGTCGTCCAGCCGGGTGAACCGGTCGAAGACCCGTTCCGCGTCGCGCTCCGGGATGCCCGGGCCGTCGTCGGTCACCGACAGCAGCACCCAGGGACCCTCGCCGTGGACGCATACGGTGACCCGGCGGCCCGCGTAGCGCACCGCGTTGTCGATCAGGTTCACCAGCAGCCGGTCCAGCCCACCGGCCTCGCCGGCCACCACGCACCCGCCGGTCCCGCCGGTCCCGTCGGCCGTCACCGGCACCCGCGCGTCGGCGTACCGGGCGCATACGTCGGCGGCCAGCGCGGCCAGGTCCACCGGGCGCCCCGGCGTCGGCCGGTCCGCCCGCTCGTCCAGCCGGGCCAGCGCGAGCAGGTCCTCGGTCAGCCTGGTCAGCCGCAGCGTGTCGGCCAGCACACCGGTCGCGGTGGCGGGCCAGTCCACCACCTCCGGATGGTCGACCCCCACCTCCAGCTGGGTGCGCGTGCTGGCGATCGGGCTGCGCAGCTCGTGCGCGGCGTCGGCGATGAACGCCCGCTGCCGCTGCCTGGCCGCTTCCAGCCTGGCCAGCATGTCGTTCAGCGTCACGGCCAGGCCGTGCACCTCGTCCCTGGCTTCCGGCTCCGGCAGGCTCTGCGCCAGCACCGCCCCGGTGCCGGAGATCTCCTGGGCGCCCCGGCTGAGCTCCTCGATCGGCCGCAGCGCCGCCCCGGTGACCAGCCAGGTCACCAGCACCAGCAGCAGGAACAGCAGCGGCGTGCCGACCGCGGCGGCCACACCGACCGCATACAGGCTGTCGCTGACCTCGGCGTAAGAGACCGCGGCGATCACCACCCCGCCGCCGCTGGTGGGCACCGCCACCACCCGCAGCATCGCCGGGATGCCGAACGACGCCCCGTTCAGCTGCACCGCCTCCCCGGTCTGCGCCAGCGAACGGGCCATCCCGAACGACATCAGCGGCACCAGCCGATCGGCACCGAGCGAAACGTCGTAGATGTGCCCGCTGGAGTCCAGCACCTGCACGGACAGCGTGCTGTCCGCGACCGGCACGGGGGAGGGAAGGTGGTTCTTGTCGGCCAGCGCGGCCACCTCTCGCGCGCCCTGGCGAGCGGTGTCGTCCAGCCCCCTGGTCAGCGACAGCCGCAGCACGGTGAACAGCAGCACCGCCCCGGCGGCCAGCGTCACCGCCAGCCCGGCCGACACCACCAGGGTCAGCCTGGCCCGCACCCCGCGCCGCCGCCACCACGCGGCCGGGGTGTGCCGCCGCGCCGGCCCGCCGGCCCGCGGCCCGGGCACCGGGCCCGGCCCGCCGGTTGCCTGGCCGGCCGCGTCAGCCGCCATCGCTGGCCAGCCGGTACCCGGCCCCGCGCACGGTCTGCAGCGCGGCCCGGCCGAACGGCGCGTCGATCTTGCGGCGCAGATACCCCGCGTACACCTCGACCACGTTGAGCTCGGCGGCGTCGTAGGCGTCCCACACGTGCTCCAGGATCTCGGCCTTGGGCACCACCTGGCCGGCCCGCCGCAGCAGGTACTCCAGCAGTGCGAACTCCCGCGGCGTCAGGTCGATGGAGGTGTCGCCCCTGTGCACCTGGCGGCTGGCCGGATCCAGCGAGAGGTCGCCTGCCTCCAGCACCGCGGGGCGGGGCGCCGCGCCGCGCCGCAGCAGGGCGCGCAGCCGGGCGGCCAGCACCACGTAGGAGAACGGCTTGGTCAGGTAGTCGTCCGCGCCCAGGTCCAGCCCGTCGGCCTGGTCGTACTCGCCGTCCTTGGCCGACAGGATGAGGATCGGCACCCAGTTCCCCTCGGCCCGCAGCCGCTCGCAGACCTTGTAGCCGGAAAGGCCCGGCAGCATGATGTCCAGCACCACCGCGTCGTAGCCGCCCTCGCGAGCCAGGTGCAGCCCGTCGGTGCCGGTGTGCGCGAGGTCGACGGCGAAGCCCTCGGCCTGCAGGCCGAGCCGCAGCGCGCCGGCCAGCCTGCGCTCGTCCTCAACCACCAGCACCCGCATGACCAGGCTCTCCCTACCGCGCGCCGCGCACTGTGTCTCCTCCCCACAGTGTGTCTCATCCCGGATAAGGCCCGGCTGAGAGCGCTCTCAGCCGGCCACAGGTTCAGCACAGCGGGCGTGCGGCAGTCTGGGCTTACAACAACACGGAGATACGCTGGAGACCTATTCAAAACGCAGGGTCAGCCAGGGCATCAGACTTTGGGTGTTTTGAATGGGCCTCTTCGAACGGGGTGAGATGTGATGAGATTGCCGAAGTTTTCCCGCCGCGCGCGGTGGGTGGTGCCCACCGGGGCGGTGGCCATCACCGGGGCGGTTATCGCCGCCACGCTGGTCCCATCCGCGCAGGCCAGCCCGGTGCTGCCGGTGCGCTCGGCGGCCCAGTTGCTGGCCGCGGTGGGTGGCAGCAACGGCGAGGTGGCCCCGTTCACCGGCACCGTGGTGGAGAACGCATCGCTCGGCCTGCCCAACCTGCCCGGCGTGGACGACCCGACGTCGCTCACCTCGATGCTGACCGGCAACCACACGATCCGGATCTGGTACGGCGGCCCCAGCCGTGCGCGGGTGTCGCTGCCGGGCCAGATGAGCGAGTCCGACGTCATCCGCAACGGCGACACGATGTGGTTCTGGCAGAGCAAGCAGAACACGGTGACCAAGCTCCAGCTGCCCGCCGGGGAGCACCACAAGGCCCAGCCCAAGCTGCCCGTGCTCACCCCGCAGCAAGCCGCGAAGCAGGCCATCGATGCGGTCGGCCCGAGCACCCGGGTGAGCGTGCAGACCAACGTCGTCGTGGCCGGCCAGGATGCCTACCAGCTGGTGCTCGCGCCGAAGAGCACGAGCTCGCTGATCGGTCAGGTCCGCATCGCGGTCGACGCTAAGAACTCGGTGCCGCTGCGCGTCCAGGTGTACGCCAGGAACGCGGCCAGCCCCGCCTTCAGCGTCGGCTTCCAGTCGATCTCGTTCGTCCCACCGACCGCGGCGAACTTTAACTTCACCCCGCCGCCCGGGGCCAAGGTCAGCACGCGGACGTTCAGCGGCGACGACGCCTCGGCGCCGATGCTGCCGCAGCACGCCAAGAGCGGGCCCAACGTGCTCGGCAAGGACTGGCTGTCGGTGGCGGTGCTGCCGGCCGATGTCTTCGGCGGCTCGGCGTCGGGCAGCGGCGTGGCCTCATCCAGCGGCATGGCCTCATCCAGCAGCGTGGCCTCGTCGGCGGCGAAGTCCGCGGCGGGCACCCCGTCCGGTGGCGGCGCCAGCGGTGTGCAGGCCTCCGCACTGCTCGGTGCGCTGCTGCACACGGCCAAGCCGGTGCACGGCTCCTGGGGCAGCGGCAAGCTGCTGCACACCAGCCTGCTGTCGGTACTGATCACCAGCAACGGCCACGTGCTGATCGGCGCGGTCACCCCGCAGGTGCTCTACGCCGACGCGGCGCAGGTGAAGTGAGCCACCTGGCATGACTACTACCCCACCCGCCACCGACACGGGTGAGATCGCAAAGCTGGCCGGCCCGGACGGGCCGGCCAGCCCCGCGATCAGCTCGGCCGCGCTCACCAAACGGTTCCGCGGCGGCCAGCTCGCGGTGGACAGCATCGACCTCGACGTCCCGCAGGGCAGCGTGTACGGCTTCCTCGGCCCCAACGGCTCGGGCAAGACCACCACGATCCGGATGCTGCTCGGCCTGGTCAACGCGACCAGCGGCAGCCACTCGCTGCTCGGCACACCGATGCCGGACGGCGCCATCCGGGTACTGCCGCGGGTCGGCTCGCTGGTCGAGGGGCCTGCCTTCTACCCGTTCCTGACCGGGCGGGACAACCTGGTCCGCTGCGACGCCGCGGACCGGACCGCCGACCCGCGCACCGCGCGGCAGCGGATCGACACCGCACTCGACCGGGTCGGCCTGCTCGCCGCGGCCCGCAAGCGCTACCGCATCTACTCCCTCGGCATGAAGCAGCGGCTGGGCATCGCGGCCGCCCTGCTCCAGCCGCGGGAGCTGATCGTGCTGGACGAGCCGACCAACGGCCTGGACCCGCAGGGCACCCGCGAGGTGCGCGGCCTGGTCCGGGAGATCGCCACCGAGGGCACCACGGTGTTTGTCTCGTCCCATCTGCTGGCCGAGGTCGAGCAGATCTGCTCACACGTCGGCGTGATGCGCACCGGCCGGCTCGTATTCCAGGGCAGCCTGGACGAGCTGCGCCGCACCGGCGCGGCCCGGATCCGGGTGGAGACCCCGGACGCGCAGGCGGCGGCCGGCGTGCTTGCCGCGGCAGGCCTGGCCGACACCAGGGCCACCGACGGCGAGGTCTCCGCTCAGCTCGGCGACCTGCTGCCCGAACGGGTCTGCGCCGACCTGGTCCAGGCCGGGGTCCGGGTGCGTGGCCTGGCCATGGTCCGGCCCAGCCTGGAGGACCTGTTCGTCGGCCTGACCGGGGAGGGATTCGATGTCGACGGCTGATACCAGCGCGCCGCGCGACGCCGCCGCGGGTACGGCAACCGCCAGCCACGCCGTGCTCACCGCACCCGGTGCCGCCCCTGCGCCCCCGATGGCCTGGCTCAGGCTGCTCCGCTCGGAGTTCCGCCTCGTCTTCCGCCGCCGCCGCAACCTCGCCCTGCTCGGCGTGGTCGCGGCGATCCCGATCATCGTCGGGATCGCGCTGCGGGTGGCCGCGCCGCCGTCACCCGGCAACGGCGGGGACGGGCCCGCGTTCTTGTCCCAGGTGGCCGGCAACGGCGTGTTCCTGTCCTTCCTCGCCCTCACCGTGATGCTGACGCTGGTGCTGCCGCTGGTCGTGGCGGTGGTGTCCGGCGACTCGGTGGCCGGGGAGGCCAGCTACGGCACGCTGCGCTACCTGCTCGCGGTGCCGGCCGGGCGGACCAGGCTGCTCACCGTCAAGTATGTGACGGCGGCCGCGTTCGGCCTGTGCGCCGCGGCGGTGATCGCGGCCGTGTCACTGCTGTGCGGGGTCATCCTGTTCCCGGTCGGGCCGGTCACGCTGCTGTCCGGCACGACCGTGCCGCTGGCCGACGGGCTGCTGCGGCTGCTGTTCGTCACGCTCTATGTGGGCGCCGCGATGGCCGCGCTGGCCGCTATCGGCATGGCCATCTCCACCTTCACCGAGCATGGCATCGGGGCGATCGCCGCCCTCACGGTGACCGTGGTGGCCAGCCAGGTGGCCGACAACGTGCCGCAGTTCGCCCCGGTGCAGCCCTACCTGCCCACGCACTGGTGGACGATGTTCGACTCGCTGCTGCGCTCGCCGGTCGACACCACGACACTGCTGCACGGGCTGCTGTCCTTCGCGGTCTACCTGGCCATCTTCGGCTCTATCGGCTGGGCCCGGTTCACCAGCGCCGACATCACCAGCTGACCCGGGCCAGCGCCCGGTCCGGCCGGACCGGGCGCGCCCGGTCAGCTCTTCAGGCCGGGAAAGTCTTCCTCCCAGAACTCCATCACCCGCGCCCGCCGGCCACCGGCCCGGCCGTGCCCCCGTCGGCCGCGCTACCGCCGGCCGCGCTACCGCCGGCCGTGCCGCTGTCCGCCCCACCTGCCGCCCCATCGTGCCGCTGCTGCTCCTGCTCGCGCAGTTCCACCCGGCGGATCTTGCCCGAGATCGTCTTCGGCAGCTCGCCGAACTCCAGCCGCCGCACCCGCTTGTACGGCGCCAGCCGCTGCCGGGCGAAAGCCAGGATCGACTCCGCCAGCGCGGCAGACGGCTGCGCACCGCCGGCCAGCGTCACGTACGCCTTGGGCACCGCGAGCCGCACCGGGTCAGGGGACGGCACCACCGCCGCCTCGGCCACCGCCTCGTGCTCGATCAGCACGCTTTCCAGCTCGAACGGCGAGATCCGGTAGTCCGAGGCCTTGAACACGTCGTCGGTGCGGCCCACGTACGTGATGTAACCGTCGCCGTCCATCACCGCCACGTCGCCGGTGTGGTAGTAGCCGTCGTGCATCGCCTCGGCCGCCCGCTGCGGGTCGCCCCGGTAGCCGGTCATCAGCCCGGCCGGCCGCGCCGCCGGATCCAGCGGCAGGCAGATCTCGCCTTCCTGGCCCGGCCGCCCCGTCACCGGGTCGACCAGCGCCACCGTGTACCCGGGCAGCGGCCGGCCCATCGACCCGGCCCGGACCGGCTGGCCGGGCGGGTTGCCGACCTGCGCGGTGGTCTCCGTCTGCCCGTACCCGTCCCGCACGGTGATCCGCCACGCCCGGCGCACCTGCTCGATCACCTCCGGGTTGAGCGGCTCACCGGCCGATACGCATTCGCGCAGGCCGGCGGTGTCGCAGCCGGCCAGGTCAGCCTGGATGAGCATCCGCCACACGGTGGGCGGCGCGCACAGCGTGCTGATCCCGCAGGTCTCGATCGCGCCGAACAGCGCGGCCACCGAGAACCGCTCGTGGCCGAGCACGAACGCGGTCGCCCCGGCGTTCCACGGCGCGAACACATTGGACCAGGCGTGCTTGGCCCAGCCGGGGGAGGACACGTTGAGGTGCACGTCACCGGGCCGCAGGCCCAGCCAGTACATGGTGGACAGGTGGCCCGCCGGGTAGGAGGCGTGCGTGTGCTCGACCAGCTTGGGCTGGGCCGTGGTGCCCGAGGTGAAGTAGAGCAGCAGCGGGTCGCTGGCCTGGGTCACCCCGCCGGGGGCGAACGCGGTGGGCTCGCCGGCCGCGTCCGCGTAACACCGCCAGCCCGGCACCCGGTCGCCGACCGCGATCGGCGTCCAGGCCGGGCCCCCCGCCTGCCTTCCCGGGTCCCCTCCGCCCGCCGCCGCGCCGAACTTCGCGGTCTGCGGTGACTCGGTGATCACGTGCCTGACCTCACCGCGGGCGAGCCGGTCGGCGATGTCGTCCGGCCCGAGCAGCGTGGTCGCCGGGATGATCACCGCGCCCAGCTTGATCGCGGCCAGGATGACCTCCCACAGCGGCGCGATATTGCCCAGCATGAGCAGCACCCGGTCGCCGCGCCGCACGCCGAGGCCGCGCAGCCAGTTCGCCACCTGGGCCGAGCGCGCGGCCATTTCCGCGTAGCTCAGCCTGACGTCACTGCCCCCGTCGCCGAGCACCCGCAGCGCGTCCCGCTCCGGGTGCTCGGCCGCGATGACGTCGAACCAGTCGAGCGCCCAGTTGAAGCGCTCCAGCCGCGGCCAGCTGAACCTCTCCCGGGCGGCCGGGTAGTCCTCGCGGTAACGGAGCAGCAGGTCGCGGGCTTCGCGGAAGGCATCGCCGGGGGCGCTCGGTTCGCTCATCCCGTCATCGTGACAGGTCGCGACCCGCCGCGGGAATCCCCGCCGGGGAGCCGGCCAGCGGCCCGCCCGGCCTCATCACCACCGGCCGCGGTCACCGCACCGGCTCCGCGGCGCCGACCAGCATCCAGGCCAGCCGGTGCCAGTCCGCCGCGGTCAGCTCCGCGGCCGGGGTGCCGGGGGCGATACCCGCCCGCAGCAGCACCCTCCTGCCCACCGGCACCGGGCGCCGCCGGGCGGCGAACCCGTCCCGCAGCAGCGTGCGCAGCACCCGCTGGGCCGGCGCGGACCGGGCCAGCGGCCGCGGCCGGACCGACAGCTGGGCCGCGTCGGTGCTCGGCGGCGGGCCGAAGCGGGCGGCCGGGACACGGCGCACCAGGCACATCCGGTAACGGGCCGCCCACCAGGCGGTCTCCGCGTCCCGCGGCCGCGCGCCGGCCAGCCAGCGCGCCACCCCGTACGCGGTGATCAGTTCCGCACCGGCCAGCGGCACCGCCGGGTCGCCGAGCAGCCGCCGCAGCAGCCGCGTGCTGGCGCCGAACGGGATGTTCGCCACGACCAGGAAGTCCCGCCGGGGCAGCGGCAGCCGCAAAATGTCCGCCTCGACCACCCGCACCCGCGGGTCGGTGCCGAACCGGCGAGCCAGCCTGCGCGCCAGCCGCGGGTCGCGTTCCACCGCGGTCACCCGGCAGCCGGCCGCGGCCAGCGCGCCCGTTATCGCCCCGTACCCGGCGCCCAGGTCGAGGACGAGATCATCGTGGCCGGCCCCGGACGCGGCGACCAGCCGCGTGATCAGTGCGCGGTCACGAAGGAAGTGTGCTCCGGCCGGATTCGGCCCGGGCCGCTGCCCGGACACGGATGACCATGACCATGTGTCTTACCCCAAGGTCGCGTTCGCCGAATATGACCACCCGGCCTGCGCGGCCGGGCCTGCTCACCCCGGCTCGTGGCCGGGCGGCCCCACGCTAGGCGCCCGGCCGCCCGGGGTCCACAGGTTTTTCCGGCCGCGCCGGCGCCCGCCCGCTTGACCTCAGCCGTGGTTGAGGTACGACGATGACCCACGTGACCGATGTGACCAGGCGGGCTGGGCCGGCCGGCAAGCTGCGCACCGGGCCGTACTGGCCGGTGGTCAGTCACCCGGTGCTGCGCCGCCTGCTGCCCGGGTACGCGCTCTCTGCGCTGGGCGACGGGATGAGCGCGGTCGCGATCGCCTGGCTCGCGCTGCGGCTGGCCCCCGCAGCCGACCGGGGCCTGTGGGTCGGCGCCGCGGTCGCCGCCTACTCGGTGCCGGGCGTGCTCGGCGCCGTGCTGCTGGGCCGGTGGCTGCGGCACCGGGCCGGGGTGGGCCTGGCCGGCGCGGACGCCGTGCTGCGCGCCGCCGCCCTCGGCGCCATCCCCGCGCTGGACGCCGCTCACCTGCTCAGCCCGGTCGGCTACGTGGCGCTGCTCGGCGGGTCGTCGCTGCTGCACGCCTGGGGCGCGGCCGGCCAGTACACGCTGGTCGCCGACGTGCTCCCGGCCGGGCAGCGGGTGGCGGGCAACGCGCTGCTCGCCACGGTGTCGGAGATGACCATGATCGCCGGGCCCGCGCTGGCCGGGGTGCTCACCGCCTGGGCTGGCCCCGCGCTGGTCATCGGGGCCGACGCCGCCACCTGGGCGGTGCTCGCCGTCAGCTACGCGCGCGTCGTGCCGCTGCTGCCCGGCGCCTCCCGCACCAGGCCGCCCGGCCCGGCCGGCCCGTCCCCGCTGCGGATGATCGGCGGCAACGCCACCCTGCTCGGTCTGGTCGCGCTGAGCTTCGCGTTCTTCCTGCTGTACGGCCCGGTCGAGGTCGCCTTGCCGGTGCACGTGGCCACCGGCCTGCACGGCTCGGCGGCGCTGCTCGGCGGGTTCTGGGCCGCCTACGGGGTGGGCGCGGTGATCGGCTCGCTGGCCGCGCCGTACCTGCGGCACTGGCCGCTGTGGCCGACGATGATCGCGATCGTGGCCGGCTGGGGGATCGCCCTGCTGCCGCTCGGCCTGGGCGCGCCGGTGCCGTTCTGCCTGGCCGCGTTCGCCGCCGGCGGGGTCATCTACGCGCCGTACAACTCGATCGCCATCGCGGTGTTCCAGGACCGGGCGCCCGCGGGCCGGCTGGCCCAGCTGCTCGCCGCGCGGGCCGGGCTGATGATCGTGGCCGCGCCGTTCGGCACGGCGGTGGGCGGGCCGCTGGTCGCCGGGCTCGGCGCCCGGGTCACGCTGCTCGTCTCGGCGCTGACCACGATCGGCCTGGCCGTGCTGGCCGCCGCGGGCCGGGTCATCGGCCGTGCCCGCACGCCGCGGAATTTTCCTTGACGGCTGCGCCTCGCCGCAGGCCCGCCCGGCCCCGGCGCTACAGGACGTCGTGCCCGGGGTGCGGGTCGTCCGGCAGCGGAGTGGGTTCGGCCGGGATGGAGCCGAGGCGGCCTGCCTGGTAGTCCTCGAAGGCCTGCACCAGTTCCTCCCTGGTGTTCATCACGAACGGCCCGTAGGCGGCCACCGGCTCCGTGATCGGCTGCCCGCCGAGCAGCAGGATGTCCAGTCCGGCCGACGGCCCGTCCTTTCGCTGGTCCGCGGTGACGGTGAGCACGTCGCCCGGGCCGAACACGGCGAGCTGCCCGGTGCGCAGCGGCCGGCGCCCGGCGCCGACCGAGCCCGCCCCGGCCAGCGCGTAGCCGATCGCGTTGAAGTCACGCCGCCACGGCAGCCGCAGCTGCGCGCCGGGGGACAAGGTGGCGTGCAGCAGTGTGATCGGGGTGTGCGTGACCCCAGGCCCGGCCTGGCCGGCCACGTCACCGGCGATCAGCCGCAGCAGCGTGCCCCCGTCGGCCGAGCTGAGCAGCCGCACCTGGTTCGCCCTGATGTCCTGGTACCGCGGGGCGGTCATCTTGAGCCTGGCCGGCAGGTTCACCCAGAGCTGGAAGCCGTGGAACAGGCCGCCCTTGACGACGACCTCCTCCGGTGGGGCCTCGATGTGCAGGATGCCGCCGCCGGCCGTCATCCACTGGGTGTCGCCGTCGGTGATCAGGCCGCCGCCTCCGTTGGAGTCCTGGTGCCGGAACACGCCGTCGATCATGTAGGTCACGGTCTCGAAGCCGCGGTGCGGGTGCCACGGAGTCCCCTTGGGCTCTCCGGGCGCGTAGTCGACCTCGCCCATCTGGTCCATATGGATGAACGGGTCGAGCTGGGCCAGATCGACCCCGGCGAACGCCCGGCGGACCGGGAAGCCCTCACCCTCGTACCCGGACGGCGCCGTGGTCATGGACACCACCGGCCGGTCCGCCGAGGTGGCCGGATCGGGCTCGGCCAGACGCGGCAGGACGAGGTTGTCATCGACGGTTACCGCTGGCATGGCTGCCTCCTTCAGCAGGGCTGTCATGGCCGGCACCACCTGCCAGACCATCTTCCCACTCACCCACCTGAACAGTAGTTGACACTACAACATTCCGCGTGCGAAATACTTTCGTGATACCAGTACGGACGGCGCCGCCTCGCCGTGGCATATTCACGTCATTAGCGCAGATATGCCACGGTTGCGCATTGAGACTGGGAGTATCCCGCGCGTAATCTCCCCACAGGGCTGACGTTTCCCCGCGGCGTCCAGCTCGGTCCTGCACCGTCGAGCGCAGCCGGAGTTCCGGCCGTGCCCCCGCTTGCCCGGAGGAACCGTATGCCTCCAGCCTGGACGCCGCGTCCGACCCGACGCGGGTGCCGCAGCGCCCCGCCCCACCCGCCTCCCCTCCCCCCTTCCTTGGGCCCGGCGTTTCACACCTGACCCACATCTGCCACGGGGGCAGCCGCGCCACGACGACCTGACCAGGCGCGGGCAGACAGCGCGCACACACGGCGAGTCAGTCGAGTCAGAGGAGCGGATTTTGACCGGGCCCGCAACTGCCGCCAGCAAGGCCGTCATCAACCTGCCAGTGATCTCCGCGCCCGCCTTCGTGGGCCGGGAGGAGGAGGCCGCCGCCCTCGAAGATGCACTGACCGGGCCGTCGGCCGTGGTCCTGGTCGAGGGCGAAGCAGGCATCGGCAAGACACGGCTGCTCCAGGAGGTACTCGGCCGGCGGTCGGTCCGGCGGCGCACGATCCTGCTGTCCACCTGCCCGCCGCTCCGCCAGCCGTGCACGCTGGGCCCGGTGGTGGACGCGCTGCGCCAGGTCACCGGGAGCGTGCGCGGCCTGCGGCTGACCGCGCTCGCCGGGGCGCTCCGCCCGCTGTTCCCCGAATGGGTGGCCGACCTGCCGCCGGCCCCCGAACCACTCGACGACGCGACCGCGGCCCGGCACCGGCTGTTCAGCGCACTGAGCGAACTGCTGGCCGGCCTGCGGGTGGCGCTGCTGGTCGTCGAGGACGTGCACTGGGCCGACGACGCCACCCTGGAGTTCCTGCTGTTCCTGCGGGCCCAGCAGGCCCGGCCCAGCCTCGTGGTGACCTGCCGCCCCGAAGACCTGCCCGACGACTCCCTGCTGCCCCGGCTGTCCTCCCGGCTGGCCGTCGGCGAGGCCGGGCTGCGGCTGGTGCTGCACCCGCTCGCGGTCACCGAGACGGCCAGCCTGGCCGCCTCGATGCTGTCCGACAGCGGCATCTCCGGCGGGCTCGCGGCCTTCCTGCACGAGCGCACCGACGGCGTTCCGCTCGCCGTCGAGGAACTGGTCCGGCTGATGCACGACAGGTCCGACCTCACCACGCACGGCGGCGAGGGGGTCCGCCGCAGCCAGCCCGAGATCGCCGTCCCGATCACCATCCGCGACGGGGTGCTGGAGCGCTGCAGGCGGCTGAGCCCGGACGCGCGTGCCCTGCTGGACGCGGCGGCCGTGCTCACCGACCCGGTCGGCGAGCCGACGCTGCGCGCGGTCGCCGGGCTGCCGGCCGGCCGCACCAGTGCCGCCCTGGCCGAGGTGCTCCGCTGCGGGCTGCTCGCCGAGGACGAGCTGGGCATGATGTCGTTCCGGCACGGGCTGGCCGCCCAGGCGGTGTACGAGGCGATGAGCCCGCCGGAGCGCCGCCGGCTGCACCTGCGGGCAGGCCACGCCCTCGAGCGCCGCCCGTGCCCGCCGGTAGCCCAGCTCACCCGGCACTTCCGTGAGGCCGACGAGCCCGCGCAGTGGTGCCGGTACGCCGAGGAAGCCGCCGACCTGGCGCTGGCCGCGGGCGACGAGACCACCGCCAGCGGGCTGCTGCACGACATGCTGGCCAACGCGGATCTGCCGGTCCGGCCGGTGGTACGGCTGATCAAGAAGATGCCGTTCGCCTCGCTGACCGGGCAGGAACCGTTCCACGACCTGGCCCGCACGCTGCGCGGGGTACTGGAGGGCGGCGTGCCCGACCCGGCCGACGAGGCGGACGCCCGCACGCTGCTCGGCCGGGTCCTGCTCGTGCTGGGCGACCGGGAGGCGGCCCGGGCGGAACTGGAGAAGGCCATCCCGCACCTGCGCCACGACCGCGTCGAGGCCGCCCGCGCCGCGATCCTGCTCGGCTGGCCGCAGGACGTCAGCTGGCCGGCCTCGATGCACCGCCAGTGGCTGGACCGGGCCGGTGACCTGTCCACGTCGATGGCCCCCGCCGACCGGCTCAACCTGACCGGGGAGCGGGCCAGCGCGCTGCTCATGCTCGGCGATGACGACGGCTGGAGTGTGGCTGCCCAGATCCCTGCCGACGCGGCCAGCCCGGCCGAGCGCCAGCACATCGTCAAGACCCACCTGAACATCGGCGACATCGCCATGAAGTGCTGGGGCCGTGACGCCGAGGCCAGGCACCGCCTGACCCGGGGCCTGGAGCTCGCCGAAGCGCACGGGTACTGGCTCTACCGGGACGTGATCATGGCGACGCTGGCCCACCTGGACTGGCTGGCCGGGGAGTGGGCCGGGCTCGCCCGGCGGGCCACCGCCCTGGCCAACCAGCCGGACCTGCACCCGCTGGGCAGGCTGGAGGCGATTTTGGTCCGCGGGCTGCTGCACACCGCCACCGGCGAGCACGCCAGGGCCGCGCGGGATCTGCAGCTGGTGCTGAAGGAGGCCCAGCAGCGGGCCGCCGTGGACTCGTTCATCGAGCCCGCCGCGGCGCTGGCCCGGCTCCGGCTGGCCGACGGCCGCGCCGAGGAGGCGCTGCGGCTCACCGGCGAACCGGTCGAGATCATCGCCAGGAAGGGCATCTGGGTGTGGGCCACCGACATCGTGCCCGCCCGGGTGGAGGCACTGCTCGCGGCCGGCCGGCCCGCCAGGGCCGCCGCGCTCACCGCGGAGTTCGCCCACGGCCTGCGCGGCCGGGCCGCCCCGGCGCCACGGGCCGCCCTGCTGGTCTGCGAGGCGCTGGTGGCCGGAGGCCGTGGCGAGCACGACCGGGCCGCCCAGACGTTCGGCCGCGCAGCGGCGCAGTGGCAGCTGCCGCCCCGGCCCTACCAGGTGCTGCTGGCCCGGGAGCGGCAGGCGTGCTGCCTGCTCGCCGCCGGTGACCGGCCGGCCGCGCTGGACATCCTGCCCGGCGTGCTCGACGGGCTGTCCGGCCTCGGCGCCCGCAGCGACGCCATGCGGGTCATCCGCACGCTCAACGAGCACGGGGTGCCGGCCAAGCGGCCGTGGCTGGGCGGGCGGCGCAGTTACGGCGCCCAGCTGTCCCCCCGGGAGATCGACGTGGTCCGGCTGGTGCTGGGCGGCCGGACCAACCGGCAGATCGCCGAGGCGCTTTTCCTGTCCCCGAAGACCGTGGCCTGCCACGTGTATTCCGCCATGCGCAAGCTCAACGTGTCCAACCGTGCCGCCCTCGCGGCGCGCGCACTGGAAACCGGCCTGGCCGCCGAGGCCCCGGCCAGCTGACCAGCGGCCAGGGCGCAGGTCATGGCCGGTTCATAGGTAATGAAGTAGCCAAATTAGGTACTTTGCCCGATGGCTGCCATCGGGCACCTGGCGGACGCTTGGGAAGTCGTCCGCCTATGCGGGTGCTTCCAGGTACCCGTCAGAAAGAGGTGCATCAGTGACCCGACGACCCCGGACAGCACGGCCAGGGCAAAGGGGCCCATGGCCGCGACCCAGCGAGGTTCACGGAGGTTGGCGAGAATGAGCGGAAGGTTCCGCCGCGCGGTCAGGTATGTGTCGGCCGCGGCGGGAGTGTTGACCCTGGCCGGGACCATGTTCGCAGGCAGCGTGCCGGCGCAGGCGGCCACGGTTGGCCACACGCACAGCAGTCACGCGTCGCACAGCGGCCCGGTGTCGCGCAGCGCCGCCCACAAGGCGACGTCCAAGCTGAAGGCCGCCGGAGCGATCAACGCGACGAAGGCGACGGACGCGCGCGTGGTGTGCAAGGCCATGCACGTGGGTGAGGCCACCTGCATGGCGCTGCAGCGCACCAACGTGAAGTCCTACAAGGGCATCCACCCGGACGCGACCCCGTCCGGGTACGGCCCCTCGGACCTGCAGAGCGCCTACAATCTGCCCTCGGGCTCGGCCGGCAGCGGCCAGACGGTGGCGATCGTGGACGCCTACGACGACCCGACCGCCGAGGCCGACCTGCAGGTCTACCGGGCGCAGTACGGCCTGCCGGTGTGCGACACCGCCAACGGCTGCTTCCAGAAGCTCAACCAGGACGGGCAGGCCAGCCCGCTGCCACCGGCGGCCGCCGGGACCGGGTGGGACATCGAGGAGTCCCTCGACGTCGACATGGTCAGCGCCATCTGCCCGCTTTGCCATATCGACCTGGTCGAGGGCAACAGCCCGCAAAACACCGACCTCTACACCGCCGAGGACACCGCGGCCGGGCTGGCCGACTTCGTGTCCAACTCGTGGGGCGAGTGTGAGTACTCCGGTGAGACAACTGACGACACCTACTTCAACCACCCGGGCGTGGCGATCAGCGTGGCGTCGGGTGACTACGGCTACGACAACAACGAGGAGGGATGCAGTTCCCCGAGCTTCCCGGCAACCTCGCAGTACGTGACCTCGGTCGGCGGGACCGCGCTGACCAAGGACTCCAGCGTGCCGCGCGGCTGGGATGAGACGACCTGGAGCCCGGACCCGCAGGCCACCGGATCGGGCTGCTCGCTGTATGAGACCAAGCCGGCCTGGCAGACGGACACCGGCTGCACCAACCGGATGACCAACGACGTGTCCGCGGTCGGCGACCCGGCCACCGGTGTGGCCATCTACGACAGCTACAGCGACGGCGGCTGGGCCGAGGAGGGCGGCACCAGCGTGGCCACCCCGATCATCTCCGCCACCTACGCGCTGGCCGGCACCCCGGTCTCCGGGACCGTCCCGGCTTCCTACCTGTACTCGCACACCTCGGCGCTGAACGACGTCACCTCAGGGTCCAACGGCTCGTGCACCCCTGCTTACTTCTGCACGGCGGGGCCCGGCTATGACGGCCCGACCGGCCTGGGTACCCCGAACGGGGTGACCGCCTTCCAGGGCGCGCCATCCGGCGTGCTGGCCGGCAAGGTGACCAGCAAGACAGGCACCGGGCTGGCCGGCGCGACCGTATCCGCGGGCAGCGGGTACACGGCCACGACGGACTCCTCGGGCGACTACTCGGTGACCGTCCCGGACGGCACGTACAGCGTGACCGCCGAGGCGTTCGGCTACAAGAAGCTCACCGCGTCCGGTGTCACCATCACCACCGGCAGCACCACGACGCAGAACTTCGCACTGGCGAGCGTGCCCAGCCACACCCTGACGGGCACCATCACCGACGGGTCCGGGCACACGTACCCGCTGTACGCCTCGATCAGCGTCAGCGGTTACCCCGGCGGGGCGGTGTACACCAACCCCTACACCGGGCAGTACAGCGTCACCCTGCCGGACAACGGCACCTACTCGCTGACGGTCAACCCGGTGTACCCGGGCTACAACACCATCAACGCGTCGGTGAAGATGCTCGCCGCCGACAAGACGAAGAATTTCAAGGCCACCGTGGACAACGCCGGCTGCACCGCATCCGGTTATGCCTTCAAGTACAACGGCTCCACGGAGGGCTTCACCGGCTGGTCCGGCAGCACCACGCAGGACGGCTGGACCAACGTGGACAACGAGGGCAACGGCCAGGACTGGAACTTCAGCAACCCGGGTGAGCGGACGCCGCCGGCCGGTGGTGACTCCAGCTTCGCCGTCATCGACTCGCTGGAGTACGGCTATGGCACCAACCAGGACGCCTCGCTGGTGTCCCCGGTGGAGAACCTGTCCAACGATGCCACGCCGGTGATCAACTTCGACACCGAGTACGAGGGCTACTACGACCAGGTCGCGGATGTGGACCTGAGCCTGGACGGCGGCCAGACCTGGTCCAACGTCTGGGAGCAGACCGACAACTACATCGACGGCCCGGTCAGCATCCAGATCCCGCAGGCGGCCAACCAGGCCGACGTGCAGGTGCGGTTCCACTACACGCAGAACGAGGACTTCGGTTTCTGGTGGTCGGTGGACAACGTGTTCATCGGCAACCAGAAGTGTGCGCCTCTCCCGGGCGGCATCGTGGCCGGTGTCGCGACCGACAACAACACCGGCAAGCCGGTCAACGGCGTGCAGGTCACCAACGCGGCCGGCCAGACCGGCGTGTCGGCGGCCAACCCGGCCGACCCCAGCCTGGCGAACGGGTTCTACTGGATGTTCGCCTCGCCGGGCAGCAGCCAGTACACCGCCAGCGATGGCAACTACAAGCCGTCCACCCAGACGGTCGCCGTCGCCAACAACGCGGTGACCCACCAGGACTGGTCCCTGCAGGCCGGCAACCTGTCGCTGAGTACCGGCAGCCTGTCGGTGACCCAGACGCTGGGCGCCGCCAAGACGGGCAAGGTCAAGTTCACCGACACCGGCACCCAGCCGGTGCAGGTCCAGCTCAACCCCCAGGGCAGCGGGTTCACCCCGATGGGCGTCAAGCCCGGTGACAAGGCTGCGCTCAAGGGTGCGCCGCTGGAGAAGATCAAGGGCCACTTCAGCCCGGCGGACCGGGCCGTGCGCAAGTCCACGGCCAAGCAGAGCACGGCCGGTGGCCAAGCGAGAGCGCCAGGGATCCGGCTGCGCCCGGCGTCACCGTCGGACACCCCGTGGGCTTCGATCGCCGACTACCCAGAGGCGATCATGGACAACGCGGTCGGTTACGACCCCGGCACCGGCAACGTCTATTCCGCAGGCGGTGACGTCGACCAGGGGATCTCCAACACCAGCGACGCATTCGTCTACAACGCGTCAAACCAGGCGTGGAGTGCCATTGCTCCGCTGCCGCAGGCGATGAACGCGGCGGGCGGGGCGTTCCTGAACGGGACGTTCTACACCGTCGGCGGCTGGGACGCCTCCGGCAGTGCCAGCACCAACCTGTACGCCTACGACCCGTCCAGTAACTCGTGGTCGACGATGGCCAGCCTGCCGACGGCAGTCAGCGCGCCCGCCGTCACCACCCTGAACGGGAAGCTGTACGTGGTCGGCGGCTGCACCACAGGAAACTGCGCACCGACGTCGGACGCTGCGTTCAGCTACGACCCGGGCAGCAACTCCTGGACCCAGCTGGCCAACTACCCGACGGTGGCCGCGTTCCTCGGCTGCGCCGGGGTCAGCAGCGAGATCGCCTGCGCCGGCGGCATCGACGCCGACACGAACGCCTCGCTCAACTCCACCTACATCTACAACCCATCCACCGACAGCTGGTCGCAGGGCGCGAACATGCCTTACGACGACTGGGGCATGGTCTACAGCGGGTCGGGCGACCAGCTGCAGATGGCCGGTGGTGTGACGGCGAACAGCGCGACGGTCACCAACCAGGCGATCGCCTACGACCCGTCCAGCGACTCCTGGACCGCGCTGCCCAACGCCAACAACGCCGAGTACCGAGGCGGCGGGAGCTGCGGGATCTACCAGGTCGGCGGTTCGACCGGTAGCTTCAACGAGCAGCCGTTCGCCGAGGTGCTGCCCGGGTACGACCAGTGCGGGAGTGAGACCATCCCGTGGTTGTCCACGAGCAGCAGCAAGTTCACCCTGAACCCGGGTCAGTCGCAGACCGTGGCCGTGACGCTGGATTCGTCCGCCGTCAGCCAGCCTGGCAGCTACACCGCCCAGCTCGGGGTGCAGACCGACACTCCCTACCAGATCCAGCCCATCAGTGTCGCCATGCAGGTGAACCCGCCGTCCACCTGGAGCAAGGTGACGGGCACGGTGACCGACGCGAGCACCGGCAACCCGATCGCCGGGGCGACGGTGCAGATCTGCACGCAGTACGACACGAGCACCGGCACCTGCGGTGCGGTGTCGTACACCCTGACGACCGACAGCTCGGGTAACTACCAGCTGTGGCTCAACCGGGGTTACAACCCGCTGCAGATCATCGCGGCTGCGCCGAAGTACCAGCCGGTTTCGAAGGTGACGAAGCTCATCTCGGGTGTTCCCGACACGGTGAACTTCGCGCTGAGCAAGACCGGTTAGCAAGACCCCGGGCCCACCACCAGGTGGGCCCGGGCAGGACCGGGCGCCCACCCAGGACCGGGCGCCCGGTCCTTCTGCTTGTGCCGGGCCGCCTCGCCGGCCCGGCACGACAACCGCATGGTCCAGCTCGGCGTCTTCATTCAGCAGCTATCAGCCTGATCGGCGGGGGAGGGGCGGATGAGGGCACTCGGGGTTGCCGCGACCGCGGCCATCTGTGGTCTCGTGCTGGCGGCGTGCGGCTCGGGAGCGACCGGGATAGGCGTGCCCGGCGGCCCCGAGACCGTCCGCATGGGTGCCTTCACCCAGGCGTTCGACGACGCTCTGCCGGCCGACCCGGCCCGGGCCACGGCCGTGCAGCGTTTCCGCGCGGGCGTGGTCCTGTGGGACCGGTCGCAGACCGCCTCCCGGCTGGTGGCGCCCGTGCGGGACTACGTGACCGGCCAGGCGCTCAGCAACCTCACCGGCTCCCTGCGCGGCGAGCAGGCGCGCGATGTGGTGCCGGCCGGGACCGACCGGCTGTTCATGACCCAGGTCGCCTCGATCGGCGGATCCCGGGCGGTGATCTCCACCTGCGACGACGCCAGCAGGTTCCGCCAGCAGAACCCGCGCACCGGGCAGGTCGACCAGGCCCTGGCCACGTCACCACAGCAGGACTACGTGTCCGAGACCTGGCGGATGGGCCTGCTGCGTGGGCACTGGGCCATCACCGGTGTGTCGGTGGCCACCGTGCCCAGCCAGAGCGCCGAACGCTGCCAGCCGGGCCTGGCCGCCACCGGTGCGCCCCGCCCGCCGGCGATGCCGGTCCTGCTCAAGGCCATCGCCGCCGCTATGCGCAACGCGCGCGGCGTGCATCTGAGCGGCTCAGCCCCCTACCGGGGCAAGACGATGCGCCTGGACCTCGGCATGACCCGCTCCGGCGGCAGCTCAGGGCAGATCTCCGAGAACGGCGGTGACGTCACCGTGCTGATCACCGGGGGCAGCGCGTACCTGCGGCTCAACGCCGCGTTCCTGCGGCAGAATCACGCGCCCGCCAGCGCGTGCCAGCTGGTCTGTGGCAAGTACGTGCGGACGAGCGCGCAGGCGCCGTGGCTGACCGGCCTCAGCATGCCGGTGCTGATGGCCCAGCTGACCAGGTCCATCACCGGTACCCCGGCCCGCAAGATCAGCTTCGGGGGGACAATCGTCCTCGGCGGTGCGCCGGCCTGGGTGCTGCAGAACGATGGCGGCACGGCCCTGGTGGCGGCCCGGGGCCGGCCATACCTGCTGCAGCTCAGCCAGCCGGGCAAGGGCACGGTGAGCTTCACCCAGTGGAACACGGTGCGGATACCCGGCCCCCCGCCCGCGAGCCAGGTGCTGAACCCGAGACAGCTCAGCAGCCTGGCCGCCTGAGCGCGGGCGGGAATGCCCGGTTCCGCACCGGCGGACTACGTGCCCAGGCCGGCCGCGCCGAGCGTGAACGCCATCAGCGACCCGGCGGTGTAGTCGTCCGCCGGCTCGACGCTCGGCCAGCTGCGCACGTTGTCCTCGTAGCCCACCGACGTGCTGTTGAACGGCTTGTAGTCACCCGCCGAGCAGGCCCGCATGCCCTTCACCGAGCCGAGGCCCTTGAAGTTGCCCAGGCTGCTCGGGCCGTCCGTGGTCGCGCCGAGCTGGATGTCCCCGGTTCCGGTCAGCGAGCCGGCCAGGTTGGCGATCTCGCTCTGCATGCAGTGCGGGAACGTGCTGCCCGCGCCGACCACGAACGAGCTTCCCCAGGCGTTGGCGCCGAGCGCGAAGTTCAGCTGCTGCTGGGCGAACGAGCGGTAGGCGGCCGACCCGCCGTACTTCTGGTAGATCGCGTTCGTGGTGTACAGGCCGAACGCGTGCGGCGAGGCATCGGATCCGCCGAGCTGGGTGCCGAGCCCGAACGGGTCGCTCTTGTCGCTCCTGGCCCAGTCCTCACCGACCCGCAACTGCGCGGCGAGGTCGCCGAGCAGCGTGGCCGGGGCGATCACCGGTGTGCCTGGCGCTCCCGCTTGGCCGCCGGCCTGCTTCATGGCCTGCAGCAGCTCGCCCTCGGCCACCGCGCCGTTGTCGTACAGGTTGAAGGTGTCGCTGCCCGCCGGGTGGCCCTGCCTGATGTAGGCCCGGGCCCACCTCGCGGCGTTCTGCAGGTCGCGGTGCAGGTGGCCACGCTCGCCGTGTACCGCCTCGTCGGCCAGGGCGATCTCGGAGGCGCCCCAGAGCATGTCGCTCTTCCACTCGCTGCCCGGGTAGTAGTCGTGCGGGAACGTGGTGACGATGCTGCCCACGTGCGTGGTCTTGGCCAGGCCGTACACCTCGCGCGCCTCGGCCAGCAGGTAGGCGGCCTCCGGCGGGTCGGTGCTGGCGTCGAGCTGGGCGCCGAGCGCGAAGTCGGCGGCGAACCGGCCGGCGAGGTCGGGGTCGATCGGCTGGCCCGGCGGGGCGGCCTCGAACACCGGCCGGTGCTCGACGTAGTAGTCCGGCGCGCCCGGCTTGGCGCCCATGTGGTCCTCCCGCTGCGGCAGGAACCAGAAGTTGTAGTCGCCCTCGATGGTGTTGCTGGCGTTGCCGTTGCCGATGCCGACCTGGATGTACATCACCTTCTTGGCCGGGTTGAACAGCCGGCCGATCCAGTTCAGGCCAAACTGCGCCTCGGGCCGCAGCGCCGGGTACCGGCCGGCCGCGTCGCGGGCCGCGATCAGCAGCAGCGCGTCGGTGTAGCTGGCCGTATAGGCGAACTTCTCATACCCGCCGCCCGCGTCGAACCAGCCGCCGGAGACGTCGACCGGGCCGCCGATCCGGTGCAGCTTGCCGAGCAGGTTGTCGTTCTTGCTGTAGTCGGGGTCGGCGTAGACGTAGGCGTTGCGGTCGGTCAGGTTGGCCGGCTTGCGGTTGAGCACGGCCGGGTTGACGTTGCCGCCGTCCCGTTCGGAGGTGAAGTACCGGACCGCGTTGGAGACCAGATGGCCATACAGATCCTGCGGGCTGGCGATGCGGAACGTGGGGGAGACCGCGTGCGCCGGGCTGGTGATCCTGATCCGGTAGCTGCCCGGATGCTCGAACCGGGAGAAGTCCAGCTTGTACACCGCCCCGTAGCCGGCGTTCCACCGGCCGACGTCATCGGACGACCGGCCGGCCAGGTAGACCGCGCCGCGCGGGCTCTGCAGCACGAAGCGCACGCTGTGCACCGGCCCGGGCAGCATGACGTAAGCGGTCTTCGCCCCCGCCACCGGGTACCCGGCCTGGTTCACCCGCACAACCGCCCCCGCCCCAGACCCCGCAGCTCCCGCGCCCGGCGCCGCCTGGGCAGCCGCGCCCGGCACGGCGAGCAGCCCGGCGGAAGCCGCCAGCGTGGCGGCGATGGCGATACGGGTACGAAGCGCAGACTTCATGGCCGACCTCCGGGAGCGCGCGGCACGGCCCAGGCTGCTGCCAGGTGAGCACCCCAAGCCACGTTAGTTAGGAAAGTTACCAAACCCGCCGCCCCACTGACTAGAGCCCGCCTAAACCCGCAACGGCCGCCATCTCATGATCACTTCCACTTGACACTCAAAGTGGTTGGAATTACGCCCGTCTTAACCGGTTTTGTCCCACCAGTTTGAGTGTCAAGTCGCGCGGCGTTCTCACCCATCCCTTTGTCCCGGTTCGGTGGTCACGACGGTGAAGAGGTGATGCGGCTCCGGGGCGGGCCGCCGGGGGAGGGGCCGGGGGAGATTGCGGGCGGGCTTCCGGTTGGTCGCGTGGCGGTGACGGGTGTGGTTCGGGGGTTACCGCTGGCAGGTGCGGCCGTTCATGGAGCAGGACGCCGGGGTGTCGTCGTTGCCGTAGGCGACGATGGAGATGGTCAGTGCGGAGCCCGGCTCCAGCGGGCCGCTGTCGCGGGGCGGCTCCATGACCAGGGAGTCGCCGCTGGTGTACCAGTCCGCGCCCTGCACGTCGCGCACGTCATCGCCGGGCAGGGTGACGGACAGCTGCCAGCTGCCGATCGGCTGCCGGCCCTCGTTGACGATGGTGAACCGCCCGGTGAAGCCGCCCGGCCAGCGGTGTTCCGGCTGATAACTGACGGCGGCCCGGGGCCGCTGCGGCGGCGCCGGCCTGGGAGTGGACGTTCTGCCCGGACGCGGCTGGCTGGCCTGCGGCGACGGGCGGGCTGAGGTGCCCGGCGGCGAGGCGGGCGGCACGCCCTGACCCTGGCTCCGGTGGCTGGCCGTCGCCGACGGGTGGGCCGCCGAAGCGCGCCGGGCCGGTACGTGCCGCGGCGCCGGGGTACGCACGGCCGGGCTGGCCGAGGTCGCGACGCGGGTACTGGCGGCCCCCGGTGACGTGGCGATGCTCCCGCAGGCGACGCTTCCGCAGGCGGCCGCCGGGCCGGCCATCGCGGTGCCGTTCGCGTGATCCAGCGCCGCGGTCACGCCGAAATAACTAGCGGGCAACAGCGCCAACGCGAGCACAGGAGTCAACCGCCGGTAGTTCCCCGGCCGTAGCGGCCGCCTCACCGCTGCGGCAACGCCGTCGCGGGCACCGGCCGGCATCCGGGCGCCGATCGGCCTCCGGGGATCCGCCGCTCTGCGAGCGCCGGCCGCCCTCCAAGTGCCGTGCGGCTTCCTGGTGCTTGCCGCGCTCCGGGCACTCGCGGCTGGACGCAGGTCATCTGCACATCGCAGGCGAGCGGCACGATGCCCTGGTCACCGGCGGCTCGCATACCCGGAGAATTGCACATCGGCCACACCATATCGGGGCCCGGGCCCGCTGGCCTCCAGGTGATCAAGAATCGTCCGCCGGCCACCATTCCTCACCCGCCGCCGCCGCTGTCTCTCGCCCGCCCCGGCCGCCGTTTCCCGCCCGCCGCCGCCTTACCGTCGCCCCGCCGTCACCACCCACCTCACCCGCCATTTTGAAGGTTCCTTTACCTAATCTAGATGCCAGCTTGACCCATATCCGGCACCGTTGTACCGTCGGCCATGTGACTCCTGGGAGACCGGGGGGTAAGGGGCGCGATTGCCGCCGGCCCGCCGGATGGTACCGGGGCACCCAGCGGGCCGGCGGCGATCCCGCTGCTGCTCATCCCTGTCGCATGGGACAGCCTGGTCAGCCGGCCAGCTGGTAAACCCGAATGGCGTTACCGCCGAGCACCAGCCCGGCGGTCTCGCCGTCCGGGCAGACGGCGGCCACCGCCCGCGCGTTGCGGGCGATCCCGGGCACCCCCGGCCAGTCCGTGCCGAAGATGAACCGCCTGGCCAGCCGGGCGAAATTGTGCCGGGCGTAGTACTCAGGCAGCCGCTTCGGCGGCAGGCCGGACAGTTCGATCCAGACGTTCTCGTAGGCCAGTGCCAGAAACGCCGCGGCATCATACCACCAGCCACGCCCGCCGTGCGCGAGCACCACGTTCATGCCGGGGAAATCCCGCAGCACCTCGTCCAGCAGCACCGGGTCCGCATAGGCGTTCCGGGAACCGGGGAAGCTGCTCGTCCCGCAGTGCACGATCACCGGGATGCCGCGCGACCGGCACACCTCGTAGGCCGGGTACAGCGCGCGCTCGTTGGCCGGGAAGCCGGCGTGCACCGGGTGCAGCTTCAGCGCCACGGCGCCCAGGCCGAGCTGGCGCTCCAGCTCGCCGGCCACCGGGAAATGCAGGTGCGGGTTGACGTTGGCGGCCAGCCGCACCCGCCGCGGGTCGTACTTGGCCAGCGGCAGCAGGTCCTCGATCGGCTGCACGGCCCCCACCTTCGGGCTGTATTCACTGAGCAGCAGCGCCGCGTCGACGCCTTCAGCGTCGAGGAGATCGTGCAGCCGTCCAGGAATAGCGACCCCGTCAGTGTCGTATACGGCGCCGGTGATCGCATCGTCGCCGAAGTCGTGCGCCCACCGGTGCCAGGCCGGGCTGACCGCGGACAGCTTGCCGACGTGCATGTGCGCGTCGACCAGGACATGACCATCGAGCACGGCGAACCTCCCGGCCTCATTATCCGCGAGCCGGCCGGCGCCGGATCTTGCCGGCCGTGCCGGAGCAACCTTTGGCCCGCCCGGACGTTTCTGATATGTGGACGTCGACTTCGCGGATGGGCTGCCCGGTGCGGCCCGCCCGGCCGCCGCAGGCACCGTGACGGCCGATGCCGGCGAGGCCGCTGCGGCCACCGGGGCGCCGCAGACCGAGGCCAGCCGCGTGGTCACCGCGCTGTACCAGGAGCACGCCCTCGGCCTGACCAGGCTCGCCTTCGTCATGCTCGGCGACCGGCATGCCGCCGAGGACGTGGTGCAGGACGCGTTCTGCGGCCTGTACCGGGCCTGGGACCGGCTGTCCGACCGTGACCATGTGCTCGGGTACCTGCGGGTCAGCGTGGTCAACGGCTGCCGGTCGGCGATCAGGCGGAACAAGCGGATCCCGCGCCCGCCGGGCCTGCCGCCGGCGCCGTCCGCGGAAGCCGACGCGCTGCTCGGTGAGGAACAGCGCGCCGCGGTGGCCGCCCTGCAGCGGCTGCCCGCCCGCCAGCGGGAAGCGCTGGTGCTGCGCTACTACGCCGACCTGCCCGAGCAGGAGATCGCCAGGGCGATGGGTGTCAGCCGCGGCACCGTCAAGTCGACCACCGCCCGTGGCCTCGCCGCGCTCGGCCGGATGCTCCAGGAGGACCAGTGAACGGCCTGGAAGAACGGCTCCGCAGCGAACTGCAGGCCGAGTCCGGGCAGATAACCCCGGGCAGCCTGGCCGGCCTGCGGCTGCCCGAGCCGGGGCGCCGCGGCCCAGCCGGCCGCCGCCCGTCCCGCCGCTGGCTGCCCGGCAGGCTCGGCGGACCCGGCAGGCCCGGTGGGCTCGGCGGCCCGTGGCGCTGGCCGGGCTGGGCCGTCCCGGTAGCGGCCGCGGCCGCCGTCGTGGCCGTGATCACCGGCACCGTGGCCCTGGTGCACACGCCGCCCGCATCGCCGGGCGGTCCGGCCGCCGCGGCCAGCCCTCCCGCCTACTATGCCTACGGCGTCCCGGACACCCACCCGCCCGGGACGGGGGGCACCAGCCAGGTGCCCATCCACTCGATCGCCGTGCGCAGCGTCGTCACCGGCGGCCTGGTCACCAATGTCACCGTGCCGCGTCCGTTCACCAACGTGGTCACGCTGACCGCGGCCGCAGGCGCGAGCGTGTTCGTCTTCTCCGCGGACCGGTGGCGCTGGCGGGGCGGCGACCACGGGCACCCCGGGAGCTGGGGCCTGGACCGGCGTACGCCGCTGACCTTCTTCGTGCTCCGCATCACCCGGGACGGGCACACCCGGCTGGCCACCGTCGGCCAGACCGTTCCGCTGCGGCTGCTCAACCTCACCAGCATCGCGCTATCGCCTGACGGCCGCAGGCTGGCCATGGCCTCCGTGGGTGGCGACAGGACCGCGCTGGTACGGCTCATCACCCTGGGCACCGGTGCGGTGCGCACCTGGACCCTGCCGCACGCGTCCTGGCAGCCGATGCTTCAGCCGGCCGGTGCCTGGACGGCGGACGGGCGGACCCTGGTGATCCTGATGAACGGCACGCACCTCCCCCCGCGCGGCTCCCCGCCCACCGCGGTACGCCTGCTGGACACCGGCGCGCCGGGCACCAGCCTGGCCGCGAGCCGGCAGCTGAACCTGCACGTCGCGGGCGGGAACTGGGCCTGGCGGGGGATCTTCATTACCCCGGACGGCAGCGAACTGCTCGACCCTGTGGTCCACGACGTGACCGTGGCTCCCCAGTCGGGCCACCCGGCCAACGGGTTCGTCGCCGTCTATTCGGCGCGCACCGGTGCGCTGCTCCGTGCGGCCGGCGGCTGGACGTGGCACCGCAACGGCGGCGCGCAGCAGGTCGTGCTGTGGTCCAGCCCGTCCGGCGACAGGCTTCTCGTGCTGCAGCCCCGGCCCAGCGGGGTCACGCTCGGTGTGCTCGCCGGGGGGTCGTTCCGCCTCACCGGCGCGCCCCTGCCCCGCCTGCACAGTGCCTACCAGGCCATGCGGAACGCCCTGGTCTCCAGTTTGGCCCCGTATCCCGCCGGGCTCACCGGCTGACCAGCCCTGGCACCCGGGTATTCAGCCTGGACGGCTGCGCCCAGGCCGCCGTCAGCCGGGTGTGCTGATCCGCCCGATCGAGCCGTCCCCCCAGTTGGCAAACGGCATCGCCCCCCCCGGGCCGGCGGTTATCCCTGCCGGGCACGCTCAGCCCTCGCCTTCGGGCAGGCTTACCAGCCGAGTTCGTGCAGCCGGTGGTCGGAGATGCCGAAGTGGTGCCCGACCTCGTGCACCACGGTGCGCCGCACCTCCTCGGTGACCTGGTCCTCGGTGTTGCAGATCGCGCAGATGGCCCGCCGATAGATGGTGATCCGGTCTGGCAGCACCCCGGCGTAGCCGGTGGTCCGGCTGGTCAGCGGCACGCCCTGGTAGAGGCCGAGCAGCCCGGGCGGCCCGGCGCCGTGCTCGACCGTGACCGCCACGTTGCGCATCAGCTTGCCCAGGTCCTCCGGCAGCCCGTCCAGCGCGGTCGCGACCATCTCCTCGAACTTCTCCGGCTCCACCTCGATCACGCTTCCATTGTCCGGTGCCGCCAGCGGTCCAGGGCATACGGGTGACCGCCGGCGGGCTGACGTGAGGATCCGGTCCGTGATGAGATGGCCGCGTGGAGTTGCGGAACCGCCGCCCGCCCGACGCCCCGGCACCGGCCGTCGAGCCGGCCCGCCTGAGGTCGCTCGACCGATACCGAAGGAGGTGCGGGATGACAGAAGATTCCGCCGATCTGTCCCGTGCCGCGTGGCGTAAGAGCAGTTGCAGTGGTGGCAACGGCGGCCAGTGCGTCGAAGCTGCCTCCGTCTGGCGCAAGAGCAGCTATAGCGGCAGCAACGGCGGCCAGTGTGTGGAGGTCGCGCCGACCCCGACTCCGGCGCATCTCGTAGCCGTCCGCGACTCGAAGGACTCCGACGGCCCGAACCTGTTGTTCACACCGGCCGAGTGGGCAGTGTTCATCACAGCCATCAAGGGAGCCCATTGAGGCCGCCGGACTGTTTTGTCTGTCACCTGACGCTTGGCGACGTACCCGACGACGGCAGGGATTACTTCACTCTTGTCTATTTCGGCGAGACCAAAGCGGAGAAGATGGCCCCGGCCCAGGTGCTCGCAGACACCGGCCGCAGCGGCCACCCCTCCAACGCAGTCTGGTTCTCTAACGGCCACCTGCCCCTCGCTCAACAGCACGAGGATCGACACGTCAGCGATGCGCTTGACGCCATCAAGGCTGAATCAGATATGGCGCCGGCTGATGACTAACCGTTTCCCGGCTGAAGCCGCTCGCTGGCGGTCGTTCATCCCGACCGTTGGCTCGCCGGTCGTCATCGGTTGACGTTCAGGCTCGCCAAGATGCCGGTGGGCATTCCCCAGCCGGTGAAGGCGGCTCTCAGTTGGTCGCGTTCTTCGCCGCTCACCGGCGCCTGGGTTTGCCGGAGCGCCTGCACCAGCAGGTCGAGCAGTTCGTCCCACTCTCCACTGCGGGCCATTGAGCGCAGGCCGTCCAGTTCGGGCGCGGGCAGACGGTCAGCGAACCGTTCAGGCAGCCCCGCCGTCAGCGTCGCCAGCTCGGTTTCGGTCATCGCCATCACGCCTTCGGGTTCTGCACGAGCATCAATGGCGTCCAGTGTGCCGAGGTGCCCTCGATCCCGTCAGACGACGCGGGTGAGGGTGGCGTACCAGCGATGGGAACTGTCGTCGATCTCGTCCAGCCGCCAGCTCTGCCCTGAGAACTCGAGGCTCTCGCCCACGCTCAGCTCGAAGTCGTGTGCACTCGTTGTCTTATCCCACACCGAGATGGTGACACGGGCCGGCTCCCCGTCTTGCGCGGGGGATCTGTGAAACCCACCAAAGCTGAGTCCTTTGTAACGGCGCACGGTGCCGCCCCCCACGTGGATCTGCACACTGGATTCCATCAGCGGCTCCTCACATCAGGGTCGAATAGTAGCTGCTCATGTTGCGGGCGAACTCGTCCGTCTCCATCGGCTCGGGATGCTTCTCGTTCCACGGGTTCCTGAGAAGAATCCTTCCCTTCTCGATTCCGCTTACCTCATACACGTGCCCGGGCTCCAGGTTGCTCGGCAACCTCTCCCCTTCGCGTGCCTCCGACCGGGAACTGACCAGAACGGGCTTGCCGTCGTCGAGCTGAGCTCGGATGATCCGGTTGATCCGCCATTCCTCATTCCCCTCCGGGAACTCGCACACAACCGCGTGCTGACCGGTGAGCTGGGTGAGTGCCTCGGCTCGCTCCCAGGGCGTGGTGCCCTGGTGCATCCGCACATACCCGTCCGGGGCCGGGCCCGATCGCGAGTGCGCCCTGTTCGCTGCCCGGTCCTGGGCACACAGCTTGTCCCAGTCATGCTCCCACCAGGTCCGGCGTTCGGCCGTCCATGTCTGGTCCACACCCGCGAATGCCTTTTCCATGACCGCGACCCACGCGGCTCCGTCCTGTGTCTGGGCGCAGGCCGGGGTGTCAGGATCCTCGTCGTGCACGGGGAGTTCGGGGGTCACACCGAGCTTTACATCCCGGCCGGTCGGCTCGGTGATGCCGCCGGAACGCATTGCCTCGCTGAGCGTGACCTCGTAGGAGCCGTCCTCTCGCGTGCGGATCCGGTCGGATATGTCCTCGGGCCGGTGCGCGGCCACCGCGCCGAGTGCGGCGATGATCCCACAGTCGCCCGCCCATCCCTGGCGCGTCTGCTCGCGGCGTGGCGGGCCGTCGAAGCAGGGAGTCCGGGCGCCGTCCGGGCCGGTGAGCGGATCGCCATAGCGGTCCGGCGGGCGCTTGTCGGTGGCGTCGTGGAACGGCGGGCGGTCGACCACGGCCCGGAGCGCCTCGGCACGATCCCCCTCGACCGGGCCTGGGCGCTCCGTCCAGCCGTTCTTCCCGGCGTCGCCTCGGTGAGGGTATGGGTCCTCGGCCCCCGTATCCCGGGCTTGCTCGACGCCACGATCACGCAGCGCGACTCGGGCGGCCCCCGCCTCCCGTGTCGTCCGGCAGGTAGCCTTCGGGCTTGGGCACCGGGCGCTTGAACTCCGCGTCCGCGTCGTAACGGGTCACGCCATCACGGGCCGCGCGTGCGTCTGCCACCCGCCCGAGGTCAGGACGGCCGCGTCGGCTATCCGGGTCCGGCTGGCGCGGCGCGTCAGCCGCCTGGGCCGTCACCTGATCCGGGTGCCGGTGCCGGAGTTCGCTCACGCCATCATCAGAGCACGGATCGCGCCGCTGCGGGATCTATGCCGGGCCATCGCGGCGCAGCCGTCCAGGAAAGCGGCCTCACGCCGCACGGACCAGGAGGGTTTGCGGGCCGCGGAAGGAGATGTTGGGGTGGAAGCTGAGCCGCTGCCCAGGGACCAGCCGTAGCCGCGGGTAGCGCCGGGCCAGGTGCGTCACGGCGACGCGCGTCTCCAGTTTGCCGAGACTGGCGCCCAGGCAGTAGTGCAGGCCCTTACCGAACGCCAGGTGCTCGGCGGCACCGCTCCGCCGTGGGTCGAACCGGTCCGCGTCGGGAAACACCGAGGCGTCCCGGCCCGCCGCGGCCAGCCACAGGAACAGCCGTGCCCCGGCGGGCAGGTCGATCCCGCCGAGCCTGACTCGGCGGGTGCTGACCCGCCGCCACACCGGCACCGACGGGTCATACCGGAGCGTCTCGTCCACCGCCGCGGGGATCAGCCCGGGGTCGGCGGCCGCTTCGTCCCAGCGCTCCGGTTCCTCGAGCAGCCGGCGGACGGTGTTGCCGATCAGCCCGGTCGTGGTCTCGTGCCCGGCGAACGACAGCGAGAACAGGATCGAGGCGATCTCGTCCAGGGTCAGCCGGGCCGGGTCCTCGGCGTGGATGGCCAGCAGGTCGCTGGTCAGGTCGTCGCCGGGAGCGACCGCCTTGGCGTCCACCAGGCTCCGCAGGTAGCGGCGGTAGGCGGCGATGTTGGTCGCGATCTCGACCTGGTCCGCGGCAGCCGGCCGCCCCCAGGACAGCGCGGCCCGGTAGCCGCACCACAGTTTCAGCTGCGGGTAGTCCGCCTCGGGCACGCCCATCAGGGCGAACACCATGTAGGCGGGCAACGGGAAGGCCAGCGAGCCGACCAGGTCGAATTCCGGCTGGCCGGCCACCGCGTCCAGCAGCTCGGTGGTGGTCGACTCGATGGCCGGCCGCATCGCGTTGACCCGCTTCACGCTGAACGCGCGCGCGGCGGGACGGCGCAGCCGCGCGTGCTCGGGCTCGTCCAGGCTGACCATCGACGGCTGCGGTTTGTGCCCGCCGGCCAGCAGGATCTGCTGCGCCTCGGGCACCAGCGGAGCCAGCGGGGCCTGCGCCACCGCGGCCGAGTAGGTCTGCGGGTCGCGGAACACCTGCTCGATCTCCGCATACCTGGTGACCACGTAGTAGCCGATCGAGGGCGCGTAGAACACCGGCTCGCCGGCCGTCGGCAGCCGGCCAGCACCGCGTACGGATCGGCCAGGTAATGCTCGGACAGCGGGTCGAATCCCTCGCGTACGGGGCAGCCCGGCGCGGCGTCGGTGGTTGGCATCCCGCCTCCCTCGAATCACGCGGGGAGGATCGTTTCTCGGAGTCTGCCACCGCGGCCGCGGCGTGGGAAGCGGCCGCCGCCGGGTTCGGCGCTACCGGGCCAGCCCGGCGCTGGGGCTGGTGACCAGCGGCGGCAGAGTGGCGAGCACCCGCGCAACCTCCTCGCCGGTCAGCGGAAGACCGAACATCTCGCGCAGCGCGGCGATGATCTCCGCGTCGGCCAGCGCCCGCTCGGTGCTGGTGCCGTCCGGCCAGATCGTCGTGAGGTCGCGGTCCCGCAGCCGGTGCTGCACATCGGCGGTCTTGCGCATGACGATGGCGTGCCCGGTGAACGGCGAGCGCGGGTGCGTCGAGGTGAAGTAGTTGGACATATCGACGTCGGACGCGTGCTGCGGCTCCGCGACGATCGTGTACAGGTCCAGCCACTTGCCGCCGCTGGCTTGCTGGGTGACCCAGGTGCCCGCCTCGGGCTCAGCGATCCGGTATGTCCACCCGCCCTGCGTGTGTGCCCGCCCGCTGGCATCCCAGGGCAGTGGCTCGAGCAGCCCGGCGCCGAAACCGACATCGGCCAGCCACTGCCCGTCGCGGCCGGTCACGTGCAGGGTCATGTGGGTGCGCGGCCGGGAGAAGCGCGGCTTGTACCCGATCCGCGCCAGCAGCCGGTCCACCTGGTAGCCGATCCGCTCCAGCACCGCGGCGAACAGCACCCCGTGCTCGTAGCAGTACCCGCCGCGGCGGCCGGCCACCAGCTTCGCCTGCACGCTTCCCAGGTCGACCCGGACGCCGCGGCCGAGGAACACGTCGAGGTTCTCGAACGGGATCGCGGCCACGTGCGCCCGGTGCAGGGCGGCCAGCGTCGCCCAGGTGGGCTCCAGGGCGCCGGCGAACCCAACCCGGGTCAGGTAGGCATCCAGGTCCAGAAGGCCGGCCCGCCATTCGTCCCCGGTACCGCCCGCCGCCGTTCCGCCGGTCATCGCACAGCCGGTCATCGCACCGCCGGTCATCGCACCGCCCGCCATCGCACCGCCCGCCATCGTCCCGTCCGTCATGCCTCCGGACATCATGGCCGGCTCCGGGTCAGCGTGACCCCGGCGGCCACGTGTTCGCCCAGCGCGGCCTGGTCACCGCCGGGATGCGCGTGCACGAACGCGGTCGCCCCCAGATCCAGGCTGACCTGGTAGCCGAGGCGCCGGGCGTCCCGGGCGGTGGCCGCCACGCAGACATCCGCGGCCAGGCCGGCGACCCGCACCGCGCCGACTCCGGCCGCCACGCAGCCGGCTGCCGGCGATGATCGCTATCCGGGTCATGGTCTTCCTTCCCGGGTATCCGAACTACACGCTGTGTGTACTTACTAAACTACACGCGCTGGTACGTTATTCCGCGGGGAGGGGGTGTTGTGCCGAACCCGATCACACAGCCGGAGAACGCGCGTAGCCGGCGGACCCGTGCGGCCGTGCTCGACGCGGCCCGCGAGCTGATCGCCGAGCGCGGTTTCGCCGCGACCACGATGGCGGCCGTGGCCGACCGGGCCGGCGTCACCCGGCGTGCCGTCTACCTGCACTTCGCCACCAAAGCGGACCTGCTCGCCGCGCTGTTCGACTACGTGAGCGACCGCGAGCAGCTGGCGGCGTCGCTGCGGCGGGTGTGGCGGGCACCCGGCCCGGTCGCGGCGCTGCAGGAGTGGGCGCGCCACCTAGCCCGTTTCCACCCGCACATCATGGACGTCGATCTCGCCGCCGAGTGCGAACGGGCGAGCGACCCGGATGCCGCCGCGCATCGCGCCACGGTCATCGCCGACCAGCGCGCGGCATGCCGCCGGCTGGTGGGCTGGCTGCACGACGAGGGGGTGCTGGCGCCGTCGTGGACCCCGGCCACGGCGACCGACATGCTGTGGGCGCTGATGTCCTCGGCGCTGATCCGGGCCTTGCTCGTGGACTGCGGCTGGTCCACCCGCAGCTACGCCAGGCAGCTCTCCGCGCTGCTCGTGCGGACCTTCGTCCGGGACGGCGCCCAGCCCGCGGGCGCGGGTGAGACCCCGCCCCCGGCTGATCGCGCCGCGGGCCGGGCCTGGTAACCAGGAACGGTGGCAGAACACGACGCCGCGCAGCAGGCGCTGGCCGCGCTCCGGGCGGAGACGCTGGCCCGGCTGGACGGCCTGGAGCGGGAGTTCCGCGGCATCGTCGAGGCGTCCGGCGTGGCCGGCACCGACGACGAGCACGATCCCGAGGGCGCGACCGTCGCCTTCGAACGGCAGCACATCGCCACCCTGCTCGGCGAGGCCCGGCGGCGGCTCACGCAGATCGACGAGGCGCTGGCCCGGCTGGCCGACGGCAGCTACGGGCGGTGCGCCGGGTGCGGCCAGCCGGTCGGCGCGGCCCGGCTGGCCGCCCGCCCGGTGACCACCACCTGCATCCGCTGTGCGTCCCGCCGCTGAAGTCCGCCCGCCCGGTCCGCCTTCCCGGCCATCCCGCCGCCGGTTCCACGTCCCGCCCCGGCCGTCCCCGCTGTCCCAGAGCTCGCGCACAACAATCCACCAGAATGCGGCAATTGCGTGGTGAATCCGTGTCTGATCCGTGCTGACCACGGATGTCCGGATCGCATGCCCGGCCGCAAACTGCAATCACCAACGTGACCGGTACCCGTTGACCAGGCCGCTCGGCCAGCGGCAGAACCTCAGCAAGCACCATCGATCCAAAGGAATCGTCATGAAGCACAATCCCTCCCGGGCCCGCCACCTGCGCCGTGGCGTCGCCGCCCTGGGCCTCACCCTCGCCGCCGGCGCCGGTGCCTACGGCCTGCTCCCGGCCGCGGCCCACGCCGCGACCAGGCCCGCCGCCCAGAGCACCAGCTACTCCTTCACCACCCTGAACGACCAGGCCGACCCCACCTTCAACCAGCTGCTGGGTTGTAAGCACCGATGTTCAATGTAGCATACGTGCATGGACCTACTGCAAGCGGCGAGGCTATCAAGGCTCGGAGACGCAGCTACAGGGCTCGACAAGCAGGATGAGGCAGCCAACCGGTACGCCAGCGTCCACGGTCATGCGATCGTCGCCACAGCCGCAGACACCGACGTATCCGGCTCCACAGACCCGTGGGAGCGACCGAAGCTCGGCCCGTGGCTACAGGAGGGCACCGGGTTTGACGGGATTGTGGCCGCGACGCTGGATCGGCTCGGCAGGAACGCACGTCACCTGTCGAAGCTGCGCGACTGGGCGGAAGACAGCGGCAAGAAAATCATTGTCGTGTCGCCGCCGTTGATGTGGCCACCCGAATCGGACGACCTTGCGTCACCGATCATTTGGGATGTGCTGGCACGGCTGGCTGAGTATGAGTTGGCGGCCATCACTAAGCGCGCTCGCGAAACTCAGGCATGGCTGAAAGCGAATGGTTTCCTTGTCGGTAAGCCACCGTTCGGTTACATGGTGACGGCTAAAGGGGATCACAAGACGCTCGCTCCGGTGCCTGAGATGGTGCCGATTGTGTGTGAAATGTTTGACCGCTATTTGAGCGGTGAAACACTCACGGGTATCTGTCAGTGGCTTGACGAGAGCGACGTTAAACCGTCGCGTGCCGTCATATGGAACCCTAGGACGGTCTCCGCTATTCTCCGCAATACCGTGTATGTGGGTCGCCGCGTGGATCGCGCCGGTAAAACGGTGTTGAAGGTGCAGGGGATTATTGAGCCTGCCGTGTTCCGTCAAGTACGACACAAGCTTGATAATGCGCCTACGCGTCGTGGAGCGACAGCGCCTAATGCTGCCATGCTGGCCGGTACCTTGTTCTGTCATTGGTGCAATGGTCCCATGTACCGGATGAATAGCCGCGGCAAGTTCTGGTACCGGTGCCACGGTACGGCGCGTCAACCGTCAACGTGCCGGAACATGATTCCTGTCGATGATATGGACGCGTGGGTTAGCCGTGAAATGTCGCGGCTGAATCAGCCCGTCATTAAGCGTGACATCATTCCGGGCAGTGACCACGCGGACGAGGTAGCGGAAGTGGAGCGCGATATTGACGAACTGGACTTGGACGCAGGCGACGCAATCGAGCGGTTCACTGCACTGCGTGCTGAGCGTGCCCGCCTACTGGCGTTGCCGACCGAGCCGGATCGTGTCGTGGAGCAGGAGACTGGCGAGACCATCGCCCAACTGTGGGCGCGGCTAGACGGCCCTGAGCGGCGCGCTGCGCTGCTACAGGACGGCGTGAGGGTGACGGCGTACCGGCAGGATGGTGAGATTGTGGCGGACCTGTCGGCCGCGTCGGTGGCGTACCTCGCAGCCGAGCAGGGGTTCGGGGAGTGGTGACACGCCCGGCTGCCCAAGATTCTTGACTGCCTCACGGTGGCGTGTTACCGCAGGTGGGATCTTCGTTGACTCTCTTACCGTGTTGTCAGTGCGATTTTCAACTGG
>DASYAV010000038.1:0-23941 GCA_036501145.1 Streptosporangiaceae bacterium | reverse complement strand
GCTTCCGCGGCGAGCAGCGCCTGGGCTGTTTTGCCCAGGCCCGGCTCATCGGCGAGCAGGAACGTCCGGTGACCGGCGGCGGCCGCCGCGACCACCTGTCCCTGGTGCGGCATCAGCTGCAGGCCCGCCGGGGTGAACCGGGCCGTCGGCGCCGGAAGCGTCATGCAGGCCGGGGCTCCCCCGCCGGCCCGCTCGAAGGAACTCAGCAGCGGGCCGAGCAGTTCCCAGCCGGCCAGTCGGCGCGCCCGGGCGGTGCGCTGCGGAACGGCGGAGAAGTCGGGCGCGAGGAAGGGGTTCGCCAGCTGCCGGGAGGTCACCGACTGCGGCACGACGCGCGACTCCGCCTCGGCGGGAGCGGTTACGGTCTCCGCCGGCGCGATCCGCTCGGGCGCCGACTCGATGCCGAGGTCCCGCTCCATTTCCCGCTTGAGTGACCGGGCCGCGTCGGAGACGCTGGAGTCCTCGGCGAGCAGCGCTAGCAGCCCGGTGTCCCGGACGGCGGTCGCCGCGAGGATGGCCGCGATGCCGTCCAGCCGCTTGAGCTCCTCGGCCCGGCGGCTGCCGGTCCCCGGCCCGGCCTGGACACGGGCGCGCTCGTCCCGCAACAGCATGGTGACGGCCTGGAACTTCGTGCGCACCGCGGGCGTCACGGGGCCGCGCCGGGCGGCCGCCTCGACCTCACGGACGGTTCGGTAGAGCACCGAGACAACGTCGCCGCGGGGGCGGACGCGCCGCTGCTGCTGCTTCCGCGGGACGGTACGGCGAGCGCCCTGCTGGCGCTGGCCTGGTCGAGCCACAAACTCCTCCTCATGGAATGCCGCAAGGCGGCCGCGGCCAGGTGGCCGCGGCAGCATGCCGCTCAAGCCCGCGGACGGGGCGAGCAACGCCCCGACCCGCGGGCCTGGTACTTCCGATGCCGAGCCGGCTCGCGGATCTAGGAGAATCTACGCGGCTGGCCACGGCAATCGTCTCAGGCGGACCCGGAGCCGCCGGCGGGTGGGATGGTGACCACGACACAGGGAAAGTCGTCGGTGGACGACCCGTTCAGTTCTCGGGTGGCTCAATCATAACAACGTATGCGCGGCGCGCAATTCCCGGGTGGTTAGCGGCCCGGCGTGGCGTCCGCGGCTGAAGGGCCGTGGTCAGCCGATCGTGACCGGCAGGGCGCGCGGTCCGCGGATCTGGCCCGCCGACCAGGTCACCGCGCTCGGGTCATCGAGGATGAACGCCGGGATCCGCTCCAGCCAGACCTCGAGGGCGATTCGGAGCTCCATCCGCGCCAGGTGCGAGCCCAGGCAGCGGTGGATGCCCAGGCCGAAGGCGGCATGCCGGTTGACCTCGCGGTCGATGATGACCTCGCCCGCCCGGTCGAACTGCGCCGGGTCGCGGTTGGCCGCCGGGAACGACAGCAGGATCCAGTCTTCCGCCCTCATGTCGACGCCGTGCCAGTGCATGTCCTCCTTGACCAGCCGCGCCATCGTGACCGGCGCGTAGGCGCGGAGGAACTCCTCCATGGCGGTCGGCAGCAGCCCGGGCTCGGCGACCAGGCGCTCACGGTCGGCGGGAGTCTTCGCCAGGTGCCACAGCGACGCGCCGATGGCGCTCCAGCTCGTGTCGATGCCGGCGACGAGCAGCAGGGCCATCGCGCCGGTGACGATCTCCGGGTCAAGCTTGCGGCCGTAGAGCTCCGCGTTGATCAGGAAGGTCGTGAGGTCATCACGCGGTTCGTCCAGGTGGGCGTGGACCTGCGCGAGCAGGTAGTCGAACAGCCGGGAGACCCGCGCGATGCGGTCGTCCGGGGGCAGGTTGATGCCCTCGAGCAGGTCCTCGACGAACTCGCGGAACCGCGGTCCGTCCTCCGGGGGGAAGCCCAGCATGTTCGCGATGACCCGCACCGGGATGTGCTGTGCGTAGTCGCGGGCCGCGTCGACTACGCCCCGTTCAGGAAACGAGTCGATGAGCGAGTGGCAGTACGCCCTGGTGGCCTCTTCCTGCCGGCTGACTTCCTTCTTGGTGAACGCGGCCAGCAGCAGCTTGCGCGCGTCATGGTGAAACGGCGGGTCGGAGGAGATCGGCGGCGAGCCCCCGACCGGCGCCAGGTCGCGGGGCGGCCGGAAGTTGCTCAGGATGATCGACCGGGAAGAGAAGCGGTCGGTGTCGTACGCGATCGCCGCGACGTCGTCGTAGCGGGTCGGCAGCCAGGCGCCGCCGAACCGGTCGGTGTGGGCGACCGGGCAGCGCTGCCGCAGGTCGTCCTGGATCGGGTAGGGGTCGGCCGCCCATTCCGGCTCCAGGTGGGAGAAGTCGCTGGCCCAGTCGCTGACCGGGCCGGTGACGGCGGCGTTGCGGGTGCCCTCGCCGTACCGGTCGCGGGTCGACCGGAACTCCTCGGTGAACTCGCCGTCGGCTGCCATGTCAGCCCTCCTCTACCAGGTCGATGGCGCGCTCCGGGCAGTTCGCCACGGCCAGCCGGGCGGCCCGGTCCTGGCCCGGCGGCACGGTGCCGTCGCCGAGCACGGCGCCGTAGCCCTCGTCGTCGTCGCCGAACAGGCCGGGGGAGAGGTCGTAGCAGCGGCCGTGTCCCTGGCAGCGGTCCGGGTCGATCCGCACCTTCACTGGCCTGCTCCTGTCTGGTCGGGACTGGGTGGGCCCCCGGCCGGGGCGAGCGCGGCGACCAGCCGGGTGAGCAGCGCGGACCACTCGCCGTCGTCGACGGCGTGCAGGTCCGGCGGGATCAGCGCGCTGCCCATCGCGAGCAGCAGGCAGAAGTGCGCGACCGCGTCCGGCGACAGCGCCCGGTCGAGTTCGCCGCCGGCCTGGCCGAGGCCGACCAGGCCGGCCAGCAGCCCGGCCCGTTCGCCGATGTAGTCGCGCATCGGCTGGCCGACCGCGGCGTCCCGGCGGGCCGCGGCCAGTGCCTCCACGATCAGGTAGCCCCTGGTGTCGCGGCGCGGCAGCCAGCGGCCCATGAGCAGCAGCAGGTCGGTCACCGGCTGGCCCGGGCCGGTGGCGAACGCCTCGGCGAGCAGTTGCCGGCCGTGCGTGCGCAGCGCGGCCACCAGCAGTTCGGCCTTCGAGCCGAAGTGCGCGTAGAGCGCGCCGTTGCTGACCCCGGCGGCCGCGGCGATGTCGGACACCCGGGTGCCGTCGTAGCCGCGCGCGGCGAACGCGTCCGCGGCCGCGCTCAGCAGCCGCTCGCGGGTCTGCTCGGCGGTGACCCCGGCGATCCGGCCCATACCAGAATTAAACGACCGTTCATTTCATTCGTCAACGGTGCGGGTTCTGCTGGGCGACGTGGCTCAGGCTCCGGTCAGCCCGGGCGGCCGGTGGCTTCTGCTGGGCGCACCCCGCCGCGGCGGAACACATCAGGCCGCCGATGATGACCACGGCGGTGCCCTTGGCGACCGCCCGGCTGCGCTGGCTGATGGCGAACCAGACCAGCCCGGCCAGGCACACCACGAGGGCGACGAAGAAGTTCAGCCGCAGGCCCAGGACGTAGGCGGAGGAGTCGATCCTGATCGTCTCCTCGAAGATCCGGTAGCCGGAGTAACCCGCCATGTACAGGGCGAACAGCCCCCAGGGCTTGATGTCGCGGTGATGACCCAGCCAGATCAGCAAGGCGGCCAGGGCGAGGTCGAAGATCATTTCGTACAGGAACGACGGCTGGAACGTGGCGTACTTCAGGTACTGGGCCGGGATCCCGGCGGCGACCCGGACCGCCCTGCTGGGCACCTCGAGCGCCCAGGGGAGCGTGCTCGGCTTGCCGAACAACTGCTGGTCGAAGTAGTTGCCGATGCGGCCGATAGCCTGGGCCACCAGCAGCGCAGGGGCGACCGCGTCGGCGAACACCCCGGCTTTCTGGCCGGCCCGGCGCACCCGCCAGGCCCCAGCCAGCGCCCCGGCCGCGATCCCGCCCCAGACCCCCAGGCCGCCGTTCCAGACGGCGAACGGCCCCCACCAGGTCTTGGGCGCGATGTCGAACGGGGTGGTGATGTCGAAGTAGAGCCTGGCGCCGATGATGCCCGCCACCACGCTCCAGATCGCGACGTCGTAGACCACGTCCGGGTTGGCCCCGGCCGCGGTCAGCCTGCGCCTGGTGATGTAGATGGCCAGGGCGATCCCGATGACGTACATCAGGCCGTAGAAGTGCACGAAGAGCGGGCCGAGGTGGATGCCACTGACCGGCGGGGCCGGGATGCCGGCCAACGGGTGTGCAGCCATGCGATCAGGTTAGCTGTGCGCCGTTACCCCGGCTCGCCGCCGGCGACCACGCGCCGCACGGCGTCCAGCCCGGCGGTGTCCTCCATGGCGCTGACGTCGCCCTGCGGGGCGCCGTGCTCGACCACGTCCCGCAGCAGGCGGCGCATGATCTTGCCGGTCCTGGTCTTGGGCAGCGCCTGGGTGAGGTAGACGGTGCCCAGCCGGGCGTACCCGCCGAGCTGCGAGGTCACCTCGCCGGCCACCTCGCGCCGGACCGTGTCCGGATCCGCGCCGTCCAGCAGGGTCAGGAAGGCGACAGGCACGGTGCCCTTGGTCGGGTCCGCCACGCCGACCACGGCGGCCTCGGTGACCTGCGGGTGGGCCGTCGCGATGGCCTCGATCTCCAGCGTCGATATCCGGTGCGCGGCCACGTTGATCACGTCGTCGGCCCGGCCCAGCACCCACAGGTGGCCGTCGCCGTCCACCACCGCCTCGTCGTTGGTGCAGTAGTAGCCGGGGAACCGGGAGAAGTAGGCGCGCCGGTACCGTTCCGGGTCGTCCCATACGGTCCGGGCCAGCGTGGGGAACGGCTGGGTCAGCACGAGGTTGCCCTTGGTGCCCGGCGGCACCGGGTGGCCGTCGTCGTCGAGCACGTCGTAGCTGTGCCCGGGCACCGCCGTCCCGGTCGAGCCCGGCTTCAGCGCCTCGACGCCGGTCACCGGGTAGGCCCAGGTCGAGCCGGTCTCGGTCTGGCCGTAGGCGTTGACCACCGGCACCCCGCCGCCCAGGTGCGTGCTGCCCCAGCCGAACGTGTCGCCGTCCAGCGGCTCGCCCTGCACGGTGACCAGCCGCAGCCGCGGCAGCGGGTGCGCGGCGGCCAGGCCGTCACCGAACTTGCGCAGCATCCGCAGCAGCGTCGGTGCCCCGAGCACCTTGGTGACGTTGTGTTTCTCGCAGATGTCGTAGAACCGCGAGGTGGCCGGGGTGTCCATGGCGCCCTCGTAGCAGACCACGGTCATCCCGTTGGCCAGGCCGCCGACGATGGCCTGGATCGGGAACGTCAGCCAGCCGACGTCGGCCGCGACCCAGTACAAGTCGTCGTCCTCCGGGGCGATCTGCCAGCGCACGTTGGCCCAGGTGCCGAGCAGGAAACCGGCCACGCTGTGCACCACGCCCTTCGGGGTGGCCTCGGTGCCGCTGGTGAAGATCAGGAACGCGGGGTCGTTCGCCTCCAGGTCGGCGGCCGGGATCCCGCCCGGGGCCAGCGCCAGCGCGTCGGCGTAGGAGATCTCGCCCGGCCGCAGCGGCACGCCGCGGCCGGTGCGGTCCACGACGACCGCGTGCTCGACGGACGGCACCTGGTCGCGGGCCGCGCGCAGCGTGTCCAGCAGCGAGATGAGCCTGCCCCGCCGGTAGGACGCGTCCAGTGCGATGACCACCTTGGCCCGGGAGGCCGCCAGCCGGGACCGTACGGCGTCCGGGCCGAAGCCGGAGAACAGGATCGTGTAGATGGCGCCGATCCGGTTGCACGCGTGCACGGCGGTGAACGCCTCGATGGCGTTCGGCATGTAGATAGCGACCACGTCACCGCGGCCCACGCCCAGCGCGGCCAGCCCGCCGGCCAGCTGGTTCACCTCGACGGCCAGCTCGGCGTAGGTCACCGTGCGGACGTCGCCCGGCTCGCCCTCGGCGATGACCGCGACCCGGCCCGCGGTCGCCGGGTCCTCCGCCCACCGGTCGACGCAGTTGTCGGCGACGTTCATCCGGCCGCCGCCGAAGTAGCTGAAGCCGCCGAGCTCACCGGTCCGCACCGTGTCCCACGGCCGCATCCAGCGCTGCTGCTCGGCCACCCAGGTCCAGTAGGACTCCGGGCTCTGCGCGTGCCGGTCCCGGGCGGTGCGCAGCAGTCCCGCCTGAGCGGCCGAGCGCCAGGCCGCGGGCAGTGGCTGCAGAGGGGTGCCGAGCAGCTGGCTGAGGTTGTCCGTCATGGTCATGACATTACTGACCGTCAGGGCTGCCGGACCGAGGGTTCAGGATCGGTCATCTGACGGATGTCTCGTCCTGCAACTTGCATGACACTTGCAGAGCAAGTAACGCAACCGGTCCACCCGGTCCGGCTGCACCCCCTCACAAAGGCAGCCCATCAGGGGCTACCGCACCCCCTCACCGGAGGTGGGCGTGCCGCATCCAGTCACGCCGGTGCCGCGGCACGCCCACCTACCCAGTGCTCTGCTACCCAGTGCGCTGCAGCGGCTGCTGCGGGCACGCCTTGATCCGGTCGGCGAGCGCCGGGTGCCGGTAGAAGTTCGGCGTCTGGTCGAAATCGTTGTAGTAGCGGTGGAAGACCGGCGTCGCCGACGCCGCGGCGGGCGGCACGATCCAGGTCCAGTCGGCCGGGCACGCCCGGCCGTGCCGTTCTTCCCGCGCGATGTGCTGCAGGAACCGCGCCGACTCGGTGTGGTGGTCGGTGACGGTGACCCCGGCCGCGGCGAACGAATGCAGCACGGCGAGGTTGAGCTCGGTCAGTGCCCGGTCCTTCCACAGGTTGCGGTCGCTGCCGGTGGCCAGCCCCAGCCCGGCGGCCACCGCCGGCAGCTGGTTGTACCGGCCGGTGTCGCCGAGGTTGCGGGAGCCGATCTCGGTGCACATGTACCAGCCGTTGAACGGCGCGGCGGGGTAGCTGATGCCGCCGACCTCCAGGTACATGTCGCTGATCACCGGCACGGCGTGCCAGCGCAGCCCCAGACCCGCGAACCAGGGAAGTTCCGGGTGCTCGAGGGCCACCTCGAGCACGGCATCGGCTGGGATCTCGTGCCGGGTCACCGGGGCGCCGGGCGCCTGCACGAGCAGCGGCAGGATGTCGAACCCGCTCAGCGGCTCCCCGCCCGGCCAGCCGAGGCCGAGCGCCAGCCGGGTCAGCCCGGCGTTGGCGGGGTCCCCGATGACCGTGTCGCCGGGTGTCTCGTAGCCCGCGTACCTGATCAGCTGGGAACTGAGGATCTGGGGTCCGGGCCAGCCGGGTGTGTCCGGCGCGAACACGGTGATCACCGGGCGGATCCGGCCGCCGTTGGTCGCCTCGCGCAGGTGCTCGGCCGACTCGGCGGCGATCTCGCCGGCGGCGCTGACCTCGCGGCGGTCCCGCACCCGCAGGCTGTGCCAGTACAGCCGCCCGATGCACCGCGCGCTGTTCCGCCAGGCGACTCGCGCGCCGAAGGTGAGCTCGTCCGCGGTGTGCCAGTAGGTGCCGGACGCCTCGATCTCGCGGCGGACGCGGCGCAGCCGCCGGTCCGGTGGCCCCAGCCGGTTCTCCTCATGGCACAGCGTGATGAACCGTTCGGCGCTGACCAGCAGGCTGTCCGATGCCGTCGGGTGGGGGTCCGGCCCAGAAAATACCGTCGGGTGTGTCTCCGGCCCGGAAAACGCCGTCGGGTGGGGGCCTGGCCAGGGCCAGTCCGCCGGGAACGCGCCCGGGGCACCGGCGGAGCTGGCCCTGGGGTCGGAGGCGACCGGGCAGGCCTGCAGCGGGGGGAGCGCGGCCGCCGCCACGCCGGACGGCAGGCCGCGGGCGTGACGGCCCCGCGGCCTGCCGGCGATCCGCCAGCGGGAGGCGGGCGGGATTCGGGGCTGCGCAACGCTCATGCCGACCAGCCTGGGCGCCAGCCTTGCCGTGGCTTTGACGGGTACCTTGCCCCGCAGGTCACCGCCCACCCGGTGGCCGGGCGGGCCGGGCTAGACGCGCACGGCCAGCCCGGGATCGATGGTCTCGATGCGTATCCGCACCGACGCCGCTTCGGGGGCGCCGAGCCGCTGGTAGATGTCCAGCGCCTGCCGGAAGGCGATCCGCGCCGCGCCGGGCCGCCCGGTGCTGAGCGCCGATTCGGCCATGCCCTCGAGAATCTTCCCCTCCTCGTACTGGTCGCCGATCTCCCTGGCCAGCCGCATCGCGGACGCGTAGTGGCCGAGGGCTTCGCCGTGCCGGCCCTCGCCGCGGTGGATGTCGGCGATCATCTGCAGTGCGATCAGCTGCTGGCTCTGGTCCCCCACCTCCTCGGCGATCCGCAGCGCCTTCTGGTGCTGCCGCAGCGCCTCGTCCGGGCACGCGGCGCTCTGGTAGATGGCGCCGATGTCGTTGAGCACGTCGGCCTCGTTCGGCAGATCCCCGGTTTCCCGGTAGATCGCCAGCGCCCGCCGGCACGCGGCGAGGGCTTCGGGGTAGCTGCCTTTGTAGTGGTGCACGCTGCCGATGTTGTGGTGCAGGATGGCCTGGTTTTGCGCCCCTCCTATCTCCCGGAAGATCTCCAGCGACTTCTCGTAGGCGTCCAGCGCGTCCCGGTGGTACCCCTTGCCCAGCCGCACCTTGCCCAGGTTGTTGAGCACCTTCGCTTCCCCGCGCCGGTCGCCGGCCTGGCGGTAGGCCGCGAGCGCGGCGTCCAGGTGCTCGCCCGCCTCGGTGTGCCGGCCCAGGTGCCAGCAGGCGATGCCGGAATGGCTCAGCGTGCCGGCCACCCCGTGCGGGTCCTCGGCCGTGCGGTACGCGATCCGGGCTTCTTCGAAGTAGGCGAGTGCCTCACGGGACCGGGCGGTGCGCTGATGTGCCAGCCCGAGCTGGTCGAGCGCTTCCGCCTCGCCTCGCTTGTCGGCCCGCGACCGGCAGATCGCCGCCGCCTCCTCGGCCAGCGCGATCGCCGCCTCGTGCTGGCCGGTCTGCTGGCGGGCCGCGCTGAGCGCCAGCGCCGCCCGCACGATCCTGGCCGGATCGCCGAGGTCCCGGCTGGCCTGCAGGGCCAGCGCATGCGCCGCGATTGCCTCCTCCCAGCAGGCGCTGATCTCCAGGAAGCCGGCCACCAGGTAGGTCAGGTCGGCGCATTGCCGCTTCCACTCGTGCCGGCCGGCGTACCGGGCCGCCTCCAGGATGCTGCGCCACTCTGCTGCCAGCCAGGCCGACGTATCCTCCGCGGTACCCAGAACCGGGACGGCCGAGCCCGGAGCGGGGACGGCCGAGCCCCGAGCGGGGCGGCCCGGGGCCGGGGCCCGGCCACCCGGGGCGGCAGCCGGGATGTCGACCGGCAGCTGGCCGGCCTGCAGCCGTGGCCGGCGCCGGGCCGGGTGCAGCATCCGGTCGGCCTCCTCGGCCATGTGCAGGTAGTAGTCGAGCAGCCTGGTTACCGCCTGCCGCCGCTCGCCCTCGTGGTCATCGCGGACGGCACACGCGGTCGCGTAACCGCGAATCAGGTCGTGGAATTGGTACTGGCCGCCTGGCGCCCGCGCCAGCAGGTGATAGTCCAGCAGGGTGGCGAGCGCCTTTTCCGCTTCGGCGAAGGTGCAGCCGGCCAGCGCGGTCGCAGTCGGCAGGCTGACCCGCACGCACGGGCTGGCGCCCAGCCGGCGGAAGAACCGCTGGTGGCCGGCTTCCAGCGCCCGGTAGGACAGGTCGAAGGCGGCGATCACCTCCGGGCTGGCCGCTCCCGTCCCGCCGAGCCACCCCGGTGGCTGGGCGAGCTCCTCGACCAGGCTGGCCAGATCCGCCGGACCGTCCCGGCCGAGCCGGCCGGCGGTGAGCTGAATCGCGAGCGGCAGCCGCCCGCACAGCCGTACCGCCTGCGCGGCCTGGCCGGCGTCCCCGGCGAGCGCCTCACCGGCGATCCGCCGCAGCAGTGTCACCGCCTCGTCGGTGGGCAGCACGTCCAGGCTGACCGAGCAGGTGCCGCCGACGTCGGCCAGCCGGCGGCGGGTGGTGATGAGGATCAGGCACCGGCCCGATGGCGGCGTTTTCTGGCCCGGACCCCCACCCGACGGCAGCAGCGGCCGGATCTGGTCGTGCCCGGCGGCGTCGTCGAGGATCACCACGGCGCGGCGGCGGGCCACCTGGGCCCGCCACAGCGCGGCGCGCTGGCCGGTGGTCTCCGGGATCTGCGCGGCCGGCACGGACAGCATCTGCAGCAGCCGCTGCAGCGCGTCGGCCGGACCGAGGCGGCCGCCGCCCGGGTCGTGGGAGTGCAGGTTGAGGTACAGCATGCCGTCCGGATACCGGGCGGAGACCAGCCGGGCGGCCCGGACCGCCAGCGCGGTCTTCCCGACGCCCGCCATCCCCTGGATGACCGCGATCGCGGGCCGGCCGTCATGATCGGCGGTAAGCAGCCGGAGTTCGGCGTCGCGGCCGACGAAGACCGCCGCGTCCGGCGGCAGCGTGTCCGGCCCCGGCGAGACCCCGGCCGGCAGCGTGTCCAGGACAGGCGGCGTTTCGGCAGGCGGTGTTTCGGCCGCCAGGATCCCGGCAGGCAGTGTCCCCACCGGCAGGATCCCGGCAGGCAATGTTCCCGCAGGCAATGTTCCGGCAGGCAATGTTCCCGCAGGCAATGTTCCGGCAGGCGGTGTTTCCGCAGGCAGTGTCTGCGGAGGCGATGTCCCGGCAGGCAGCGTTGCCGCGGGTGGTGCTTCGGCTGGGGGAGCGTCCGGAGGCAGCAGGGTGGGGTCGCGTTCCAGGATGCGCTGGTGCAGCGCGGTCAGCGCCGCTCCGGGCTCGGTGCCCTGTTCCTCGATCAGGCGGCTGCGGGTTTCCCTGTACACGCTCAGCGCGTCGGCCGGCCGGCCTGCCCGGTACAGCGCGGTCATCTGCAGGGTGACCAGTGACTCATCCCACGGGTAGCTGGCCAGCAGCAGCCGCAGCTCACCGACCAGATCGGCGGGCTGGCCCAGCTCGAGGTCCCATCCGGCGCGCCGCGCGATGGCGGCCCGGCGCTCCTCGCCGAGCGCGTCCCGCATCCCCGCGGCCCAGATCCCGGGGATCCCGGCCAGCGCCTGGCCGCGCCAGAGCCCGTCCGCTTCCCGCAGCAGCCGGACCGCCCGGGCACGGTCACCGGCCGCGGCAAGGGCGTCGGCCTGCCCGCGCAGCGCGCGGAACCGGTGCACGTCGACCGTTCCGGGGTCCACGTCGAGCAGGTATCCGGCCCGCGCCTGGCCGGTCAGCCGGGCACCGTCGCCGACGGCCTGCCGCAGTGACGCGCGCAGCCGGGCGATGTAGACCGAGAGACTCTCCCTGGCTTTGGCCGGAGGACAGGTTTCCCACAGCCGGTCGATGAGGACCTCGGCCGGCACCACCGTGCGCGCGGCGAGCAGCAGTGAAGCCAGGATGGACCGGGCCCTGACCGGCCCGAGATCCCGCCGGTGCCCAGCTGACCAGAGCTCAACCGGTCCCAGCGTCCGGAATTCCATGATCGCTTTCCTGCCTGCCCGCGGGCAGCGCCCCGGCTGACACCCCGGGCCAAAGGGCCGGCATTTCCGTTGCGCTAATACCCGCTGGCGGCGGATCCCACGCGTATCCAAAGATACTTGCGAAACGAAGGAATGGCTATGTCCCGTGTGCCGCCCACGGCGCAACTTTCACCGCAACTTAAACTGGCAGCCGCAGTGCACTTGCGATTCATGATCAACAGGCTGGCCCTGCGGCATCTACCGCGTTACGGACAAGAGTCCACTCGTGTTTCCGGTAGCCACCAGGCGTGCGCCGTCTAAATGCCTCTTCCGATCATGCTCGCTGCGCCGCACAGCGCCTTTTGATGATCTTACCCGGCAGAAAGCTAGACGGGTTTATACGGAATGGCGTCTTAGGTACTTGCCAATGGTGTAGCTTCAATTTAGGGGATTCTGTACGAGTCCCATCGTATAAGCCCCGGATGAGGGGATCACCCTGATGAAGGTGGATAGGTCGATGCAGCATGCCAGTATGCAGCCGAGGGTCGTTCTGGCTGGCGGCGCCGGGAAAGCAGGGGATGCCATGAAGGCGGCGGATGCCGGGAAAATGCCACGGCCGGAACCCAATAGCTGGGCGGCCAGTGGGATTGTCGCGCTGGCCCTGCTGTTCGCGGCCACCGGCCCCGGTGTGGCGATGGCCTCCGGTCATGACCACAGTGATCACACCCGTCCGCACCGGACAGCGGCTACCTCTCACCGTGCTGAGGATTCGTCCCCGATGCGGCACAGTCACATTAGCGGACGCCCCTGGATGTACTGATTCCGGGCTAAGTCTCTCACCACGGCGACGCGGAAGGGCCCCGACTCCAATAAGGAGCCGGGGCCTTTCCGCTGAGTGCCCTCTCAGTGGTTCATGTATGCACTTCCCTCGATGACAGGAGCCGCGGCATACGGCAAGCTGTATGTCGCTTCCTGCACCGATTCCGTCTCTTTTCGCTCCCATTCTTCGATGCCGCGCAGAATGCCTTCGGTGTAGGCACGCAGGTGCGACCGGTAGACGTCGCTGAACGTGCGCAGATAGGCCAGCTCCGCCTCCGCCGCCTGCCGCTGCCGATTGGTCGGCGCGGGCGTGGCCGAGTTCAGCGCCGAGGCCGCGGCTTCGCTGGCCCTGGCGTGCGCATCCTCCAGCAGCATGTCCGCGTACTGCTGCGCCTCGGTCAGGATCTCGTCACGCCGCCGCCTGGCCTCCTCGGTCAGCCGGCTGCTGTAGGCCTTCGCGTCGGCCACATAGCGGTCGGCGGTGACCTGGGCCGTGGACAGAATCCGCACCGCGTGCACGTGCGCGTCCGCCTTGCCGAACAGCGCACCGTCGCGGCCGTTGCCGTCGTTCTCGGCCATGATCCGGTTGCGGAGCTGCTGGACTTCCTGCCACAGCGCGGTGCGGTCGTTGACCAGGTGGACGAACTCCTCGTGCACCTTCTGCAGGAAGTCCTGCACCGGCTCTTCCTCGTAGCCCCGCCGGCCCAGCCGGGTGAGCGGGAAGGAGATGGTCAGCAGCTCTTCGGGGGTCATCCGGTCCTGGTCGTCGAACCATCCGGTCGTCAACGCTCGCTTGCTCAAGGTTCGCTCCAGCCGAAATCCTCGATGTGTATGTGATCCTTGGCCAGGCCCGCCGCGGTCAGCCGGGCCGCGGCGTCCTCGACCATCTTGGTCGGGCCGGCCAGATAGGCGTCATGCCCGGACCAGTCGCCATGCCGGGCCAGCGCGTCCGGCAGGCCGCCGGTTTCGCCGGCGAACTTGGGGTCGGCCGACACCACCGGCGTGACGGTCAGCCATGGGTGCTGGGCGGCCATCTTTTCCAGGCCGTCCAGGTCGTAGAGCCCTTCAGCCGTCCGCGCGCCGAAGAACAGCTGCACCTTCGGCGGCTGCTGCAGCCCCGTGAGCTGCTCGGTAATGGCCTTCAGCGGCGCCAGCCCGGTGCTGCCGGCTACGAGCAGGATGTCGCGGCCGGGCTCGGGGTCGGCGAGGGTGAGCACCCCGACGGGCGGCCCCAGTCTGAGCTTGGTGCCGGCGGCCAGTCCGCTCGTCAGCGCCATGCTCACCGCGCCACCGTCGATCAGCCGGATATGGAACTCCAGCAGGCCGTCATCACGTGGCGCGTTCGCCATCGAGTAGTAGCGCCACAGCCGCGGGCGGCTGGGGCATTCGATCGCCACGGACTGGCCGGGCCGGTAGTCCAGTTGCGGCTCCGGTTTGACCGACAGCACAGAGACGTCGTAGGTCTTCCGTTCGTGCGCCACGACCGTGCCCTGCCACCAGGGCGGCCGCAGCGCCTCGTCCTCGCGCGCCGCGGCCATCATGATCGAGCCGATGAGCTCGTAGGCCGCCGTCCAGTCGTCTTCCAGCTCCGGCGACCAGGACGGCCCCGAGAAGTACTCCAGGGTCGCCAGCAGGCTGTCACTCAGCGCCTCGTAGTGCTCGGCGACCACACCGAATTTGCGGTGGTCACGGCCCAGTCCCTCGAGGAACGTGGTCAGTTCGTCGGCGTTGCCGACCTGGGAGACGATCTTCACGAGCGCGTCCACCAGGTGACTGCGCTGCGCCGCCATCGAGATCGGGAACATGTCCCGCATCTCCGGGTGCCGGAGGAACAGGTCGGAGTAGAAGAACAGCGGCAGTTCGTCGCCGTGCATCGTGACCTCGGCGAGATTTTCCCGCAGCCGGGCAACGTCCAAGGGACCCGCCTCTCTCCGTTTTCGCCATCGGTTGGCTGACTGGCGCCGACCTGCGGATGGGACGAACCCACCGCAGGCCGGATCGCGCCGTTGCACGGAAAGTCTCATGCAAGTTGCAAAGCAAGACATCCGTCAGATGACGGATGTTGAACCGGCGCGCCGCGGAGCGGGGTGCGGATGCCCCTGTCGCGTCAGGAAACTCCGTCATCCCGGCACGAACGGGCAAAATCCGTCAGCTGACCGATGTCTCTCACTGCAACTTGCAGCAGCATTTTTGTGGCAACCGGCTCAACCCCTCGCTAAGGAACCTGATGGACACCATGACAGCGACCCGACCGGCCATCACCCACCGGTACCGCGTCGCGCTGCCTGCCGGGCCGGCCGCGGCGGCGCAAGCCCGCGGCCAGGTCCGGGCGGCCATCCTCAGTTGGGACGTCCCCGTGGACACGGGTACCGCGATCCTGCTCACCAGCGAGGTGGTAACGAACGCCATCACGCACGCGCCCGGCGACACCGTGCTGCTGGCCATCAGCTGCCGCCGCGGCCAGTTGCGCGTTGACGTGCACGACGCGTCGCGCTCGCTGCCGGTCCCGGTGAACGCCCCCGCGGACGCCGAGACCGGACGTGGCCTGCTGCTGGTGAACAGCCTGTCCGACGAGTGGGGCACCTACCGCACCCCGTCGGGCAAGGCGGTGTACTTCGCGCTGGACTTCCAGCCGGCCTGACCGGTACTTTCAGCCGCCTCTGATCGGTCCGCTGTCCCGGCCGCCGGGACAGCGGACCATCACCTCGCCGCGATGCTGCGCAGCGCCGACTCGCGGGCGATGTCGGTCCGCGAATGGACGTCGAGCTTCTTCAGGATGTGTGAGACGTGTGTCCCGACGGTCCGCGGCGACAGCATCAGCCGGGCCGCGATCTCCGGGTTGGACAGCCCCTCCTCCACGAGGGCGGCGATCTTGATCTCGGTCGGCGTCAGGCTGTCCCAGCCGCTGCGCGCCTGCCGGTGCCTGGCGTGCGGCCCCCGGCGGATGCCGTGCGCACGGAAGTCGGCCTGCAGCCGGGCCACGTCCGCCGCGGCACCGAGCGAGGTGTAGACATCCACGGCACGGGTGAACGCCGCCCTCGCCTGAGTGCGGTCACCTGAGCGCAGGAACATCCCGGCCGCCGCCTCCAGCGCCTTCGCGCTCAGCAACGGCCGTCCCGCCTCGTCGTAGTGCTTTATCGCGGTGAGCAGCTCAGCGGCGTCCTGCTCCAGCAGGCCGCGGCAGTACAACTCGTTCCCCTGCCGCCGCGGGACCTCTGATTCCGCGGCGAGCATCGCAGCCTGGCTCGCGATGCTCCGCGCGGTGCGCAGGTCGCCGGTCCGCACGGCCAGGCGCACCGCGTCGCCCAGCAGGTCCTCGATCTCCTCGAGATCTTCGGCGTTTCCCTGCAGCCCGGCGCTCAGTTCGGCCAGCGCCGCCTCCAGCGCGCCGGCCTGCTCGCGGTCCAGGCTGCGGGCCAGCGCCAGCGGACCCACCAGGCGGTATCCGATCCGCTTGGCGAATGGGGCGGCCGCGGCCAGATGGCGGCGCGCCGCATCCAACTCGCCCCGGTGGAAGCAGATCACCGCGGCGATGCCCCGATCGCAACAGACCCCGGTGGGCTCCTTCAGATCGTCCTGCAAGCTCTCTACCTCAGCCAGCGCGTGGTCCCACTGGCCAGTTACAAACAGCAGTTGGCCCAGTGCTCCGTGCGCCTGTGCCAGTCGGATCGCGGTACCGACCTGGTCGGCGAGCTGGCGAGCCTGCCTGGCCACTGCCAGCGCCTCCTGATGCTGGTCCAGGTCGCCCAGCGTGACCGCCTTGTTGATTTCCAGCAGCAACCGGTGGTCGGTCAGCGCCGGATCACCGCGAGTTACGGTCAGCGCCCGGTCGAACAGCGGCAGCGCGTCGGTCATTTTGCCCTGCGCCGATGCCACCAGGGCGAGCACGTGCAGGGCCCAGCCCATGGCCCCGTTGTCGCCCGCCTCTTCTGCTGCGGCAAGCGCCTGGCTGGCCACCCGCCCGGCCGTCTCGACCGCGCCCAGATTGCTGTGTACCCGGGCGGCGAGCACGAGCAGCCGAGCGCGGTGCCGGGCGGCGATTCCCGGCGAGGCCAGTGCTCGGTCCAGCGTGGCCAGCGACTCCGCTGACGCGCCGGCCCGGATCCGGCATTGTGCCAGCGTCCAGTGCAGGTGCACGAGTAGATCAGGGTCGGTGGCGTGCTCCAGCGCCTGGTCCGCCACCTTTTCGGATCCGGCCGTGTCCCCGACCCGGTAGAGCGCGTCAGCGAGTCGGCTCTCCAGCCAGCCGTGACCAGTCGGCCCCGGTGGCGAGCTGGCCACCGCGCGGGTAAGCAGTTCTACCGCCACCGCTGGCGCCTGGCCGACCAGGGCATCCGCGGTGCGGGCCAGCCAGTTCAGGACCCACTGGTCGATCGTCTCGGTCGGGGTGCCGGGCTCGTCGATGGCTCGCAGCAGCTGCCGGGCGACCCGGTCCGCCGGTGCACCGGCTTCTGCCAAAGCGAGCCCGGCATCGCGGTGCCAGGCCGCGCGTACCCCCGTCGGCATCTCGTCGTACAGCGCCTCCCTGATCAGCGGATGCCGGAAGCGGAGGCTGTGGCCGGACTCGGCCAGCACACCGGCCGCGCATGCCTCGTCCACCGCTGGCACCATCTCGGCCACGCTTCGGCCGAGCACGATCGCGAGGTCCGGCACCGAGAAGTCCACGCCCAGCAGCGCGGCCGCCCGCAACACCTCGCGGACTGGCCCGGCCACGAAACCAAGCCTGTCGGCGATGGCCGCCGACAGCGAGCTAGGCGCGGCGTCGCCTGTCAGCTCGGCGGCCCCCGTCTCGGTGATGGCCAGCCCGGAGCCGCGGGCCAGCGCGGCGACTAGTTCAGTGAGGTAGAGCGGATTGCCGGCCGCCTCGCTGGCTAGCCGCAACAGGCGATCTTCCGGCTTGCCGCCGGCCAGTGCGGCGACCAGTTCGGCCACTGCCTTCTCAGCGAGCCCGCCGAGCTGCACTCGGCCAGCGTCGCCCACCACCCGACGGAGCGCCAGCAGGTCGTCGCGCTGTGGCACCGGACGCATCATGCCGATCACCAGCAGCCCAGCCTCCCGCCTTGACCTGGCGAGCCGCGCGCACAGCGTGATCGTGGCCGGGTCGGCCCACTGCAGATCGTCCACGACGACGATGGTCGGCCGCACCGCGCATTGCTCGCCGATAAGCGCCAGCAACTGCTCGGCCAGGGCGCCGGATACGTCCGTGCCCCGGTCGTCGGCCGCCTCGCCACGCAGCAGCCGGAGGATCGTGTTGCGCCGAGGGTTGGTGGACGGTGCGCGGGTCCGCAGAGCCTCCAAAAGCGGTTGCAGCGGCAGCCCCTGGTCCAGTTCGTCGCCGGCTCCCCAGAAGACCTGGCAGCCTGTCTCCGGCGCCTTAGCCACCGCCGCCCGTACCAGCGCGGATTTGCCGATGCCCGGTTCACCCTCGATCAGCAACGAGCCGCCCTGGCCCGCAGCCACCTCGGCCACCAGCCGGGCCAGCAGTGCCAGCTCACGGTCGCGGCCGACCAGCGCGGCCGCAGCGGGGGACATGGACCGAACACTACTACCCCGACATTTGGTCAACAAGCGGGCGTTTTTCCGAAATAAGTTCGATGTCTAATGGCTTCGGTTACCCAAGATGCGGTTCACTCATCGTGCAGTGAAAGTTGCACAGAGTTTTTCGATGCCCACTCCAGTGACATTTCTGAGTACAGGCAAATAATTATTGACGATGCATATCGTAATGCCAGAATTGGTTCTTGGAAAAAGCGTGCATAATCGCGTAGTTTAACTCTTGAATGGGCATCAACGTGGTAATAGTACCCCCCGACCCAGATGCGCCGTGCGGGCTGGACTGGTCATGCATCAGGCGTACTGGCCTGTGCAAACGCCATGGAGGAGTCATGCGCATCGGGCGAACCATCATCATTCCCGCTATTCTCGCGCTCGGTGCTGCTGGGTCAATCCTGGCTGCTGCGGCACCAGCCACGGCGGCGTCCCATGCGCCCGCTGTGCACGTAGTGCAGGTCGCCCCAAACTCACCTTCGTTCATGCACTATCACGCGTGAGCTGGCTTTGCCGCTCGCGTGGCGGCGGCATAAGCTCGTCATTCCACAAAGGTTCATTGTTGTGTTGCCTAAAGAATCTTGTCGTTTTGCCCATTAAAGCCCCGGGTGATCCGGTCTCCAGCGATCCGTAAACGGCTGCTGCGGTCTTAGCCGCCCATTCTTTCACAGCTGTCCCGCTGGTCACATAACTGCATCGCAATCGCATTGCTGCTGCCCGATTACTGGCGTTCCAGGCGGGTCAGGAGTACTGCGGGCGGTGCCTGCCGTCGCGCACGTCTTGGTTGCGATGCGCCAGGGTACGGTGTACTAAAAGTGCGAAGATTGTTGCACTGAAACCGTGCGACCGTCGCGCCAGCCCACTTGGGCGCGCAGGAGGGACGCCCGATGACCACGCCTGGGAGCCCCACGGTGCGGCGGCGTCGGCTGGCCGCCGAGTTGCGCGAGATCCGGGAGAGCAAAGGCAGAAGCGGGGACACCGTCGCCGCCGCGCTGAAATGGTCGCCGTCGAAGATCAGCAGGTATGAGCGGGCCAGGACCGGCCTGCGTCCCCGGGAGGTCGAGCGGCTGCTCGACTACTACCAGGTCACCGGGCAGCGCCGTGATCTCCTTCTCGGCCTGGCCGAGGACGCGGCGCAGAAGGGCTGGTGGGAGGAGTTCGCCGACAGCCTGTCGGAGGACTACCAGCAGTTCATCGGCCTCGAGCACGAGGCGAGCTCGATGGCCATCTGGCACGTGGACGTGGTCACCGGGCTGCTGCAGACCGAGGCCTACGCCCGGCACATCATCGGCAGCTACAGCCGGGTCGAGCCGGTCGCGCCGGGCATGATCGGCCGGATGGTCAGGGTGCGGATGCGGCGGCAGCAGGTGCTGGACCGCGAGGATCTTCAGCTGACCGTGGTCCTCGACGAATCGGTCCTGAAGCGCCGGGTCGGTGACGACACGGTCATGTATGAGCAGTTGCATCGGCTCGTGCGGGACGCGGACCGGCCGAACCTGACGCTGCACATCCTCCCGCTGGACGTACAGCACCGGGTCTTCGGCGAGTCCTTCGTCATCTTCGGCTTCGGTACCGACGAGAACGCGATGCTGCAGGACGTGGTCAGCACCGAGCATCTCAACTCCGGGTTCACCCTGGAAGGGGAGCGGGAGACCTACCTGCACCGGATCGCGTTCCAGATGCTCGCGGACGCCTCACTCGACCCGGCCGCGTCGCGGGCGCTGCTGCTGCAGACCGCGGAACAACATTGGTCAGGCATCTCCCGACACGCCGGTGCTACTGGCGCCTGAGTGACAGGTTACTTGCGCTAAAGTGACGCAAGCCGTCCATATCCAGATAGTTGCGCAATAGCCGCCTTCGCCCGCCGAGCGGCATTTGAATTCCGTCTAGCCTGCCAGCTTTGGCGGAAACCCCCGTGTCCCGTAGTGATGTCCTGCTAATCTTACCGCCGGGTGACTACACTTAGTAGTTGAAACTTCACTGTGCGTAGTTTCAGCACGCACGGGAGCATCCGGATCCGACATTCAGTGAGGTGCGTCATGGAAAACGCGTCGTTGCAAGGTAACAGTGAAAGGCCATTGGGCTCTTACTGGGTTAAGAGCTCGCTAAGTTTCTCCAACGGCAACTGCGTCGAAGTCGCAAACCTGCCCGATGGCCGGGTGGGCGTCCGCCACAGCAAGGACGCCCTGGGGCCGATCCTCCGGTTTACCCCAGGTGAGTGGCACGCGTTTGTCGGGGGTGTGCAGAACGGCGAGTTCGACACCTTCGCCCAGTCATAACCCAGGCGTGAGTCGCGAGTGCGGGCTGGACGGCGCCCGCACTCGCGATAGCCATACGAAGTTCACTTCGCGATCGCGGCCAGGATCAGCGCCGCCACGACGAAAATCAGCCCGCCCAGCAGGATCAGCGCCCAGGCCACGCAGCCCGTGGCGCGCGCCGTCGTGGTGAGGGAGAAGCGGCGGGGGTCGGCTGGGTCGTAGCGGACGGTCACCACCTTCCCCACCTCGCCGGGCGCCGGGTTGGTGCCGGTCCGCGACTCGACCTCGACGGTTTCGCCGTCCGCGGTGGTGAACCGGACGGTGGGGCGGTAGACCATCCCCATACCGGAGATGCCGGGTCCTGACCCGCCGGTCGCGACGGTGCGCAGTGCGGTGATCGTCCCCTGGGCGGTGCCGGCGCGCTGCCGGAACCGGAACCGGCTGGCCAGCATGGCGGCGCCGATGACCACGATGAGGAACCCCACCGCGGCGATGCCGCCGGTGACCAGCTGCGCCTGCACGGTCCACCTCCGTCCGGCGGACAGCCTAGTGCTGCCGCCATCATGGTTGTCATGCCTGAACCAAACGCCAGCCCTGACCCGGACGCTGTGACCGAACCAGATGCCGGGCCCGAGCCGCCTGCTGTCACGCCGGATGGCCAGCCGCTGCTCCCGTCGCGCAGTAGCGACGAGACCGATGTGGGCTGGGGCGAGCAGCCCGAGCCCGACGACGACGACCGGCTCCGCCAGGACCGGCCGCCGCACTGGGACACTCCCTGACCTCAGCCGGCGCCGGCCAGTCTCGCCCGTTCTGCCGGTTCACGCCGCACTGCCGCCACCTTGCCCGCATTAGGACAGTCGTACTAGCATCAGAACGTGCGTTCAGTTGACAGGCCGGCTGTTCGGCAGCGGACGTTCACCGAGGAAGCACGTCGGGCGCAGATCATCGCGTGTGCCATCGAGGTGCTCGCCGAACTGGGCTACGCGCAGACGTCGTTCGCCCGGGTCGCCGAGCGGGCCGGCATCAGCAAGAGCGTGATCTCCTACTACTTCGGCGGTAAGGACGGGCTGCTGGAGCAGGTGGTCAGGTCGGTCTACGCCGACGGCGCGGACCACGTCAGGCCGCGAATCGAGACGGCGGACTCGGCACCGGAGATGCTCAGCGCGCTCCTGCGGGCCAACCTGGAGTACATCAGGGACCACCGCAAGGCCATCGCCGCGATCACCGAAATCGCCGTCAACGTGCGCACGGCCGACGGCACGCCACGGTTCGCCCGGGGCCCCGGCGGGATCGAGCAGATGCTGAGGCCGCTGCAGGAGATCCTGCGGCGCGGCCAGCGTGACGGCGACTTCGCCGATTTCGACACCCGCACGATGGCTTGGGCGATCCGCGCTCTCGTGGACAGCGTGCCCCGGCGGCAGCTGGTGGACCCCGAGTTCGACTTCGACGCCTGCATCGCCGAACTCGTCGCACTGGCCGACCGTGCGACGAGGAAAACCGGGCCGTGATGGCCGGCCTCACCCCAGGACGGCGACACGTCACCGGGTTCGCGATCAGCCTGGTGATCAACGCGATCGTTCCCGTGCTCGCCTACCTGCTGATCCGCCCACACCTGCACAGCGACACCATCGCGCTGGTCATCGCCGCCGCCATCCCGGTCAGCTACACGGCCGTAATCCTGCTGTGGCGCCGCCGTCTCGACCCGATCGGCGTCATCGCCATCGCCGGCTTCGGCTTCGGGCTGCTCCTGCTGGTGGCCACCGGCGGGAACGAGCTGGCGTTCAAGCTCAGGGAAGACATCTGGACCGGGCCGGCCGGGCTGGCCTGCCTGATCTCGGTCGCCGTGCGCCGGCCGCTGCTCCCGCTGGTGCTGCGGCTCGCCGCCCGCCGGAACCCGGATATCGCCGAACGGCTGCACGCTCCCGGGACGGACCGGATAGCCACCGTGTCCACCGGGGTCATCGGGGTGATCCTGGTCATCCACGCGCTGGTGCTGATCGTCCTCGCGCTGACCGCCAGCACCGCGACCTACCTGGCGTTGTCCCGGCCCATCAGCTGGGCGATCGTCGGCGGTGGCCTGGCCGGGCTGGTGTGGTGGATCCGCCGCCAGCGCAGGAAAGGAGCCGACGGCGGGACCGGGCCCGGCCAGCCAGACACCGGCAGCCCACCGTAGCAGCGTGATGCCCGCCAGGCATCGCGCGCCTGACGGGCATCACCGGGGCCGTGCGAGGTGGTCTCAGCTCAGGCTGAACACCGCGGGGGTCACGCCGGGCCCAGGACTGGGCTTCGACTGCGACCAGGCGACCCCGTAGACATGGCCGCCCGCCATCACGTAGCGGAAGAAGACGGTGGCCTCCCCGGGTGGCCCGCCCCCACTGCCAATAGCCCGCTGCTTCCCGACCGAGATCACCTTGCCGGTGGCCGCGCTCAGCGTGATCACTTCCGGGTACCCCTGCCCGGCCTTGGTGACCCCGATCATCTCGACCGTGGAGCCGGTGACCGCGACCGGGTAGATGATGTCGGTGCCCGGGACGCTGGCGGTCCATTTCGTCGCGCCGCTCGCCTGGCTGAACGCGATCATCTTGTTGCCCTTCCCGCCCCCGTTCGGCGGCAGGGTGGTGCCGACCACCAGGCCGCCGCCCACAGCGAAGGGGTAGTACTGGCGTGCGTCGATGTTGCCCAGGGTCGCTACCGCATACAGCGTCTTGCCGACCACAGCGCCCTGATTCGACTCCTCCGGGCCGCTGCGGATGGTGCCGGTGGCAGACAGCCCACTGCTGAACGTCACGACGGTGCTGGAGTCGCTCGGACTGGCCTGGTTGGTCGCGATGGTGAGCGGCGACGCCGACAGGATGCTGGCCTCTGTCGGGTTGGACAGCCCTGTCATCTGCTTGCTCAAGGTGACCTGGCGGCTCACCTTGCCGGTGGTCGTGCCCACCTCGAGGACCTTCATGGCGTTGGGCTCGATCTGGTTGACGGCGATGTAGCTGGTGCCGCCGGAGATTGCGATGTCCCTCACCACGTCGTTGGAATAGTCCGTGGCCGCCGGGCCGCTGCCGAGGGCCGTCGACCATTCCCGCTGGCCATTGGCCAGCGAGAAGCCGGCCAGATCACCCATCCAGCTGGCCACGACGTTCGGCCCGGAAACCTCGACCGTCAGCCCCTTCTCGGCGAGCACCATCTGGCCGTCGAGCGACTTTGCGTAGGCGTTCTGCTGCGCGGACGAGGGAATCTGCTCGAGCCAGCCGAGCTTGCCGTTCGCCAGGTCCACCGAGACGACCGAGTGGCAGTCAACGCCAGCGGCGGTGGCGTCGGTGACGACGCCAATGCCGAGTACGGCGGTGGAGCCGGATATCGACGGGCTCGCGCCGCAGAACATCGTTTTGCTCTTGCCGGCCGGGGGCGCCGAGGTGTGCCAGAGCACCTTGCCGGTTATCTGGTTGAACGCATCAACCTGGGTGTTGGTGACCACGACCAGCGAGTCGTGGTAGCTCCAGGTGCCAAGGGCGTTGGCCTGCCCGATGTAGGCCTGCCAGGCCTGCGCAGGCGGCCCGGCGGGCTTGCCGGCGGCAGCGGTGCTGCCACTGCTCTTGCTGCTGCCGCCGCCGGAGGTGAACACCGTTGCGACCAGGACGATCAGCACGATGACGACGATGCCCGCACCGCCAGCGGCCAGCCACCAGGGCTTGATCTTGCGCCGCGGCGGATCCTGCGGCGGCCCGCCCTGCCCCTGCGGGTACGCCTGCAGCCCGGGCTGGTCGGCCGTCTGCTGCCATGACTGCTGTGCCTGCTGCCACTGCTGTTGACCTTGCTGCTGCCCCTGCTGCCCGGCTCCCTGCTGCCAGGACGACGGCGCCGTCCCCCGCTCCGCCACCCCTTGCTGATACGCCTGCTGCTGGTAGCCCGGCGGCGGCTGCTGCTGCTGC
>DASYAV010000037.1:0-2955 GCA_036501145.1 Streptosporangiaceae bacterium | reverse complement strand
CGGCGAACACGACCGCCAGCACGAACGTGAGCTGTGCGAATAGCAGGTGAGCGAGCAGTACGAGCACGGCGAAGGCCGCCACGACCTCCCCGCGGCGAGGAAGTTGCGTCGGAATCAGGTGGCGGGCACGCCGCGGCATCGGCCCCGTCCCTGGTACCACCTCAGCCGGCATATAAACTCTAAGTTTCCAGACAAATACCCTCCGTGTCCAGACCTCTGGGTGGTGAAGGCCTTTTTCCCCGCCTTTCGACGGGCGCCCAGTCACAGGCACGCGGCTCCCGCTCAGCACGAGTCACCCTAGGCCAGACGACAGGTAGTAGGCCCCGATGGCGATGACCAGAACGCCGACCAGGCGACGGATCAAGACATCGGGCATCCGGGACTGAATGCGCGCACCGGTATAGCCGCCGACCAGGCCCCCCAGGCCCAGGGCGACACCGGTCGGCCAGTCCGGAGCCACGGAAATGTGCTGGTGCAGGGACAAGATCGTGAACGTGATCACGCCCCCGGCTGAGGTCACGAAGGTGGAGGCAAGCGCGGCCGGGGCGACCTCCGACGGCTTGCGGCCCGAGCCGATAAGGGCCGGCGCCAGGATCGCGCCGCCGCCGATCCCGTAGATCCCGCCCACGCACCCCACCACGATTGCCAGCACCACCAGTACCGGAGTTGAGATCTGCCTGGCCGGGCGGCCCGGCGCATCCGTGCGGGCTGGCCGGGAGACTAGCAGCCAGATGCCTAGCGGAATCAGGACCGCCGCAACCACCACATCGAAGACGCGCGGACCAGGGAGCAGCTTCACGCGGATCACCGATCCGGCGATGACACCCGGCAAGGTCCCGCCAATGAGCAGCAGGGCCAGCCGCCCGCCGGTCTGTCCCTGCCGCCAGTAGCGGTACAGCGCCCCCGGCGTCGACACCACGTTGTACAGCAGGTTGGTGGGAGTCACCGACGGGCTCGGCGTGCCGAGCACGCTGACCTGGAACGGCAGCAAAAACACCGCCCCGGAGACACCGGCCGGAGTCGCCACCATCGCGATCACGTAGGCCGCCACCAGGGCTACGACCTCGTTCCAGCCTGGGCTGAGCACGGGGCCAGGGTAACCATGCGATGACCCGGAAAACAGCCGATGACCAGCAATATTGCACCGCGCAACCATCGGTATCAGGCACGATAACAACGGCCGGGGCGTGCCGGGCGGAGGCATCAGCCGGTCAGCAAGGGGCGGAGGATCCGCGCTGTCATGGCGATGCGGACCGCGCTAGCCGTCGCGGCCAGGATCAGCGGCCAGGCCACGGCAGGAGGGCGAGCGGCACAGGCTGCCCTGTCAAGGATCAGTGAGGCTGGGCACGGTGGCCGGGGCGAGTGCCCGGGCGAGGCATCGGCTGTCCTCTCGCAGGCTTCTGGTCCGCATCCCCTCTAGATCGGCGGCGCCCCGGCACCGGCCTGGTCGTCCAGAACTTACCGATGGATGTCGGCTGCCACGCAAGGGACTTCAACGGCGCTGTCCGCCCGTGAGCGCCACGTCGGGGCAGCGGTAGTGGTTACCACCTCATACAGAAGAGACAGGAGGCCGGAGCGGCCAGCAGGATGAGCGGGAGGACGCTCAGCGCGGCGACGGTGAGTCCGCCGGCGGTGCTTGCCGGCCGGCTGAGCGGGTCGGGCGCCGCGATCAGTCGGCGGACCCGGGCAGCGGCTGTGGAGCCGCCGGCGCCCAGCGCCCCCGCGACGGCCGTTGCTGAGCCCAGGGCCAGCAGTGCCTCGGCAACTGCCAGCCGGGGCGAGCGAGCCGCCGCTGCGTCGTCGGCGGCCAGCTCGGCCAGCTTCATGACCTCGTCCCGGGTGTGCCGGAACGCCGGCACCAGGGGGAACGCCGCCGCCGGGAGAGCGGCGAGGGCGACCAGCAGGTGGTGGCGGCCGGCCTGGTGCGCCCGCTCGTGCGCCAGCACGGCGGCGAGCTGAGTGTCATCAAGCAGCCGCAGCGCCGCAGTGGTGAGCACGACCGGGCGCCGCGTGCCCGGCATGCAGTAGGCGGCGGGCTCAGCGTGGTCAACGACGAAGGCACCCAGCCGCTCATCCGGGCGGCCGGCCAGCCGCAGCCGCAGCCGGTGCCTGCGGCCCGCTCGCGTCGTGGCGGCCAGCGTGGTCACCGCGCACCAGGCCAGCCGCGCGGCCACGACCGCAGCGAGCATCCCGCCCGCCGCGGCCAGTACCGGTCCGCCCGGGTGGGCGTACTGTGCGCGCAGCGCCATCCCGCAGACCGCAACCAGCCGGGCCAGCAGGCCGCTGAGCCGTTCGGTCGGGACCAGGAGCGCCAGTCCGGCCAGGGTCACGGACGCGACCGCCGCGTACGCCAGCGCGAGCCAGGCGGCGATCGCCAGCCGCGGCGCCCGGTCTGGCCAGCCTGCTCGTGCCAGCAACGGCGCGCCTGCCAGCAGCAGCCCGGCATACGCCAGCAGGGCCGCCGCGATCACCGCCGGCCCCCAGCCAGCCGCGCCTGCTCCAGCGCCTGTTGCAGCTGCTCGGCCTCTTCGGCGTTGATCCGCTCGGCGAACCGGCGGAACGCCGCTGCCCGGTCCGCGCTGGCTGCCAGGGCCTCGCCCATCAGGTCACCGGTGTACTCATCCCGGGAAACCGTCGCCCGGTACCGGTAGGCGCGGCCCTCCTTCTGCCGGGTCAGCCAGCCCTTGCGGTACAAGATCTCGGTCACTGTCCAGACAGTGTTATAGGCCCGTTCCGGCTTCAGCGCCTGCTGGATCTCGCGGATCAGCAGCGGCCGGCCCGCCGACCATACCCGCTCCATGATGGCGCCTTCCAGGTCACCGAAACCGCGCATCCCGCCTCCGCCGTCGCCGCCGAGCCCGGGAGTCACCCCGCGGCCGTTCAGAATGAAATTATCCCCTAAGAACCATAGGTGAATCAGCCTGATTGGCAAGACCCTGACCTTCGCCCGTCGCC
>DASYAV010000036.1:0-42596 GCA_036501145.1 Streptosporangiaceae bacterium | reverse complement strand
AAACGAATTCCCCTGGTCCTTCGGCCCGCTTACCGGCACGCCCGAACAGGGAATCGACGAGACCCTCGCCCTCTACGCAGGCCCGCCGACCGGGAAGTAATCGCGTCGCCCCGCCAACCGCAAAACTGCGAAAGTCGAGTTTCCACGGACCGCGCAGATCGATGAGCTCCCGCTTGTACAAGCTATTGAGCGACTCCGCAGCAGCATTATCGGCAATCACCCTTGGATCCGACAGAACGAACGGCACCGACTTCGTCCAGCCGATCGGTATAGCAGATCGAAGTGTATTGCACGCCACGATCGGAATGGTAGATAAGACGGTCGCCGATGCGGTCTTTCCGCCTCCAGATTGTAACCAGTCAGGGGTGCCTGGTTAGTTGATCATGCCGGGTGGGGCGGCATCCAGCAGGTTCCGTTGAGGGCGTGGCGGATGGCGGTGAGGGGGTGGCGGCCGTGGCTGCGGGCGGTGGTGAGGTAGGAGCGGATGCGGCAGTGGCGCTGCAGGGTCGCGAGGGTCCGCCAGCAGCCGCTGACTTTCGCGGCGAGCTTGTAGCCGCGGACGGCGTTCTCGGATCCGTTGTTCGTGGCGGGCACGTCGAAGCGGGTGGCGAATAGCCAGACCTGGCCGGCCTTGCGTTTCAGCCGCCGGGCCAGGATCAGCCCGGAGTGATTGCCCTTGTGCCAGGGCCGGGACAGGTTCACCGAGATCCCGTAGGCAATGGCCTGGTCGTAGCTGTGGCGCAGGCGGCCCAGGAGCGCGGGGTCGAGGCTCGCGCGGTGGCCGGCGCGGCCGGTCCTGACGGCGGCAGCGGCCCCGCGGAGGGCGTCGCCGGCCTGGCGGGTCCAGACCTGGGATTCCGGGTCGATCGCGTAGGCGTCGTCGAGGTACCTGTACAGGTGGGCGAGACACTGCTGGACGCCGGCCAGCGTGGTGTCGTAGCTGAGGTAGCCGCCGTAGTCGTCGCGGACCAAGACCCCGCGGTAGCCGTCCAGGATCCCGAACCCGGTGATCGACGCCTTGGTGCGGTCGCCCGCCGCGCCGTACCAGATCAGATCCGCCCCACCGCCGGTATAGGCCCGCATGGTCCGCACCGTGTAGACGTGCGGGTTCCCGCAGTCCTTCACGCTGGCCGCCGCAGTGGTCAGCGGGGCGGGGGTCTCGTCAGTGCCCAGCACGTCCGATGCCCTCAGCGCGTCCTTGAGCGCGTCCTCGAACGCGGCGGCGGTTAACGCCGCGTCGAGGCGGACCAGGCACCGCGACACGAACCCCGTGGAGACCGGCGCCTTGAGCAGGGCGGCCATCAGGTCCGCGGCCCGCTCGACCCCGATCACGTCCGTGCTGGCCAGCAGCGTCGCCGCGGCTACCACATTCGGGCCGTAGCAGACCGGGCTGCCGGTCACGCCCGGCGGCGGCGGAGCGGTCGTGACCTGCCCGCACCCGCAGGTGCGGCACATCATCTGGTACTCCGTCACCGTCAGCGCCGCCGGCGGGATATCGAAAACCTGCACGGCAGAAGCGACCCGCCCGTCAGCGCCGGCCAGGCCGGCGCCGCACCCGCCGCATGCGCCCGGCTCGACGACCCGAGTCTCATCCGGCCGGGCGGCCCACGCCAGGCTCGCACCCGGATGGCCTTTCTGCCCGCCCTGCGGCCGGCCCGGCCGCGCCCGCCGTGCCTCCCGCTGGGCGGCCTTCTTCTTCGCCTTCGCCGAGGGACCGTCCTGGCTCAGGGGCTGAGAGGAGTTCGAGGAGTCCCGGCCCGCCTGCCGGCGCAACGCCGCCACCTCGGCCCGCAGCGTCTCGATCAGAGCAGCCTGCTCCGCTACCACCGCCAGCAACTCCGCGTTCCGGGCAGCCAGCTCCTCATACAACGGCTGCTCCGGATGCGGCACCCCCGAACCCAACCATGATCACAAACCGGGCACCAGCACCGACACGCCGCAGATCAACGGGGGGCCTGACTGGTTACGCCAGTTCTGCGGCCGCACCTGCCGGGCTGCTTCCTCGATGGTTTGCCTGCGGCCTTTGTGATCGGTGAACTCCGTGGTCTTGGGGATGGCCATCACGTAGGCGATCTCGCGCTCTTCCAGGAATGCGCGCAGTCCCGGGTTCTGCCCGAATTCCTCATCGGCTGCGAACCAGGCGAACGGCACCCCGGCGTCCACGCCCGCTCGATCATGCCCGCTGCCTGCTGCGGCCGTGTGGCGAACTGCAGGCTCGCGGGGATGCCTGCCTCGGCGCACCGGTTCGGGTCACCGAACCATGAATGCTCGGGAACATACAATTCGCGGTCGATCAGGACACGGTCGCCGGCCGTATTGGCGTAGGCGAGGAACGTGCCGATCTGGCAGTTGTCAACCCGTCCCAGAGCGCCCGAGTACTGCCGCTGGACGCCGGCTGATTTCCGCCCTTTCTTCGCGAATCCCGTCGGGTCGGCGATGAGTACTCCGCGCGGATCAGCGAAATGCTCCATAACATAGCCGCGCACGAGATCACGCAGCCTATCGGAGTCCCACGGCGTGAGATCCAGGAACCGCTGGAGCGCTTTCGGCTCATGCAGGCCGGAATACTCGGCGATCGTCCAGCCGTTCTTACGCTCCAGTGGAGCGAGCAGGCCCCGGAGATACCGCACGACATGGGCACGCGAATCGGTCCGGCAAAACAGCGGCTCGATCCGCTTGCAGATATCATTAAACTCCGCGTCCCACGTGGCGAGATCCGCTGCAGTTACCGCATCTTCCGGGAGAGGAGCCTGTTCTGGGCATTCCGGCGGGAGTATGGTCACAACTCTGACAATGTCACATCCAGTGGCCGAATTCACGGACCAACACCAGAATCTAGCCCTGTAGTACTAGTCGACAACGCCAGGTACTCCGTGGTCTGCTGGACCTTCAATTTCCAGCGATCATCTGGGCTCTGGAATGCGCTGCACCGGGCGGCACGGCGGCCGGAGATCACGATGAAGGTCTACGTGGACACGAACGCGGCGGACGGGGGACGACGGAGCTCGTCATCTCCGACTACCGACGAGGTCGCGGTGCATTTGAAGCCAGCGCTCGTGCTGCGGACGAAGTCCTTCGACGGCCGCCAGATCCGCAACCACTCGAAGTTCATCCCGATCGACCACAGGTTCCTGCTCGTCACCAGCGCGAACTTCTTCTGGAGCGCGGAGAACGCCAACCTCGAGTTCGGCCTTCTGGTTGACAACCCCAAACTCGCCGAGTCAGCCGAACGCGAACTGCGCGACGCCGAAGACATGATCTTCGAAGATGTACAGCTCATGGTCGAATGAGTGCGTAACATGCGGTGACTATGCGCCGAAAGTCAGGCGAGGCACGTCGTAGAGCCCGGGATCCAGGGGACGGGTCATAACAGGCGCGGTGACTTCGACGAGCACCATCTCGACGAGGAACTGTGTGCGTGCGGCCAGCAGATGGCTGGTGTAGCCGTTGGCGGAGTGCTCCTTCAGGCCGAGGGAGATGTGCACGTGTGGCACGATCCGGTCCACGGTCTGGTCGTAGGCGATGGTGCCGCAGCCGAGCGCTTCGGCGTTGGTGAGGTGCACCGCAGACCAGACAGGTGCGTCCGGATTCTCGATCTTGTCGCAGGTGCCCACGACGTCGGCTTCGGCGAATGCAGCCAGGAACATGGGGATGTATCCCTGCCGGATCCCGTTGCCGCGACAGAATTCTTCCAGTGCGGGGTAGAAGCTCTCGCCGGGGTCGAAGCGGAGCCCGAAGGTGCGCCCGGTGGTCAGCTCGTGACTGTGCATGTGGTGCCCGTCCCTTCCGGGAGAACGCTATTGCCCGTGCCCGCTGGCGGCGAATGTGGTCGTGACTTGCTCGTGGCTGGCGCCGCCGGCTAGTAGCAGGTGCAGCAGGAGGCGGGCCTTCAGTGGGTCAAGGTCCCCGGCGCTGATCAGCCCCCTGGCCAGCAGGTCGGATTCGGAGCCAGCGAACCCGTAGGTGGAGGTGAGCACGGATCCGGCGCCGGTCCGGGAGGCCAGTATCACCGGGATGCGTTCGGCGAGCGCGGCGAGCGCGGGCACGTGGGTGGCGGGCACATGCCCGGCGCCGAAGGCGGCGATCACCAGGCCGTCAAAGCGTCCTTCGACGGCCCGCAGCAGCTCCCCGTCGTCGCCGAGAGCCGTCACGATGAGCCCCACGCGGACGTCGTGATCCCCGCTGACGGCGGGCAGCTGGATGGGCCGCGCGGGCTGGTGGATCAGCCGCACGCGTCCTTCGGTGATGTACCCGATGGGCCCGGCATGAGGCGAGGTGAACGCGCTGGTGCTGGTGGCGTGGCTTTTGCGGACCCACCGGGCGGCGTGGATCTGGTCGGCGAACACGACGACGCAGCCGAGGCCGCGGAGCTGCGGGCTTGCGGCGGCCTGGACGGCGGCCAGCAGGTTGGCGGGCCCGTCGGCGCCGGCCATCGTGGGGTTGCGCATCGCTCCGGTGACGACGACCGGCGTGTCGGCATGGCAGAGCAGGTCCAGCAGGAACGCGGTTTCCTCGATCGTGTCGGTGCCCTGGGTGACAACCGCTCCGGTGGTGCCGTCGGCCGCGTGTTCGCCGATGGCTTCGGCTAGGCCGGTGATGTCGCCGATGGCCAGCGACGCACCCGGCACCTGCCGGTAGTCACAGGTGTGGATCGTGATGCCGGTGGCGGCCAGCCCCGACACGGAACCGAGCAGGTCTTCCGCAGTGAGGGCTGGGACGACGCCCGCCGACGGTGACCGATCCGCGGTCATCGCGATGGTGCCGCCGAGGGAGAACACCGTCACGGCTGGAGATGCCGGGATGGCCATGATGGACTGCCTCCCTATGCTGGATGAGTCTCGTGGGTGCGGTGGAAGCCTATTGGGTTCTTAACCTTGGCCATCTGAACGGGCAGCTCCCACGAACCTGACCGCGGCGTCCAGCCCGGCCATCGACAGCAGCCTGCTGCGTGGCGAAATCAAATCAGCGCAACCGTAGTGGGCGAGTTCGGCGCACCGGCGGCGCAGCCATGACCAATCCAGGCGCAGGTAATCGGACAGTGCTTGCAAACGAAGCGGGGGGATGGCCGCGCTGGTGACCGAGCGGGCGGCGGCGTGCCTGGTCACGTCGCTTAGATCGCGAAGAGCGGAGGCGCGATTGGTGGTGCCCGCATCCCAGATTCCGTCGGCGCGCACCCAGGTCGCGAGAATCGCCTGCTCGCCGGGCAGCAGGACGAAACCATCCACATCGCCGTACTCGGCATCGGAGCAGACGTTGACGCGGATGCCGAGAGATTCCATGAGCGCCACCGACAGGAAAAGCAGCGTGCGCTCCCACCTCGGCGACGCGCTCACCACCGAACTGGGGATGCAGAACCCGCGAGTCAGCGGAACGGCTCCTCGGGCGAACCGGCTGCTGATGCGTCTGAGGTAGTCGTACTTGTGACGGAAGAACAGCCAGACGCAGGCTTCCTCGCCGTACTGTTCACGGGTCCAGAAGGCGGGCACGGCGCCCGGTTCGGCCAGATGACGCAGAATGTGCCGGGCGCAGAAGTCTGACCCCAGCCACATCCAGGCCGCTGACGTGAGTCCGGGCGCGGCCCGGCGGCTCACCGCCGACTCAGCGAGCCGTTCGTAGGCGGTCAGCTCCCGGCTTGTCTCATCGAGCGCGTGATCGTCGCCGAGCAGGCTCTCGTCCAGGCTGGCCAGCGCCCAGATGATTCCCCAGGTGAGGTCGTCGAGCGCATACGCGGACGGAATCGTCAAGGGCGCGCAGGCGCCGGGCATACCTGCCATCTTCATCCGGGCAGCACGTGCGTCGATTCCGCGCACTGGCGCGGCCGATGACTCGGTGACCCCAATTAGCATGGCCCGCTGTCTGACGGCGAGGAACCGGGCGACCCGCTCATCGCCGGCCGGCGGCAGAGACCCCAACCATGCGCTATCCAGCGTGTGGACTTGCACCTGTACTGCGGCACCTTCATCGATGGCCCGGCCCGCAGGGAGTTTCAGGTGCCAGTCCACATCATGTCCCGGTACGGGAGGGCGCAGGCGCGCGGCAGGCCAGATCGCGTTCACCAGCTGGCCGAAACCGGTGTGATCACCTAGAGGTTCCACTGCCGGAAAGTCTCGTGACCTTCCGCGCTTCAGCTTCGCGACCGCGGCAGCTCGGTCCAGGTCGTCGAGCGGGATGCCAAGCACGAGTCCGAGGTGCCGGCGCCAGTAGGGAACGGGGATCCTGCGGCCGGTCTCCCAGCGGTGGATCTGGCCGCGATCCGGAGTGCCATCAGCCCTGCCCGCGGAATGCTGGAGTGCCTCGGCCAGGCCTTCCTGCGATTTCCCTTGACGGGTACGGAACCGGGCGATCAGACTCCCGATGCTCTCTTCCGGCCGCGACCGGTCTGCCACCACAGCCTCCGCCCGAGGCGCGTTTGACTCCCCGGATCTCATTATGGCCCCCTAATTGGCCCCCCTTGTGGCTCTCGGCCCGTAGGCGCAGACGGGGGTTTGCTGAAGCTCCAATCCTGAGAGCGGTAGGGCACCGCATCTGGTGGAAGGAGCTAATCGATGCAGGTAATGGAGTCCGATGACGTTTTCGCCCTGGATCTGCAGGTCATCGCCGACACCTCCAGCGACCGTGACGCTGGCCGGGGCTGCCGGACGGATGACGGCTGCACCCGGACGTGTGCGTCGGCCTGCGCGAGCCGCACGTGAGCGTGGCAGCCGCCGAACGTCATCCCCGCTACCAGCAGGACGGCCCGGTGTTGCTGCGCGCGGCCGTGCTGCCTCTCGCCTGCGTTCCGCAGGGCCCGAACCTGGATGACGCTGCTGCCTGCCGGAGGTGGCTGTGCCAGGTGTGGCGGATCCCAGGCTTCGCGGAGGCGGTAAGTGAGGCCAGCCCGGTCCTGGCCAGCCGGATCGGCCAGATCGTTGCTGGGCAGGCTGTCTCCTGCAAGGCCGTGCGGCGGGCTGCGGTGTCCGCGGTGCGGTATGCGGCGCGGGCGGTAGGCCGTCCCACGCCCTTCGGGCTGTTCGCCGGGGTGGCCGCCGTCGGGGTGGCCGATGTGGCGCAGGCCCGCTGGGGCACAGAACACCGGCCGTCTGCACGCGCGGACACGCTGTGGCTTTCCGGCGTGATCGATCACCTGGAAGCTGACCCGGCGCTGCTGGATCTGCTGGATGTGACCTTCAGCGACATGGCGGTCCGGCGAGGTGGACGGCTGGCGATCTGGCGTGGCGCCGATCAGGTGAGCATCCGCGAGACCGCCGCGGTGCGTGCCGTGCGGGACGCCGCCTCAGCGCCGATCGCGTTCCGCGTCCTCGCGGGCAAGCTGAACGCAGAGTTCGGCGCCGCGGCCGGCGAGTGCGTTTGTGCCATGCTGACCACCCTTGTCCGCGAGAGATTCCTGATCACCTGCCTGCGGGCGCCGATGACCAGCACCAACCCGCTCTCCCACGTCGTGAACCGGCTGCGGGCCGTGGGGGCGCATGACCTGCCCTCCGTCGCCCCGCTGCTGAGGGAACTGGAGTCGGTCCGCGGCGACCTGGCGGCACTGGCCGGGCGTGAGAGCGCCAGTCTGCACAATGAGCGCACCAGGCTGGCACACCGGATGCGTGCCCTCTCACCGGCTGGGCGCACACCTGTGGCGGTGGACCTGCTGCTCGACTGTCATGTCCAGATTCCGGCCGGGGTGCTGGAGGAGATGGCCCAGGCAGCGGGGGCCCTGATGCGGGTGGGCCGCGCGGGTGCGGACCCGGCGTGGGCGGACTATCACGCGTCCTTCCGCGACCGATACGGCATCGGCACGCTTGTCCCCGTCCGCGACGTGATCGACCCCGACACCGGGCTCGGCTACCCCGCCGGGTACCCAGGCAGTATCCAGCAGGCACCTTCCATCCCGCCCGGGGAACGTGACGAGCGCCTCCTCGCCTTGGCCTGGGGCGCCATGGCCGACCAGAGCCCGGAGATCGCGCTCACCGACGAGGTGATCAAGTCCCTCGCGAGCCGGGGGAACGAAGCGGAATCGCCACCGCACATCGAGGTTGCCGCCCGGCTGCACGCCACCGCTCCGCAGGCCATCGACCGCGGCGAGTTCACGCTCACCATCGGCCTGGCCCGCTCGGCAGGCACCCTAACCTCTCGATTTAGCACGCTCGACGCTGGAGCCGGCCTGGCGGACCTGTACGCGGCGGTGCCGCCAGTGACAGCAGGCGCGCTGCCGGTCCAGTTGTCGTTCCGCCCCTGCTACCCGCACGCGGAGAACATCTGCCGGGTACCCGCCTACCTCCCGGACATCCTGGCGCTAGGCGAGCACTGGGCTCCCAGCGCGCCGACGATCACCGTGGATGATCTGGCGATCACCGCCACGGCTGAGCGGTTGTATCTGGTCAGCATGTCCCGTCGCCGGATCGTTGAGCCGCAGCTCATCCACGCCCTTGCCCTGGCCAAGCAGGCACCACCTTTGGCCCGGTTCCTGGCCGAGCTACCCCGCGCCACCTGCCCCGTCTACCACGAGTTCGACTGGGGGCAGCACGCAGCCCAGATGCCCTTCATGCCCAGAGTCCGGTACCGACGCAGCATCTTGTGCCCAGCCCAATGGCGGCTAACCAGCAACGACATGGCGCCGACCGGCGAAAACACCTGGCGGCAGGCGTTGCGGTCATGGCAGGAGCGCTGGCACTGCCCGGACGTGGTGGAGTTGCGCGATGAGGACCGGGCGCTGCGCTTGGACTTGACCGGCCCGGCGCACCAGGCGGTCCTGCGAAACCACGTGGCCCGCCACGGTCACGCGGTCCTGGCCGAAACCGCCACGGCCGACGCGCTGGGATGGATCGGCGGCCACTCCCACGAAATCGCCGCCGCGATGACCGCGGCAAGACCGCGGCCGCCAGGCCCCGGGGTGACCGGGCTCCCAGCGATAGCCAACGCCACATTCGGGCACCTCCCGGGTGGCCCTGGCAGTGACTGGCTATCCGTCAAGATCACCACTCATCCCGAACGCATGAACGAGCTGATCACCGCGTGGCTGCCCAACCTGGCCGGGCACCTGCACGGACATCCTGACTACTGGTTCGTGCGCTACCGCACCGCGGCCGGGCCGGATCACCTGCGGTTGCGTATCGCCACCGCCGGCCGGTATCAGGCGGCCACGATAGCCGCGGTCGGTGCGTGGCTGGAGGAGTTGCGCACCGCCGGGGTCGCCAGCCAAGCAGCGCTGTGCACGTATCTCCCCGAAGTCGGGCGCTACGGCCCCGAAGCAGCGATGCGCGCCGCCGAGAAGGTGTTTGCCACTGACTCCGCTGTGGTCAGCGCTGCCCTGCGTACCCTGGCCCGCGACCGGATGACCCCGGGAGCGCTGGCTGCGGTCAACATGGTGGCGATCGCCGAGGCCTTCCTGGGCGGCCGGAGTTCCGCTGCCGGCTGGTTCATTGGCCGTCCCTTGCCCTCGGTCAGCCCGCCACCCCGAGAGATCACCCGCCAGGTGATCAACTGGGCGATAACTGATGCTGCCCGATGGTCGGCCTCCTGGCTACCGGAACTGGCGGCGGCCTGGCACGTCCGCGCGGATGCGCTCGCCACCTACCGCGCCCACCTCCCGTCTAGCCTCGCCGCTGAGGATGTGCTGGAGTCCCTGCTTCACATGCACCACAACCGCGCTGTCGGCATCAACCCGCAGAGCGAGCAGACCGCCCGGCGGCTGGCCAAGCAAGCGTTCCTCGCCTGGCGGGCCCGGCAGAACGGCTCCCGCCCGTGACGGTGCTGCCTGCCGGCTCAAGGCAGGAACGGCCAGCCGGCTCCGGCGACTCCGCTCCGGGAGACGTGGCGACGGCGCTGCTGCACATCTACCGGGCACATTGCGGCACCGGTTCCTGGACGGCCGCCCACCAGCAGGTGACCACCATGACCCGTGCGCCGGTCCGCATCGGCCCCAACCGGTGCGGCCTGCATCAGGGCGCCGTCGAGATCGCCTACGTCCTGCACACCGCTGGACGGACGGCATATGCTCCCGCCCTGGACAACCTGGACCGGCACATCAGCTGCGCTGCCCGTACCCGGCTCGCCGCAGCCCACCAGCGGATCGACATGGGCCACCTGCCAGAACTACGCGAGTTCGACCTCATCAGCGGACTGACCGGCATCGGCGTCTACCTGCTGCACCGCCAGGCCTGCGGCGAGCTGCTGGAGGATATCCTCGCCTACCTGGTCCGGCTGACCGGCCCCATCCACAGCCAGGGCGAAACCGTGCCGGGCTGGTGGACCGGCAACGGGCTGGCCGACCAGCCATCGGCCGACAGGCCCGGCGGGCACGGCAACCTCGGCTTGGCGCACGGCATCACCGGCCCGCTCGCGCTGCTGTCGGCGGGAATGAGACGCGGTATCACCGTGCCAGGCCAAGCCGATGCGATTGCCATCATCTGCTCGTGGCTCGACCAGTGGCGCATCGGCACTGGGGCCCGGGCATGGTGGCCGGGGCTCATCTCGCGGCTGGAGCACCGCCATGGGCATGTCCACCAAGAGGGTCCGCAGCGGCCATCCTGGTGCTACGGCACTCCCGGCATCGCGCGCGCCCAGCAGCTTGCCGGGCTCGCCACGGGGAATATGGGCCGCCAGCACGCTGCCGAGTTGGCGCTGGCAGGATGCGTGACCGACAAGAGCCAGCTTGCCCAGCTTCAGGATGCGTCAGTGTGTCACGGCTGGGCTGGACTGACGCTCACCACCCGGCGCGCCGCCGCAGACGCCGACCCAGATAGCCCGCTCCCGAACCTCGTCCCGCATCTGGCCGATCAGCTCCGGGAAGCCGCTGCCAGCGACCACTCACTGCGCGCCGGCAGCGGACTGCTGCTCGGCGCCGATGGCGTGGAACTCACCAGCCAGACCCTCCACGGCGGCTGGCCACCCTCCTGCCCATGGGACACGTGCCTGCTGCTGGCCGGATGACCACCACCTGCCCACCAGAACCCGGAAAGATGCCTACCATGCCCACTGGCCTCACCGCCGAGAAACTCCGCGGCCATATGGTCGATGCCATCGTCCGAGCACAACCGACCTCCGCACGGGTGGCGGAAGCGATGCTCGCCGTACCCCGGCACGCCTTCCTGCCCGGTGCGCCGGTGGAGCGGGCCTACGCCGATGAGGCGGTCATCACCAAACGCTCCTCCGGCGGCGCGGCGCTGAGCTGCGCCTCGGTGCCGAGCCTGGTCGCCGCCATGCTCGACCAGCTTGACGTGCAGCCCGGCCAGGCGGTCCTGGAGATCGGCGCTGGCACCGGTTACAACGCGGCCCTGCTGGCCTGGCTGGCCAGCCCAGGCGGGCACGTGACCAGCATCGACATCGACCCGGGCGTAACCGCCGCGGCCCGGCATGCCCTCGACGCCACCGGCTGCCAGGATGTCGAGATCGTCACCGGCGATGGCCAGGACGGCGACCCGCTGGACCGTAGCTATGACCGGATCATCGTCACCGTCGGTGCCTGGGACCTGCCTCCCGCCTGGTGGGACCAGCTCGCCCCCGGTGGGCGGCTGGTGGTGCCGCTGCGCTGGCGCGGCCAGACCCGGGCCATCGCCTTCACCCGCGAGCCTGACCGGTTGCGGTCGGACTGGGTGGAGCTCTGCGGGTTCGTCCCAATGATCGGCCAGGACGGCGAACGAGCCGCGTGCCTCGACCCCGGCCGGCATACAGAGATCGGCTGGGACAAGGGCCAGTCTGTCGATCCTGCGGCGCTGGCCGGGGTGCTGGACCGGGCCACGGTCTTCCGGTGGTCCGGCGTGACCGTCGGCCCCGAAGACGCCTTCGATGGCATCTGGCTCCGCCTCACCGCAACCGACCGGGACCTGATTTGTCGGATCACCACCGATCCCATCCCGAGCGGAGGCGAGGTGCGGGCCCCGGCGATCCCGTCCCGCAGCCCGGCGCTGGCCGCTGGTGAGTCACTCGCCTGCCTGGCCCTCCGCCGTGCTGGCGAGACCCAGTGGGAACTCGGCGCAATCGGCCACGGGCCCTGTGGGGCAGACCTCGCCACCCGCATCTGCGCGCAGATCGCCTGGTGGCAAAACCACCGGCAAGCCCTCATCGTCACCGCCTACCCAGCGGGCACTGACGACAGCCAACTCCGGGACGGTTACCTCCTCGACAAACCATGCACCCGGCTAGTGATCACTTACACCTGACCGTGCTGCACGTCGAGCCAGGGCTCCCACCTTGAGTTCGGCATTCTGGGTTGACAACCGCAATCTCGCCGACTCGGCCGATCGCGAACTGCGCGACGCCGAAGGCATGGTCTTCGAAAACGTACGGATCACCAGCGCGAACCCACCAGCAGCTCGTCGAGCCTGCACAGGCGACAGGCTAAGCGGAACTGACCTGTTTATCCGAACGTTTCCGTGCCGATACAGAAAGTGTCGGAGTCGCCAGCTACGCCCGGCTCGCCGCTAACCGGCAGCTGGTGGCAAACATGGGGAATTGGCGGCATGAGGGTCATCTACGTTCCGGAGAACCGGGAGATCGACCTGAGTGGTGTCCTGTCATCTGACCTGTTCCACTGGCTGGAAGAACTGCAGGGCCACTGTCATAGAGTTGACCCGATCTTGAGGTGTCGCCGCTGTGACGGCGCTCTGTACATGCGGCATGGACGCAACTCCCCCCACGTGCTCAAGGCGATCCACTTCAGCCAGAGCGACTGCCACGATTACCAGTTCACATATGCGGGGATGAGCCCCGAGCATCACCACGAAGCGGAGTATTACGCCCGCGCCGCCGAGGATGCTGGCTATCACGCCGCCCTGGAAGTAGCTACTACGGGCCGCACCATCGTCGATGTGGTCATCGACGGACCGGTCAGGACCGGGGTTGAGGTCCAGCTGGCCCCTCTCAAGGTGACGGCCGCCCGGCGGCGGACCAAAAGCACCATGCTGGCCGGGATCACCGTCGCCTGGTCGGCCAACAGCCCTGAGCCGCCCCTGTGGTATGACCAGGTGCCCTCGTTCCGGCCCACGCTGCGGATGTGGCAGAACGTGCCACCCCCACGCAGCGTCGGCATCGCCGGGCCGGTGAAGATCACGGCGGTCCGGTGCGAGGTTGGCAACTTCCAGAAATGCCCAGACGGCCACCGCAAGCCCTGCCACCGGTATCACCCGCAGTCTGAGCCATGGCTCGGGCTGCTTGCTGATGACGTTGCCACGCTCATCCCGGCCGGGGAGATGATTCCCCTCCAGTTGCGCAACGCCGTCAAACTGGCCGACCCGACCAGCATCAGCCTGTATGAGGAACTCACCGGATCTCCCGCTGCCTTCGTGCCCGGGTCGCGGCCGCTGCCATCGGATGCGCCACCGGCGGGCTACTTCGAGTGCACCCGGCCCCCAGCCAGCCCGGACGGCAGGGCCACTGCGCCACCGGACCTGCTGGAGTTGTGGCCAGAGCCCCAGGAGATAACCCCAGGCCCTAGCGTTCTCGGGCGATCTCCCATACGCCCCGCATCATTTGCCGCCGCTGTGCCCGCAATGTGCCCCGGCTGCCGGACGGCCAGCCTGCCGCCAGGGCGGAAACTCTGTCACGCCTGTAAGACGCTCGTGATCATGGGCCACCTTGAAAATCCAGGGATGTAGCGAGAGCAGTCAAGCGGGGGTTCAGTGCCGGGATCTGCCCTCTGGCAGCCGAGCGCCGCATTTACGACAATGACAGGAAGACGTACCTACGACTCCTTGTGGGCCAATCGTCCCATATGCCAGCGTGAAGGCGTCTCGCTTGGCCGGAGCGCTTCCGGACGTGCCGGCCGACCGGTTCGCGCGGCGGGGCTGCCGTGCCTGAGGAGGCCCCGTGCGCAACCCGTTCCGCCGCCGACGCTGGCTCCGTGCGGGTCTCCCACCCCTCCTCGCCCTGGCATGCGTCCTCGGCACGTTCGCCCAAGCCGACGCCGCGCAGCAGGCAGGCGCCGCCCAGCAGGCAGGCGCGGCTCAGCAGGCAGGCGCGGCTCAGCAGGCCAAGCCGCCCAGCCACCAGCGGATCACCGAGCGGCACGCCTGCGCCCGCCCCGACAAGGCCGGCTACGCCGCCTGTTTCGCCATCAAGCGCACCGACCCGGCGGCGCACCCCTCCACGGTCACGCCCAACACCACCCCGCCCGGCTACGGCCCCACAGATCTGCAGAGCGCCTACAACCTGCCGTCGGCCACGAAAGGCACCGGCCAGACGGTCGCGCTCGTGGACGCCTACGACGACCCGAACGCCGCCACCGACCTGGCCACCTACCGCGCCCAGTACGGCCTCCCCGCCTGCACCGAGGCATCCGGCTGCTTCCAGAAGGTGGACCAGCGCGGCGGCACCAACTACCCGATCCCCGACCCCAGCTGGTCGCAGGAGATCTCGCTCGACCTGGATATGGTCTCGGCCGCCTGCCCGAACTGCCACATCCTGCTCGTCGAGGCCGACGACAACTCGATCGCCAGCCTCGGCGCCGCGGTGGACGAGGCCGTCGCCCTCGGCGCCAAGTACGTCTCCAACAGCTACGGCGCCGGCGAGGATCCCGCCGAGACCGGCTGGGACACCGACTACTACGACCACCCCGGCGTCGCGGTCACCGCCAGCACCGGCGACTACGGCTACGGCGCCGCCTACCCCGCGACGTCGCCCGGCGTCACCGCGGTCGGCGGCACCTCGCTGACCCAGGACAGCACCGCAACACGAGGCTGGACCGAGACCGCCTGGTCCGGCACCGGCAGCGGCTGCTCCGCCTACGAGGCCAAGCCGGCCTGGCAGACCGACACCGGCTGCACGTTCAAGACCGAGGCGGACGTGTCCGCCGTGGCCGACCCGGCGACGGGCGTAGCCGTCTACGACAGCTACCAGAACGGCGGATGGGGAATCTTCGGCGGCACCAGCGCCGCCTCCCCGCTCATCGCCTCGGCCTACGCGCTGGCCGGCCCGCCGGTCGCCGGCACCAGCCCGGCGTCCTACCCGTACGCCAACCAGGCCGCGATCAACGACGTGACCAGCGGCAGCAACGGCTCGTGCGACCCGGCCTACCTGTGCAATTCCGGTCCTGGATACGACGGCCCGACCGGGCTCGGCACCCCCGACGGGGTCGCGGCGTTCAAGATGGTCAAGCACGGCACCGTGTCCGGCACGGTCACCGACGCCAGCTCGAACGCCCCGGTGTCAGGCGTGCAGATCAGCATCGACGACCAGACGGCCACCAGCGACGCCAGCGGCCACTACAGCCTGGCCGTCCCGGTCGGCAGCTACAGCCTGACCGCCACCAAGTTCGGCTACGCCACCAAGACCGTCGCCAAGGTCAAGATCACCAAGAACCAGGCCACCGCGCTCGGCATCCAGCTCACCGCCCAGCCGACGACCACGATCAGCGGGACGATCACCGACGGCAGCGCGCACCACTGGCCGCTGTACGCCCGGGTGTCGATCCCCGGCACCCCGGCCGCCGCCTACACCAACCCGGTCACCGGCCACTACAGCCTCACCGTGCTGCAGAACCAGAGCTACACGCTCGACGTGGACGCCCACTCTCCGGGATATCAGGCCACCACCCAGCAGGTCACCACCGGCACCGCGGCCGTGACCCAGGACGTCGCCGTGCCGGTGGACGCCAGCACGTGCAGCGCGCCCGGCTACCACTTCGACTACACCGGCCAGACCCAGACCTTCGACAGCGGCACCGCCCCGGACGGCTGGACCGTCACCAGCAACACCGGCACCGCGGGCTGGGAGTTCTCCGACCCTGGCCGGGCGAACAACACCGGCGGCAGCGGCGGGTTCGCCATCGCCGACTCGCTGTCCGGCGGGCAGGAGGACACCGAACTGGTCAGCCCGGTCACCGACCTCAGCTCGGCCACCACCCCGATCCTCCAGTTCAACAGTGACCTGGAGGGCTACTACAACGACACCGCCGGCATCGACCTGTCCACCGACGGCGGGCAGACCTGGACGAACGTCTGGGAGCAGGACGGCTGGCCCGGCCAGCCCGGCCCGCAGCAGGACATCATCCCGCTGCCGGCCGCGGCCGGGCAGTCGCAGGTGCAGGTGCGGTTCCACTTCACCGGCGACTATTCGCTGTGGTGGGAGCTGGACAACATCTTCCTCGGCAACCGCAGCTGCGACCCGGTCCCCGGCGGCCTGGTCACCGGCCGGGTGACCGACAAGAACACCGGCGCGGGCGTGGCCGGCGCGACGGTCACCGGCAGCGCCAAGTCCGGCGTGTCCGCGACGACCGAGCCGGCCAGCGGCGACCCGGCGGTCGGCGACGGGTTCTACTCGATGTTCTACCCGGGCACCGGCGCCAAGCCGGTCACCGCGGCGATGACCAGCTACACGGGCGTGAAGAAGAGCGTCGCGGTCACCCCGGACGCGGTCACCACGAAGAACTTCGCCCTCCCGGCCGGGCAGCTGGCGGTCAGCAAGCAGGGCGTCACGGTGACCACCGGGATGGGCAGCACCAAGACGGCCACGTTCACGGTCACGAACACCGGGACGGCGCCGGCCACCGCGAGCCTCAGCGAGGAGCCGGGCTCGTTCACCCAGCAGCAGGCCGGCGTGCCGGTGCGGCTGGTGAAGGGGACGTACAGCCTGGGGTCGCATGCGCGGGCCGCCGCCAGGGAGCGTCCACGGTCAGCCACCGAAGCGGCAGGCGTGCGAGGCGCAGCCGTCAAGGCAGCCACGAAGGCTGACGGTGGGGCGGCGCCGGCCGATCCGCCGTGGTCGGCGATCACCGACTACCCGACGAAGATCATGGACGAGTCGCTGGTCACCGACCCTGCCACCGGGCAGGTGTACTCGATCGGCGGCTTCGACGGCACCGGCGATACCACGGCGGGCTACGTCTACGACCCGGCGGCGCAGACCTGGACGGCGATCGCCCCCATGCACTACGCCCGCGAGCACGCGGCCGCGGCGTGGATCAACGGGCGGATCTACGTGGCCGGCGGCTGGGACACCGCGGGCGACCCGGTGCCGCAGCTCGAGATCTACGACCCGGCGACGAACAAATGGTCCACCGGCGCCGCCATGCCGGCCGGGCTGGCCGCCTCGGGCGTGGCCGTCTACAACGCCCGGCTGTACGTGATCGGCGGCTGCGACGTGGCCAACTGCGACCACACCAACGTGCAGGTCTACGACCCGGCCGCGAACTCCTGGAGCGCCGCCGCGTCCTACCCCGAGCCGACATCCTGGCTGGCCTGCGGCACCCTCTACGGCCAGGTCGACTGCGCCGGCGGGCAGAACCAGAACGGCGAGACCACCGACGCGTTCAGCTACGACCCGGCGGCCAACCGCTGGTCGCAGATCGCCTCGCTGCCGATCCAGATGGCCGCGATGAGCTACGCGACCTCCGGCGGCCGGCTGCTGGTGTCCGGTGGCATCACGCAGAACGAGGTGTACCTGACCAACCAGGCCTTCTCCTACGATCCCGACACCAACGAATGGTCCGCCTTGCCCAACGCGAACTACACCGTCTACCGGGCGGCCAGTGCCTGCGGCCTGTACACCGTCGGCGGGTCGGTCGGCGGCGTCTCGCCGATCGTCAGCGGGGAGACCCTGCCCGGGTACGGCCAGTGCACCGGCAACTTCGACGTCGGCTGGCTGGCCGAGAGCGGCACGTCGCTGTCGCTGGCGCCGGGCCAGTCCAAGACGATCACGCTCACCTTCGACGCCGCCGACAGTTCGGTCACCCAGCCCGGTGCCTACGACGCCGAACTGGGCCTCGCCACCAGCACCCCGTACCCGCAGCCGCCGGTGTACGTGACGCTCAACGCGACCCCGCCGAGGACCTGGGGCAAGATCACCGGAACCCTGACCGGCGCGGCCTGCGACGGCACCACCTCGACGCTCGCCGGAGCGGTCGTCCAGGTCGATACCTGGGCCGGCAACTACACGCTGCTCACCGACGCGAACGGCCACTACGGCCTGTGGCTGGACAAACGGTCCGACCCACTGACGCTGATCGCCACCGACAGCGGCTGGCAACCGCAGACCGCCAAGGCCAGCGTCACCGCGGGCACGGTCACCACCCGCAACTTCACCCTCAAGCCGCAGCGGGCGTGCTCATGAGGCCCGGACGCGTCACCGCCGTCGTCGCGGCCGTCGCCACGGTGGTTTCCGCCGTCTCGGCCGCCCCCGCCCTGGCCGCCACCCGCCCGGCATCGTCACACCACTCAATTGCACGAACGGCTGCGCCCTCCACACGCGCGGAACCCCATACCCGCCAGCTCTGCCCGGCGCCGCGCAAGCGGGACCGGCTGACCTGCTCGGCCATCGTGCGCACCAACGTCCCGGCGCACAAGGGCGTCCGCGCGGACGCCACCCCCGCCGGGTACGGACCGTCCGCCCTGCGCTCCGCTTACCAGCTCCCGCAGTCGGGCACCTCGTCGACGATCGCCCTGGTCGCCGCGTTCGACGACCCCAACGCGGAGACCGACCTGGCCACCTACCGGCAGCAGTTCGGCCTGCCCGCCTGCACGACCGCGAACGGCTGCTTCAGCAAGGTCGACCAGAACGGCGGGACCAGCTACCCGGCGGCGAACAGCTACTGGGCGGGCGAGATCTCGATGGACCTCGACGCGATCAGCGCGATCTGCCCGGACTGCCACCTGATCCTGGTCGAAGCCAACGACACGATCGTCAACGACATCGGCACGGGGGTGAACACCGCGGTCAGCCTCGGCGCCACCACCGTGACCGACGGCGCGGCCGGCTTCGAGGAACCCGACGAGACGACGCTCGACCAGCAGTACTTCACCCACCCCGGGGTGACCATCACCGCGGCGGTCGGCGACTTCGGCTACAGCGGCGGCACCGCGACGCCTTACCCGGGCGTCTCCCCGGGCGTGCTGTCGGTCGGCGGCACGACGCTGACCCGGGATCCGGACTCGCCGCGCGGCTGGGACGAGACGGCCTGGTCGTCGGGCGGCAGCGGCTGCTCGGCGTACGAGCCGAAGCCGGCCTACCAGCACGACACCGGCTGCTCCGGCACGACGGCGGCCGACGTGGCCGCGGACGCCGACCCGGCTACCGGGGTGGCCGCCTACGACAGCTACCAGTCCGGCGGCTGGTCCGTGATGGGCGGCACCAGCGTCGCCGCGTCGATCGTCGCGGGCATCGCCGCGCTGGCCGGCCAGAACGGCCCGGCCAAGTCGTTCCCCTATGCGTCGCCGGACGCGCTGTTCGACATCACGTCGGGCAGCAACGGCTACTGCAACGGCTCCTACATGTGCAGCGCGGGCGCCGGGTACGACGGGCCGACCGGGATGGGCTCGCCGCACGGCGTGCTCGCGTTCGCGCCGCCCAGCCAGCACGGCGACGTGACCGGGACGGTCACCGCCGCGGCGACCGGCAAACCGCTGGCGGGCGCCTCGGTGACCGCCGACGGGACAACCGCGATCACGGAGTCGTCCGGGAAGTACACGCTGCCGCTCGCGGTCGGCAGCCACGACGTCACCGCGGCGGCGTTCGGCTACGCCGCGAAGACCACGCAGGCGGTATCGGTCACCTCGCAGGGGACGACGGCACAGGACTTCGCTTTGACGGCGTCGCCCACCGTCACGCTGTCCGGCAAGGTCACCGACGGCTCAGGTCACGGCTGGCCGGTCTACGCGAAGATCACAGTGCGCGGCATGCCCGGCGGCACGCTCTACGGCAACCCGGCGACCGGCCGCTACTCGGTCACCGTGCCGCAAAACCAGGCCGAGACGCTCGAGATCTCGCCCGTCTACCCCGGCTACCAGTCCGAGGTGCAGACCGCCCAAGTCGGCGCCAAGAACAAGGTGGCCAGCTACCAGCTCACCGTGGACCCATCCACCTGCACCGCGGCCGGGTACGCCTACCAGTACACGGGCATGTTCCAGCCGTTCGACGGCAGCACCGCGCCGTCCGGCTGGACCGTGACCGACAACAACGGCTCCGGCGACACCTGGGTGTTCGACGACCCGGGGACCCGCGGCAACAACACCGGCGGCAGCGGCGGGTTCGCCATCATGGACGGCGAGTACGACGGCGAGCAGACCGTCAAGGACACCACGCTCACCTCGCCCACGGTCGACCTGTCCGGTAACAGCTCGCCCACCATCGGGTTCAGCACCGACCTGCCGAACCTGGGCGACAGCGTCACCGCCTCCGTGGATCTGTCGCTGGACGGCGGCACGACGTGGCAGAACGTGTGGACCGAGACCGGGAACCTGCCCGGGCCGCAGGTGGTGATCATCCCGGTGCCGCAGGCGGCCGGCCAGTCGTCGGTGCAGGTCCGGTTCCACTACACCGGCCAGTGGGACCAGTGGTGGGAGGTGGACAGCGCCTGGGTCGGCACCCGCACTTGCTCGCCGCAGCCCGGCGGGCTGGTCGTCGGCCACGTCACCGACCGCAACAACGGCCAGGGCCTGACCGGCGCGACCGTGTCGAGTTCCGGTTCCGGTTCCGGCACGGCGATCGCCACCCCGGACGACCCGGGCCGTGGCGACGGGCAGTACTGGCTGTTCGCGCCGTCCGGGCCGCAGCAGGTGACGGCGACGTCGGGCCGTTTTTACCAGCCGCGGACGGCGACCGTGAACGTCGCCGCCGACAGCGCGACCCAGGCCAACTTCAGCCTGGCCGCCGGGCGGCTCGCGTTCAGCACCAAGTCGGTGAGCAGCACCCAGGTGCTCGGGTCGACGGCCAGCAAGAAGATCACGATCACCAACACCGGCACCGCCCCGGCCTCGGTTGCGCTTGCCGAGCAAGGGGCGGGAAGCGCCGGGTCGGCGGCTGGCCCCAAGGCTGGGGGAGTCGCCAAGGCTGGGGGAGGGGCGGCGGCCAAGCCGATCCGCATCCCCGGTAAGTACAGCCCGCTCCGCACCGGCGCCAGGTCCGCGGCGGCCCGCCCCGCCGCGGCCCCGGCCGACGCACCGTGGCAGGTCGTCACCCACTACCCGGTCCCGGTGATGGACAACTCCGCCGCCTACGGCGACGGCACGATCTACTCCGTCGGCGGCCTGTCCGCCAGCGACCAGGTCCAGTCCGCCGGCTACGCGTACAGCCCGGGCAGCCAGGCCTGGAACCAGATCGCGCCGATGCCGCACGCCCGGCAGAAGCCCTCGGCCGCCTATATCAACGGTGAGCTCGTGGTCACCGGCGGCTGGGACCAGACCGGCGACACCATCCCGCAGACCGACATCTACGACCCGGCTACCAACACCTGGACCGCGGGCCGCGACGTGCCCGCCGCCTACGCCGGTGCGGGCACCGCCGTGCTGAACGGGAAGATGTACGTCGTCGGCGGGTGCACCGTTGAGTGCGGCAGCCAGGACGTGTACGTCTACGACCCCTCCACCGACCAGTGGGCCGCCGCCGCGCCCTACCCGGTGCCTGTCGCCTGGGAGGCGTGCGGCGGCCTGGACGGCAAGGTGTACTGCACCGGCGGCCTGTATCAGATCAGCAGCTCCACCTCCACGTACGCCTACAACCCGGGCACGAACACCTGGTCCCAGGTCGCCAGCCTGCCGATCGACCTGTGGGGCGGCGGCTACGCCGCGGTCGGCGGCCATCTGATCGTGGCCGGCGGCATCACCCAGGACGGCCAGCTGCTCACCAACCAGACGTACTCCTATGACCCCAAGGCCAACACCTGGACCGCGCTGCCCAGCTCCGAGTACCCCCTCTACCGCGGCGGCAGCGCCTGCGGCTTCTACAAGATCGGCGGCTCGCCCAGCGGGTTCGACCCGGTGGACGACGCCGAACAGTTGCCCGGCTACAACCAGTGCGGGGGAGCGGTCCACCTGGACTGGGTCAACGCGAAACCGGGTTCCACCACCACACTGCAGCCCGGCGCCTCGATGACGGTCAAGGTGTCCTTCAACGCCGGCGCGGCCGGCATCACCCAGCCCGGGGCGCAGAAGGCCACGCTCGCGGTGCAGGAGAACACCCCCTACGACGTGCCTGGCGTGAAGCTCACCATGAACGTCACCCCGCCGGGCACCTGGGGCCACATCGCCGGCACCGTCACCGGCGTGAACTGCGACGGCAGCGTGGCGCCGCTGGCCGGCGCCGCCGTCCAGGTCAGCACCTGGGAGCAGCAGATCAGCCTGGCCACCGACGCGGCCGGCCACTACAGCTACTGGCTCGACAAGCGCAACAACCCGGTCACCCTCATCACCACCGACGACACCTGGGCGCCGCAGACCAAGAAAGTGAAGATCACCGCGGGCAAGACGACGACCGCCAACTTCGCCCTGCAGCCCGCCCGCACCTGCCACTGACGGGGCCGGGTTGGGTGCGCTGCAGGACCCCGGCCAGCCAGGGCCAGGTCATTGTGCGACCATGCCTGTCGCTGCTGTCCAGTGAGCGATCCGCAGACCGCCCCGGTGAGCGATCCCCGTGTGACACATCAGCACCTGGGCAACGGCCGCTGGCCTGGTAACCGTCGGGGCCTCAGCGTGGCCACCGCATGCTGCACCCAGGCGTCGGCGAAGCGCCCGGCGTCGATGTCCCCGGGGGTGTGCCCAATCAGCGTGTCGAGTATCGGGTGGTACGTCAGCGAGGCAAGCAGAACCGCCGCGGTGGCTGCGGGATCGGCGACACGCACGGTTCCGCGATCCATCTGATCGCGCAGCCAGCGAGTGAACTGGCCGTACACGTTGGCCCGGATCTCGGCCCAGATCTCGTCGAGCAGTTCGGGGAAGTCGTCGAGGTCGCGAAGCGTCACCCGCAGCGCCTGCTGATCGCGCTGCATGCCAGCCCACACGGCCCGCGCAACCCACCGCAGTGCCTCGGCGAGGTCGTCGGGCAACTGCTCGCCGAATGACTGGCTGCCTGCCCGCATGGTTGCGATGTGGGTGCCGATGACCTCTTCAAGAAGCCTCCGCTTCGAGGGGAAGTGCTTGTACAGCGCTCCGGAGCCGCCGGTGAGCCCGCAGGCCAGCTGGATGTCGGCCACGGATGTCGCGGCGTATCCCTGTGCGGAGAACAGGCGTGCAGCCTCGGTGACGAAGCGCCCGCGCGCCGTCCTGAAGGTTGGTTCCACCATGGTGAGAGAGTACTCTCTTACCATGGTTATGGTGCAGGTGCAGGAGACCATCGGCTGTACGCCTGACGATCTGCTCGGCTTTGTCATGGATATCGAGCGTTACGCCGCGATCGACAAGAAGATCAACCCGGTGATCTGGTGGCGGCGGGATGGCGACCTGCTCGAGTTCGCGTGCCGGCCGAAGCTCGCCGGGCTCCGGCAGGCCAAGGTGGTCCAGCAGGCCCGCCTGACGCCAGGCCAGCGGATCGACATCACCCTGTCCCCGTTGCCGAGCAACCGCCTGGCACACACCATCGCGCGTTTTGAGGCATGTTTTGAGTGCGTCGAGGTGAACGCGGGCACGCAGGTCACCCGCACACTGAACTTCCTGTTCACCCCCGCGGTCCGGTGGTTCCTCGAGCCGTTGTTCCGCCGCCGCCTTCCCGGCGAGGTTCGCGAGGAGATCCGGCTCGCCAAGGAACACCTTGAGCAGAAGCACCCGCGCTAGCATGAATCGCAGGTCTGCCCTGATGGTTGCGAATTGGCGCTTCTGGCGCCATAATGGCGCCATGCCGAGTGTGCAGATCAAGAATGTCCCGGAACAGGCCCACGCTGTCTTGCGCCAGCGCGCCGCCGCCGCACACCAGTCCCTCCAGGAGTACCTGCGTGCCCGGCTGATCGAGGAGGCGAGCGAGCCAACGCTGGATGAGGTCCTCGACCGGGCGGGTGGCCGCTCCGGCGGTTCGGTGTCACTGAAGACCGCGGTATCGACGCTGCACGCCGACCGTGATCGTCGTTGATGCCAGCGTCGTGGCCGTAGCCCTCGCCGACGACGGCCACGACGGTGATCTCGCACGTAGCCGCCTGCGCGGTGAACGGCTGGCCGCGCCCGAGCTGGTCGATCTCGAGACCGCCTCGGTCTGGCGACGGCAGGTGCGGGAAGGTTTCATGGATGCCCGCCGCGCGGCGCTGGCCCTGGCTGACCTGGCCGCGCTGCCGCTGCGGCGAGCATCGCACCGCCCGCTGCTCAGCCGCTGCTGGGAACTTCGCGAAAACGTGACAGCCTACGACGCGTCGTATGTCGCGCTCGCCGAGGTGCTGGGCGTGACTCTGCTCACCGGTGACTACAGGCTGGCCCGAGCCACCGGGCCACGCTGCACTATCGAGGTACTGCGCTCATCGCCCTGAGCCGCCCGGTCCCGCGCCTGGCGGTGCGTGTATTGACGGCGGATGCCAGCGGGATTACGTCACCCCCGGGTGAGTGCCTCGTCGATGACCTGAGCCAGCGGACGGCTGCGGCCTTCGGCCAGGGCCTGCTCGCGCTCCCGCTGGGGGAGTGCGGCCACGCCGGGCTCGAGGAACCGGTCGAGGATGGCCTGATCAACGGGCATCAGCCGCCCGGCGCTTTGCTCGCGCAGCGTCTGGGCCGCGCCGAAGCAGGTCAGCCCGGCCCTGCCGTCGCCGGTCATGGCCGCCACCGTGGCCAGCCCTTCCAGGGCGTAAGCCATGCCGCGCTTGCTGCCGGTCTGCTGGTAGCCGCGCAGTGCCTCGCGGAACAAGTCCCGGGCCCGGTCCGGCTCCCCGGCGTCGCGGGCCACCTCGCCGAGGCTGCTGAACACGGTCGCCACGCCGTCGGGATCGCGGGCGGCCTGGAAGGCTCGCTGCGCGCGCCGCAGTTGCTCGGTCGCGTCGGGATAGCGGCCCTGGTACCTGCTGACCTGCGCCAGCATGTTCCAGGCCGCCGCCTCGGTCCATGAGTCGCGGGCCCGTTCGGCAAGTTCGAGCTGGCTGCGGAAGTGCGGCTCGGCGGTAGCCATGTCGCCGAGTGCCAGGGCGGCTTCGCCGAGGTAGCGGTGCGCCCAGGCTTGCCCGGGCAGGTCGTCCAGCGTCGTGCAAAGCTCCAGCCCCTGGCGGGCGAGGTCGACGGTGGTGGGGTAGTCGCCGCCGAAGCAGGCCAGCGCGCTGGCCTCCAGGGCCGCCCAGGCCCGGGTGGCGGGGGCCGCCAGGTGATGCCGGGCGTCGATGGCCAGCAGGCGTTCCAGGTGCAGGGTGCCCTCGGCCATGGAGCCGCGGCGGCGCCAGAACGGGGCTGCCGCAGTGGCCAGCCGCAGGCCGTCTTCGAGGTAGCCGGTGCCCGCCTCGGCCCGGGACCGGGCCCAGTCCAGGGCGGCGCGGATGTTCGCGAAATCGGCTGCCAGCCGGTCGAACCAGTCGCCCTGCTGCTGCCCGTCCAGGTGGGTCCGGGCCTGCGTGGCCAGCGCCAGGTAGTGACGGAGGTGCCGTTCGTGCACCGCATCGGCCTGGCCGGTCTCGGCCAGCCGGGCCAGGGAGTACTCGCGAATGGTTGCCAGCAGGGCGAACCGCGGGGTCAGGCCGGGCGTTACCTCGAGCAGGCTGTGCTCGGCCAGCTCGGCCAGCCGCTCGGTCATCGCCAGCGGATCGGCGGCAGCACAGACCGCGGCCGCCGCGGCGGCATCGAACGGCCCCGCGAACACGCCCACCCGGACGAACAGGTCCCGGGCGTCGGCGGACAGCAGCGCATCGCTCCAGTCGAGGGTGGCGCGCAGCGTCTGCTGGCGCCGCGGCATGTTCCGCGGTCCGCCGACCAGCAGCGGCAGCCGTGCCTCCAACTGGGGCAGCAGGGCCTGCGGCGGGTACAGCCGGACCCGGGCGGCGGCGAGCTCGATCGCCAGCGGCAGCCCGTCCAGCGCGGCACAGATCGCGGCGGTCGCCGCCAGCGCCTCCCCCCGGGGGTCGAATCCCGGGGTCACGGCTTGGGCGCGCTGCACAAATAGCTGCACCGCCTCCGAAGTGACGGCCCGGCTGCCCCGCTCGGGCAGCCGCAGCGGCGGCACCCGCAACTGCTGCTCCCCGTACAGGCCGAGCCCGACGCGGCTGGTGACCAGCAGATGCAGTCCGGGGGCGGCGGTCAGCAGCCGGCCCAGCAGCGGCGCCTGCTCGACGAGGTGCTCCATGTTGTCGGCGATCAGCAGCACGCGCCCCGGATGCAGCGCGGCGGCCAGCTGGTCCTCGGCGGTGGCCGCCGACTGTGAGCTCAGGCCCAGCGCGCGCAGCAACGTCACCGCGACCAGATCGGGGTCGCTGACCGGCGCCAGGTCGGCGAACGCCGTCCCGTCCGGGAACTGGCTGGCCAGCTCGGCGGCGGCCTGGAGCGCGACTCTCGTCTTGCCGGTCCCGCCGGTCCCGGTCAGCGTGATTAACCGGAAATTGGGCACCGCGGCCGTGACCGCGGCGACCTCGGCGGCCCGGCCGACGAGCGGGGTCACCGGCAAGGGGAGCGGCAGCGGGGCCAGGTGGCTGCCGCCGGGGTTCGCGTCGGCCGCGGGTGCTGGCCCGGCCGCGGCGCCGGCCCGGCCGGCCGGGGCCAGGGCCGCTTCCGGGCCGCGGTGCAGGGCGCCCAGTGGCCCAGAGGTCCACGCCTGGGCTGGGATGGCGCGCTCGGGCACGTCCATGAGCGCGAGCAGCCCGCGGGCCTCGTCCACCGACCCGACCGTTCCCCACTCCGCCAGGACCGTGACGATGGCCGCGGCATCGGCGGCGTTCAGCAGGGCGCCGCGCTGATGCAGCTTGTGGCTCAGCACGTTGGGGTGCAGGCCAACGGCCCGGGCCAGCTGTTGCTGGGTATGCCCCGCCGCCCGGCAGCGCTCACGCACCGCCGCACGGAAACCCGCCAGATCCCGCAACCCCGGATCCCCCGCAGCTTAAGTTGGATTGCCCCGTCTCATTGCCGCACATTTGCCGCATCTTTGCCGCATTCAACTGCTGGTGTTCCCGCCTGACGTGAGCCTAACCTGCATGCCGGGGCGCGAGGAAGCTAGCCGCGGCGGGGCAGACCAGACGGGGCAGACCAGACGGGGTGGCAGGCGTGGATCACGGCGTGACGCTGGAGCGGTCGCTGGCGGCGGTCTTCGGCCACCTCGCCGCCCCGGCCCGGCTGGCCGACTGGCTGCCCGAGGTGGCTGCGGTACAGGCTGCGGCCGGCCAGCCGGCCGGGATCGGCGTCACGTTCGGCCTGCGGCTGCACCGTGGCGGCCGCGGCATCCACGGCGCCGGCGAGCTGATCGCCTATGAGCCGCCGTGGTCGGTGGCCTACCGGGTCGTGGCCGGACCAGACATCTTCGTGCTGCGGGTGACGTGCGTGTTCAGCGGCGGTGTCACCCGGGTGCAGGTTCACCAGGCCGATAGCAGTGTGCCGCTGGCCGTAGACCTGGGCCGGCTGTCCGGGCACATCCGATCAGCGTGACGGCGCTGTCAGGGCACCAGGGCGCTCTGCTCCTGGTAGCCCGGCTGCACGGGAATACCCAGAGCGGTGTTGACCTGCGGGATCGTCTGGAGGCCGATTGTGATGCCCTGGCCGATCTGGTTGGGGTTGGCGGGAGAGTTGTTGGACGCACCGGCCGGGTCGCTGGTGCCGGGCAGCAGCGCGGGATTATCCGCCGTGGGGCCGGGCACATTGTCGGCTTCGGTGAATGGCGACACCGTCAGGGCCGGATTCCCGGCCTGGGTGTTGCCCGTGGTGGTGTTCGACATGGTCTCGGGCAGGGGTGAGGGGTTGCTCAGCTGCGGGGCGGCGGAGTTGGGTTCCTGCCGCACCCCGTCGGGGGCCTCCGGATTAACAGGCTGCTCCTCGTCAGGGGGCTGTTGCCCCGGCTCGACGGGAACCTCGTCCCACACCGACGCGTCCTCTTCGGGCTCCTCGAACTGCCCCCGCAGCGCAGTGATGCTCTGCTGATCCTGCTGAGAGAGTGCGATGCCGGTCGGTGCGGTGGGATCCGCCGCGGGGACCTGCGGCTGCCCACCGGGGAGCGGCTGGTCGGCGCCGGAGGGGAGTTGCGGGTGGTCGACGAGCGGGCCCGAGCTCACCTCTGCGGTCTCGGTTGCGTCCCCGGCGAAGTCGGCGGCGCCGGCGGCGACGCCGGTGACCCCGGCGATGTTGCCGAGGAAGAAGGTGGCCGTGCTGAGATCTTGTTCCTGCTGGTTGGACAGGAAGCCCTTTCCGGTGGCCGCCTTCATGCCCTCGTCGACCAGCGAGGTGGCGGATGTGGCAGCGGCGGCGAGGTTCGCCGCGCTGGACACCAGATTGGCGGCGGCGCTGATGACGGCGGTGGCGGTGACCTCAGCGGTTTCCGCGGCCAGGGCGACGACGCCCGCACCGCCGGTGAGCAGGCTGACGATGCCGAAGGCGATGAACAGGGCGATGGTGAACCCGTCGCTGACCGACTGGGAGACCGATAGCTGGCCGGTGGGGTCGGTGTTGCTGATCGGGTTGGCGTCGAAGGCCTGGTAACGGTTGAACTGGTCGGCGGCGTCCGGGCTGAGGAACCGGCCCTGGCCGGGGTCGTAGCTACGATCGGGCAGATACTGGGTGCCGGTGGGCGGATTCGTGTAGGCGCCGTCGTAGGTGAACGGGTTGACGGCGGCGTTGCCGGCCGGGTTCGCCGCCGGGACGGGCAGCGGGGCGGGGCCGGCGCCGTCTGGCTGGCCGTAGTCGCCGTAGGCGTAGCTGGCGGTGGCCTGCCCGTGGTCGTCGATCGTCGCGACGGCCGACCCGTGGGCGTCGTCGAGGTAATAGCCGGTGCCCGGCCCGGTGTCCTGAACCGTGCCCGGGCCGTTGCCGGTCACCGTGGTCAGGGTGCGGGCCTCGCGGTTGACGCCCGTCAGGTAGGACGCGGTGATGGTGGCCGGGCCCCCGCCGGCGTAGCTGTCGTTGGTGATCCCGCCGGTGGTGGCGTAGTGGTAGGTGATGACGTGGGCTACGCCGCCCACGGTGGTGGTGGCGGCGCGCCGGGTGTGGTCGGGCCAGTAGGCGTAGCTGGTGGTGACCCCGGCCGGCGTGCTGACGGAGGCCTGCTGGCCGTCCGGGTCGTAGCTGTAGGTGTCGCCGGCCAGGTCCGTGGTGACGTTGCCGTCCGCGTCGAACTTCTGGCTGGCGCTGGTGCCGTCGCCGGTGCGGCCGGTCAGTTCGCCGCCTGGGGTGATGGTGTTCACCGTGTGGCTGGTGCCGGTGCTCGTGGTGGTGTCCTGGCCGGTGACGTTCCCGGCCGCGTCCAGGGTGTAGCTGGTCGTGCTTGTGGGGGTGCCGGTGGCGCTGGTGCCGGAGTAGACCGCCGAGGACAGCAGCCGGTTGTAGGCGTCGTAGCGGTAGGCGGTCGTCGTGGGCGGGCTGGCTTGCTTGCCGTGGCCCTTGCCCTTGCCCTTGCCCTTGCCGGGCAGGGCGCTGGTGATCGTGTGCGTGGCGACGTTGCCGTGCGCGTCGTAGGTGTAACCGTCGGTGCGCAGCGTGCTGCCGTCGGCCGCGCTGGTGGTCTCGGTGCTGACCTGGCTGGCGTCGGTGTAGCCGATGGTGGTGGTGACCCCGTTGCCCCGGGTGATCGTGTGCACCCGGTCCATCGGGTCGTAGGTGTAGGACACCCGGGCCAGCGTCGTGCCGTCGCGGGCCTGGACGGCCTGGCACAGGTCGGTGGGGGCCGGGCCGCACGTGCCGCCGGCGTTGTAGCTGTACGTGGTGACCGCGCCGGTGATGTCGGTGCTGGTGGCCAGCTTGCCGCTGTCGTTGTAGGTCGCGGCGGTGGAGGTCCCGTCCGGGTAGCGGATGGCGGTCACGTGCCCGTCGGCGTCGTAGTCGTAGCTCATCGCGTCGGCCGGGTGCGCCGGGTCGTAGACCGACCGGACCTGCCCGGTCGCCAGGTCATACGTGTAGCCGGTCTGCTGCGTGCTCCCGTCGGCGGCCCGCACGTCCACCTCGGCCAGCCGTCCGGTCTTGGCATCGTAGGTGTACGTGGTCACCGTGCCGGATGGCTGGGTGATGGTGGCGATCTGCCCGGCCGGAGTGTAGGAGTACTTGGTGACCGCCCCGTCAGCGGTGGTGGCGGTGTGCACCCGTCCCGCCGCGTCATAGCTGTACGTGGTCCCCGCGGCCGGCTGCGCCGCCTTGACTTTCCGCGGCCCGGCCGCGGCCTGCTCAGCCAGGGTCTTGCTGGTCAGCGCGCCGGTCATGGTGTTGCCGGTGGCCGCCTGGGCGGGCTGGCCGGGGAAGCTGGCCGTGTCACCGGGGGTCAGGGTGGTGCCGGTCAGCAGGCCGCCGGCCCCGGCGTAGTGCGGGGTGGCGGTGACATCGGCGGCGGTGTAGGAGGTGACCCGGCCCAGTCCGTCGTACGTCTCGGCGGCCGGCGCCTGCGTCGTGCCGTCCGCGTAACTGGTCGCCGAGGACACCGGCTGGCTGACGTTGTTGAAGCCGTCGGTGGTGACCGAAACCGGGGCGGTGATCCGGGCGCCGGCCGGCGCCACCGACACCTTCTGGGTGTTGGCCACGTCGTTGTACGTGTCGGCCTGGGTGATTCCGTCCGGCTGGACGATCTGCACCGGGCGGCCGAGCGGGTCGAAGGTGGTGGTGGCCGTCCCGGCCGGGGTGGTCGTGGTGAGCTGGGTCCCGTCGGTGCTGTACTGGTCGGTCTGCACGGTCCGGGCCGCCGGGTCGGCGACCAGTTTCCCGCCGGACACGTTGTCGGTGACCTTGACCGTGCGGCCGGTCACGTCGGTGGTGGTCTGGGTGACCAGCCCGCTGGGCGCGGTCACCGTGGTCTGCGTCGGGGAGTTGTACACGGTCTTGGTGGTCTGCCCGCCGGGGACGGTCATCGTCTGCTGGCGGCCCAGCGCGTCGTAGGTGTAGCTGGTGGTCAGGTTGCCCGGGCCGGTGCTCGACAGCACCTGGCCGGTGACCAGGTCGGTCACCGTGGTGGTGGACGCCGCCTGCGGGGTGCCCGCCGCGGTGGTGACCACCTCGGTCTGGGTGTGTGCGGACGTGTCGGTGCTGATCTGCTGGGTCTGGTCGATCTGGTCCGGGCCGCCGCTGCCGCCCGGCGGCTTGGCACCCGGGGCCCAGGCCAGCAACTCCCCGGTTTCCTGGCCGAGGCTGTTGTAGCTGTAGGTGGCCACGGTGCGGGCCTGGACGGTCAGCTGGCCCTGGGCGCCGGTGGACCCGGTCGCGGTGGTGGCGGTTTTGACCGTCTTGCCGTCGCCGCTGAGCGTGCCGGTGGTGACGCTGACCGCCCCCTGCCTGCCGGTCACCGTCTGGATCAGCGGCAGCCCGTAGCTGCCGTAGGTGGTGGTGGTCTTCGTCCCGGCCGCGTTGCTGGCGGAGGTCTGCAGGCCCTCGTCGTTATAGGCGGAGGCGGTCGTCACCGTGCGGGTGGACCCGAACTGGGGGTCGCCGTAGGCCATGGTGAGTGAGGTCGGCTTGGAGTAGTTGGCCGGCAGGCTGGTCACCGAGGTCACCTGCGGGTAGGCCCAGGTCTGAGCCTGGCTCAGCACCTGCGCCTTGCCCGGCGGATGGATGTAGACCTTCTGGGACGTCAGCAGGTGCAGGCTGTTGTAGGTGGCATCGACGGTCGAGGTGCCGTTCGACAGCTCGGTGGTGTAGCGGTAGCCGAAGTCCCCGGAGTCGAACAGGCCGTTGGGGCCGTTCTTGTTGTAGCTGGGGTAACCGGTGTAGTTGTGCTGGCTGTCGCCCGCCGGGTTGATGTCGAAACACAGTTCGGGCAGCACCTGGTGGCCGTGGGCGTCGGTGACGTCCACCGTGTTCACCGCCACCACGCCCGGCTCGTAGGCCAGCGGCGTGTAGCTGACCATGGTGTGCTCCCCGGTCGGCGAGGTCACCGAGCTGAGCAGCGGGCCGGGCAGCCCGGTCACCAGGCTGTAGCCGAAGCTGGTCAGCTGGCCGAGCGCGTCGGTGACCCCGGTGAGGCGGCCCGCGGTGATGCCGAGCGTGCTCGTGGCGGCGATCCCCTCCGCGTTCACCGGCGCGGTCACCGTCACCTTGCCCGCGGTGTACCGGAACTTGGTCACCTGGCCGTAGCTGTCGGTCACCGAGGTGGGCTGCCACCATGCGCCGGACTGCTGCCAGGTCAGGTCGATCGCATTGCCGAACCGGTCGGCCTGCTCGATCAGGTTCCCGTTGGCGTCGAACCGGTCTGTCATGCCGTCCAGGTAGGTCAGCGAGTAGAGGTACTGACGCACCGGCACGCCGGGCGGCGGCTGGGTGCTGCCCGGGTTCTTGACGAACGTCAGGTCCCGCAGCGGGTAGTCGGCCAGTCCCGTTGGCTGGCTGGAATCGTAGGCGTACGAACCACCGGAGGCGGGGTATACGTGCACTCCGCTGGCTGTGTCCACCCAGGGCACCCCGAGGGTCCAGCCCGCGCCCAGGCCGAACCGGTCCCCCGGCGCGCCCAGCGCGGCCAGCGACTGGTCGTAACCCAGCGTCAGCGTCAGCCCGGTGCCGGCCGGGCCGGTGACGCTGACCAGCGGCACCGACGTCTGGAACGCGCCGGTCCGCTGGTCGATCGATCCGCCGATGCCGCCGCCCATCGCGAACGCGTTCGACACCGGGCCCGACGGCGCCCCTTTGCTGCCGGCCGCCGCCAGCGCGGGGGCCGCGCCGGCGGCCTGGATCGCGGTCACCGCCAGCGCCACCGAGGCGACCGCGCACAGCCAGCGGGGCACGGCGCTGACAGTGACCCGGCGCGCCCGCGATGCCAGCATGATGATGACGTTCATCCGTCTGCCTTCCTGCGATCGGCCGCTGGGCCGGGTGGGCGGTGAAGCGGTGTCAGTCTCAGGGGCCGACGGGGACGGACAGCACCGGCACGAGCTGCCCGGCAGTGGCCAGGGAGGTATCGACGGTGTCGCTGGGGAAGAACTGCGAGGTGTCGGTCAGCTTGGCCTGGCTGGCACTGACGGTCAGCGGTGCCGAGCCGAGCTCGTGCGCGTTGGCCGTGCCGGTCTGCAGCGGCAGCGACGCCCGGCCGGTGACCACGCTGGCCGACAGCAGCAGCCCGGTCACCGGCCCGCTGTCCGGGCCGCCCGCCTGGTACAGCGCCGGGGCGGTGCTGGCCGGCACGGCCAGCGTGCAGGCCGCGGTGGGGCTGGTGGTGCAGCCGGTGATGCCGACCCCGCCGGTGATGTTGGCCCCGGTGGGGGTCAGCGGGTTGCTGCTGCCGGCCACCGCGAACGGGGAGCCGGTGTATGCGGTGACCGTGCCGGTGTCGTTCATCACCGGATCCAGCCGCCCGGCGGCGGTGCTGGTCGTGGCCAGGTAGTTGCGGGTGGGCTGGCCCGCGCTGCCGTCGGCGGCGTACGGCCCGATCCCGGTGTAGCCGGCGTAGTCGCCGGGCTGGTACAGGCCGGTGACCAGCGCCTTGGTGACGTCGTCCCGGTAGTAGACCAGGTTGTACCGCGGGTCGCTGGCCGGTACCGACCCGCCGCCGGACGGGGTCAGCTGGAGCGTCAGCCCCGCCTGGTCCACCCCGTCGGCGCGCAGCACGGCCGCGGTGCCGCCGTTGCCGTCCGGGACCACCCCGACCCCCTGGACCGGGGTAGCCCCTGTCCCGCCGTTGAGCGGCGGCGCCTTGGGGTCAGCCAGCGTGACCGGGCTGGACGCCAGCCCGCCCGACACCACCCGCACCTCGGTCACCGGCTGGTCACCGGTGGCGGGGCACAGGTCGCCGGTCGGGTCCACCCCCGGGGGTGTTGCCGTGCCCGCCGCGTTCTGGAAGAAGAAGCTGGCCGGGCCCAGCGTGACGGTGCCGTCCGCGGCCACGGTGGGGGCGGTGGCGGGCATCAGCTGGCCCAGGTTCTGCCACGTCGCCCCGCCGTCGATGCTGCCCTGCGCGGTCATCGCCGGCAGTTGTGTGCTCACCTGCTGGGCCGAGGTCACGTTCTTCCACTGGGCGCCGGTCACGTCGAACCGGTACACCGGCCGGCACGGGTCATCGGCCGCCGGGCTGGTCGGCGGCAGGTAGCTGGCCGGGTCCGGTTTCGCGGTCAGCCGGTGGCCGGTGACCGTCGGCGCCGCCGACGCCACCGGGGCGCTGCCGCCGGTCACCGTCAGCTGCCAGGTCCCCGACGACCCCGGGGTCGCAGCCACCTGGGTCAGGCTGGCGGTCAGGTAGCCGCCGGCCTGGCTTTCGATGTGCAGTGTCCCGTCGTCGACGGCGGTCAGCTTGACGATGTGCTCGTCGGCGCTGTCCCCGGCCGGGGTAATGATCACATACGCGGCTCGTTCGCCCTTGCTGTTCGGTTGCGCCGATGCGCACGACCCGTCCGTCCCGGCGGTCAGCGCCCCGGCGAAGTAGTCCGGCGACACCGCCCCGGCTGCTACCGGGGTGTCGAAAACCGGGAACGCCGGGACGGCCGGCGGGCCGGTCACCGCCGCGTCCAGCCAGCACCCGTAGCCCACGTCCGGCCGTGCGGCCATCGCGATGTCCACCGGCCCGGCCGAGTTGTCGGCCACCCGCAGCCGCCCGGCCGCGTAGCCCGGCCACCAGGCGTACATCTGGTTCGCGGTGGCCTCGGTGGCACCTCCCGGGCCGATCGGCGCTGCGGTCAGGGCCCCGTTCACCCACTGCAGCACCTCATCGGTGGTGCCGTCCAGCTTGCCGATCACCAGTTCCTGGGTTCCCGGGCTGCCGTCCCATGGTGTCACCGCGGTGATCCCGGTGGGCTGGCCGATCCGCTGCCCGATCGGCACGTCGCCGAGCACGTTTCCGCTGTTGCCCAGGGCCCACAGGATCACGTCTCCGTCAGACCGGGTGAACGCCGTGACGGTCTGGCCGTCGATCTGGACGAACGTGGCCCCGAGCTCCACGTCGGGGAAGTATCCGCCGTCCTTGGTCACGCTCTGCTCGGTGCCGTCGGGGTTGAGCCGCCAGGTGAACATGGTCGACCCGTTGCTCTCCACACCCCCGGCCAGCAGCCCGCCCTGACCCGGCCCCGACGGCGGCCCGAACGCCAGCGCAGTAGGCGGGGTTTGCGAGCCATCGCTGTAGATGTCCCCGATGAGGGCCACCTGGTTGAGGTTTCCGTCAAAAATGAGGATGCCCTCGTCCGACAGCCCCACCGCGATCAGCGTCCGCCCGCCGACCACTCCCGTCGCCAGCGATGTCACCACGATCAGGCGGCTGGGCCCGCTGGGACTGTTGAAGATGTTTGGCAGGCTCACGGTCTTCTCGGCGCACGAGGCGCTGGCGCAGGAGCCGTCGTGGGGCAGCTTGTACAGGTGCAACTGATAGGAGTCCACCGGGGTCTGGTTATTCCACGTGGCGCCGGCCATGTAGATTTTGGAGGCGCTCGCGGCCACCTTCACCGACGTCAGGCCGTAGGTGGCGCCGTTGTTCCGGAGCTGGCCACAATAGGACGAAATGATGCAGTCGTTTTCCCAGACCCAGACGTGGCTGGGCCCCAGGGGTTTATTGGTGTCCAGCCCGTCGTTGGGGGTCGCCATCAGGTCGGTGGGGGTGGACCGCACCACCCGGCCGCCGAACTTGTTCACGTTGGCTATCTTCAGCTGGCCGTCCTGGGCGTAGGCGAGCTGGTCGTGCCCGGCGCCGGTGAAGTCACCGACCGCCTGGCCGTAGTTCAGGTTCGGCAGCGTCGCCGACGTGTCCTGGGACAGCGGTGGCAGGGCATGCCGCCGCGGCGGCACCGGCACCAGGGTGCGGCACTGACCGCTCGCCGTCCCGGAGACCGGGTTGGGCCGGTGCCGGTCGCCCGGCACGGGCTTGTTGGCCGCACATGCCAGCGACCCGGAAACCGCGTTCGCTGAGATCACCACCGGGCCATGACCCCGGTTGCCGCGCACGGTGACCGTCCCGCCGACCGAGGCGCCGGACAGCGTGACCCCGGCGGCGTTGCCGGTCAGCGTGACCGGGCCCTGCTGGCGCAGCCCGGCCACCAGCACTCGCCCGGCGGACCCGCTGATCAGCAGCTGGCCGTGCACGATGTCGCCGCGGCAGGACGCGCCGCCCGGGCCGGCCGTCACCTGGCCCTTGGTCGCGATGACGCGCAGCCGGCCGATGATCGTGGACCCGCAGACCCGCACCGAACGGGCCCGGGCCGTGGTCACCGCGCCGGAGATCACCGAGGCGGTGACGTTCAGCCCGGCGCCCGGCCACACACGCACCGGCCCGGACTGGGTGGCCCGGTTCAGGCACAGCACGCCGGCGCCGGCCACCAGGGCACCGTGATGCACTCCGGTCACCGTCCGGGTGCAGTGTCCCGGCCCGGCCGTGCTCGCGCCGGCCGTGCTCGCGCTGGCCGTGCTCGCGCTGGCCGCGGCAGCGCCCGTACCCGCCAGGCCCACCGCCAGCACCACGGCCACCAGGCTGCGCAGGATGCCCCTGGACAGGCCACCGGGGCCCGCGGACGCCCCTGCGGCCCGCGGCCATCCGGTCCTGGCTGCTCGTTCGCGTGTCTTCCCTGGCGGCGTGCGTGACATCGTGCCTTCCCCCTGACCGCAGCTCCCACTGCCGGTCTGTGGCCGTCGAGACCGGGCGCTACCCCTCGCCGCGGCCCTTGTTGGCCGGACCCGCCGCAGAGCGTAACTAGGCACATGACCACCGAACCAGGGATCTCCTGCGGAATGGATGCGGCAAAAGTGCGGCAAAAGTGCGCCGCACCGGAGAGGGCCGGGAGATCGCGGAACCCGCCCCGCTGGCCGGCGCCGCCGTCCAGGTCAGCACCTGGGAACAGCAGACCAGCCTCACCACCGACGCGGCCGGGCACTCCAGCTACTGGCTCGACAAGCGCAACAACCCGGTCACCCTCATCACCACCGACGACACCTGGCAGCCCCAGACCAGGAAAGTGAAGATCACCGCGGGCAAGACGACGACCGCCAACTTCGCCCTGCAGCCCGCGCGCACCTGCCACTGACGCCCGCGCACCTGCGATCGGGCCGTCGGCCTGGATCACGCACCTCCATCGTGCGAAGTGTGCCATCGCGCTCTTGTACCCGTGGATGATGACCGTGGGAGACGAGGAGGCTGGCATGATCCGCCGTGACGCGCTGTATGAGTATGCCCGGGGATCGCTGTGGGTGCTGCCCACGCTGTCGGTGGCGGCTGCGCTGGCCGTCGGGTCGCTGCTGTCGGGCATCAACCTCGGTGTGCACTCGCCGCTGGCGTTCCAGGGCACCCCCGATGATGCCCGCAATCTGCTGATCGGCATCACCGGCACGATGGTGACGGTCATCGCGCTGCTGCTCGGCCTGACGGTGGTGGCCCTGCAGCTGTCCTCGACACAGTTCTCACCGCGGCTGTTGCGCAACTTCCTGCGGGACCGGCCGAACCAGCTCGTGCTCAGCGGGTTCGTGGCGACCTTCGCCTACAGCGCCGCCGGGCTGTACACGGTCGGCGTGTCCGGCGGCAACCGCACGGCCTCCTTTCCCCGGCTCGCGGTCAGCGGCTCGATCGTGCTGTTGTTCATCAGCCTGGGCCTGCTGGTGTTCTTCGCTGACCACCTGGTGCATTCCATCCAGGTCGACACGATCATGGACGTGGTACAGCGCAACACCCTGGCGGTGATCGGGGACGGGCTGCTGGCCGGCAGCCCGGACGCCCCCGAGGTCCCGGGCGGCGCCACCGCGATCACCGCCGTCTGTTCTGGCTACGTGCAGGCGGTGCGCTGCGATCTGCTGCTGTCCCACGCCGCCCGGCACGGTGTCTGCCTGCGGCTGCGGCCCAGGGTCGGCGAGCACGTGGTCGCCGGGACCACGCTGGCCTGGATCTGGCCCGCCGCGGCAGCCGGCCGGGCACCAGACCCGCAGGCCCTCGCCCAGGCCCTGCGGACCGGGGTCCGGATCGGGTTCGAACGCACCCTGGAGCAAGACGCCGCGTTCGGCATCCGGCAACTGGTCGACGCAGCCTGCAAGGCGCTGTCCCCCGCGGTCAACGATCCCTACACCGCGGTCCAGGCCATCGATCACCTGACGGTGATCTTCTGCGCCCTCGCCCAGCGGCCCCTCGGAGACCATGTTGCCCGCCACCCCGACGGCGCGGCGGTGATCGTGCCCGGCCGCCGGTTCGGCGAATACCTCGCCGTGATGTGCGGGCTCATCCGCCGCTACGGCGCCCGCGAGCCGACCGTGGCCGACGCATTGCTCCGGCTGCTCGGCGCCTGCGCCGAGGTAACCGGTAACGACCCCGAACTCGCCACCGCGATCGAGGAGCAGGCAGCGATCATCATCGCCGACGCCGAACGGGAGATCCCCCAGCCCGCCGACCGCAGGAAACTTGCGGAGCGGAATCGTGGCGTGCGCTGAGTAACCGGGGCAAAATGGCCGGGTGACGTCCACTGGGTGCGCGATGTCCGCAATGCCACTGAATGGGAACTCCGCGCGAACGCCGAATCTGGAGTTGAGAATTAGGGCAACCCGCGAATGAGGTTGCACTGAGAATGTCTAATCCTGAGTGTCAGACCCCGCGGTTACAGTTTCTTTTGTGAGTGTTGCGGAAAGCGTAGGCGCTGTTTACTCGTACGCGGCGCTGTCCGTGCTGCGCAGCGCTGCTGGCGACGGTGAACTCGCGCTGGCCACGTCGGGCGGTGTCACCGAGGCAGGCCCGGCCCGGCACCCCTTCTTCTATTCCGGGTTCCTTGCCGATCCGGGGGCGGGCGCGCTCGGCATGCTGGCGGTGGCCGCGGTAGCCCGCGCCCGCTATTTCAACGCGAGCAGGCCGGTTTTTGCCGACCCGGTCGTGACCAGCAACGTTGACACGCTCCGGTTCGAGTCGTTCTCCGGCTGCTGCGGCGTCCATGCCCGCCTCGACCTCCCGCCGGACGCGCTTGGCGGCCGGCCCGCCGCGAACGGCACCACCAACGTCGACTTCAACCTGCCGATGCGCGCGGCGCTGGCGGCCGCCGTCGCGACGGGCAGCCCGATCATGCTCAAGGTCGGCGATGACGAGGTCACTGCGGTCACCGAAACCGTGTCGGTGACCGAACGCAAGGTCGCCCTGCCCGCCCGCTGGGTCAAGGGCTTCGGGGAGGTCCAGGCCCTCGCGCGGGGCATGCGGCCGGTCGCCGAGATCACCGGGCCTGGGGCGAGCCGTTTCCTCTCGTCCCTGCCGCGCGGTGCCCGCCGCCCGCTCTGGGCATACCAGGCCGGCCGGACGCTGGCGCTGGAGGTGGCACCGCGGCCAGGCGCCGCGTGCCTCGCGGCTCCCGAGCGGCTCGTCGAGCTTCGCCCCCTGCTCCGCTTCGCGACAAGACTCCGCGTATATGCGCCGCCTGCCGGCCCGGCGAGCCTTCCGGCCCCGAGTGCCTGGGAGCTTTCTTTCGGTGCCGCTCGGCTCACCCTCACCCTCAGCCTGGAGAAGCACCGCGGCTTCTCTGGCGAAGGCGCCCTTCTCAGCGGGCTCGCCGCCGACACCGATGCCGATGCGGACCTGCTTGCCGCCCTTCTGCCGTGGGACGCCCGTCTTGATCCGGCCCGTCTTTCCGCGATCACAGGTCTTTCTCCCGAACGGGCGGGGGTGTGCCTGTCCCGTCTGGCCGCCTCTGGCGGTGTGGGCTACGACCTGTCGGAGCAGTCGTTCTTCCACAGGCAGCTTCCGTTCACCGCCGCCGAGAAAGACCACCCCCGTCTGCGCGACGCCCGCACGCTGATCGCGCAGGGGAAGGTAACGCTCACGCCGGCCGGCGCGATGGTTGGCGGCCAGGCGGACTCCGTTGACAAGGATGTCCCTGCCACCGGTCACCGGGTCACGTTCGCGTCACCGCGAGACGTCTGCACATGCCCGTGGTGGGGCAGGCATCAGGGCAGCCGTGGCCCGTGCAAGCACGTCCTCGCGGCCCGGATGGCTGCGCGGGCCCAGGTTGCCATATGACGCGCAGCGGTGCGGAAGTCGAGATAGCCGTGCGCGCGGGGGACGCGTCCCGCGTGCGCGAACTGCTCAGCAACACGACCGAAGCGGCGCGGCGTGCCTGCGCCAGGGAACTGAAGGCGTTCCTGAACGAGCCGGATGCGCCCGGCGTGGCGTGGTGGGACGGGCTCGCGGGCAGCCCGGCGTTCGGGGTGGCCGCCGTCGGTCTGGCCAGGGGCGCGGCACCCGCGTACCGGGCATGGCAACGAGTAGACCTCGGTATCGGCAGCGGCCGGACACCGCCGGAGTCTGTGCTCGACGCGATCGTCGGCGTTCTCACTGACCGCGATCCGCCGTGGCTCGCCGATTTCGCCGACCGGATGCTGCGCGAACCGTGGGCACCGTTGCGCTCGCGGCACTGGCAGGTCGTGCGCAATCTGGTCAGGCGCAGGCTGATCGACAAGCCGGACCGGCCGGAGTACACGACGTCGATGGTCCGGGGATCTACACCTGGAATTCGTGGCACCAGGGTCTCGTGCTCACCGCGCTCCGCGCGGATCCGGATCTGCTCGACGACGAGGTGTGGCGACTGTTCAGCGTCCCGGAGGCGGGCGCAGAATTCGATGACAGTCCTCCGGACTGGCAGGAAGCGCTCGGCATGCTCGCCGCGGAGGGCACGATCGACAGGGACCGGTTGCTCGATGCCTGCCTCGACGCGTTCATCAGGGATTTTCCGCCGAACCATGTCCGCTGGTACCTCGGGTTGCACGGCGAGCTCGCGCCATCTCGTGGGGAGAAGGCGGCCAGGGCGGGCAAGTACCTCTCGTTGCTTTCCGCCACCAGCAAGACCGGCGTGACGCTTGGTCAGCGGGAATGCGGCGCCTTGCTCGCGATGGGCCTGCTGGACCCGCGGGCGCTGCTGGCGGCGTCGGCGGCTGCGCTGCTGTTCCCGCAGAAATCTGCCGCGATGGCGCAGTTGAAGCTGATCGGCGCGCTGATCAAATCCCATCCCGAAGTGCGCGATGATGCGCTGGCCGCGGCCGCCTTCGGGCACGAACGGGAAGACGTGCAGGCCGCGGCGGTTAAGCTGATCAGCAAGCACAGTATACCCGCGGACGGGGCGGCTCGTGCGGCTGTCGAATCGCTGGCGGCAGCGCTCTCCCCGGTCATCGCCCCCGACGCTGTGGCCCTCGGCCTGGCGCCGGCGATGCGCCCCTCAGCCGCCCTCCCCGTTCCCACGGTCAGCGATGACGCTGGGAAGCCGGCCCCGTCCGTTCGGGATAACAGGGTTGGCTGTGTCGAAGATTCAGCTGAACTGGTCCAGTTGCTTGCGCGGTTGCTCGAGGGCGCGTCGGACATGCTGGCCGTTGAGCGGGCCGTGGCCGGGGCGGTGCGGCTGGCGTCGCTGCCGCTCGCGGAGCGCGCGGGGCTCGCCGGGCCACTGCTGAAGCGGGCGCGCGAGCAAAGCTGGGGACCGGACGCTGTCTGGCCGGACTGTCTTACCGAAAGCAAGTTGGCGTTCCTGGCGATCGCCTGGGCGACGGGGGAGCTTCATGTCCGGACGTATCCGGCATGGATGGACGAGGAGGAGCCGGATATCTGGCCGCCGTTGGAGCCCAGGCCAGACCCGGCGGACTGGGATCCCGCCGATCCGGGGCACGGCGTACTGGCGGCCCGCTTGTGGGAGGCGTGTCACCTGATCATCGCGGGACCCGGCGGGCCGTTGCTGGCCGAGCCGCAGTTCGCGGACGGGACGATCAGCCAGGCGACGCTTCTTCGGCGGCTCGCGCGGTGGCATCCCGGATCGGGCGGACCGCCGCGAAACGACATCGAGAGCGCGCTGCTGCGGCTGGCGCTAGACGCGGATGACGCGTTCTGGAAGTCGTGGGACGCCGCACCGGTCGTGGCGGTGGGAGAGGCGCCGTCAGCCGAGGCGGCCCGGGCGATGTACGACGAGGGGCACGTGATCTGCGAGTTCGACCCGGTATTCATTCCGGCAGGTGAGGCCGTGCCGCCTGAGCTGCTTCGACGGCCGCCCCGGGTCCTCGGGAGGCTCCGGGTGGCGGGACGGCTTCGCCTGCCTGAAGCGAGTTCCGGCACGGATCCGGGGTCGCGCTGCTGGCGTGCACTGGCCGTCGACCCCGCAGAGTCAGAGTGGGGTGCGCTCGGCCCGTACATCGGGGACCTCGGTTCCGGGCGGGAACTGCCACTGCTCCTACCGCACCAATCCGAGCTCGTCGCCGCATACCTGATTCTGCGGCTATCCGAAGGTCTGGTGCCCGGGAGCCAGCGCGCGGCGCGAGGAGCCGCCGAGTCCCTGCCCGCCGTTGGCGTTGCCACGAGCAGCGCGGCCGCAGGTGAGGCGGCTGGCGAGCGCGGATTCGGGCAGATGTGCCATCTCGCACTCATGACCGGGATGGCGTCAGCCAGCGCGGATACCCGGATCACGGCGGCTTCGGCGTGGACTCAGATGGCGCTGGACGGGCGCCTGGACCCAGGCCTGGCCGCGAGGGCCATCGCGGACGGCGTTTCCGGGAATGTGTTCAAGCTCAACCGTATCGCGGAAAGCATGGGCCATGCCGCGCTCGACCCGGCCGCGGCAACTGGCATCGCCACGGCGTGCCTTACCGCGTCCGCCTCGCTGCTCCCGGCCAGGCCACCTGGCCTGCACCTGCTGCTCGAACTCGCCGCGCGGTGCCGCACGGCGACGGCAGGCTCCGCGCTCCCGGGGCTGCCCGCCCCCATCGTGGGCCTGGCCACGACCAACGACCGCACCAGACTGGGCGAGGCTGCCCGCCGCCTGGCCCGGCTAACCAACCGCCGGAACCAGCGATCGTGAGATAGACCCCGCCGTCCTCAGCTGGATAGCCATACGTTGGCCAGGTCGCAGTTGCGGACGGCGGCGATGAAGACGCAGTTGTGGACGGTCGCGCTGTGGATTGTCGCCTCGTTGGTGTCGGCTATCGGGTAGACGGCGGCCTGCGACATGA
>DASYAV010000035.1:0-41868 GCA_036501145.1 Streptosporangiaceae bacterium | reverse complement strand
CTCGTCGCCTTCGCCAACCTGATGAAGGACCCTCGCACCGAAGGCCGCCTGGTAAAACGAGACCGCCGCGGCGGCGCGACCGATCCACAGCTCCGGCTGGATGCCCGTCATGCTGATCAGCGTAGCCGCCTGGCTCGTGGCCTCGCGGGTTCCTGGTTACCGCGTGGGCTGGTCACCGCGTGGGCTGGTCGCCGGCCGGCGAATCCCCGGCTGGCGGTTCGGTTGGCTGGGGCCGGCTGTCCTGCGGCACGTTCGCGTCAAGCAGCGTGGTGCCGCCCGCTGCCCGCAGGAACGCGTCGTCGGTACGGTCCCTGAGGCGCTCGACCGACTCGGCGTCGCCGTACGGGACGGTGGCCTCCACCCGGTCGCTTGCCTTGACCTCGGGCAGGCCCATGACCTCATCGACCAGGGCGGCCCGGTCCCCGGGCCTTACGTGCTCGCTCTTCGCGTACATCGAGGTACGGACGGTGCCTGGTGGACCTTTGGCGGTCGTTACCTCCGCCACAGCCGCGGTGCGGTCGTCGTCGTCCCTGACCTCGACGTGGCGGGAGGTCTCTGGATCGTTCATGGCTTCTCCGGTGGCTCGCTGATGGCGGCGGCCGCGAGTCACGCCAGTCGTCCCAGCTCCACGGCATGCGGCCGGGCACGCCCGGCGCAGCTCCGTCACCGCAGGTACGCCGACCGCCTGCCCAGGGCAGCGCGCATGAAACGGCCATCGCCGCCCCAGGTGCCGGCCCGCCGTTTGCGCGTCTGTGGCCGGGTAGTGAAAGCAACTCCAATGACAGGAGGATCTGATGGCTACCTGGGTATGGGTCGTGATCGCCATCGTTGTGGTCGCCGTCATCGCGCTGGTCGCGGTGGGGGCCAGGAACCGCAGGACAGCGATGCTCCGCGACCGCTTCGGCCCCGAATACGACCGGGTAATAGAGAACAGTGATGACCAGCGCGCGGCCGAGGCCGATCTTCGCGGTCGTGAAAGGCGGCGGGCTCAGTTCGACGTCAAGCCGCTGCCGGAAGCCGGCCGCCTGCGCTTCGCGAACGAATGGCGTGAACTGCAGGAGCGATTCGTCGACCAGCCGGCGCCCGCCGCGGCTGCGGCCGATGCCCTTGTCGTCCGCGTGATGGAAGCGCGGGGTTACCCGGTGCGGGAATTCGACGCGCAGGCCGAGCTGGTCTCGGTCGACTACCCGGACACCGTCGAGAATTACCGGTTCGCGCACGGCGTGCAACAGCGGTCCCAGACTGAGCAGGCAAGTACCGAAGAGCTGCGCGAGGCGCTGCTGCGGTACCGGTCCCTGTTCGGCGAATTGCTGCGGCCAGATGCCACCGAGACGGCAGCCACCGGTACAGGCCCAGCCGGTTCCACTGAGCGAACTCCCGAGCCGGCCGGGGACGATACGGGGACGGCAGCCACCGAGTCAACTGAGGAGGCGGCGGTCCCGATGCCGGATACGGGTGCGTCTGAGACCGGCGACCCGGCTTACCGGGACCAGCCCGCGCGTGGCGGCAGGCCATGAACGCCAGCAGCTCACCTGATGAAGGGCTGACGGCCGAGCAGGCCGCCGCGGGCGGCGCCGATCCGATACCGGACCTGCCCGGTCCCCAGGCGCGAGCGCACCCCGGCGCACAGCCGGCGTACCCGGCACGGCTGCCGCAGCGCCCGTCAGGCGGTGCCCGCCCTGCCAGGGCGGACGGGCCAGCGCGCGGTGGCGGCGAGAACGAGTCCGGCCCGGCGGAGACAGCCGTGGCCGGCGCCGGCCACGGGAGCGGCCTGAAGGCCGACACCACGCCGCCTTCCCGGTTGCTCGAAAGCGACGAGCTACAGCGCGCCGTCGCCCGCTGGAAAGAGATCCAGGCACACTTCGTGGACGAGCCGCGAACGGCGGTCGAGCAAGCCGATGCGCTTGTGGCAGGCCTCATGCAGCAAGTGACCGCGATGCTTTCCCGTGAACGCGCAGAACTGGAGGAGCGCTGGGCAGGTGGCAGCGAGGTTTCCACCGAGGAGCTTCGGCAGAGCCTGCGCCGCTATCGCGCCTTCTTCGAGCGGCTGCTCGCTGCGTAACTGGCCCGGCGTCCTGGGCATCGAGGTCCACGGCTGGACCGCACTCGGAAACGGTCGGTGGCTACTTGCTGAGGTACCAGTACTCGGGGTACAGGGTGAACAGCGGGCTGAACGTGACGTTGTGCAGCTTGCTGCTGACCGCCTGGACCGTGTACGGGTTCGGGGCCCAGATGAACGGCAACTGCTGCGCCCCGTAGGTGGCGTACTGATCGAAGGCCGACATCGCGCTGCTGGTGTGCGTCGCGGCGATCAGGCTGTCCATCCGCGGGTCGGAGTAGTTTCCGGAGTTCGAGCCGGCGCCGGTGGCGAGCAGCGGCTCTCCGGTCGGCTCGAAGCCGGGGCCGTCGAACGCCCAGCCGCCGTACGCGAACACCTGCACGCCGCACTTCGGGCCCAGCGGCGCGCACGGCGCGGCCTCGCCGACGATCGTGTTGAACGTCTGCCCGACGATGTTGACGGCGATGCCGGCCTTGCTGGCGTCGGACTTGTAGGTCTCCCACATCGACGTGACCGCGGCCTGCCCGGTCGAGTAGATGTAGGTGAGCTTCAGCTGCTGGCCCTTCTTGATGCCGGCGCCGCACTTGGACGGGTCCTGGCAGGTCATCACGCCGCCCACCTCGGTCCAGCCGTGGCTGGTCAGCAGCGCCTTCGCTTTGCCGATGCTGAACGGGTACGGGCCCTGGTAGCCGTTCATACTCTGCGCGGACGGTATCCACTGGTTCCCCGGCGGCGAGTTCGGGGCCGGCCCCGAACTCGGCAGGCCATACCCGCGGTAGATCGCACTGATGATGCCGGGCTGGTCGAACACCTCCTGCAGCGCCTGCCGGATGTAGAGCTGCCGGACCATGTAGCCGACCTGCGGGTTGTTGAAGTTCGGCTGGGCGTAGGTGATGCCGAAGAAGTAGAACGGCTGCAGGTTGTAGCCGCTGCCCGCCGGGTTGGTCGCCGGCAGGGTGGAGTTCGCCGGTTTCTGCGGCAGGTCCGCCGAGGGGATGTAGCCGATGCTGAGCTGCCCGGTCTTCACTGCGGTGTACTCGGTCGTGTCGGCGGTGTACGGCAGGAACTTGACGGCCGACAGCTTCGGCTTCGGGCTGCCGGAGTACTTGGTGTTCGGCACGATCGTCACGTTGCCGTCGGTGTTGAAGTAGGACAGCTTCCACGGCCCGTCCACCACCGACCACAGCGGGCTGGTCGCGTAGGTCGAGGCGTTGCTCGCCTGGGCGGTCAGGAAGGTGAAGACGGCCTTGCACTTGGCCCAGTGGTCCGCGGCGCCGTCGGTGAGGCAGCCGCCGCTGCCGGGCTTGCCGGTCAGGCTGGTGACGTCCCAGGCCTGCGGCATCGGCTTGAGCTCGCCCAGCTGGTTGTAGGTGAACCAGATGGTGGAGTAGGCCCGGTTCAGCTGGAAGGTCACCTGGTTGGGGCCGGTGGCCTTGTAGGAGACCAGGTTGTCCGGCAGCAGTCCCTTCGAGTAGCCGTACCAGGTGGCCTTCTCCGCCTCGGCCATGTTCAGGAAGAGGATCAGGCTATTGGCGTCGACGGGCTCGCCGTTGGACCATTTCCAGCCCTTCATGGTGACCGTCACGGTCTTGCCGCCGTTGCTGTAGACGGGAGGGCTGGCGGGCGACAGCGGGTAGTTGATGGACACCGAGCTGCTGGTGTTGTTGCCGATGATGTACAGCGGCCGTTACAGCAGGTACTGGAACTGCAGGTTGTACACGCTGGCGTGGGTGACCGAGTAGAACGGGAAGATGTAGTTGTAGGTGACTCCGGCCGGCAGCGCGACCGTCGCCGTCCCGCCCTTGACCGCCGCGCCCGACGAGGGGCCGCTGCCGCCGGAACTGCAGCCCGCGGCCAGCATCGCGGCCAGGGACACGCCGGCAACCGCGGCGAGCCGGAGCTTACCTCTGCACAGCTTCATGTCCGCTCCCTTTCGCCGCCGCGCCAGCGCCGCCTGGTCCCCGGCCGTGCTCTGCCCCAAGCGTAGATTCACAGGTGCACAAGCGGCTATCGGTAAATGTCTGCTGGCTGCCCGGGAAAACTGATCTAGTGTCGGAACGCGGAGGACCGGGGGTGAGGCGATGCCGGGTTCTGGTGCGGGCCGCTGGCGGGGATGGTTGCGCGCGCTCCCGGTGATGCAGGGGATACTGCCGGTTGACCGGTCCCGGGTGCCAGCGGATATCGTGGCCGGCCTCACGCTGGCCGCGCTGGGCATCCCCGAGGTCCTGGGCTACGCGAAGATCGCCGGGATGCCGCTGGTGACCGGCCTGTACACGTTGCTGCTGCCGATGGCGGTGTTCGCCGTCCTGGGCTCGTCACGTCACCTTGTCGTGGCCGCCGACTCGGCCACGGCCGCCATTCTCGCCGCCGCGCTCACCGGTCTGGCGGCGGTCGGGTCGCAACACTACGTGCGGCTGGCCGGGCTGGCGGCTCTGCTGGCCGGCGTGCTGCTGCTGCTGGCGCGGACGGCCCGGCTCGGTTTTCTGGCGAACTTCCTCTCCCGCACCGTGCTGGTCGGGTTCCTGACCGGGGTCGGCATCCAGGTAGCGGTGGGCCAGCTTCCGGACATGCTCGGAATCACGGCCGCCGGCCAGCAGACCCCGGCCAGGTTCTGGGACACTCTGCGCGGTCTCCCGCACACCCATCCGGCGGATGTGGCCGTGTCGGCAGGGGTCATCGTGGTCGTGCTGGCCGCCCGCAAGATCACCCGCCGGATCCCGGGGCCGCTGATCGCGGTGATCATCGCGATCAGCGTGAGCTACGCCGCCGATCTGGCCAGCCATGGCGTGGCCGTCGTCGGCGCGGTTCCGCGCGGCCTGCCCTCCCTGGGGCTGCCGGCCCTCGGCTGGCACGACGCCAGGGTGCTGGCCGGCGCCGCCGTCTCGATGTTCGTGGTCATCCTGGCCCAGAGCGCGGCCACCTCACGCGCCTACGCCGGGAAGTACGAGGAGAAATTCAGCGAGGACACCGACCTGGTCGGCCTGGGCGCGGCCAACGTCGCCGCCGCGTTCTCCGGCACGTTCGTCGTCAACGGCAGCCCGACCAAGGCGCAGATGGTCGACAGCGCGGGTGGCCGCAGCCAGCTGGCCCAGCTCACCACCGCCGCCACGGTCTTGATCGTCCTTGTCTTGCTCACCGGGCCGCTGGCCTACCTGCCGGATGCCGCGCTGGCGGCGGTGGTCTTCCTCATCGCGATCGAGCTCGTCGACATCGGCGGGATGCGGCGCATCCTGGCCGTCCGCAGACACGAATTCGCCGTCGCCCTGCTCACCACGGCGGCGGTGGTAGTCCTGGGCGTCGAGTACGGCATCGTGCTCGCCGTCATCGCCTCGATCGTTGACCACCTGCGGCACAGTTACAGCCCGCGAGACAGCGTCCTGCTGAAATCACCGGCCGGGCACTGGAAACCTGCCCCGGTCGAGCCCGGTGCCCGCACCGAAGAAGGGATCGTGGTCTACCGGTTCGGCACCGGCCTGTACTACGCGAATGCTCCCCGGCTCCTCGACGACGTCGCCGCCCTGGCCAGCCGCGGAGGGCCGTTGCGGTGGGTGGTTTTCGACTGTGCGGCCATCGGCGACATCGACTACACCGCGTCCACGGTGCTGAACCAGGTCGTCGAGCACCTGCACCGGCGGGACATCCGGCTGGTCGTCAGCACCGCCCTCGGCCCGGTGCGCCAGCAACTCCACCGCTACGGCATCAGCGGGGCCCTCGGCCCCGGCGCCTACTTCGACACCCCCGGCGAAGCACTCGAAGCCTTTCACAAAGCCGCGCCCGCGCCATGATCGCCCGCCCGGGCCGGCCCCCCGGCTCTCGCCGGTCAGGCGCCGAGTGCGGTGAACGCGTACGCGGTTGCCCGGGCCATCAGGTCGTCCCGGGTGGCGGTGCGCGCCGCCAGCAGCGAGCCGGGCAGCGTACCGCCGTTTCCGAGGGCGTCGTGCAGGGCCAGCATGACCGGCACGGCGGCCGCGTCATTGACGGGCACGACGCTGGCCACGATGCCGGCCGCGCCGAGCGGGACCAGGCTGCTGGCCAGGCCGAGCAGCTCGTCGGCACCAACCGCGGCGCCGACGCCTGAGTCGCAGCTGGACAGCACGAGCCAGTGCGGGGCCTGCCGCAACCGCTCGAAGTCGTGCACGGTGAGCGGCCCGTCGTCGAGCGTGATGGACGAGAACAGCGGGTTCTCGGCCCGGAACGTGCCGTGTGCGGCGATGTGCGCGAGCCACGCGCCGTCCAGGGCGCGCAGCACGGGCTCGGCCGTCGCGCTGCCACGGCTGAACACCGCCGCGCCGGGGTAGCGGGAACGCAGCCGCGGGATCTCCGCCTCCCCGCTGACCAGGCCGGGGCCGGCGACGAGGGTGACCCGCCGGCCGGGCGGCGGTTTTCTGCGCCGGGCCCGGAGCCAGGTCGAGGCCGACGGCGCCACGGTCACGGCACGGTCGCGCAGTGCGGGCATGAGCGTCCACGGCACGGCGCTCAGCCGGCCAGGCGGGATCACCACGACCGGGCCGTCCCCGAGCTCTGCCGCGGCCGGGCCCAGCAGCCCGGACTCCAGCTTCCTGGCTCTGTGCGCCAGCGCGAGCTCATCGCCGGGCCGGAGACGGCCGCGGGCGAGACGGCGCAGCACGAAGCGGGTCATGTCGACCTCGCCCGCCGGAACGCCGCCCACCGCCCGCACACGCACGCGACGGCCGCTGATGACGATCGCGTGCAGTACGCCGTCGACCTCGACAAGCTCGACCATGGTGGTCTGGCCCAGCTCGTCGAGCAGGGTGCCCAGGTCGAAAGCTCCCGGCCGCTGCGGGGTGCTGCCCGGCGACCGGCGGGTGCTCGCCTGCACGGCCGCCTCGAGCCGCCGCCGCTCACGCTGCAGGGCGGCCCGGCGGGAGGCGGCCATCTCGCTCACGTCGAGGAGCCGGGTCACGTTGCGCAGCGCCGCCAGGTCGCCCGCCAGTTCGCGGGCCTGCCTGGGCAGCGTGCCGCGGGTAGCCAGGGCGGTCGCCCGCCACCGCTCGGTCCACAGCAGCAGCCGGCGAGCGTCGCCCCGCTTCAGCGCGTCGCGCTGGGCCAGCACGGCCAGCTCGGCGCCGTGCGCCGTGCCGTGCGCGCGCAACTCGGTGGCACCCAGGGTCCTCTGGTGCTCGCTGATGGCGTCAAGCCCCCGGGAGCAGGCGATCCGGGTGGCGCGTACGTTGCCGCGGGCGTCGGCCTGCAGCGCGCGGGCCAGCCAGGCCACGCTGCGGTTCAGCGGGGGTCCGCGGCGGCGTGCTCTCGCGGCGCGCTCGAGATGCTGGTCCACGTCGATCGTGCGCCCTGTGTCCAGCGCCAGGCGGCCGGCCAGCAGGTGCGCTCGCATCGCGTCGGCCGCCCGGGACTCTTCGAGGCGGTCGGCGACTTGGTCGACCTGCCGGGCCAAGCTGACCGAGCGCTCGCCGGACGCGTACCTGGCCTGTGCCAGGATGAGGCCGGCCCGTGCTTCCCAGACGTCTCTCGCCTGGGCGCGGAAGAGCCGGCGTGCTCTGCGCGCCCGCTCGCCGGCAACGGCAGGATTGCCCGCGGTGAGGGCCGCGGCCGCGGCGGTGAAGAGCAACTCGGCCCTCTTGTATGCTTCCCCGCCCCCCCGCGGAAGCTGGCTCAGCGCGGCATCGGCCTCTCGCGTCGCTTCTCTGGCCAGGCCGGCGGCCATCAGCGTCGAGCAGCGGTCCATGACCAGATCCAGCCAGGTCTCACCGAGCGACTCATAGAGGCGGCCCGCTTCTTCTAGGTATGTGAGCGCCTCGGGAAGCTGGCCGCGGTTCAGCGCTAGTAGCCCGCGGTTGTGCCGCGCCGAGGCGTACTCGAACTGCTGGCCGTTGGCTGCGAACAATTCCTCGGCTCGGGCGAAGTCCGCACCCGCGCGCCCAGGGAGGCCGAGTGCGAGGAAGATCTCGGCCCGGTGCGTCAGCGATCGTGCCTCCCACACCGTGTCACCTACCCGGCGGAATATCGGCAAGGCGCGGCGCAGGTCCTCTCGGGCCTCGTGAAGGCGGCCGACATCCCTGAGGACGGAGGCACGCCGCATGAGCACGCGCCCGGCATCTACCCCCCGGGAGCTCGCGACTGCCTGGTCGAGAAGCGCCAGCCCACGCTCGGTACGACCGGCCCATGCGAGAGCCACCCCTAGAGTGGCCTGCACGTCGATCTCGCGCTCGCGTTTGCCCGAGGCACGGGCCAGCTTCAGCGCCGTCTGCAGTTCGGCGATCGCTCCTGGAAGATCCCCGCGGTTACGCTGGACGATCCCGATCGCGTGATGAGCCAGGGACGCGTCGTACGCGGTGGGCTGGCCGGCGATCAGCGCCCCTGCAGCGAGTAAGGCGTCGTTGGGCCTGGACAGGGCCAGCGGGAGGAGCCGGGCCGGGCCGGACAGCAGGTTTCCCGGATCGGAATCTCCCGGTTTCATGGGATTGATGCTAAACAGTTCTCGGGACCGATCAACAGCCATTGGGGGCAGGCATGCCGGTTAACGACAATGGGCGTTCGGATAATGGCAACGGGCGTGGCGGGCCGCGGTCGGTTCTCCAGGCCCAGATCGACTTGATCTTGCACGGCATCCCAGGTGTCGAAGAGGGTCTGGAAGGCGCGGCGGCCTGGCCGCCCGACTGGGCGGAGAGTAACGACGTCGACTATCTCTACCGGGACCACGCCCTCCTCGTTCGCGACGCGGACGTCGAACGGGTCAACTCCGTTGTCCCCATCGAGTCGGTGGCGCAGCGCAGCAAGCTGCTGGGCCTCACCCGGGCCAGGATCACCGACGCGGATACGACCGTGGAGGCGGCCTGCGAGGCCGTCGACCAGGCGCTAGGCGAGGGGATCGTGACCCCGGACCACATCTTCTACGTCTGCACTACCCATACCTGCCCAGCCACCGAACCGGAAATGGTCCCCTTGGACGCGCCGCCGAGCCCGCCGGTATCCACGGGCCCGTGTGACGGCGATGGCGTGGACGTGGCGGTCCTGGACAGCGGCTGGCTGAAGGACGCGGACACGCAGCACTCCTGGCTGGCCGGCGTGCACGGTGACATCGAAGACCCACTGGCTGGCAGCCCGCCGCACATCATGCCGTACGCGGGGCACGGGACATTCGTGGCGGGTGTGCTGCGGACCATGGCGCCCAGGGCGAACGTCGAAGTGCGCAGGACGTTCGAGAAGTTTGGCGCGACCTACGAATCGGACCTGGTCAATCAGGTGCACCAGGAACTCAGGCGGGAAGTGGACATCATCTCGCTCGACTTCGGCACCAATACCCGCAAAGACATCCGGTCACTGGGTTTCGAAATTGTGGGTGCGCAGTTAAGACATTACCCAGGCGTGGCGCTGGTGGCAGCCGCCGGGAATGATCACACCAAACGCCGATTCTGGCCCGCGGCTTTTCCCTGGACGGTGTCCGTGGGAGCCCTGGACGCCAACTGGCGGCAGCGCGCTCCCTTCAGCAACTACGGGTCGTGGGTGGACGTGTTCGCGCCGGGCACGGACCTGGTCAACGCCTTCGCCACCGCGACGTACGTGTGTACCGAGCCACCCGACACCGGGCAGGTGAGGACGTTCCACGGGATGGCCCGGTGGAGCGGGACGTCGTTCTCGACACCCCTGGTCGCGGGGCTCATCGCCGCCCGCATGTCGGAGACCGGGCAGAATGCCACGCAGGCCGCGCAGACACTGCTGGCCCGGGCCCGGGCTCAGGCCAGCCGCGGTGTGGGCGCCGTACTGCTGCCCGGTCAGGCGTGCGACGACCGGCAAGACCGCTACTGTCAGTGCCTGACGCGGCTGCTTGATCGGCTGCTGGGACCGAACGGCTAGAAATTTGTCTCCGGCAGGTGCATCAGCCAGAAACGAGCCTCCTCTGTAAGGGAAGGACCTGGCCGCACGGGCAGACCCCGTCCGTGCGGGAGTGTGGGAAGCGAGGCAACGGGTGGTGGCTGGAGAATCGCCGTCGCAGTGCCGTTGGCAGCCCGCCCGCGGGGCCGCCGGGCCGGAGTGGGCACGCCATGCGTGACGACCCGCTGGTTACCGGCCTGGTCACCCGGGCCGCCGCCGGCGACCAGGGAGCATGGAACGCGATCGTCGAGCGTTATGCTCCGCTGGTGTGGTCGATCTGCCGCCGCAGCCTGACCGATCGCCGCGACATCGACGACGTAGGCCAGACCGTCTGGCTGCTGCTGGTGGAGAAGATCGGGACCTTGCGGGAGCCGGCCGCGCTGCCGGGCTGGCTGGTAACCACCACCCAGCGCGAATGCCTGCGCGCGCGCCGGGGAGCGCACCGGCACGAACACGCCGAACTGCCCCCGGACGAGCAGCTGCCACCAGACTCCGATGCCGCGCTGGTCGAGAAGGAAATCCTGGCCAGGGAACGTGAGGCCGCGCTGCGTGCCGCATTCGCCGAACTGCCCCGGCGCAGCCGCGACCTGCTGAGCATGCTCGTGCGTGACCCGCCGTGCTCCTACCAGGAGATCAGCGCGGCCCTCGGCATAGCCGTGGGCAGTATCGGCCCGATGCGCGCCCGCTGCCTTTCCCAGCTCAGGCGTTCCCCACGGCTCAGCGCGATCGCCGACATCGGCCCGGGCGAGCCCGGGACAAGACAGCCAGGAGGTGTGTGCGATGCCTGACGGCCTGGACGACGACCAACTGCTCGCGGCGCTGAAGGATGCACTCGGCGCCCGTCAGGCGGTGCCGCACGAATTCGTCGAAGCCGGCAAGAACGCCTTCGCCTGGCACAACATAGACGCCGAGCTCGCGCAGCTCACCTACGACTCGACCGGCGGACTGGAAGCCGCCGTCAGCGTCACACGCTCAGACACCGCGGCCATCCGCGAACTCACCTTCTCCTCCCCGCGGCTGACGCTTGAGCTCGAGGTCACCGCGGATGCGCTGCTCGGCCAGATCGTCCCGGCACAGGTCGCGACGATCGAAGTCCAGATGCGGGCGGGCGGCACAACGGCTGTATCCAGCGACGAGGTCGGCTTCTTCTCCGTCCTGCCGGTGCCGCAAGGCGGATTCCGGCTGCGCTGCCGGGCGGCCGGCCTCGATGTCGTGACCGCGTGGGTTGAGTTGTGAGCGTTTCTCACACGCCACGCTCGGCGATGATGCGTCCCTGGGCGGCAGCGTCGGCCAGCGCCTGGTGGTCGCGTTCGTTCTGGTCGGCGTAGGCTGCGGCGAACTCGCCGATGGCCCGGTCGAACACATCCGACCGGCCCAGGTAGGCGGCGATCGCGATCCGGTCACCGGAGCGGGCGTGGGCCCGCGCCAGCGTCCAGCCGCACAGCTCGCCGTATATCCGCAGAGACCGCGGTGTCATCACCTCGATGTTCAGGGAGCCTTTCCAGTCCCGCAGCTGGCGCACGTAGTAGTCGCGCGGCTGCCCGTCGAGGTCCGGGTCGGTCCGCTGCCAGCCCAGGAAGATGTCGCTGGCCGTCTGCATCAGCCGCTGGCCGGCGATCACCCGCTGCCCCTGGTTGCGGTACCTGCTGGCCCCGCAGAACCGGCTGAGCACGGACGTCTCGGCCTCCTTCACCTGCAAGAAGAGCGGATCGGAGGATTCACGGCCGTGCGTCAGGACGATCCAGCACCGGGTGCCGACGCTGCCCACGCCGACCGCTTTGCGGGCCATGTCGGCGAACTCGAACTGCTCCAGCAGGAACCGGCGGTCGGTTCGCAGTGTGCGCCGGTAGCTGGCGATGATCGCGGTCAGCTGCTGCCGGACCGCCTCCCGGCCGGCCTCCTCGGCCAGCAGCTCATCGACCGGCACCAGCACCGGCGGGTCGGAGATGATCCGTGGCTGCCCGTCGACGAGCCGGGTCAGCTTGCCCACTGCGGCCATGCTGTCCCTGGTCCGGGCCTTGGCCACGCCCCGCCTGGACAGCTTTCGCTGCTGGGCCGTCAGCTGTGGCCCGAGGTCAGCCTGCAACTGGTCCACGTCCGCGTGCGCGTACCAGACATGCAGGTTGTTCATCCCGGCGAAGTCGTGCATCGCCCGCCGGTAGCTGGCCGCAGTGCTGATCACGATCTTGCGGCGCTTCTGGGCGCTGAACCCGTTGTCCCGCCCGGCTACGTCCAGGCTCGCCGCGAGCCGTTTGACGTCCCATTCCCATGGGCCTGGCAGGGTCTCGTCGAAGTCGTTGACGTCGAACACCAGCCGCCGCTCCGCCGTGCCGAAAATGCCGAAGTTCGACAGGTGAGCGTCCCCGCACGCCTGCACGGCCAGCCCGGACACCGGGGTAGCCGCCAGGTCGCTGGCCATCGGCAGCGCCGCCCCGCGGAAGTAGCTGAACGGCGACTCGAGCATCCGGCCGTACCGCACGGGCACCAGTTCCGGCAGCCGCACCTCTGCCTGCTCGGCCAGCAGGGCGAGCGGGTCGGGCCGGTCCTGCGGCGGGTCGAAGACCGCATGGCGGTCCCGGGGGACCGCCTTGCGGGCCTGCTTTCCTCTGGCCGCACGCGCCGCGGGAGTCATCCGCCCCAGTGCCGATTCGAGCTGCCATCGCCGTGCCCCCGAACATGGGGGAGCGGCCGTCCGCGCTCCCGTCATCTGCCCCTCCGTTTCGTCTTGCCCGGTCAGGCCAGAGCCTGGCCCAGCGAGCACAAGGTGATACCTGCTTCGCCGATCACGTCGCGGACCTCGGGATCGGTGAGCACCTCCAGGTCGGCGACGCGCCACAGCTCCGCCCAGGGCCATGGCTCTGACTGCGGGCTGGTCATGCAGGCCAGTTCCGGCCCGCCGGTGCCGGGGTGGCAGACCAGCATGTGCAGCCCGGGGCGGAGGCTCCGCAGCAGGCCGAGCAGCCAGGCTTTCTTCCCGCTGGCGTCGCGGGGGGTGAGCTCGTTGTAGCTGTCGAGGTGGACACGCTCGGAGTACAGGAATGGCACTCCGGTGCGCTCGGAGACTTCCGCGTAGGCCGATGGCAGGGTGGAGCCCATGTGATGGTCCAGGTACTCCAGGGCGAGCCCGGCGTCACCGAAGCGCCCGACCTGTGCCAGCAACTCGCGGACCGCGTCCTCGTGGGTGACGTGGGCCGCGGCTTCCGCCACGCTGCGGTAGAAGGTGGCGTCCGGCCCGGTCAGCGAGCGGCCCTCGGTGAGCGGGCGCCAGCGGAAGAAGTCCCACTCACAGGTAAGCGTCTGGTGAGCGCCGAGCGGGATCCCGGTCCGCTTCGCGATGGCCACGGCCTCGGTGAACCAGGGGCACGGCGCCATGGTCGACGCCACCGTGGCGATACCGCCGGTGAAAGCCTGCTGGATTCCCTCGTTGACGGCGTGGCACATCCCGAAGTCATCCACCCGGACGACCAGCCTGATCGCTTCGCTCATGCTGCGACGCTTATCCCCGCACCCGGCCAGACACTAGCTGGGTTGACCATTTATTATGCAGCACATTGCGCTCGCTTTACCGGCGCATCTGCCGTGGCAACAACGGCGCGGGCGGGATCGCCGGGGCCGGGAGCAGATGATGGGCGGGCCGGGTATCGCGGCGGGGGCCACTCGGTGCTTCGTCGGCCGCGCGGACGAACTGGAGCGGCTCGACGAGGGCGTCACCTTAGCGCTTGACGGGCAGGCGTCGGCGTTTCTGCTGGCAGGCGACGCGGGGGTGGGGAAGACCCGCCTGGTCACCGAACTCGTGGCGCGCGCCAGGCGGCGGGGCGCGGCCGCCCTGGTCGGGGGTTGTCTGGACGTTGAGGAAGGGCGGCTGCCGTTTGGCCCGTTCGCCGAGGCGCTGCGCGGCCATGTGCGCACGATGGACGCGCCCGCCCGGGCGGCTCTGAGCGGTGATGAACTCGCGTCTCTCGTGCCTGAGCTGAGGCCGGCCGGCCACCAGGCGACGGCGGGCCGGACGCTGCTGCCGGGCCAGCTGTTCGAGCTCGTGCTCGGCTTGATCGCGCGGCTGGCCGCGGCGGCGCCCCTGGTTCTCGTCGTCGAGGATCTGCACTGGGCAGATCGTTCCACGCGTGACCTGCTGGCGTTCCTGGTCCGGAACCTGCGCTCGGAGCGCGTGCTGGTGATCGCCACCTACCGGGACGACGAGGTGTGCCGGGGGCATCCGCTGCGGGCGTTCATCGCAGAACTCGAGCGCACCCGGAGGATTGACCGGATAGCCCTGCCGCCGCTCTCCCGTGACCGGATCGCCGAGCTGGTCTCCAGCAGCATCGGGACCCAGGCCGGCCGAGGGCTGGCCGACTCGGTGTTCGAGCGGTCGGGAGGCAATCCGTTCTTCGCCGAGGAACTCATGGCGGCTGCCGGTGACGGCGGGATCCCACGGACCGTGCATGAGATATTGCTGGCCCGCGTGGACCAGCTCTCCTCGCCGGTGCAGGAGTTGCTGCCGGTCGTTGCCGCCGGTGGCCGGGAGGTCTCCGATCAGCTGCTGGCCGCGGTGTGGGACGTGCCCGAAGACGTGCGGCTGGCGGCGCTCCGGGAGGCCGTGACCCAGAACCTGCTGGTGACCTCGGACGAGGGCAGGTACCGGTTCCGTCACGAGCTCTTACGCGAAGCGGTTTATGACGAGCTTCTTCCTGGGGAGCGGTCGCGGCTGCATGCCAGCTACGGGACCGTGCTGAGCAGCCGGCCAGAACTGGGCGGTGAGCGCGGCGTTGTGGCTGGTGATCTCGCCCGTCACTGGTTCGCCGCGCACGACGGGCCGCGCACGACGGGCCGCGCGCGCTGGCCGCGGCCGTGGCCGCCGGGCGGGTGTCCGAGGCACACTGCGGGTTCGCGGAGGCACAGCGGCATTACGAGCGTGCCCTGGGGCTGTGGGACCAGGTGCCCGATGCCTGCGGGCGGACCGGGCTGGACAGGACCGGACTGCTGCGGCGAGCCGCCGGGGCGGCCAACCTGGCGGGCGAGCACCGGCGCGCGGCCCGGCTGACCCGCGAGGCGATCGGCCGGGTGGACCAGCACCGCGATGCCGTGCCCGCAGGCCTGCTGTGGGAACGCCTCGGCCGGTTCCTGTGGGCCGCGGGCGACAGCAAGACGGCGCTGCATGCCTACGAGCAGGCCGTCGCGCTGGTCCCGGCGGCGCCGCCGTCCACGGCGCGCGCCCGGGTGCTCGCCGCGCGCGGCCAGGCGCTGATGCTACTCGCCCGACATGCGGAGTCCCGCCGTTTTTGCGAGGAGGCGATAGCGATCGCCCGCGGGCTGGGGGCACGCGCCGAGGAAGGGCATGCGCTGAACACCCTCGGCTGCGATCTGGCCTACCTCGGCGAGGGCGACACCGGGGTCTGCCACCTGCGCACGGCCCGGCAGATCGCGGACGAGGCCGGGGACCTCGATGACCTGTTCCGTGCCTACCTGAACCTGTCTGAGCTTCTGGCGGGCCCACTGAACCGGCTGGCGGAAGGGCTGGCGGTGGCCCTGGACGGCGCCGGGCGATCCGCGCGGGTGGGGATGGCGGGCGACTACGGGGTGTCCCTGCAGAGCAACGCGGCGGCGGCGCTCACCGAGCTCGGCCGGCTCGCCGAGGCCGGTGACATCCTCGCCGCGGCGGAGCGGCGCAACGCGAGCGAGGTGGCCGCGATCGACCTGCACGGATGCTGGGCCCGGCTCGACCTGTGCGGTGGCAGGTTCGCGGGCGCGGCTGCGCATCTGCGGGCCGCCCGGGACCTGATGTCCCAGACCGTCGATCCGCCGTATCAGGCGGCGTTGTGCGCGACCGAAGCCGAGCTCGCGCTGTGGCAGGGGCGGCCGCATCAGGCGCGGGAGGCGCTGACGCAGGGATTGCGCCAGCTTGACGGCCTCGGCAGTCCCTGGCTTGTCGCCCCGCTGCTGTGGCTGGCCGCCCGGGCCGAGGCCGACCTGGCCGCGGCCGTCCCGGCCCGGGACAGGCCGAAGTCGCGGGCGCGCGCCGAGGCCCGCGCGGCAGAAATGCTCGCCCGCGCGGGAGATCTGCTGTCCGGCCCGGCCTTCACCGCGGAGACCACGCGTGCCTATCTGGGCCTGTGCCAGGCCGAAACGGGCCGTCTCACCGATGCGGACACCGACGAGGCGTGGCGGGGCATGGCCGCTGAATGGGCGTCGCTCGGCCATCCGCTGCCTGAGGCCTATGCGCACTGGCGCCGCGCGGAGACGCTGCTGGCCCGGCGCCGGGCACGGGACGGAGCGGCAGCCCTGGCACGGGCCCACGAGCTGACCGCGCGGGCGGGGGCCGGGCATCTCGCAGGCGAGGTGGCGGCGCTGGCCCGCCGGGCACGAATCAGCCCGCTCCCGCCCGCGGCGGCCACCGGGAGCCAGCACCCTCGCCGGGACAGCGGCGGCGGCAGCGGGCTCACGCCGCGCCAGCTTGAGGTCCTTGCGCTGATTGCCGAGGGCATGACCAACCGGGAGATCGCGCGGCGGCTGTTCATCACCGAGAAGACCGCCGGTGCGCACGTGTCGGGCATCCTCGCCACGCTCGGTGTGCGCAGCCGGGTCGAAGCCGCGACCACCGCTCACCGGCTGGGGCTCGTCCAGGCCGGACGGGCCGGCGGGAACCCGTAGCACGCCGGAGACTGGGATCGCGATTACCCCGGTATTGGGAGATCTCCCGATGCGGTTGGCCGGCCGGGGCATTTAGTCTCCTGTTTCTGCCTCTGTCTTTGCAGGGGGGCTACGGGGTTCCGAGCCCTCCACGGGGTGATTGGAGGTCACCATGTTCCTGGACTGCCCGGCCTACACCGACCACGAATGCACCGCCCGGTGCGGGCTTCCCGCCGAGGTCATCTGCCGGTTCACCATGAACTCCAGCGACGGCCCGCTGGACAGCGCCAAGATCAGATGCCCGGCAGGTCACTGGTTCAACGCGCCCATCCCATTCCTCACCTGGGAAAGCGCGGACAGCCACCGGCCGGCCCCGTCCGCAGCCGTGGCCCTGACCGTGCACACCACGGGCGGGTAACCCGGCGCGGGGAGGTAAGCGTCTTAGCAGGCAGCCGGCAGGGGTCGGCCTGCCCGGCGCCAGGCGAACGGCACCGGGCCGAACAGCCTGAGGGGGCGTGGCATGATCTACGGGGGTTCGATCACCCAGCGGGGGATCGGGATTGTCAACGGGATCACGAAATTAGGCGAGAGTCTCGGCCTTCTCAACAAGGGATCGGCAAAGGCCGCGGCGCCGACGGCGAGTGACACCGCCACCGTTCAGCCGGTTACTTCCAACTCGCTTAACGTCACCCGCGTCGGGGGTGTATCAACGCTCATCGGCGCGGCGGGCGGTGCCGCGCTACTGATCTATAACGTCAACAAGACGAAGGACCGTGCATCCATCGTCGTGGCGGCCTATGCCGGCATCGGTGTCATCGTTGCCGCGGCGCTGCTGACCGTTCGATCATCATTGCCGCCGACATCCGCGCCCGCGCGTCGATCGCGGCCGCCGTCTCGCCGGTTCCCCCCGGAAAGCCCAGGTGAAGCGCCTCGTCGCCGAGGCGGCTCAGGCTCCTGCCCATGGGAACCCGCCCGGCTTCACCGCATCACTGGACCAGGCATACAACTACGTCATAATCAATGCCGCCGAAGCAGACATGCTCCTCACGCTGCCCGATGCGAAATCATCTTCCTGGCAGCAGATGACGATAAAGAGAGAAGACAATAACAGCGGGCGAACGGTCGCCATCCATCCGCAGGGCCAGCAGACGGTTATCGGCCAGCAGGTATACAACCTGCCGGCCGCGAACCCGATCCAGATTTACTCCAACGGTGAAAACTGGCTCAGGGTCGACTGAGAAAGCCGGGCCAGGCTACTCGCCGGCCGGGTTCTGGCCGATGCCGGCGCGGCCGGTGACGGTGCGTTCCAGCCGCCGGTCGGGGATCAGCCATATCAGGGCGACGGCGGCGTAGATGGCCACGGCCGGCCAGCGGCTGACGAAGGACAGCCCGATGCCGGCCGCGTACAGCAGCGGCGACAGCTTCCCCTTCACGTCGCGGCCGACGGCGGCGGCGACCACCGAGTGGCTGCCCTGGTCGCGGATGATGGCCATCTGCAGGCCGAAGTAGGCCAGCGCGGCGATGAGCAGGACGATGCCGTAACAGGCCGCGGGCGTGGGCGCGAAGTGGTTCTCGCCCAGCCACGCCGTGATGAACGGGACCAGGGAAAGCCAGAACAGCAGGTGCAGGTTGGCCCACAGGATCAGCCCGGTCACCCGTGTGGTGGCCTGCAGCATGTGGTGGTGGTTGTTCCAGTAGATGCCGAGGTAGACGAAGCTCATCAGGTAGGTCAGCAGGACGGGCGCGGCCGGGCGCAGCGCCACCCAGCTGGTGCCGTGCGGAATCGGCAGCTCGAGCACCATGACGGTGATCAGGATCGCGATGACCCCGTCGCTGAACGCCTCCATCCGGCCGGTCGTCATCCGGACACCGTACCGACTCAGACTGGCACTATGGCGATCTGGCTGGTTAGTCTCACCGGGCCTGGTCCGGCCAGATCGGATCCGGATCCGATCTGGAGGGGGAACCCCGTTGCCGATCGCACGAATTAATGACATCGAGCTGAATTACCAGCTGGAAGGCGAAGGCCAGGAGACGATCGTCCTGATCAATGGCCTGGCTGATGATCTGGACAGCTGGGCGTTCCAGACCGGGGACTTCCTGGCCGCCGGGTACCGGGTGCTGCGGTTCGACAACCGGGGCGTCGGCGCCAGCTCCAAGCCCGCCGGCCCCTACTCGGCGCGCATGCTGGCCGACGACGCGAAGGCGCTCGCCGACTCCCTGGGGATCACCGGCTTCCACCTGATGGGCGTGTCCATGGGTGGGATGATCGCCCAGGAGTACGCGCTCGCCTACCCGGCGGATCTGCGTTCGGCCACCTTCGCGTGCACCTACGCGGCGCCCGGGCCGTTCTGCTCCCGGATGTTCGACATGTGGGCGGGTATGGCGCCGGTCCTCGGTGTTCCCTACGTGATGCGGGACGTCACCCTGTGGGCGTTCACGGTCGGCTTCTTCGAGCAGCGCGGCCCCGAACTCGCGGACTTCGAGACCGCGATGCGTTACATGGACCAGCCCGTGCACGCCTATCTCGCCCAGCTCGCGGTGATCCAGCGGCACGACACAACCGCACGGCTGGGCCGGCTCAGCGTGCCCACCCTCGTGCTCGCGGGTGAACAGGACATCCTCATCCCGGTATCGCTGTCGCGCCAGCTGCACGATCAGATCCCCGGATCGCAGTGGGCCACCACCAAAGGCGGCCACGCGTGCCTGTGGGAGTACCCGGCCGAGTTCAACGGGGCCTTCCTGGAGTTCATCAAGCGACAGGGACGAGGCTGACGATGGTCACCACCGAACACCGGAGGACACCGTTCATGGACCGGTAGACCTCCCCATTCACGTGAGAAGCGGGTGCGCCCGGAGGCAAGGGATGAGCAAGAAGATCTCGGTGGCCCTGACCGGCGGCGCGCTCGCGCTGATTCCGCGGACCGCCCGCGCAGCGGTCGGCCGCCCGGCTGGGCCGGCCCCACGTTCCCCGATGCGTCCGCAGCCACTCACCCTAGCGTAGGACCTGCGCAGCCACCCCGCTCAGCGCGCCGCCCGCGCAACCGCGGCAGAACATCAGCGCAGCGCGGCAGGAAAGCGCTCCCGTACGGTCGTCACCGTATGGTCCGGCGGCGCGTGCCATACCTGCTGATTGAAGATCTCGACCTCGATGTAGCCGGCGTAGCCGGCCCGCAGCACGCTAGCCGAGATCGGGCCGAAGTCGATCACCCCGTCCCCGATGTGCCCGCGGCCGGGCAGCACGTCGGCGGGCAGGATCAGATACGTTCGAGAGATTGGAAAGCGCTTGCCACGAGGCGTTAACGGAGACCCGTCATGACCGACGCCGCCGTCCGCACCGACCAGCCGCCCGGCGCCCATCCGGCCGACCCGCTCGAGCCGGCCACCGCGGCCGAGTACCTGGCCGGGCGGGACATCCTGGCCGCCGCCGGGCTGCTGGCCGGGCCGACCAGGTTCACCTACTACGGGCTGGCCGAGCCGCCCAAGGACGATGTGCTCGCGGCCGGGCCGCGCCCCCCGGACCGGCGGCTGCGGGCCTTCCTGCTCAACCTGGACACCGGCGCGTCGGCCGATGCCGTTGTGTCGCTGACCCGGCGCGAGGTGGTCAGCGTGCGGCGCCTCGACCCGCGCACCGACGGCCAGCTGCCGATCGCCGACGCCGACTACCCGGCGGTGGAGGAGATCGTCAGCGCCGATCCCGGCTGGCGGGCGGCCATGGCCCGGCGCGGCCTGACCGACATGACGAAGATCCGCGCCTGCCCGATCACGGCGGGCGCGTTCGGCGTGCCCGACGACGACCGGCGGCGGATGGTGCGGGTGCTGGCGTTCGTGCAGGCCGACGAGCACGACCTGGCCTGGGCGCACCCGGTGGACGGCGTCGCCGCCTACGTCGACCTGGTCGAGAAGACGGTCTTCAAGATCACTGACGAGTTCGTGCTGCCGGTCCCGGCCGAGTCCGGCGACTACGACGACCCGGCGGTGCGCGGCCCGCACCGCGGCACGCTGCGGCCCATTGAGATCACCCAGCCGGAGGGGCCCAGCTTCACCCTGGACGGCCACCAGCTGCGCTGGCAGGACTGGTCGATGCGGATCGGCTTCGACGCCAGGGAAGGGCTGTCCCTGCACCAGATCAGCCTGCACTCCGGTGGCCGCGAACGGCCGGTGATCTACCGGGCGTCGATCCCGGAGATGGTCGTGCCCTACGGGGACCCGCGCTTCCGCTACTGGCAGGCCTACTTCGACACCGGCGAATACCTGGTGGGGAAGTGGGCCAACTCGCTGGAGCGCGGCTGCGACTGCCTCGGTGAGATCGCCTACCTGGACGCCACCGTCACCGGCGACACCGGTGAGCCGAGGGTGATCAAGAACGCGATCTGCATCCACGAGGAGGACTCCGGCATCCTGTGGAAGCACACCGACATCTTCAACGGCTCGGCGCAATCACGCCGCCAGCGCCGGCTCGTGGTGTCCTTCTTCAGCACGGTCGGCAACTACGACTACGGCTTCTACTGGTACTTCTACCTGGATGGCAGCATCGAGTGCGAGGTCAAGATGACCGGCGTGCTGTTCACCGCCGCCCATCCCGGCGGGGACCACCCGCACTCCACCGAGGTCGCCCCCGGGCTCGGCGCGCCGTTTCACCAGCACCTGTTCTGCGCCCGGCTGGACATGACCGTGGACGGGCAGTCCAACGCGGTGGAGGAGGTTGACGTCAGCGGCTGCCCAGTGGGGCCGGACAACCCGTACGGCAACGCGATCGTGCAGCAGGTGACCCGGCTGACCAGCGAGTCGCAGGCCGGGCGCCGCGCCGACGGGGCACGCGGGCGGACCTGGCGGGTGCTCAGCACCGAGCGGGTGAACCGGTTCGGCCGGCCGGTCAGCTACACGCTTTACCCCGAGGCCGGCCCCACCCTGCTGGCCGACCCGGCCGCGCCGCTGCACGCCAGGGCCCGGTTCGCCACCAACCATCTGTGGGTCACCCGGTATGACCCGGCGCACCGCTACCCGGCCGGGGACTTCGTGAACCAGCACCCGGGCGGGGCCGGGCTGCCCGCGTTCACCGCCGGTGACCGCGACATCGACGGCGCCGACATCGTGCTGTGGCACGTGTTCGGGCCCGCCCACGTCCCCCGGCCCGAAGACTGGCCGGTGATGCCGGTCGCACGGTGCGGGTTCACGCTGAAGCCGACCGGGTTCTTCGACCGCAACCCAACCCTCGACGTGCCGCCGCCGGCCGGGCACAGCCCGCAGGGCTGACGGGCCGGGGCGATGGGCGCTGAGGCGGTCACCGCGCGGGTGCGAAGGAACGGGGCGCGCCGGGCGGCGGGGCCGGGCCGGCTGCGTTCCTTCGACCCGCTCCGGCTGGCCGATCTGGAATACCGCGCCTGGGTCGGTTACTACCTGCGCAGATGGGGCCAGGCGCTGGTGGCCTCCGTCGGGCTGGTCAGGGTGGGCTTCGGGATGAACTGGCCGCGGACCCTGCTCGGTGCCTGGCTGGTGCTGCGCGCCAACCAGCTGTGGGCGCCAACGGACAACGATCCCGACCGGGCCCGGGCGTGCATGCGGCGGTTCTACGCGCTGGTGCGGCGCAGCTTCGGCCACCCGGACAGCCCCGCCGAGGCGGCCGAGCTTGAGGTGGACTGGTGGCGCGTGCACCGGGAGGTGCCCTACTCCAGCACGCTGCGGGAGGCGGGCGATGAGCTGGTCGAGTCGCTGACCCGGCTGTACTGCTACCTGTACAGCGAGCCGGAGGCGGCGGTCAGGCCCGCGGCGCAGCACCGCGCGCGGGCCATGGACCTGTCGGATCAGTGGGTCGAGCAGGGACGCCAGCCCGGTAGCCCGCTGCTCGCCGAGGAGCACGCGGCGCTGGTCCGTGCGTACGCCGCGCTGCTCGCCGCCGTGCACCACTGACTCCGCGGGGAACCGCGGGGGGGGGTGGCGGCCGGGTGCCGCCCGGTCAGCCGGGCCCGGTCAGCTCCCGCCGCATGACCGGGCGGTCCGGCTTGTGCCGGGCCAAGACTCCGAAGCCGTGCCGGGTGAACGCCGACGCGACCCCCGGGAACATGTTGCGGGTGTGCCCCGGGACCGCCGTGAACTCCACCGGGGGGGGTGGTCAGATCCGGACGGCGAATTCGGCGAGCAGCCGCTGCTCACCCAGCGGAGTGATCTGCAGGGCCCGGCTGTCCGGACGGCGGCGGACCCAGTTCAGATCCAGCAGCTTGCTGGCCAGGACCTGGCCGAGCAGCCCGGCCATGTGCGGCCGGCGCTCGGTCCAGTCCTTGCAGGACAGCAGCAGCGGGCGGCGGCCGCGGTGTAGGGCCCCGGAGTCCAGCCCGAGCTCGCCGAGCCGGTGCTCGCCGCGGCTGGTCAGCGTCCACCCGACGTCCCCAGCGGCGATGATGTGGTCCTGCTCGAACGCATCGGCCAGGGCCACGCCGAGCTGCCCGGCAACGTGGTCGTAACACGTGCGGGCCCGCTGCAGCGCCTTGCCCCGGTGCACGTTGGACAGGCCGGTGGCGCTGGTGTGCGGGCTGATCACCAGCAGCGCCTCGATCGCCTGGGCGATGTCCGGGCTGGCGAGCCGGTAATAGCGCTGCCGGCCCCGCCTGGACGCGGTGACCAGGCCGGATTCCAGCAGCTTGGCCAGGTGGGCGCTGGCCAGGGACGAGGACGTCCCGGCGCGGGAGGAGAGGTCGCCGGCGGGCAGTTCCTGCCCGCCCAGCAGCATGAGAACGAACCGGGCGCGGTGTGTATCGCCCAGCGCGCGGCCGACGGCCGCCAGATCCGCATCTGCGAGCATGAGGCCATTCTAACCGGTGGATAGTTCAATGAAAATTGAGTAATTGCGGCCATAGGCTGGCGCTCATGACCTCCTCGCTCGGTACCCGGCCCGTTCCCGCCGTGCCGCGCCAGGCGAGCAGAAGGCCGCAGGCCCCGACCCTGATCGCGGCCAGCCTCGCGTTCGGGGTGATACAGCTCGACGTCACCGTCGTCAACGTCGCGATCAACCGGATCGGCGCCACGTTCGGCGGCGGCACCACCCAGATGCAGTGGGTTGTCAGCTCCTACGTGCTGATCTTCGCTGCGCTGATCCTGACCGCCGGATCGCTCGGTGACCGGTTCGGCGCCCGGCGGATGGTGTGCGCGGGCTTCATCGTCTTCACCGTGGCCTCGATGGCCTGCGGCCTGGCTCCCGGCATCGGCGTGCTCATCGCGGCGCGCGCGGTGCAGGGAGCGGGCGCGGCGCTGCTGGGTGCGTGCTCGCTCGCCCTGATCAACCACACCTTCACCGACCCGCGGCGGCGGGGCCGGGCCATCGGGCAGTGGGCGGCCGGCGCCAGTGCCGCGCTGTCCGGCGGCCCGGTCATCGGCGGCGTCCTGATCGCGGCCCTGGGGTGGCGCAGCATCTTCTTCATCAACGCCCCCATCGGCCTGGCCGGGCTGTGGCTCGCCTGGCGGTACGCCCCGGAAACGCCCAGGGCCACCGGCCGCGGTGTCGACCTCGGCGCAGCCGTCATGGCCATCATCACTCTGGCCCTGTTCTCCACCTCGGTGATCGAGGCCGGCGCGTACGGCTTCACCAGTCCCTTCGTGCTCGCCGGGCTGGCCTTGTCGCTGCTCGCCGCCGCCTTGTTCATCAGGGCCGAAGCGCGCGCGGCGAGCCCGATGCTGCCGCTGGCGCTGTTCGGCCGCCGCCGGTTCGCCGCCCCTGTCGCTATCGGGATGCTGGTCAACGTGTGCTTCTATGGGCTGATCTTCCTGTTCAGCCTGCTCTTCCAGGCCGAGCACGGGATGTCCGCGCTGCGGGCCGGGCTGGCGTTCGGCCCGATGACCGCGGCGATCCTGGCGGCCAACGTGCTCGCCGGGCGGATCAGCGCCGCCATCGGCCAGGCGTGGACCATCCTCACCGGCCTGGCCGCCATGGCGGCCGGATGTGCCGGGCTGCTGTTCGCCGGCCCGGCCACCAGCTACCCGGAACTGCTCGCCCAGCAGATCCTCCTCGGCGCCGGGCTCGGCCTGCTCGTCCCGCCGCTGACCAGCCTGCTCATGTCCAGCGCCGAACGCTCCCGGTCCGGGGTGGCATCCGGCGCACTGACCACCTTCCGCCAGGCCGGCAGCCTGCTCGGCATCGCCCTGTTCGGTTCGCTGGCCGCGGGCCACGCCCGCTTCTATGACGGGCTGCACGGCGCGCTCGCCATCTCCATCGGCCTGCTCGCGGTCAGCGCCGTGCTCGCCTGCCTGCTCGCCAGGTCCGGCAGCCGCCCGGACGGCTGACCAGCTGGGCGCGCTGCTGCGCAAGCTGATGCTCAGCCGGGTCGCGCGCGGGTCGCCGGGGTCGGTGATGTGCGACCAGTACCCCGCGAACAGGTCGTAGGTCCGGCGCCCGAGCAGGAAGGCGTCGGCCGCCGCGATCCAGTCCGCGGTGAGCCGGTCCAGATCCTGGTCGAAGTACGGCACCTGCCAGCCGCCCTGCTCGAAGCCGTCGTTCAGCTCCGGCTCGGGTTTGCCATTGCTCTGCATGACCCCGTCGAGCGTCAGATGGGAGGTCACCGTGAGGCGCATCAGGAGCTGCCGAAGGCCTGGACGTCCAGGACGATGCCGACCTTGTCGGCGACGACGATCTTGGTGCCGTCGGCGGCCAGGCCGAAGCTGACGCCGAAGTCGCGGCGGCTGATGTTCCCCTGGGCCGAGAACCCGATCCGCGGCTCGCCCTGCAGCCCGTCGGGGTCGCAGCCGAGAAACTCCACCGCCAGGTCCACCGGCCGGGTGACGTCCCGGATCGTCAGCTCGCCGGTCAGCACCCACGAGCCATCCACCACCCGCAGCGCGCTGCTGGTGAACGTCATCCGCGGGTAGCGCTCGGCTTCGAAGAAGTCGGCCGACCGCAGGTGGTTGTCGCGCGCCTCAACGCCGGTGCTGACCGACGCGACGGCGATATCGGCGGCCACGGTGCACCCGGCCGGCTCGGCGCTGGTCACGACCTGCCCGCTGACTTCGCTGAACGTGCCGTGGACCCGGCTCATCAGGTGGCGGACCACGAAGCTCACGACGGTGTGTGCGGGGTCGATCGTCCACGCCCCGGCCATCCAGCCCTCCGGCATGCGTACGTCAGTAGCGCTGCTCGCATCGGCAACGGTCATCGGATTCCTCTCTGTCCTGCCCGGCCTGTCGCATCCGGCCCCGCGCGGGGCTATAAGCAGCCTGGCCTGCTGCCCGGGTGTCCGGTAGAAGCCGATGTCGCCAGCTGGCCATGATGAACGTCACGGCCAGATGCTGATATCTGCGTCTGTCCCGCCCCGGCCGCCTGCGGCGATACTGGTTGCCGCGATGACACACCCGGGAGCCCGATGAGGACCTTGCGCAGCCGGTTCGAGCGGATCTTCATTCCGGCCATCGTCGTCACCTACGCCGTGGGCATGCCGGTCTGGAGCTACGGCCGGGTGCTGGTCGAGCCGCACCGGCACAGCGCGGCCGTGGCGGCCGCCGTGGCTATGGCGTGCTCGGTCGTGCTGCAGCTGTGGCTGCTGATGCCGATGGCGCGGGGACAGCGGCCCCGGCACGCGGGCTGGCTCGCCGGCGTCTTCGTGGTGATCAACGCCGCCGCCCTGCCGGTGATCGGCGCCCCGTGGCTCGCCGCCGGTGAGCAGCTCGCCGTGCTGGCCGCCGTTTACCTGCGCCTGCGCTGGTCGGTGCCGGTTGTCGCGGTACTGGCCGCGGTGCCGGCCGTGATGTCGGCCGCCGGGCATGACCTGGCCCTGGGGCACTACTTCGCGCAGAACACGGTGTTCTGGCCGCTGACCATGGGCCCGCTGATCTGGCTGGCCCGCGCCGCGGCCAGGCTGCGGGCCAGCCGGGAGGAACTGGTCGGCTCGGCAGTGGTCGCCGAGCGGGTCCGGATCGACGACGAACTGGAGGCCAGCCTCGGCGCCGAGCTCGAGCAGCTCATCGCCGCCGGGCAGCGCGCCGCCAGGGCGGCCGGCGAGGATCCCGCCGCGGCGGAGCGCGAGCTGCGGGCGCTGACCGAGACCTCGCGCAGCGCCCTGGCGCAGACCCGGCGGATGGCCAGCCGCTACCAGGCGATCACCGTACGGTCCGAGGTCAGCACGGCCGTGGCGCTGCTGGCTGCCGCGGGCATCGCGGCCGATGTGGACGTGCCCGCCGCCGCGCTGGGCCAGCCGCTGGACAGCGAGCGGCTCGCCGGGTTCCGGTCCGGCCTGACCACCGTGCTGCACGACCAGGCGCCCGGCGAGTGGCTGATCACCGCCGACGGCGGGCACGGTGACCTGCGGCTGGCGATCCGCCGTCGGCACCGGGAACCGCGATGAGGCGCGCCCTGGATGCGCTGCGCCGTCCGGCGCTTGCCGGGCCGTACCTGATCCTCGCGGCCGTGCACGTGCCGCTGATCGCGCAGGCCCCGCTGTACTCCATCTTCGGCAGCCTCGGCGGGATCGGCCCGTCCGGCTACCCGTGGCTGGCGGTGCTGTGCGGCGTCGCGATCTTCGGGCTGCAGCTGCGGCACAGCCTTGCCCTGGCGCGCGGGGAGCGCCCGCGCGGCGGGGTGTGGACGCTGCTCGCACTGGCCGCGCTGGCCTATGTGCCGCTGCACTGGCTGGGGCTCAACTGGATCAGCGCGCAGCTGGTGCTGCTGGGGTCGATACCCATGGTGCTCGACGGCTGGCTGGCCGTGATAGCGATCGCCGGGGCGTGCTCTTACATCGGCTTTCAGTTCGCCGCCGTCTTCCCCGCCCACGCGGGCTATGCCGACTACGTCTACCTGCTCACCTATTACACGGCCACGATCCCGATCGTGCCCGCCGCCCTGTATGCGTCCGCGCGCCTGGTCAGGGTGGCCGGTGAGCTGCGCGGCACACAGAACGCCCTGACCCAGGCCGCGGTGGGCAGGGAACGGCTGCGCGTGTCGCGGGACCTGCATGACCTGCTGGGCCACAGCCTGTCGGCGATTTCGCTGAAGGGCGACCTGGCGGCCCGCCTGCTGCGGCGGGACCGGCAGGCCGCGGTGCGGGAGATACAGAACCTGACCGAGGTGGCCAGCGAAGCGCTGGCCGGGCTGCGGGCCATCACCGCCGGGAGCCCCAAGATCACCTTGGCCGACGAGCTCGACAGCTCCTCGGCCCTGCTGGCCGCGGCCGGCCTGACGGTCCGCGTTCACGGTGAGGTCCCGGCCATCCCCGCGGCCGTGGATGAGGCCCTGGCGTGGGCGGTCCGGGAAGGGACGACGAACATCCTCCGGCACGCCACGGCGGCCACCGCGGAGATCACCCTGCACCGCGACGATGGGCTGGCCCGGCTGCGGATGCTCAACGATGGCGCGCCCCCGGTTCCTCCCGCGGACGGCAGCGATGGTGCGCGTCCTGCCGGGGAATACGGGGGGTATGGTCTGAGCAGTCTGGCCGCGCGCCTGGAGGAGCTGTCCGGTACTCTCTCGCACGGGCGGCTAAGTGACGACAGGTTCCAGCTCACCGCCCAGGTACCCGTCACCGCCTCCGAGGAGCCTCACTGGACCGCATCCGGGTGCTCATCGCCGAAGACCAGCACATGATCCGCGGTGCGCTGGTCGCCTTGCTGTCCCTGGAATCCGATATCGAGGTGGTCGCCGAGCTCGACCGCGGGGACCAGGTACTGGACGTCGCCGGGAAGACCCGGCCCGACGTGGCCGTGCTGGACATCGACATGCCCGGCCTGGACGGGCTGGCCGTCGCCGCGCGGCTGCACAACGAGCTGCCGGATTGCCGCACGCTCATCCTCACCGGGCTGAGCCAGCCCGGGAACCTGCTCCGTGCGCTGCGGGCCCACGTCAGGGGCTTCATCGTGAAGGACGCGCCGGCCGACAAGCTCGCCGACGGCATCCGCCGTATCGCGGGCGGCCAGCGCGTCATCGATCCCGAGCTGGTCAGCGTCGCCCTCGACACCGGTGAGAGCCCGCTCACCAGCCGGGAAGCAGACGTGCTCCGCGAGGCCGCGGCGGGGACACCCACCGAGAAGATCGGCACCCGGCTCTCGCTGTCACCGGCCACCGTCCGCAACTACCTGTCCAGCGCCATCAGCAAGGTGGACGGGCACAACCGGATCGACGCCATCCGCATCGCCCGCGAAAACGGCTGGCTGTAGTCCCGGCCTGCTCGCCCTGCCGGCCTGGTGGCCTGGTGTGGCCGCGTGGTGGCGCTGCTCCGCGCCGACGATACGACCTGCACCAGCTGGCTGCCGCGCAGCCCGGTCCGGCTGTACGCCGCGCACGGCGACACCCAGGTGTACTACCGGAACTCCGTTGACTGCCAGCGCGCCCTGCGTGCGCACGGCCGTGCCGTCCCCTTGTCGACCTCGGCGATCTGGACCACTTCCCGTCCGAGCATGCCGGCCTGCCCCGGGTGCTGGCCTGGTTCCGGCAGCTCCAGTCACCCGGCGCGGTGGCCGGGCAGGCTCGCCGGCCGGCCGCGCGGACGTAGCGCTCAAGGGCTGTCTGAGGAGGCGGTGCCTTCGTCCACCACGTGGACAGCCGCCTCCTCAGCGGATGCCCCGCCGCCGTCGATCCCCTCATCCCGCGCGACAAGGTCGTCCTGGGCGGTCAGCGAAGCCTCATCGTCCTCGACAGAGCCATCGTCCGCGGCCTCGAGCCGGCCCGCGCGGGGATCGGGCCCCTCGGCCCGCAGCCGCCTGGCGACATCATCCTCGGTGGCGTTCTCGTCCCCTCCGATGTCGTCGGCCTGCTCGTCGCCGGGGTCGTAGACGGCGTCCGGCTCCTCCTCGGCGAGCTGCTCGTCGAGGGACTCGCCGTCTGACTCGGCCCGGCTCAGCCGGTTCGCGGCCGACCACCGGTCGGGAGTGGCCACGCCCCGGTCCAGCGGATCGTCGCCCGGAGGGCCGTCCAGCGTGTCGGACGAGTCCAGGACCTGGTAGTCGGTGAGGTCGGCGGATTCGCGGTGCCGTTCGTCAGACATGCTCGGTGCCCTTCCCTGGTCCATACCGGGTACTCGTCCGTCATGTCGGACGGTACCGGCCTCGGCCCCGGTAAGCACGGGCTCAGCCGCCGCCTCCGCGGCCGCGCTGCCTTCGAGCTGCAGCTGCGGGACGATCGGCTCCATCCACCGGGGCATCCACCAGGCGTGCGCGCCCAGCAGCGACATCACCGCGGGCACCAGGCACATGCGCACCAGGGACGCATCGATCAGCACCGCGAACGCCATGCCGATGGCCAGCATCTTCACCGTCGGGTCGGTATTCAGCACGAAGCTGGTGAAGACGACCACCATGATGGCGGCCGCGGTCGTGATGACCCGGGCCGTCCCGCCGATGCCGATGGCGACGGCGCGGTGCGGGTCCCTGGTCGCCACCCAGGCCTCATGCACCCGCGATAGCAGGAACACCTCGTAGTCCATGGACAGGCCGAACACGATGGCGAACACCAGCATCGGCACGTACGAGGGAATCGGCAGCGTGGTCTGCAGGCCGATCAGGCTCTTGCCCCACCCCCACTGGAAGATCGCGACGATCACGCCGTAGGCGGCGCCGATCGACAGCAGGTTGAGGATCGCCGCCTTGACCGCGATGACCACCGACCGGAACGCCGTGGTCAGCAGCAGGAAGGAGATCGCCACCACCACGAGGATCAGCCACGGGATCCGGCTGGTGACCCGTTCGGTGAAGTCGACGGTCCCGGCCGTCGCGCCGGTCACATAGGTCGTGGCGTGCTCCTTGGGCAGGACGTCGTTGCGCAGCGTGTTGACGAGGTTTTCGGTGGCGGCGGCCTGTGGCCGGGTGGTCGGGATGACGTTGAACACCGCCACGGTGCCGGCCGGGTTCACGGTGGCGGGGGTGACCGCGGCGACGCCCGGCGTCTTCTTCACGTCGCCCTGCATCGTGGACAGCAGCGACTGATTCGCCGAACTGGACTGCTGGGGCAGCTTCACCACCACCGCCAGCGGGCCGTTGATACCTGCTCCGAAACCCTGTGACATCAGGTCGAAGGCTTGGCGGCTGCTCTCCGAGGTGGGGTTCGTGCCCGCGTCGGGCTGGCCTATCGTGATCGAGAACAGCGGGATCGCCAGTACCGCCAGCGCTGCCACGCTCACTATCGCCCACGGCCAGGGCTGCTCACTCACCTTGCGTCCCCAGCGTGCGAACGCGCTGTGCTCGTGCTGCTCCTGGGTGGCGGCGGCGGTCTGCACCGCCTGCTGGTGTGCCGAGATGTGCGCCCGCCTGGCCCGGAAACGCGCCCCGAGCGACCGCACATTCTCCCCGGCCACCCCCATGAATGACGGCACCAGGGTGAGCGCGGCCAGCATCGTGACGGCCACCACCACGGCGGCGGCCAGGCCCAGCGAGCCGACGAAGGCCACCCCGGCGATATACAGGCCCAGAATCGAGATCACCACGGTGCTGCCCGCCACCACGATCGCCGCCCCCGAGGTGCCCTCCGCCTTGGCCGCCGAGGTGACCACGTCCATCCCGCTGTCCACCTGCTCCCGGTGCCGGGCGACCAGGAACAGCCCATAGTCGACCGCTACGCCGAGTCCGAGCAGGGTGGCGATGGTGGGTGCGGTGGTGGGGAACGTGGTCGCCGAGGCGAGCAGCCCCAGCAGGGACAGCCCGGCCAGCACGCTGAAGATCGCCGACACGAGCGGGATGGCCGCCGCGATGACCGACGCGAACATGAACAGCAGCAGCACCAGGGCGCAGGACAGGCCGATGACCTCCGACGTCAGGTCGTGGCTGTTCTGCCCGATCTGCCCCGCGCCGCCGCCGTATTCCACCTGCAGTCCAGCGTGGCGGGCCGGCGCGACCGCGTTGTTCAGCATGGTCAGGTACCCGCTGTCCAGCGAGTTCGGGTTCACGCTCCACGAGACGCTCGCGTAGCCGATCGTCCCGCTCTTGGAAACCGCCCCCGAGTTGCCGGAGGCGAACGGGCTGACCGCCTTGATCACGTCCGGCAGCTTGCCCACGTTGGCGGTGGCCTGGTTCACCGCGGATGCCTGGGCGCTGAGCGTGCCGGTGCGCGCGCGGAAGACGATCTGCCCTGCGTACCCACCCTGCTGGGCAAACTTGCTGTTCAGCAGGTTCACGCCGTTAGAGGACCCGGTGCCCGACACCGTGTAGTTGTTGATGTACTCGCCGCCGAATGCGTGCCGCGCACCGAGCAGGCCGCCGAGGATGACGATCCACACGATGATGAAAACCCACCATCGCCGCGCGGCGAACCCGCCAAGACGCTCCAGTGCCTTATTCATGACCGCCCCTGTATTGAGATCCCCCCGGCATGAGCGCGGAGGCATTTCATCCGCTGATCACATGCCGTCTGGCCTGGCCGCGGTACCGGGGCGGGCGGGGCGGCGCAAGCTAGTTCACACCAGGATGCCTGCCGCCACGGGCAATAGTCCATGGCGAGAGCCTCTTGAAACGTGGGCTCACCGCGTGTTATTCAAGATGACGAGTCGTGTGTGGCCGCAGGGGCACCGGATAGCACCTGCGGCCGGCGCGATACCCCGCTGCCGCATCAGTGAATCGTCGTGGGGATCGGGGGCCGGTTGAGCGCGGCATACCAGCAGATCGTCGGCGCGGCGGCGGCAGTCGCGGGAGCCGTATTAATCGCGGCGGGGCTGCCGAAGGCGGTTAAGCCCGGCGTATTCGCCGGGCAGATAGCCGACTACGGCATCCGGTCCCCGGCGCTCGCCGGACTCCTCGCGCGGGTGATCCCGCTTGCCGAGCTGATTGCCGGTGGCCTGCTGCTGGCCGGCCTGGCCGCGCCACGGCCACTCAGGCAGGCGGGCGCCGGGCTGGCGATGGTCTTGTTCGCGGTCTTTCTCGCCGCGCTGGCGAGTGCGTACGCGCGTGGCCGCGACATCGCCTGCGCGTGTTTCGGCGGCGACGGCGAACTCGAGACGGTCGGCGCGCACGCCATCGTGCGCACCGGGCTGCTCTTCATGCTCGCCGCCATAGCAGTCCTCCCGGCCACAGCCGGGAGGACGTTCGGCACCGCCGGCCTGGCGGTGATCCTGGCGGCGCTCGTCGCGCTGGCCAGCGAGCTGACCCGGCTGCTGGGGCAGTTGCGGCGGGCCACCGCCGCCATCGTCGACGAGCTGGCCAGCAGGCCGGCCGCCGCTGACAACCCGGAGGTGAGGTGATCCGTGACAATCCTGGATCTGGCGGTGATCCTGATCGGGATACTTTCCGTGCTGACCTCGGTAGCCGTGGTCGCTCTCATCCGGCAGGTGGGGGTACTGCACCTGCGCATCCAGCCGGTCGCGGGGGTGACCGGAGTCGGCGGGCCGGACTACGGCACCGACATCCGGCTGCCCGCGCCGCTGCCGGAACTGGCCGGCCGGCCTGCGACGCGCTTCCTGGTCGGCTTCGTCTCACCGGGCTGCCAGGTATGCGGCCCGGTGACCAGCGCGCTCGGGCGGGTGGCCAGGTCCGCCGGCGCACGCACCGCGGTGCTGCTCGTCGTCGATGCCGGCCAGGCGAGGGCGGATGAATACGTCCGTGGCAAGGGTGTGGGCTTCCTGCCTTACGTTGCCGATGCCGCCGTCTTCGCCGACAACGTCCCGGGCGCCCCCTGGGTCATCGTGACGGACGGGTCGGGCAAGGTCATCGTGTCGGGCGGGGTGAACACCCTGGACAACATCGAGGAGATGCTGGCCCAGGCCGACCAGCTGATCGCCCACCCGCCGCCACCGGCCACTCCCGCCGAGCTTCAGGTCATCCCGCGTGTGGAGGCCGACAGCCATGTCGTTTGACCGCGTATTCGAGAAGACAGCCAAACGCGCAGGCAACCGCCTGACGCGGCGCAGCTTCATCGGGCGGGTGGCCCTGGCCATGTCCGCGGTGGGAGCCGGCGGCCTCGCAGCCGCGCCAGCCCCGGCACTGGCCATCGACTGCCCGTGCAAAGTCTGCGGCGACAGCACGTCGTGCGGCGGCTCCTTCGGCCATCCGTGCCCCTCGTTCACCTGCCCGGGGGGTTCCTGGTATTTGTGCACCTCCTACTGCGGCACCAAGAAGCTGACCAAATACCGGGACTGCATGCTGAAGCACAGCTGTCACACCTACTGCGGCAAGGACCACAGGCCGGGGTGCTACTACACGTCGCCCTACGGCTCGTGCGGCGGCCGGGACACTGTCTGGTGCCGGTCGGTCACCTGCATCAAGTCGACGCAATGCTGACTGTCGCCCCGGTTCACGAGATCGGCTTCGGCTGCCTCGGCCTCGTCGCCGGGCTCGCGGCGCTGTGGTCGCCTTGAGGCCTGTCGATGGCCGCGGCCCTACGGCCGGGCTCGCCCACCGTGAGTGGCGCCGCCAGGAGCGTGCACCGGGTGACCGCGCTGCACGCCACCGGGCTGGTCTGCGGCGCCCTGGTCATGGGGCTGCTGCTCGCCCTGGGCCGGGCGCTCGCGATCGGTGCGGGCCTGCGTCCGCTGCTCGTCATACCCGCCGGTGTGGCGCTGGTGGCCGCCGTGCTGCAGTGTGCCGGCGTCCCGGTCCCGCAGAGTTCGTGGCAGGTTCCGGAGTACTGGCGCCGCAGCATCGACGCCGGCCTGCTGCCCGTGGCCTACGGCGCGATCCTCGGCTTCGGCGTCTTCACCGCGGTCGTGGTGGGTGCGTTCTGGGTTTTCGCCGCGGCCAGCTTCCTGTACTCCCCGCCGGTCGCGCTGGCCGGATGGCTGGCCTACGCCTGCGGCCGCACGGCCGGGTTCGGTTTCGCGCTGCGCCTGCGGCGGCTGGAACGCATATTCCTCAGCACGCGTACGCGGACGGGCCTGATCGTGGGGTCCACGCTGATCGCTGCCCTGGTTGTCTTCACCTGACGGATCGCGAGGACGATGATGCCGACTGCAACCGCGGCGGGAATGGGATTCAGCCTGCGTGTCCAGTACCCGCAGGCCGGCTGGGACGTCGCGCCGCGGGTGGTGCCGGCGCTCCGGTCGCCGCATGAGCTGTGCGCGCTGTCGAACCGCCGGCTGCGCATTCTGCCGCGGGTCAGCGACGAGAACACGCCCGACGTCGGCGGTCTCGGCGCGGCCGGCTGCCTGATCTGGCTCTATTACCAGGTGCTGGGCGACCCGGTTATCGGGGATCCGGCCCGGCCGCCGATTCCCGACTACGGCCGTTACTCCTATCCGCTGGTCTACGGCGAGTCCCAGGTCTTCCCGCGGCGGCTCGACTACGACTGGGGCCCGGATCTGGTCTGGCGACGGCTCGGGCACAACCTCGCCCCGTCCCCGGCCCGGCCCGAACCGGCCGTGCTGACCGTGATGATCTGGGAGGGCAGGCGGCTGCCCGCCGCCGACCTCCGCGCGGCCCGGCAGATCGTGACCTCGGTGTCGGTGTCCCCGGTGTCAGCGGCCGGCTGACGGCAGCCGGGCGGCTACCGTCGTCCCGGCACCGTTCCTGGTGATCCGCACCGGGTCGGCCAGGCCGTACCGGCGGCAGCCGAGGATGCCGTAGGAGGTGATCAGCCGGCTGGCCATGAAGGTGAACAGGTTGCTCCCGGCGCCCGGCACCGGCGATGGCTGCCGGGCCAGCCGGGCCTCGTTGCCGAACAGGAACGGTGTCTGGATCGTCATCATGTTCTGGCAGTACCGCTTCGGGCTGTCGGCCCGGTTGTTCACCGGCGAGACCGCCGGCTGGCCGACGCTGGACCGGTACAGGTTGGTCTTGGCCACGCTGAACGCGCCCCGCACCAGCACCATCTCGTCGTTCTCCGGCACCAGCGCCCTGGGCGCGGCCTGGTTGGCGGCCGCGGACAGCTCATCCAGCGCCTGGGAGGTGCCCTTGGCCCCGCCGTTGGACAGGTCAGGGACCGCGAAGGGCCTGCAGCCGAGGGCCGGATCCACAAAGTCGTCGAGCAGTGCGTTGTCGCTGCCGTTGCTGATCCGGGCCGCGTGCGGCAGCGTGGCGGCGTTCCGCCGGCTGAACTGTGCGGTCTGCCCGCCGCGGGTGAGTAGGTAGCGGGTGGTCACGTTGTCGCTCGGGTCCTGATCCACGATCCGGAAGCTCCGCGTCGTGGGGCAGGCCTGCCCGGTGCTGGTAAATCCTGCGGCCGGCACGACCAGCTTGCCGCGATCCAGGTCCTTAAACGCGGCGTGGAAAAACGCTGAGCCGTTGCAGAACGACACCTGGCCGAAGATCGATCCGTGCAGCCCATCGACGCAGCGTCCGTCCTGCAGGGCATGCGGCGTGGCCCCGGCCTGTGTCAGGTTGGTGCCGTTGAAGCCGAAGTCGATCGTGACGACCGCGCCGCGGGCCAGCCGTGGCTTCACCGGCGGGACGGCGGGCCTGGTGCCCTGGGTGATGACGAGCGGCTCGTACACCCGAAGCGTCCCGCTGGCCGGATCGAGGATCGTCGCCTGCACGAAGGCGCCCAGGCTGGCCGCATTGGCCTCGGTGCAGCCGGACGCGGTCGGCTTGCCGCCGTGCGGGCCGGTGAGCCGGTAGGGCGTGGCCAGCCCGGCGGCGCTCAGCGGGTGCGCGGGGACGATGATCTCGCAGTTCGTCTTGGCCGCCGCGGCCGCCGTGGCCGAGGCGCTGAGCGCGCTCTGCGCGTGTGGGCCGAGCGTGACCGCTAAGGCGGCGGCCAGCGCCGCGGCCAGCACCACGGCGGCCAGAGCGAAACGCGGCCGGGTTGGCTGCCTGCCTGGGCGGCGGCCGAGACGGGCAGCGGTGCGGTAGGAGCGGCGCCTGCGGTATGGCATGGGAAACCTCCCTTTGGGTCCCCTCTCCCGAAGGCGAACATTAGGGCCCTGTTGAGGTCAGCGCCACCGTTATCGGAAATCACCCGATTTGAAGTTGTTCCGTTACCGGCGTCGCTAGGATCGGTCTCCAGCAAGCCGGCCAGGGCGCCATGCGGCCGGCGCGGCTCATGCCAGCAGGCGTCGGAGCGCTGGCTGTATCCATGACCCGCAGACCTGGGCACGGCGGGAGGTGGGCACGGTGTTAGTCGCTGCGGTGCAGCGGTTCATGCTGGCTTACGCCGGCGTGTTCGCGCTGATCGCGCTCACCGCCACCGTGGCGGCGGGCCTGGCCGCTACCGACCGCGTCATCATGTCCCCGGGGGGCCGGGTGGTGGCGCAGGCGGTCCACCGGGCGCTGTCGCTGGCCGCGGTCGGGTTCCTGGCCACGCACGTGGCGCTGGAGGTGCTCGCGCACCGGTCGGCCGCGGTGGACGCGGTCGCGCCCTTCCTGGCCAGCGGGCGGACCTTCTACGTCGGCCTGGGCACGCTCGCGTCCGACCTGCTGCTGCTGATCGCCGTCACCGGGGTCGCCCGGCGCCGGTTCGCCACCGGGTGGACGGCCATGTGGCGGGCCGTGCACGTCACCGCCTACCTGGCCTGGCCGCTGGCCGTGCTGCACGGGCTGCTGGCCGGGCGCCACGCCAAGCCGTACGTGGACTGGAGCTACGGAGCCTGCCTGGCCGCGGTGGCGCTCGCCCTGCTGGTCCGGCTGGTGGCCAGCACCAGGAGCCGGGCGGAAACGGCGCCCCAGGCCGTGCCCGACCTTGGCCCGGTGCCCGGCTGGGGGCCGGGAGCCTATGACGCCCTGGGCGGCCCGCCCGCGGGCCGGGTCGCGGTCCGGCCGGTGGCCCCGGCGCGCCTGGCGCTGCCCGACTCCGGCCAGCGCCCCCGCGGCGCTCCGGGCGTGCCGCGGGACGGCTCGGGACCCACGGCGGAGCCGCGATGACGGCCATCGGGGACCTGGACACGCTGTGCATCGGGCAGCCGCGGCTGACCGCCGGCCTGGACCGGTGGCGGCGGATCGACCTGGCGGCCTACCGCACGGTGTTCGGCCGGTCGCCCCGGCTGTCCGCCGAGCAGCTGATCAGCATGGCCGGCCAGGTGAACCTGCGCGGCCGCGGCGGTGCCGCCTTCCCGGTCGCGCGCAAGCTCACCGCCGTGCTGGAGGCGTGCCGCACCCGGAAACGGGCGCCCATCGTGGTGGTCAACGCGGCCGAGGGCGAACCGGGCAGCGCCAAAGACAAGATGCTGCTGCTGAGGTCGCCCTACCTGGTGCTGAGCGGGGTGATGGTGGTGGCGCACGCGCTGCGCGCCCGGCTGATCGTCATCGGCGTCAGCGACGCGCAGGCGGCGCGGTCGGTCAGCGAGGCGGCGGCGGCCGACCCGGACCTCGCGCGCATGGTCAGGGTCATGGAGGTGCCCGACCGGTTCGTGGCGGGCGAGGCGAGCGCGCTGGTCAACGCGCTGAACGGGAAAACCCCGCTGCCGTCGGGCAAGGCAGGGCACGCCAGCTACAGCGGAGTGGGGCAGCGGCCCACCATGCTGTCGAACGCGGAGACGTTCGCGCAGCTGGCCGTGCTCACCATGGTGGGGCCGCAGGCCTATGCCTCCGCGGGCACCGAGGGCGAGCCCGGGACGCTGCTGCTCACCGTGGGCGGCGCGGTCGCCAGGCCGGCCATCGTGGAGGTGCCATCCGGTGTGCCGCTCGGCCGGGTGCTCGGCCTGTGCGGCGCCGCCGAGCCGGCCGAGGGCGTGCTGGTGGGCGGCTACCACGGCAGCTGGCTGCCCGGGCCGGACGCCTACGACGTCCCGGTCAGCCAGGCCGGGCTGGACGCGGCCGGCGGCACCCTGGGCGCGGGCGTGGTGCTGGCCCTGGACGCGCGCTGCTGCCCGCTCAGCGAGGTGGCCAGGGTGGCTGCCTACCTGGCCAAGGAGTCATCCGGCCAGTGCGGTCCTTGCAAGCTGGGGCTGCCCGGCGTCGCCCGCGCGCTGGCCGAACTCGCCGGCGGCTCGGGCGGCGTCGAGGCGCTCGACGCCGCCCGCAGGGGCGCGGCGGCCGTCCGCGGCCGCGGCGCCTGCCAGCACCCCAGCGGGACGTCCCGCTTCGTGCTGTCGGCGCTGGACGTATTCGCCGACGACCTCGCCGCGCACGCCTTCCGCGGCGGCTGCGGCCGCCCGGCCGGCCAGGCACTGCCGGTGCCCACCGCCGCGGGCGAATCCCGGCTGGCCCTCGACTGGACGCGCTGCCGCGGGCACGGGCTGTGCGCGCACATCGTGCCCGAGCTCGTGCAGGTAGACCGGCAGGGGTTCCCGGTGATGCTGGACATGCCGGTGCCGCCGTGGCTCACCCGCCAGGCCGGGCAGGCCGTCGCCATGTGCCCCTCGCTGGCGCTGCGTCTCGTCCCGGCTGCCCAGGCCCAGGGACGGCAGGGCGTGTTCGCCCGCACGCTCAGCCTGGGCCGCGACCCCGTCGCCGATACCGCTCCTGACCTGACCGTCTCCGAACAGTGGATCGCCGATATCGCGGGGGAGCCAGGCGGGTAGCCAGCTTCCAGAGTTCGATTCAATGAACGGCTGGCGCCGGGCGCGGGCACGGCACGAGGGAGGAGGCTGGGATGACGGATGCAGATCAGCGGGCCGAGGGACTGGCCGTGCGGGCGCGGATCATGGGGGACGACTGGGTCTCTGCCACGGGCCAGGGCCCGGGCCTGGCCGCGTTCACCGAACGGGCCATCGATCAGGTGTGGTCCACGGTGTGGACCGATCCGGCCCTGGAGCTCCGGCTGAAGAGCGTGACCACCATCTCGGTGCTGGCCGCGCTGGGGCATCTCGGCGAGCTGCGGGCACACGCGGCGGGCGCGCTGCGGGCGGGCCTGCTGGACGCCGCCGAGCTCCGGGCCATCGTCCTGCATGCCCTGCCCTACGTCGGGTTCCCCGCGGCCCGCCATGCGATGGTGGTCGTGGACGAGGCCGTAGCGGCTGCCGAGTCCACCGACTAACCCCGGGAGGAACAGATGAGCCAGGTCACCAGTTCGCCGGCCGGCATGCGCCCAGCCGATATCGGGCGGCTACGCCAGCTGAGTGATCCGCGGGTCTCGCCCGACGGGACCACGGTGGCCTTCAGCGTGACCGACCCCGATCTGGCGGGCAACCGGTACACCCGCCGGATCTGGCTGGTGGCGGCCCGGGGGAGCGGTGCTGGCCCGCGGCCGTTCACCGGCCCGGGATCAGAGCAGCTGCCGCGGTGGTCGCCGGATGGCACCCGGCTGGCCTTCGCGGTGACCGGTGACGACGGCCGGGCGCAGGTCTGCGTCATCCCCGTGGGTGCAGGCGGCGAGCGGGTGATCGTGTGCACCACCCAGGCGCCGGTCACCGAGCTGGAATGGGCTCCGGACGGCCACGCGCTTGCCTTCGCTGCCCGTGATCCCGATCCGGCGCACTACGCCGGCCACGGTGAGCCGCGCCGCGACAAGGACATCCCGCCGCGGCGGATCGGCCGCCTGCTGTACCGGCACAACGGGGACGGCTGGACGGTGGACCGCCCGGCCCGCGTCTTCGTCGTGGCCGCGGACGGGTCCAGCCCGGCCCGGCCGGTCACGCCGGGTCCGTTCGAGGCATCCGGCCTGGCCTGGTCCCCGGACTCGCAGACTCTCGCCTTCGCCTCCGGGCGGCACGACGCGTGGGACCTGGACCTGGCCGTCGACCTGTGGCTCGTCCCCGCGGACGGCAGCGCCGCGCCCAGCCGCGTCACCAGCACCGGCCCGGCCTATTCGCTGCCGTCCTGGCCGGCCGGCGGAGACCGGCTGGCCTGCTACGTCAGCCCCACCCCGCTGGAGAACCCGCGGCACCGCCAGGTGGCCGTCATCGACATCGCATCGGGCAAGGAGCAGGTGCTGACGGCCGGCCTGGACCGCAACTGCGCGCCGTTCGGCATCGCCCGGCCGCCATCCTGGGCCGGCGAGCGGCTGCTGTTCGGCGTCGAGGACCACGGCAACGCGCACCTGTACCGGGTGGCCAGCGACGGCACCGGCGTCCCGGAACTGATCGCCGGTGGCGAGCGGTGGATCAGCGACTGGGACTGGGCGGGCGGCACGCTCGCCTTCGTGGCCGGCACCCCGGTCTGCACCGGCGAGCTGGCCGCCCTGGACCTGCCAGCTGACGGTGACGGCCCATCAGCGGCCACACCGGGCAGCCCGCCGGAACGCGCGCTGACCGCGCTGACCCGGCCGTTCACCGAGACGGTCGGACTGTCGGCCCCGCAGCGGTTCACCGCCCGCTCCGCCGACGGCAGCGAGGTGGAATGCTGGGCCATCGCGCCCACCGGCGCGGCCGGCGGGCAGCGGTACCCGGCGCTGCTCAATGTGCATGGCGGGCCGTTCACCCAGTACGGCAACCGCCTCGTCGATGATTTCCAGCTGCAGGCCGCGGCAGGCTTCGGGGTCATCTACTGCAACCCGCGGGGCAGCGCCGGCTACACCGAGCAGTGGGGCCGCGCCATCCGCGGGCCGGAGTGCGCGCATGACCCCGGCACCGGCTGGGGAAGCGTGGACTTCGCGGACGTGATGGCCTGCGTGGAGACCGCCTGCCAGCGGTTCAGCTGGATCGACCCCGGGCGGCTCGGCATCCTGGGTGGCTCCTACGGCGGGTTCATGACGTCCTGGGCCGTCGGGCACACCAGCCGGTTCCGGGCCGCCTGCTCCGAACGCGCCTGCAACAACCTGCTCACCATGGAGCACAGCGCCGATATCGCCGGCTTCATCCGCAGCTACGTGGGCCCGGATCATCTCGCCGATCCCGCCGCCTACCTGCGCCAGTCGCCGGTCAGCTACGCCGCTGACATGACAACCCCGCTGCTCATCCTGCATTCGGAGGACGACCTGCGCTGCCCGATCAGCCAGGCCGAGGAATTGTTCGTCGCGTTGCGGCTGCTTGGCCGGGACCCGGTCATGTACCGGTTCCCCGGCGAGACGCACGAGCTGACCCGCTCCGGATCGCCGGCCCACCGGATCGCCAGGGCCGAGCTGATCCTGGACTGGTTCCGCCAGCACCTGACCGACTCCGGGGGCAGTCCAAAGCGCTGAATGGCCGGTAGGCCGGGGAACTTCTGGCGCAGCCGTCACGAGGACACGCCGTTGCGGCTGTTCACGAGGCGGGAGATCGCCACAGCGGACGGGGTTCACCAGCAGGTCACGTGGCCGGTGCTGCGTTGAACTCGCGAAACCCCGCGCTCGAGGTCCGTGCGCGCCCCCGCATGCCCTGCTCACGCCGCTCAAGGTGACGCCGCGGGACGATCGGATGCCGGTGCTTCGCCTCGAAATCGAGCACGAAAAAATAGTGCCTTCAGCGTGTGCATGGCCGTGCTCGGCGATGAGGCCAGCTACCATCCTGGTGTGCACCTCCGCTACTCCTACCGCCTTTACCCGACGCCCGCGCAGTGCACGGCGCTGGCCGGGGCGTTCGGCTGCGCACGGGTGGTGTTCAACGACGCGCTCGCCGCTCGGCAGGCCGCCCACGCGGCCGGGGAGCCCGATATCACCGACGCCGCCTTGTCGAAGCGGCTGACCGAGTCCAAGGCCGACCCGGCGCGGGCGT
>DASYAV010000034.1:0-3046 GCA_036501145.1 Streptosporangiaceae bacterium | reverse complement strand
GCGCGGCCGGCTGGCCTGGACAACTCCGCGGCGCAACTGGCCACCGCCCGTCAGCTGCAGGACCGGTTCGGGCTGCGGTTCCCGCTCGTCCACGCCAGCGCCGAACGGGTGCCCTTCGCCGACGCCAGCTTCGACCTGGCGATCTCCGAATACGGCGCCAGCATTTGGTGTGATCCATACCGCTGGATTCCTGAGGCCGCTCGGCTGCTGCGCTCCGGCGGGGAGCTGATCTTCCTGTTGAACTCGGTGCTGCTGATGCTCACCGTGCCGGACGCCGACGATCAGCCCGCCACCGACCGGCTGCTGCGGCCGTTCTTCGGCATGCACCGGTTCGAATGGCCCGATGATGAGTCGGTGGAGTTCCACCTCGGCCACGGCGACATGATCCGGCTGCTGCGCGGCTGCGACCTGGAGGTGGAAGATCTCCTCGAGCTGCGGCCCTGGCCCGGCGCCACCACCACGTATCCGTTCGTCACCCTCGACTGGGCGCGGCGATGGCCATGCGAAGAAGTCTGGAAGGCCCGGAAGCGGTAGGCACGGCTAGCGGTAGGCACGGCTAAAGGCTAAGGGCTTGCTGGAGAATAACCCGTAGCTTCCTGGAATCCGGCACTCTGGTTTGGTATGGGCACCATGGTGGTCACCAAGGAGATGCTGGCGGCGAAGTTCGGGGTGATCTTCCCGCATCTGGATGAGCGGCAGCGGCGGCTGCTGATGGGGGCTGAGGCGCGGGCGCTGGGGCATGGCGGGATCCGGCTGGTGGCCCGGGCCGCTGAGGTCCGCGAGGCGACGGTGTCGCTGGGCGTGGATGAGCTGGAGGCGGGGGCTGAGCCGCTGGGCCGGGCACGGCGGCCGGGCGGGGGACGCAAGCGGGCTGCTGACGTGGATCCGGGGCTGCGCCCGGCGCTGCTGGCCCTTGTTGAGCCGCAGGAGCGGGGCGACCCGATGTCGCCGCTGCGCTGGACCACGATGTCGACCCGCAAGCTTGCGGCCGAACTGGCCCGCCAGGGGCATAAGGTCTCCGCGGACACGGTCGGCGGCCTGCTGCGGGAGGAGGGGTTCAGCCTGCAGGCCAACGCCAAGACCGTCGAGGGACGCCGGCATCCGGACCGGGATGCGCAGTTCCGGTACATCAGCGAGCAGGTCAGGGCGCATCAGGGCACCGGTGATCCAGTGATCAGTGTGGACGCCAAGAAGAAGGAGCTGGTCGGCGAGTTCAGAAACGGCGGCCGGGAGTGGCGGCCCAAGGGCGAGCCAGCGCAGGTCAGCACCCACGACTTCCCTGACCGGGAGCTGGGCAAGGCGATCCCGTACGGGGTCTATGACCTGGCGGCGAACGCCGGGTGGGTGAACGTCGGCACCGACCACGACACCGCCGCGTTCGCCGTGGAGTCGATCCGCCGCTGGTGGAACGCGGCCGGCCGCGGCGACTACCCGCGGGCCCGGCGGCTGCTGATCACCGCGGACGCGGGCGGCTCCAACGGCTATCGCACCCGCGCGTGGAAGACCGAACTCGCCGCCTTGGCCGCCGGGACCGGGCTAGAGATCACGGTGTGCCACTTCCCGCCGGGCACCTCAAAGTGGAACAAGATCGAGCACCGCCTGTTCTCCCACATCACCATGAACTGGCGTGGCAGGCCCCTGACCAGCCATGAAGTAATCCTGAACAGCATCGCCGCGACCACCACCCGCACGGGCCTGACGGTGCGCGCCGAACTCGACCCGGGCAGTTACCCGACCGGGACCGAGATCAGCGATGCGCAGATGGCAGCGGTCCCGCTGGCCCGGCACCGCTTCCACGGCGACTGGAACTACACCATCCATCCGCGCCCTGCCCCGCCCGCGCCTGCCACCGGCGCCGCCGAGCCTGGCAGCAGGCTCGGCGCAGGGGTCCCCGACCGCGTCATGCTGTCGCATCCGGCGCTGACGGGCATGTCCCGCCAGCACCTGCACGATCTGATCGCTGAACTGGCCGAACCGCAGGAAGCACAGCGCGAGCAGGCCCGCCGCCAACGGCGCGGCACCGAGCGCCGCCGCGCGGCCGGAGCAGGCCCGCGCCCCAAGCTCACCAACGCCGACAGAATCCTGGCCACAGTGCTCTACCTGCGCAAACTTTGCACACAAGCAGTCCTGAGTGAACTGTTCGCCGTGGACCGCAGCAGACTCACCGAGGCCATCCGCGGAACCCGCCCGCTCCTGGAAGAACACGGACACGCCATCACACCCGCCACCGCCCGGTTCCCCGCACCGGGTGACCTGATCGCCTTCCTCGCAGCCGAGGACGCCGAATCAGCAACACAATCCAAACCAGCGTGTTAATAATCTGCAAGCCCTAGACGTTTCCTGTCCGATTTATCCCAATGCCGAAGTGACTTTCGCGCCGTAAGTGGGCGCAGGCGCCTGATAACAGCAAGAAGCGAGCCGCGCCGCGTTACGCTTGCCAGATCGCGCCTGAGCCCAGCAGGTCGTCTACGTCGTCGAAGCCCGCGGCCGTGAGGACCGCGCGGGTGTGCGCGCCGGGGCGGGCGATCCGGCCCGGCGGCAGCGCGGCGATCGGGGCGCTGCCCGGTACCGGGGAGAACCGCGGTGCGGGCGCGGGCTGGACGAGGCCGTCGACCGTCACGAACGTGCCGCGCGCCGCGAGCTGGGGGTCGGCGGGGGCTTCGGTCATGGTGCGGACCGGGGCGACGCACGCGTCCGTTCCGGAGAAAATCTTTGCCCACTGATCCGCGGAGCGTTCCGCGAACCGCGCGGCGAACCGCTCCCGCAGCGAGGGCCATCCCGCGCGGTCGTACTGCGTCGGCAGATCGGCGGGCACTCCCTCCGGCGCGAAGAGCAGCCGGGTGAACTCGGCGTAGAACTGGGGCTCCAGCGCCCCTACCGCCATGTAAGACCCGTCGGACGTCGCGTACACGTCGTAGAACGGCGCGCCGGTGTCCAGCCGGTTCACGCCCCGCTCGTCTGTCCACGCGCCGTCGGCCAGCAGCCCGTAGGTCATCGCCTGGAGCACCGCGGTGCCGTCGACGATCGCGGCGTCGACCACCTGGCC
>DASYAV010000033.1:0-63865 GCA_036501145.1 Streptosporangiaceae bacterium | reverse complement strand
CGGGCCGGCCTGTTCCTGGCCATGCAGTACCCGGTCGAGGTGCCGGGAGTGTCGGTGTCGAACTTCCTGCGCACGGCGGTCACCGCAGTGCAGGGGGAGCCGCCCAAGCTGCGCGAGTTCATGAAGAACCTGCGCAAGGCCATGGCCGCCCTGTCCATCGAGCCCCAGTTCGCCGAGCGGAACCTGAACGAGGGCTTCTCCGGCGGGGAGAAGAAGCGGCACGAGATCCTGCAGCTCGAGCTGCTCCAGCCGAAGATCGCCATCCTGGACGAGACCGACTCCGGGCTGGACATCGACGCGCTCAAGGTGGTGGCCGAGGGCATCAACCGGTACCGCACGCAGGAAGGTCATGGGGTGCTGCTGATCACCCACTACCCCCGGCTGCTGCGCTACGTGCAGCCCGACTTCGTGCACGTGTTCGTGGCCGGCCGGATCGTCGCCGAGGGCGGCTTCGAGGTGGCCGAGGAACTGGAGCGGGACGGCTACGAGAAGTACCTCAAGACAGAGGCATCCGCATGACGCTCGACGTCGCGCGAGTCCGCAAGGACTTCCCGATCCTGGACCGCAGCATCCGCGGCGGCCAGCCGCTGATCTACCTGGACAGCGCGAACACGTCGCAGAAGCCGCGCCAGGTCATCGACGCGATGGACGACTTCTACGCCAGGCACAACGCGAACATCCACCGGGCCAGCCACCAGCTTGGCGAGGAGGCCACCGAGGCCTACGAGGGCGCCCGGATCAAGGTCGGCGAGTTCCTCGGCGCGCGGGACGAGTCGGAGATCGTGTTCACCAAGAACATCTCCGAGGCGATCAACCTGGTCGCCTACTCGATGAGCAACGCCACGGCGGCCGGGCCGGGCCGGTTCTCCCTGGGCCCCGGCGACGAGATCGCCGTCACCGAGATGGAGCACCACTCCAACCTCGTGCCGTGGCAGCTGCTGTGCCAGCGCACCGGCGCCACGCTGCGCTGGTTCGGGGTGACACCGGACGGCCGGCTGGACACCTCGGACATCGGCGGCCTGATCACCGAGCGGACCAAGCTGGTCGCGCTGGCGCATCAGTCGAACGTGCTCGGCTCGATCAACCCGGTGCGGATGATCGCCGACGCGGCACACGCGGTGGGCGCGCTGGTGCTGGTGGACGCGGCCCAGTCGGTGCCGAACATGCCGGTGGACGTGGCCGCGCTCGGCGCCGACTTCCTCGGCTTCACCGCGCACAAGATCTGCGGCCCGACCGGCATCGGGGTGCTGTGGGCCCGGGCCGAACTGCTCGAGGAGATGCCGCCGTTCCTCGGCGGCGGCGAGATGATCGAGAGCGTCTGGATGGACCGGACGACGTTCGCCGCCCCGCCGCACAAGTTCGAGGCCGGCACGATGCCGATCGCCGAGGCGGTCGGCCTGGGCGCGGCCATCGACTACCTGTCGGAGATCGGCCTGGACGCCATCAGGGCGCACGAGCAGGGACTGATCTCCCGCGCCCTGGCCGTGCTGGGCGAGGTCGACGGACTGCGCATCCTCGGCCCCACCGAGCCGGTGGACCGGGGCGGCGCGATCTCGTTCACGGTTGAAGACGTGCACCCGCACGACGTCAGCCAGGTGCTGGACGACCTGGGCATCGCGGTGCGCGCCGGGCACCATTGCGCCTGGCCGCTGCACCGGGCATTCGGCGTGCGGGCGAGCACCCGGGCCTCGTTCTACCTGTACAACACCCCCGAAGAGGCCGATGCGCTGGCCGCGGGGATCCGGCAGGCGCAGCGGTTCTTCGCGTCCGAGTGAGTTTGTCCGGGGAGTCCGGGAAGATGCAGCGGCAGGCAGCGCGTTGGATAGAGGTGTTATGCAACTCGAGTCGATGTACCAGGAGATCATCCTGGACCACTACCGCCACCCGCACCATCGCGGCCTGCACGAGCCCTATGACGCCGAGGTGCATCACGTCAATCCGCTGTGCGGCGACGAGCTGACCGTCCGGGTCAGCCTGAAGGACGCGGCCGGCACGCCCGCCGTGGCCGACGTGTCCTACGACGCGCTGGGCTGCTCCATCAGCCAGGCCAGCGCCTCGGTGATGACCGACCTGGTCATCGGCAAGAGCGTTGACGACGCGATGGCGGTATTCGAGGAGTTCCTCGCCCTCATGCGGTCCAAGGGGGCCGGCCAGCCGGACGAGGACCTGCTCGAGGACGCGGTGGCATTTTCCGGGGTGTCCAAGTACCCGGCCAGGATCAAATGCGCACTGCTCGCCTGGATGGCATGGAAGGACGCCACCAGCCAGGCAGTGGAGGAGGCAGCGACATCATGACCGAGCAGACGGCCAGCCAGCAGACCGCCCCGGCGGAAGAGACCGCCCCGGCGGAAGCGGCGGAGCAGCCAGCGGGCGGCCTGGCAGCCGGTGACGACGACGTGCTCGAGGCACTGCGCGACGTGGTGGACCCCGAACTCGGCATCAACGTCGTGGACCTCGGCCTGATCTACGGGGTGAGCGTGGACACCGACCGGGTGGCCACCATCGACATGACCCTCACCAGCGCCGCGTGCCCGCTGACCGACGTGATCGAGGAGCAGGCCGCCGCCGCGCTGGACGGCGTCGTCGCGGACTTCCGGATCAACTGGGTCTGGCTGCCGCCGTGGGGCCCCGACAAGATCACCGAGGACGGCCGCGAGCAGCTGCGCGCCCTCGGTTTCAACGTCTAACGGACGTCGCTCAGCAGTTGCCGGACCCGTGCGGCCTGCCGGATGAGGTGGTCGCGTTCCGGCGCACTGGTGGCAGCGCGGGAGGCATCGGCATACAGCTCCGCGGCGTGGGTGAGGTCGCCGGCGCGTTCGCGCAGGTATGCCGTCACCGCGGTGTAACGGGGCAGATCGGGGGCTACGTCAGCCAGCGCCGCCAGGCCGGCCTGCGGCCCCTCGGCCTCGCCGACCGCCACCGCGCGGTTGAGCCGCACCACCGGGCTGCCGGTGAGCAGCAGCAGCTCGTCATACCACTCCACGATCTGCACCCAGTCCGTCTCGGCCGTGCTCCGGGCGTCCGCGTGCAGCGCGGCGATCGCGGCCTGCGCCTGGTACTCGCCCAGCCGGTCGCGGGCCAGCGCGGCCTGCAGGATGCTCACCCCCTCGGCGATCAGGCCGGTGTCCCAGCGTGACCGGTCCTGTTCAGCCAGCGGCACCAGGCGGCCGCCCGGGCCGGTGCGGGAGGCGCGGCGCGCATGGTGCAGCAGCATGAGCGCGAGCAGTCCGGCGACCTCGGGCTCGCCGGTCATGGCAGCGAGCTGGCGGGTGAGCCGGATCGCCTCGGCGGCCAGGTCGATATTTCCGCTGTACCCTTCGTTGAAGACCAGGTAGAGCACCCGCAGCACGGTCGCGAGACCGCCAGGCTGGTCGAGCGGCAGCCCGGCGATCCGCCGCTTGGCCCGGCTGATCCGCTGCGCCATGGTCGCCTCGGGAATGAGGTATGCCGCCGCGATCTGCCGCGTGGTCAGGCCACCGAGCGCGCGCAGCGTCAAGGCGACGGCCGAGGCGGCCGGCAGGGTGGGGTGGGCACACAGGAAGTAGAGCCGCAGCGTGTCGTCCGTGCCGGGCGCCGGGCCGGTCGGCGGCTCCGTGTGCACGGTGAGTTCCCGTCCCCGCCGCGACGTATCGGCCCGGGTGGCGTCGAGGAATTTGCGCCAGGCGGCCGTGACGAGCCATGCCTTCGGATCGCGGGGGGTACCGTCCGGCCAGGTCTCCAGCGCCCGGATCAGCGCCTCCTGCACGGCATCCTCGGCCGGCGCGAAGTCGGCTCCGCGCCGGACGAGGACACCGATCACCGCGGGCACGAGCTCCCGCAGCGACGGCTCGTTCACTCGGTGACCGTGGGCGGGTCGGTGAGAAACGGCCGCACCTCGAGCCATTCGTGGATCGGCCTGCCACCCGCCCCAGGAGCGGCGGACAGCTCCCCAGCCAGCTGGACCGCGCGGTCCCAGGAATCCACGTCGATGATCATCCAGCCGGCGATGAGGTCCTTGGTCTCGGCGAACGGGCCATCGGTCACCGGCGGGCGCCCTTCGCCGTCAGACCGCACGAACGCGCCCCTGGGTGCCAGGGCCTGGCTGTCGACGAACTCACCCGTCTCCTCCAGCCGGGCGGCGAAGTCGTCCATGTACTGTATGTGCGCGTCGAACTCGCCGGCCGTCCACTGGTCCATCGGCGTCTGGTCGCCGCCGGGGGCCGGGGCACCTCGGTAGTGCTTGAGCAGCAGGTACTTCATGACTGCGCTCCCGTCTGGCCGATCTGCTCGACCAGTTCGACGATGATTCCCTCGGGGCCGCGCAGGTAGCAGAGCCGGTAGGTGCCCTCGTAGTCCTGGACCTTCCCGACCGTGTTCACACCCTTGCCCTGCAGTTTGCCGACGATGGCGTGCACGTCCTCGACGCGGAAGGCGACATGGCGGATGCCCAGCCGGTTCGCCGCCGCGGCCTGCGGGCCCTGGTCGTCGGCGGGCGTGTGGAACTTGGTCAGCTCGAGTGTGCCGCCGTCGGGCGTGTAAACCATGACCACCTCCGCCCGGACGCCGGTGAGCGCGATGATGTTTTCCACCCATTCGCCCTGGACCGGTGCTGCTTCGTCCCGTTCCAGGCCGAGATCGAGGAAGAACTCCGTCGCGGCTTCGAGATCGTCGACGACGACGCCCACGTGGTCGAGACTTCGCACCTGCGTCATGATGGCTCTCCTTCACCGTCGCGCGGCCCCGTCGTGGCCGCTGATGTCCCAGGGACGGAGCCAGCGCCACGTTCTCGACACCGGGAAGCGTACTGATTTCCGGAACTTTGCTTCCGGCCGCCGCCTGCTGCGCGTGCCGGTCAGCCGGTGGGCGGAGCCACCGGGGGAGAGCCCGTGGGCTCAGCCGCGGGAGTAGAACGGCGCGGTGCTGGCCGCCATCGACTCGGCGACCGGGTTCGGCTCGCCGCCGCCGGGGAACGTGACGTCGATCGGGAACGCGGCCTCGTCGGTGGCCAGCGCGACGGCACGCTCCACCGCCAGCGCCGCCGCGTCCTGCGCCTGCTCGTCGGCCGGGTTGTCCAGGTCGATGGAGATGATCAGGCCCTCGCCCCGGCCGGCCACCGACAGCCAGGCGGTGCGGGCGGCGCGCACCGCCGGGACGGCGCGCAGCTGGGCGCTCGTCTCGGTGATCAGCTGGGTCGGCTGGCGCGGCGGGTGGCCGACCCGGATCGGCACGCCGTCGGCCTGGCCCTGGACCGCGGCGAGGTAGGCCACCCCCGCCGGGTACACCGGCACGCTGGCCTCCGCGCCCGGGTTGAGCGCGATGCCGAGGTCTGGCGGCAGCGCCCTGGCCAGCTCCGCGGCCGGCACCACGGCGTGCGGTACCACGGCCGGCCCGGGGTCGGGCCGTAGCGTGTCTTCCCGGTCAGGCGAGTCCTGCGGGTCGGTCATGTAGCTGGTCAGCGCGGCCGCGGAGGTGAACGCGGGGACGAACTCACTGCCCAGGTAGGTCACGGTGGGCATGGTCAGCGACGAGCCGTCGGTCACCGGTCTGCCGTCATCGGGCAGCGGGACCCAGAGCCGGCCGGCGCTCAGCACGTCGAGCAGGTCGGGGATCCGGTCGCTGTCGCTGATCGCGGCGTCGAGCGCGGCGGCGACCGCGTCGTCGCTGGCCACGAGCGCGTCCGTAGTGGCGGAGGTTGTCGGCATCGTCATCGGCTGTTCCTTGTGGTTTACGTGAAAGTCGCGTGATCCGGTGTTTCCTGCCAAGCTGTGGCGATCACGCGCCAGGTCCCTGCCCCGCTTCGGATAGTAAACGCTCGGAGGCGCTGCGTAGTGAAGAATCCGGCACGTGGTGGCGGGCGATGGATAGAAGTTGCCCCCGAGCGCCTCGTCACCTGGGTCGATTCGTTCGCGGCCGGACATCAGGGAATGCGGGCCACGGTCAGCCCCCGCGGGGCAAAGTTCACCGCCGGGGACGGCGCGGTGGCCGAATGCCAGGTGCCGTTTCCCCCGTTGCCCACCACGGCGGGCGGCGCCGTGGGTGGCGAGCCCGGCGAGGCGGCCCGGCTGCTGGCCGGGCACGCCGCGGCCGGCCGCACGGTGGGGGTGCTGCTGGTGCGGCTGGGCGGCTACGCGGCCGGGGTGTTCACCGGGTCGCCGCCGCGGCTGGCCGCGTCCAAGGTCGGCTCGCGGCTGGTGCACGGCCGCAGCGCGGCCGGCGGCCAGTCGCAGCAGCGGTTCGCCCGCCGCCGGGAGAAACAGGCGGCCGAGGCACTGGCCGCCGCGGCCGGCACGGCGGCGGCGGTGCTCGGGCCGTACCGGGACCGGCTGCAGGCCGTGGTGCTCGGCGGTGACCGGCGGGCGGTGGACGGGCTGCGCGGCGATCCCCGGCTCAGCCCGTACTTCGCGCTGGCCACCGACCGTTTCCTCACCGTCCCGGACCCGCGGCTCGCGGTGCTGCGGGACAGCCCGCGGCTGTTCCGGGCGATCAGGATCCGGCTCACCGAGCCGCCGCCCCCGGAGGGCTGAGCCGCCCGCGCTGGACTCCTCTTGGTGCGCCCACGCTAAGAGGAGTCCGTCACGGAAGGCGCGGCCCGCCGGAAAATGGGGCGGGGTATCGGGGTCGTTCGCTTATACTTGTCGGCGTGTCGCCACTTTGTGTTTGACGGACCGGTCCGGTGCGCGGATAGGTATGCCCGCAGGAGGTCCGATTCGTCCGTTAGATACTGATTCTGGAGTGGCAGTCAAATGATCACCGCACGTGAGCTCGAGCTCCGCGCTGGCGCCCGCCTCCTGGTCGGGGACGCGAGTTTCCAGATCGCCCCCGGCGACCGGATCGGCCTGGTCGGCCGCAACGGAGCGGGAAAGACCACGCTGGCCCGGGTGCTGGCAGGCGAGGCACAGCCCACCGCGGGCACCGTGCGCCGGTCCGGCACGGTCGGCTACCTGCCGCAGGACCCGCGCACCGGCGACCTCGACGTGCTGGCCGTCGACAGGGTACTGTCCTCGCGCGGGCTGGATGAGCTGCTGACATCGATGCGCGCCGCCGAGGAGGAGATGGCCGCGGCCGACCCGCGCCGCCGGGACGCCGCGGTGCGCCGGTACGGGCACCTCGAGGAGCGGCTGACCGTGCTTGGCGGGTACGCGGCCCAGGCCGAGGCGGCGTCGCTGGCCGCCAGCCTGGGGCTGCCGCCGCGGGTGCTGGGCCAGCCGCTGCGCACGCTGTCCGGCGGCCAGCGCCGGCGCGTCGAACTGGCCCGGATCCTGTTCGGCGGGGCGGAGACGCTGCTGCTGGACGAGCCGACCAACCACCTGGACGCGGACTCCATCATCTGGCTGCGCGACCATCTGCGCGCCTACCGCGGCGGCCTCGTGGTGATCAGCCACGACGTGGGCCTGCTGGACGTGGTGGTCAACAAGGTGTTCTACCTGGACGCGCAGCGCTGCGCGGTCGACCAGTACAACCTGGGCTGGCGGGCCTACCTGGCGCAGCGGGAGACCGACGAGGCCAGGCGCAGGCGCGAGCGGGCCACCAACGAGCGCAAGGCCGCCGCCCTGCAGGCGCAGGCGGACAAGATGCATGCCAAGGCGACCAAGGCCACCGCGGCCAAGGTGATGGCGCGCCGGGCCGAGCGGCTGCTGTCCGTGCTGCCCGCCGAGCAGCGCGCCGAGCGGGTGGCCAAGCTGCGGTTCCCGGTGCCCGCTCCCGCGGGCAAGACCCCGCTGACCGCGGCCGGGCTGACCAAGTCGTTCGGCTCGCTGGAGGTCTTCGCCGGGGTGGACCTGGCCGTGGACGCCGGCAGCCGGGTCGTCGTGCTGGGCCTGAACGGCGCGGGCAAGACGACGCTGCTGCGGCTGCTGTCCGGGATCGAGACCCCGGACGCGGGCGAGGTCAGGCCGGGGCACGGCCTGCGGCTCGGCTACTACGCCCAGGAGCACGAGACGCTCGACGTGACCAAGACCGTGCTGGAGAACATGCGGACGGCGGCCCCCGAACTGACCGACGGTGAGCTCCGGCGCATCCTCGGTTCGTTCCTGTTCCCCGGCGAGGACGTGGACAAGCCGGCCCGCGTGCTGTCCGGCGGGGAGAAGACCCGGCTGGCGCTGGCCACCCTGGTGGTGTCGGGTGCGAACGTGCTGCTGCTCGACGAGCCGACCAACAACCTCGACCCGGCGAGCCGGGAGGAGATCCTGGCCGCGCTGCGCGCCTACCGCGGGGCGATCGTGCTGGTCACCCACGACGAGGGCGCCGTCGAGGCGCTGGCTCCCGAGCGGGTCGTGCTGCTCCCGGACGGCATCGAGGACGCCTGGAGCGACGAGCTCACCGAGCTTGTCGCCCTCGCGTAGCCATCCCCGCGGGCGGTTACCCGGGCCCTTTCCTGTCGGCAGAAAATACTGATCATTTGCCTGGATGTGGGTAGCCGATCTAGCTTTGATGAGTGATCATGGCGAGAGACGGTGACGCAGCGGTCACTACTTATCACGGGAGGTACACGTGACCGAGACCCTCAAAAAAGGCACCAGGGTGACCGGTGCCGACCGCACCAAGCTCGCCTCCGACCTGAAGAAGAGGTACGACGCGGGGGAGAGCATCCGGTCGCTGGCCGCCGCCACCGGCCGTTCCTACGGGTTCGTGCACCGCATCCTGAGCGAGACCGGCGTCGCGCTGCGCGGCCGCGGCGGGGCGACCCGCGGCAAGGCCAAGGGCAGGCGCTGAGCCGCCAGCCGGAGGCTCCCGTGCCCCTGGAACCGGCTGACCTGGAGCCGGCCGGGCTCCGGCTGGACATCGACACCGGCGGCGGCACCGGCCAGGCCGGCACCGTCGCGACCGTGACGCTGAACCGCCCCCGCCGCCGTAACGCGATGACCCCGGGCATGTGGCGGGGGCTGGCCCGGATCGGCGGCACGCTGCCGCCGCAGGTCCGAGTCGTGATCATCAAGGGGGAGGGCGAGTCCTTCTCCGCCGGGATCGACCTGCGGCTGTTTACCGCCGAGGGAGTGCCGGGCGAGGACCCGCTGCCGGATCCGCGCAGCGATGAGTTCGAGGCCTGGATCGCCGGCATGCAGGCCGGCTACCTGTGGCTGCGCCGCCCGGACATCGTCTCCATCGCGGCCGTGCGCGGCCACGCCATCGGCGCCGGCTTCCAGCTGGCGCTGGCCTGCGACCTGCGGGTGCTGGCCGACGACGCCAGGCTCTGCATGAAGGAGCCCGCGCTCGGCCTGGTTCCCGACCTGACCGGCACGAAACCGCTGGTGGACATCGTCGGCCTGCCGCGGGCGCTGGAGATGTGCCTGACCGCCCGCACCGTGGACGCCGCGGAGGCCCGCGACCTGGGGCTGGCCGAGATCGTCGTCCCGGCTGGCCAGTTCGACGCCACCCTGGCCGACCTGACCGCGGCACTGCTGGCCACCGACGCCGCCGCGGCCCGGGCCACGAAGAAGCTGCTCAGCCAGGCGCCCGGGCACACCCTCGCCGAGCAGGCCGCCGCCGAGCGCCGCATCCAGTCCGAGCTGCAGCGTGAGCGGCTCGGCCCGCTCCCGGCACAATGACCACGGGGCCGTAGCCATCACCGCATAGCCACCGCGATAATCATTGCGGCCCGGCCGCGCTCCCGCCTTACGCTGTCGGCTGACACGGGAACGACTCGGGCGCCGCGGGAGGTTGCGTAAATCATGATCGGTGGTGGCCACAGCGCCTGGATGATGATGCGGGGATTCACCCGTGATCCCTCCATCACCAAGCAGCGGATCAAGCGCGGCACGGTGCGCCGGATCGCCACTCACGCCCGGCCGTACCGCTGGCACCTGGCCGCGTTCCTGCTGATAACCATCCTGGACGCGGTGGTGACGGTGTCCTACCCGCTGCTGCTGCGGGTGATCATCGATGACGGCATCCTGCGCCGCAACCTGACGGTGGTGGGCGAGGTGTCCGGGCTGGTGGCCGGGATCGCCGCGTTCGACGCGCTCCTCGGCTTCGCGTCGCGGTGGTTCTCCTCCCGGATCGGCGAGGGCCTGATCTACGACCTGCGCACCGAGGTCTTCGGCCACGTGCAGAAGCAGCCGATCGCGTTCTTCACCCGTGCGCAGACCGGATCGCTGGTCAGCAGGCTGAACAGCGACGTGATCGGCGCCCAGCAAGCGCTGACCAGCGTGCTGTCCTCGGTGGTGTCCGGCCTGGTCCAGCTGGTGCTCGTGCTGATCGCGATGTTCTACCTGTCGTGGGCGGTAACTCTCATCGCGCTGGCCATGCTGCCGCTGTTCATCATGCCGGCCAAGCTGATCGGGCGCAGGCTGCAGCGGCTGACCAGGGAGTCCATGCAGCTCGACGCCGAGATGGGCTCCACCATGACGGAGCGGTTCAACGTGGCGGGCGCGATGCTGGCCAAGCTGTACGGGCGTCCGAAGGAAGAGCTGGAGCTGTTCAGCAACCGGGCGGCCCGGGTGCGGGACATCGGCGTGGTGCAGGCGATGTACGGCAGCGTGCTGTTCATCTCGCTGACCCTCCTCGCCTCGATCGCCTCGGCGATGATCTACGGCGTGGGCGGCTGGCTGGCCGTCGGCGGCACGTTCCAGATCGGCACCCTGGTCGCGCTGACCACGCTGCTGAACCGGCTCTACGGCCCGATCATGTCGCTGTCCAACGTCCAGGTCACGGTGATGACCGCGCTGGTCAGCTTCGACCGGGTGTTCGAGGTGCTCGACCTCAAGCCGCTGATCGACGAGAAGCCCGGCGCCGTGGCCCTGCCGGCCGCCGCGGTGGCCCGCGCCGCCGGCAACGGGCACGCCGGAGGCAACGGGCACGCCGACGCCAGCACCGCGCCGGCCGCCGGCCCGGCCAGCTCCGCCCCGGCGGTCGAGTTCGAGCACGTGTCGTTCCGCTACCCGCAGGCCGATGAGGTGTCACTGGCCTCGCTGGAGTCGATCGCGGTGCCCTCGGCCGAGCGCGCCGGCGGTTCCCCCGAGGTGCTGCACGACGTCACGTTCCGGTCCGCGCAGGGCACGCTGACCGCGCTGGTCGGCCCGTCCGGCGCGGGCAAGACCACGATCACGCACCTGGTGTCCCGGCTCTACGACGCCGGTTCCGGGACGGTCCGGATCGGCGGCCACGACGTGCGCGACCTCACCCTGGACTCGCTGCACGAGGCGGTCGGGGTGGTCACCCAGGACGCGCACCTGTTCCACGAGACGATCCGCAGCAACCTGGCCTACGCCCGGCCGGACGCCTCCGAGCGGGAGCTGATCCTGGCCTGCCAGGCGGCGCAGATCTGGGACCTGATCTCACAGCTCCCCGACGGTCTCGACACGGTGGTGGGGGACCGCGGGTACCGGCTGTCCGGCGGGGAGAAGCAGCGGGTAGCGATCGCCCGGCTGCTGCTGAAGGCGCCCGCGATCGTGGTGCTGGACGAGGCCACCGCGCACCTGGACTCCGAGTCCGAGGCCGCCGTGCAGCGGGCGCTGGCCACCGCGCTGGCCGGGCGGACCTCGCTGGTCATCGCGCACCGGCTGTCCACCATCCGGCAGGCCGACCAGATCCTGGTCATCGACGGCGGGCGGGTCCGCGAGCGCGGCACGCACAGCGAACTGCTGGCCGCCGGCGGCCTGTACGCCGAGCTGTACCACACCCAGTTCGCCCGCCAGGAGCCGCTGCTGCCCAGCCCGGAGCCGGTCGACCGTTCGTCAGCGAGGTAGCGAACTCAGCTTCGCCGCGCCTTGGCCAGGGTGCGGGAGAGCGGGACGGCGGCCAGGGCGCTGACCACGAACAGGGCGGCCAGCCAGGCCGAGGTGGCCGCGATAGCATGCGGGGCGGCGGGCAGCGCAGCCGCGCCAGCAGCGCCGCGGCCGGTCCGGGAGGCCAGGGTCAGGAACAGGCTGCCGAAGATGGCGACACCGATCACCTGGCCAAGCTGGATAGCCGTGGTCAGCAGCCCGCTCGCGTCGGCCGCGTCGGCCACTGGCACGTGGGCGAGTGCGTGCGTGACGACGGGGCTGTACCCGGCACCCAGCGCCGCGCCCATGGCCAGCAGGACGACCGGGAGAAGTGCGCCGCCGCGGGACCCGGTGTGCAGGTCCAGTCCGAGGGCAACTTCGGCCACCGCGGCCAGCGCGAAACCGGCCGGGGTCAGCAGGTGGTGCATCCTGGGCGGCAGCCCGCGCCAGTAGAACCCGCACAGCCCGAACGCGGCCGCGGCGGGGGCGAAGGTCAGCCCGGCCCGCAGGGCGCTGTCGCCAAGGCCGGACTGCAGATGCAGTGACAGGGTGAACAGGAAGCCACCGTAGCCGCACATCACCAGCAGCACCGAGGCCAGGCCGGAGGCCAGCCCGGGAGAGCGGAGCACGTCGAGGTTCAGCAGCGGATCGCCGCCGCGCGCCGCCACCCGGCGCTCGGCCCAGACGAAGACCGCGGCCAGCGCCAGGCCAGCCAGGATGCCGGCCGGAACCCACCACGGCCAGCCCTCCTGGTGGCCGAGTACGAGCGGCAGGACGACCAGGAACACGGCTGGCACGGCCACGATCAGGCCGGGGAGATCGAGCTTGCGGGTGTGGCCGCCGGGTGCCCGGGCATCGGCGGGAACCCGGCGGGCGGCCAGCGCCAGCACGGCCATGCCGATCGGCACGTTCACCAGGAACACCGGCCGCCACTGGGTCCCCGCCAGGTTGGCGCTGACGATCACTCCGCCGAGGACCTGGCCTGCGGCGAACCCGCAGGCCAGCACGGCCGAATAGGCGCTGAGCGCCTTGGCCCGGGCCGGGCCGGAGAACGAGGCCTGGATGACGCTGATGATCTGCGGGACCATGGCCGCCGCGCTGGCGCCCTGGATGAACCTCGCGGTGATCAGGACTGCTATGTCCGGTGCCAGGCCGCAGACCAGTGAACTGGCCGTGAACAGGCCGACTCCGGCCAGGAACAGCCGACGGCGGCCGTAGAGGTGACCCAGCCGGGCGCCGGTGATCAGCAGCATCGCGTAGCTGACCGTGTACCCGGCCACGACCAGCTGCAGCGCCGCCCCTGACGCGTGCAGGCTCCGGCCGACCGTCGGCATCGCGACATTCACGATCGTGACGTCCAGCAGAGCCATGAACTGGCCACCGAGCAGGACCACGAGCATCAGCCAGGGACCGCGGGCCGAGGGCGCCCCGGTCACCGACGGGCGCGCGAAGCCATGAGATGTGGTGCTCATGCCCCGACTATCACCGATGGCGCCCAGACGAAATGAGAGCCTGCTGATGCTGGTATTGGCAACACCACGCTGAGCACCAGGCGCAGCCAGAAAGCAGCCCCGAAAGCAGCGCTTTCCCCGCGCGTGCCGGCGGAATGTCAGACCTGCCGCGTAGCTTGACGCTGACGACGACTGTCCTGGGAGGGGTGTGCGATGCCGAGTGGCCGGGCGATGCCGGGGGAGCGGCTGGCGCCAGCTGGGCCGGCCGCGGCCAAGCCGAGCGCGGTGCCGTCCGCACCGGCGAAGCCGCGGCCTGGGTCGGGGCATCCGGCCCGCGCTGAGCTGGGCCGGTTCCTGAAGGCCCGCCGGGCCAGGCTGCGGCCCGAGGACGCCGGGCTGACTCCGGGGCCGCGGCGGCGCACTCCGGGGCTGCGGCGCGAGGAGGTCGCCCTGCTGGCCGGGGTCGGCCTCACCTGGTACACGTGGCTTGAGCAGGGGCGGCAGATCAACGCGAGCGCGCAGGTGCTCGACGCTATCTCCCGCACGCTGCGGCTGGATGCCGCCGGGCGCTGGCACCTGTACCGGCTGGCCGAGGCCACCCCGTTGCGGACCTGGGCGGGCCCGGAACGCGTGACCGACTCGCTGCGGGCCATCGTCGATTCGCTGGACCCACTGCCCGCGACGCTGATCAACAGCCGGTTCGACATCATCGCGTCCAACGACGCGCACGAGGAGCTGTTCTGGGAGTGGCACTCACTGCCCTGCGTGCACAAGAACCTGCTGTGGTGCTGCGTGACCGAGCCCACGGCGGCGGAGAAGTTCCCCGACTACGACACCGAAGTAGCGCACCTGGTCGCCCGGCTGCGGGCCGCCTACGGCAGGCACGTCGGTGACGAGGACTGGGAGGAAGACATCCGGCGGCTGACCGAGCTCAGCCCGGGGTTCGCCGCGTTGTGGGCCCGCCAGGAGGTGGCGGGCCCCGCGGAGCGCACCCGCCGGTTCGTGCACCCGCGGGTCGGCCTGCTCACGTTCACCAACACCGAGCTCGGGATCCCCGCGTTTCCCGAGATGCGCATCTCGGTGCACACCCCCGCTGACCCGGACACCTGGGCGCGGCTGCCGCTGACCAGGCGCGGCGTGCCCGGTTAACCCGAGCGCGGCCTGCCGAGGAGCCGGCCCACGCTGCGCACGGCCCGGTCGATGTCGGTGCCGAACGGGTTGTCCTGCACCAGGTAGGTCCAGGTGGCCGAGGGCCGCTTGAGCCCGATAGCGGGCAGGTCGGCGCCGGCTGAGGTGATCGGCACCTCCTTGAACGATTCGTCGGCGCGCTGCTGCGCGTCGTCGAACAGGCTGTTGAAGCTGCGCACCGCTTCCTTGTGGAACTCATCGAGCGGGTCCATGCCGCGGCCGAGCGCGCGCAGATGGATGCCCTCCCGGACGTCGGCCAGGGCGGCGATGTGCGACGCCCAGCCGCGGTCGAGGTGGTACAGGGCGAGCTGGCGGCCGGCCTCGGCGAGCACCTCCTCGCTCACCTCCCCGGTCAGCTCCTCGAGCCGTTCCGGGCAGTGCTCGCCGAGCGTCTTGATCGCCAGATCGGTGGTCAGCACCTTCTCCCGGTGGTCGAGCACGATCCGCCGCTGTTCCTCGATGAGCTTGTTGTAGCGCCAGGTGTTGCGGTGGATCTCCAGGTTGACGCCCTCCGCGACGCGCTGCGCATGGCCCAGCACCCAGTGCGCTCCCGGGTCGGTGAGCAGGCCGTCCTCGTCGGCCTCGCCGGGCACGCCCTCGTCCGGGGCGTACTGGGTGATCAGGTCGTCGGCCATGCTGGCGAAGAACACCGAGCTGCCCGGGTCGCCCTGGCGGCCGGCCCGGCCGCGCAGCTGGTCGTCCAGCCTGCTGCTCTCGTGCCGCCCGGTGCCGATCACCTGCAGGCCGCCGAGGTCGGCGATCTCCTCGCGGTCGCCGTTGCTGCCGCCGAGCTTGATGTCGGTGCCACGGCCGGCCATCTGGGTGGACACCGTGATCGCCCCGCCCGCGCCCGCCTCGGCGATGATCGCCGCCTCCTCGGCGTCGTTCTTCGCGTTCAGCACGACGCACGGCAGCCCGTCGGTCTTCAGCCGCGCGGCCAGCCGCTCGGACTCGGCCACGTCGAGCGTGCCGATGAGCACCGGCCGCCCGCTCTCGTGGGTCTGCGCCACCTCGGCCACGATGGCGTCTTCCTTGCTCTCCAGCGTGCTGTACAGCCGGTCGGGCTCGTCCTCCCGCACGCACGGCACGTTCGGCTCGATCGTGGCCACCTCGACGCCGTAGAACTCGCGCAGCTGCTCGCCGACCGCGAGCGCGGTGCCGGTCATCCCGCACACCGTCGGGTAGCCCCTGATCAGCGACTCGATGGTGATGCTGTCGAGGATCTCGCCGGTGTCGGTGGCGTTCAGGCCTTCCTTGGCCTCCACCGCGGCGTGCAGTCCGTCGGGCAGCCGCTGCAGCCACTCCACCCGGCCGCGGGACTCGCTGACCAGGCGGACCTTCTCGCCGGTGATGATGTAGTCCACGTCGCGCTGCAGCAGGGTATGCGCGTGCAGCGCGACGTTGAGCCTGGTGAGCGTGTCCAGGTTGTCCTCGTCGTAGAGGTCGAGCCCGCCCAGCGCCTCCTCGGCCCGCTGCGCCCCGGCCTCGGTGAGGTGCACGTTGCGGGCGTCCTCGTCGACCTCGTAGTCGGCGTCGGCGTCGAGGTCGCGGACGATCTCGGCCATCCGCAGGTCGAGGTCGCCCTCGACCGCCGACCCGGCCAGCACCAGCGGCACCCGCGCCTCGTCGATCAGCACCGAGTCCGCCTCGTCGACCAGCGCCACGTCGGGCGGCGTGGTGACCCGGGCATCCGGGCTGAGCGCGAGCCGGTCCCGCAGCACGTCGAAGCCGATCTCGCTGACCGGGGCGTAGGTCACGTCGGCCGCATACGCCTCGCGGCGCTCGGCCGCGGTGGAGTCCTGGTTGATCCAGCCGACCGACACCCCGAGCAGGTCGTAGACCGGGCGCATCCATTCGGCGTCGCGCCGGGCCAGGTAGTCGTTGACCGCCACCACGTGCACCGACCGGCCGGCCAGCGCGTAGCCCGCCGCGGCGACCGCGCCGGCCAGCGTCTTGCCTTCGCCGGTGGCCATCTCGGCGATCTGCCCGGACAGCAGGGCCATGCTGCCGACGAGCTGCACGTCGAACGGCCGCTCGCCGAGGGCGCGGCGGGCCGCCTCCCGGCCGACCGCGCACAGCCCGGCGTCCTCGATGGCGTCGCCTGCCGCGTCGGCCAGTTCCTCGTCGGCCAGCCCGCGCAGCCGGTCCTCTTCCGCCGCGATCTGCGGCAGCAGCTTGCTGTACTGGCCAAGATCCACGGTGCCGGGCCGCTGCAGAAAGCGCCGCACCCGGTTGCGCAGGCTGCCGCCAGCCCGGCCGGAGCTGCGCCTTCCGCGTCCGGCGCGCGACGGCTTCGCGGAATCGGTGCTGGCCGCCGGCGCCTCCGCACCGGCTGCGTCCGGCGCCACCCCGGCGCCGGACGCAGCCACCGGAGCCTGCGCGTCCGCGTCGTCCGGCGGTGTCCCGGTGCCGGCGGCGTCCGGCGGCATCCCGGTGTCCGCGTCGTCCGGCGGTGTCCCGGTGCCGGCGGCGCTCGCCGGTGTCCCGGTGTCTGCGCCAGACGCCGCTGTCCCGGTGTCAGCGGTGCCTGCCGGTGTCCCGGTGTCAGTGGTGGCTGACGTCGTTTCCACCGCGTCTTCGGCTGCGTCGCCGGCCGCTGGTGGCGTTTCCCCGGCATAGCCCGCCGCTGGTGCGGCCGAGCCGTCCCTGCGGCGCCGGCTCTGGCCTGGCAGTTTCATCTATGGTCCATCCGCCCTGTGTGTCATGTCGTGCCACCGCCGGGTAAGTCCCCGTAGCCCACCCGGCGCAGTTCGTCGCCCGCCAGGGTCTCCACCTCGGTGGCCTGGTCGGCACTGAGCGCGTGCCGCCAGGCGCCAGGTTCCAGCGCGCGATCAGGATACGGGGCCCGCAGCGCGATGGCCGAGACCTGGGCGCCGACGAACTCCGACACCGCGCCCGCCACCGCGTCCGGCCTGGTCACAATCTCCTCATAGCGAAGCGTGGTCAACTGCTGCGCGGACAGCACATACCGCATCCGCGCCGACATCCGAACCGCCGACCGCCATTTCAGCGCGCACTTGCCCGCGAGGGACAGGTCCGCCCAGCCGGCCCGGTCGGTCTCGTTCTCGACCCCGAGGAACGGGTTCGGGAACTCATCGTTCAGGTTAGCGAAGCCCGGCCGCAGCGCGGCGATCGTTTCGGTGTCGTCGAGCATGCTGGCCACCACGTCGCGCCCGTCCCTGATCACCTGCACGAACCGGGCGTCGGGGAACGCGCTGAGCAGCGCCCCGGCGCAGTACAGCAGTTCCGGGCTGGCGTCACCGTACCTGGCGATGGACTGCGCCGGCACGCAGGGGCCCACCGAGTCCACCCCGCCGGCCAGCCGGCAGGCCGGGCTGCAGGTCCCGCAGCCGTCCGGGGTCAGCATCCAGGCCTGGGCGAACGCATCCCGGAGCACCGCGGCGGCGGCCTCCTCACGGCCCCTGGATATGGACGGCCGCCGGGCGAACGCGTACACCACGTGGGAGACGCTCGGCTGACCCATGGTGATGTGGAAGCCGGTGGACCGCTTCAGCGCCCGTGCTACCAGATCGACCCCCGAATGCGAGGAACCGACCACGAACACGGGATGGCGGACCTTCCGTCCGTTCACCACGAGTATGTGCATAGATCGCATGGCTGGCACTAGTGTGACATCGCCAAGCGGGGTTGATGGCCACCGAGATGCTTATTCAAAACGCCTGGATAGTCCACCAGCCCGGGATGGCCGGAATTGCCCGGCCCGGCAGGCCTTACCGGACGGCGGCGGGTGGCTTGCGGCGCTGGTGATTGGCGTGGTTGCCGAGGTTGAGCGCGGTCTGGATGAGCGGGACATGGCTGAAGGCCTGGGGTGTGTTGCCGACCAGGCGGCCGTAGCGCGGGTCGTACTCCTCACTGAGCAGCCCCAGGTCGTTGCGCAGCCCGAGCAGCCGCTCGAACATCTCGGTGGCCTCGTCCTGGCGGCCGGTCAGGTGCAGCGCGTTGGCCAGCCAGAAGCTGCAGGCCAGGAAGGCGCCCTCGGTGCCGGGCAGCCCATCCACCGCGGAATGCCCGCCGGGATCGAGCTGGTACCGGCGGACCAGCCCGTCGGCGACCAGATCGCGGGCGATCACGTCCACCGTGGAGATCAGCCGCGGGTCGTCCGGCGGCAGGAACCCGAGCTCGGGCATGAGCAGTACCGACGCGTCCAGCTGGGTGGATCCGTAGTACTGGGTGAACGCGCCGCGGGCCGCGTCGTAGCCCTTCTCGATCACCTCGCGGTGGACCTGGTCGCGCAGCTGCCGCCATCTGACCGCAGGGCCGGGCAGCCCGCCGGCGGCCGCCTCCGCGGCCCGGTCGAAGGCGACCCACGCCATCATCTTGGAATGCACGAAGTGGCGCCGCGGGCCGCGCACCTCCCAGAGTCCCTCGTCCGGCTCGGCCCAGTGCTTTTCCACGAAGTCGAGCAGCGCCCGCTGCAGCGACCAGGCGTGCCGGTCCACCGGGATGCCCGACCGGCTGGCCAGGCAGAGCGCGTCCACGACCTCGCCGTAGACGTCAAGCTGCCGCTGGTCGACCGCGGCGTTGCCGATCCGCACCGGGGCGGACTGCTCATACCCGGGCAGCCAGTCGGCCTGCCACTCGGGCAGCCGCCGCTCGCCCGCCACGCCGTACATGATCTGCACGTCCGCGGGATCCCCGGCGATGGCCCGGCCCAGCCACTTGCGCCACGCGGCTGCCTCGCCGGTATAGCCGGTGCGCAGCAGCGCCTCCAGGGTGATCGTGGCGTCCCGCAGCCAGCAGTAGCGGTAGTCCCAGTTTCGGCTGCCGCCGATGTCCTCGGGCAGTGACGTGGTGGCCGCGGCGACGATTCCGCCGGTCGGGTCGTAGGTCAGCGCCTTGAGGGTGATCAGCGAGCGGACCACCGCGTCCCGGTAGGCGCCGGTGTAGGTGCACCGCGACACCCAGTCCAGCCAGAATCGCCGGGTCTGCTGGAGCGCCTCATCGGCGGGGCAGTCGTCCGGCTGGTCCCGGTGCGACTCGACCCAGGTCAGGGTGAACGGGATCCGCTCGCCCCGGGAGACGGTGAAGGCGGCGCGGTGCGCCATGTCGCTGCCCTCCAGCCGGACCGGGGTGCGCAGCCAGACCGAGTCCGGGCCGGCGGTGGCGTTGATGGCGTCGTCGCTGCGCCTGACCCACGGCACGATGTGGCCGTAGCCGAAGCGCAGCCGCAGCACGCACTCCATGTCGACTGTGCCGTGCACGCCCTCGACGATCCTGGCCACCACGGGCGGATCGCCGTCCCGGCGCGGCATGAAGTCGGTAACCCGGGCGACCCCGCTGTCGGTGCGCCATTCGGTCTCCAGGATCAGCGTGTCCTCCTGGTACCGCCAGGACGCCTCGCTGCTTCCGGTGGGGGCGATCAGCCACTGCCCGTTGCGCTCGCTGCCAAGCAGCGCGGCGAAGCAGGCGGGGGAGTCGAACCTGGGCAGGCAGAGCCAGTCGATGGAGCCGGTCCGGCCGACCAGCGCCGCCGACTGCATGTCACCGATGATCGCGTAGTCCTCGATCCGTCCCGCCACGTCGTCCTCCCGTCCAGGCCACCGGCCGATGATCAGGCCGGCCTGTCTTCCGGGTACCGTACCCGCTCGGTGGCTCCGCGCCCTGCGTATGCTGGCTGCCGTGTCAGCGAACGCTAGCTGGGGGGAACGACGCGGGCGTGGGCCGGCCGGCCGCACGCTTGCCGCGCTGGCGCTGGCCGTGGCCGCCGCGCTGGCCGCCGGCGGCTGCAGCGAGTTCAACCATGCGCTGGGCCAGCAGGAAGAAGTGGTGGTCTTCCAGCCCAGCGTGTCCAACGCGGTCAAGATGAAGGTGCGGGCGGCCTGCTCACACGTGCCTAACGTCAAGGTGGAGCCGCTGCCGACCGACCACAAGCTGTCCGACGAGATATATGACGTGCGCTATGAGGTCGGCTCGGCCAGTTCGGTGGAAATCGCACAGCTTACCCAGTGCCTGTCCAGGTACCCGTCCTCCATCATCCAGGGCGTGGAGACCGACACCCCGGGCGGCGACGACTAGATCCGCGGCCCCCGGGGCCGGGACTTTGATCTGGCGCTCCGTATCTCCGCAGTAACAAAAACAGCCGTGCGGGCCAATTTCCTGCTTGCCCGGCCGGCATGTGGGGGATAGGGCTTTGCACCGGCCTGAGCGCCGTGTAGTATTCCCGATAATTCCCATCTACCCGATTGCAAAAGAGCGGATAATGCGGAGAATCCTTACTGCTGCGGTGGTAGCGACAGTCGCGCTGTCGGCCGGATGCAGCTCGTCGTCAGGTTCGTCGGGTTCCGGCGGAGATCCGAGCGTGACACTGCGCCTGGGTTTCCTGGCCAACATCACGCACGCCCCGGCGCTGGTCGGGGTCAAACAGGGCATCTTCACCAAGACCCTGGGCAAGAACGTCACGCTGAAGACCACGATCTTCAGCAGCGGAACCCAGGAGGCGACCGCGCTGCTGGCCGGCCAGCTCGACGCGGCGTACGTGGGCCCGAACCCGGCCATCAACTCGTGGCAGAAGTCGGGCGGCAAGGCCATCCGGATCATCTCTGGTGTGGCCACGGGCGGCGCTTCCGTCGTGGTCAAGAAGGGCATCGCCAGCGCGGCCCAGCTCAAGGGCAAGTCCCTGGCCACGCCGTCGCTGGGCAACACCCAGGACGTGGCGGTGCGCTACTGGCTCAAGCAGCACGGCCTGGCCACCACACCGACCGGAGGCGGTGATGTGGCGATCAAGCCGACCACGCCCAACTCGGCCGCGGTGCTGCAGTACGAGTCCGGGCAGATCCAGGGCGGGTCCGAGCCGTCACCCTACGACGTCGAGATGATCCAGGACGGCGGCGTCCGGCTGCTGAACGAGACGGGCGTGACCACCCTCATGGTCGTTACGCAGAGCTTCCTGGCCCAGCATCCAAGCGTGGTCAGCGACCTGCTCGAGGGGCAGATCCAGGCCAACGACTACATCGCGAAGAACCCCACGGCGGCGCAGACGTCGGCCAACGCCGAACTGACCTCGCTCGAGGGCAAGGGAATCAAATCCAGCATCCTGCCGCAGGCGTTCAGCGAGATCCACTGGACCAACAACCCGGATGCGGCGTCGCTCAGTCAGGACGCGGCGGAGGCGGAATCGCTGGGCCTGCTCAGCAAGGTCAGCCTGAACGGGATCTTCGACCTCGGCCCGCTCAACGCGCTGCTGAAGAAGGCCGGCGAACCGCAGGTGAGCTCGTGAGCATCATGCAGCGGGGCGCGCCGCCCGGAGCTTCTGGCACAGCGAAGTCCCCCGCCGGTTCCCGGTCTCCCGCCGCTGTGGCGGGGGCCGGGAACCCGGCCGTCCAGCTCACTGACGTGTCCAAGGTCTACGGCAAGGGCCGGTCGGCGCTGCTCGCGCTGGACAAGGTGTCGCTGACCGTGGCCGAAGGCGAGTTCGTCTGCCTCATCGGCGCCTCGGGCTGCGGCAAGAGCACCATGCTCGCCGTCGTGGCCGGCCTGGACAGCCCGACGTCCGGGCAGCTGTCCACCAGCGGCAAGCGGGTCTCGCTGATGTTCCAGGAGCCGGCCCTGTTCCCCTGGCTGACTGCGGCCAAGAACGTTGAGCTCGCGCTGCGCGCCCGTGGCGTGCCCAAGCAGGAGCGGCGCGCCCGCGCGGCGGAACTGCTGGAGGCGGTGCATCTGGGCGGGTTCGGCGGCAAGCGGCCGCACGAGCTGTCCGGCGGGATGCGCCAGCGGGTGGCGATGGCCCGGGCACTGGCCCAGGACGCCGACGTGCTGCTGATGGACGAGCCGTTCGGCGCGCTCGACGCGATGACCCGCGACCTGCTGCATGAGGAACTGGACCGGCTCTGCGCGGAACGCGCGCTGACCGTGCTGTTCGTCACGCACAACGTTCGCGAGGCGGCGCGGCTCGGTGACCGGGTGATCGTGCTCAGCAGCCGGCCCGGCCGGGTCATCGAAGAGGTCGCGGTGGATGTCCCGCATCCCCGGCGGATCGACTCGCCCGAGGTGGCCGAGGTCGGCGCGCACCTGACCAGCCTGCTGCGGGAGGAGATGGCGTCCCATGTCCGTTGACACCCGCTCCGACTCGCTGGCCGGTCTTGACAACCTCGAACTCGCCCCGCAGCCCGGGCGGGACTTCCTGCGCGGGACCGGAACCAGGGCGCTGAACGGACTGTGGCCCAAGCTGCTGGCCATCGTGCTGGTACTGGCCATCTGGCAGCTCATCTACATGAGCAACATCAAGTCGCACATCATCTTCCCCGGCCCGGCCACGGTGCTGTCGGACCTGTGGGACCAGACGCACCACTACCTGCTCTGGCAGGCCATCGGCACCACCCTGCGCCGGGCGGTGATCGGCTTCGCCACGGCGCTGGCGATCGGCACCCTGCTGGGCGCTCTGGTGTCGCGGATCAAGCCGCTGCGGGCCGCGGTCGGCTCCATGATCACCGGGCTGCAGACCATGCCGTCGATCGCCTGGTTCCCGTTCGCGATCATCTTCTTCGGCGAGGACACCGCGGCCATCGTGTTCGTCATCGTGCTGGGCGCGGCGCCGTCGATCGCCAACGGGCTGATCGCCGGGGTGGACTACACCCCGCCGCCGCTGCTGCGGGCGGGCAAGACCATGGGGCTGCGGGGCCTGCTGCTGTACCGGTACCTGATCCTGCCTGCCTCGCTGCCCACGTTCGTGGCCGGGCTCAAGCAGGGCTGGGCGTTCGCCTGGCGCAGCCTGATGGCGGGCGAACTGCTGGTGATCATCGCGAACACCTCGTCGATCGGCGTGCTGCTGGAGAACGACCAGTCCCAGCTGGACATGGCCGGTGCGATGTCGATCATGATCGTGATCCTGGTGCTGGGCATCGCCGTTGACGCGCTGTTCGGCCAGGCGGACCGGGCCATCCGGCGGCGGCGCGGGCTGGCCGACCAGGCGGTGGGCAGCTAGTCCCGCGCGCCCCGCCGGCCGGGCCGCTGTCTAGTCAGCCCGGCCGGCGGGCGACGCGCAGCTCGAACAGGTAGTGCTTGGTGATCCGGCCCTGGTAGCGGGAGTCGATCAGCTGCCCAAGGCAGCCCAGCAGCCCTTCGCGCGCGGCCGGCGGCAACGCGATGATGTTGGAATAGGTGCGGTGCACGTCGGCGAACGCGGCGCTGGTGTACTGCACGTCCCGTTCGTACCTGCGGAAGATGACCGGGCCCAGCCGCCCGGCCGCCTCGAGGTCGCTAGCGTCCTGTGGCACCTCCGCGGCGGTAGGTGCCCGGAAGCCCGGGGTGGTGTCCGGTTCCCAGCGCTGGTAACACTCCTGCGACTCCTCGGCGAACCCCGGCGTGCCGCCCGCCACGTGATGCACGCCGACGGTGGCCAGCGAGCCGCCGGGCCGCAGCCCGTCGGCGATCTTGCTCACCCAGGGCACCGGGTCGAACCAGTGCGCGGCCGACGCACACACCGCGGCGTCGAACGGCTCGGCGGGCAGTGGCCAGTCCTCGAAGGCGGACACGACGACCTCGGCGTCCGGGTAGGGCGCCAGGTTGCGGCGGGCCACGGCGGCGAGCGCGGGACCAAGCTCAACCGCGGTCACGGCGCAGCCGAGCCTGGCCAGCGGCACGGTGAGCTGCCCGGTGCCGGGGGCGATCTCCAGTACCCGGCGGCCCGGCCCGATCCCGGTCAGCGCGGCCAGGTCGGCGATCAGCTCGTCCGGGTAGTGCGGGCGGGCCCGGTCATAGCGCTCGGCCTCGGTGTCGAAGGTACGGCGAAGAGTATCCCGGTCGGCAGCCACCCGGGGATTATGCCGGACGCCCCAGGCCGGCCGCCCGTGGTTTTCTCCCGCGGCACGAGCGCTGGACGGCACGGACGACGCCGGGCAGATCCAGGTCACCGGCACCCGCTAGGCCGGCACACCAGCCTCATCTGGCCGTGCGGCGGCGGCCGCCCGGGTCTCCTCGGCGACCAGGTCGGCGTTGATCTGGGCCGCCGCGACCGTGCCCGCCGCGGCGGCCGCGCCCACCTGAGCGGCCAGGTCGGTGACGTTGCCGGCGGCCCACACCCCGGGTGCGGCGGTGCGCCCGGCCGGGTCGGCGGGGATGTGCTCACCCGCCCCGGACGGGTGCTCGGCCGGCGCCAGCCCGAGCGGGGCCAGGAACCCGGCGCGTGCCGTCATCCGCGGCGCGACCGCCAGCACCTCGCGCCGGGCCTCGGTGCCGTCGGCCAGCCGCACCCCGGTCAGCCGGCCACCGCTGGACAGCACCGAGGTGACCTTCCCGGGCACCACCCGGATGCCGCGGGCCGCCAGTTCCGCCGCCTGCTCGCCAGCCGGCCGCGGCTCGGTGTGCGGGAAGAACACCACGTCGGCGCTCCACTGCCGCAGCAGCAGGGCCTGGTGCACCGACAGCGGCCCGGTCGCCAGCACGCCGATGGCCCGGTCGCGGACCTCCCAGCCGTGGCAGTACGGGCAGTGCATCACGTCCCGGCCCCACTGCTCCCGCAGCCCCGGGACGTCTGGCAGCCCGTCGGCCAGCCCGCTGGCCACCAGCAGCCGGCGGGCCCGCACCGCCCGGCCGTCGGCCAGCCGCACGCAGAACCCGGTGCCCGTCCTGGTCACCGCGGCGGCCTCGGCGGAAATCAGCTCCGCGCCGTAGCCGCGGACCTCGGCCCGGCCACGGGCCAGCAGCTCGCCCGGCCGGATCCCGTCCAGGCCGAGCAGACCGTGCACACCGGCGGCCGGCGCGTTGCGCGGCGCGCCGGAATCGATCACCAGCACCGTCCGCCGCGCCCTGGCCAGCGTCAGCGCACCACTCAGCCCGGCGGCACCGCCGCCGATCACTACCACGTCATACCCGTCTTCCCGCAGACCGGTCATCGTCACACCCCCGCGGCCGAGCATGCGTGATCACTCGAAAGAGTGGCAAGCCTCATTGCTGATATGGCAAACTGACGGGATGGATGACGATCTCGGCCAGGCGCTCAGCACGGTCGGGCCGCGGCTGCGCGCCCTGCGCCGCGAGCGCGAGACCACGCTGGCCGCCTTGTCCGAAGCGACCGGCATCTCGGTGAGCACGCTGTCCCGGCTGGAATCCGGCAGCCGCAAGCCGACGCTCGAACTGCTGCTGCCGCTGGCCCGGGCGCACGGCGTCACGCTGGACGAGCTCGCCGGCGCCCCGCCCACCGGGGACCCGCGGGTGCACCTGCGCCCGGTGACCCGGCACGGCATGACCATGCTGCCGCTGACCCGCCGGGCCGGCGGCATCCAGGCGTACAAGCTGGTCATCCCGGGCGCCACCGGCGGCGCGGCGGAGCCGGCGACGCAGACCCACGAGGGCTACGAATGGCTGTACGTGCTCAACGGGCGGCTGCGGGTCGTCCTCGGCGAGCACGACCTCGTGCTCTCACCCGGCGAGGCGGCCGAGTTCGACACCCGGGTACCGCACTGGTTCGGCGCCGCCGGTGCCGAACCGGTCGAGTTCCTCAGCCTGTTCGGCCGCCAGGGTGAGCGCGCCCACCTGCGCGCCCGGCCCAGGCCGCGAGGTGCCCGGGCCGGCTGACCGGCCGGCGGCCGCGGTCAGCCATCAGCTTCCCCGGTCAGCCGGGCCGCCCCGGTGTACACGTTCATCGTCCGCCCGCGCAGGAAGCCGACCAGCGTCATGCCGGCTTCCTCGGCGAACTCGGCGGCCAGCGACGAGGGCGCGGACACCGCGGCCAGCACCGGGATGCCGGCGATGAACGCCTTCTGCACCAGTTCGAACGACGCCCGCCCGCTGACCAGCAGGACACAGCCGGCCAGCGGCAGCCGGCCGTCCCGCAGCGCCCACCCGGCCACCTTGTCCACCGCGTTGTGCCGGCCCACGTCCTCGCGCAGCACGAGCAGCGTCCCGTCCGCGCCGAACACCCCGGCGGCGTGCAGCCCGCCGGTGCTGGCGAACACCCGCTGGGCCGCACGCAGCGCGCCCGGCAGCGTGGCCAGCACGGCGGGGGAGACCGGGGTGGTGTCGGCCGCCACGTCGAAACGCGCCCGCACCCGGACCGCGTCGATGCTGGCCTTGCCGCATACCCCGCACGCACTGGTGGTCAGGAAGTTCCTGCGCAGCCTGTCGTCGTCGATGACGGCGCCGCCGGCCAGCGTCACCTCCGCGACGTTGCCCGGGCCGTCGTTGCCGGGGCTGGACTGGTGGCAGATCCGGATCCCCGCGATGTCGGCGGCCGAGCCGATCAGCCCCTCGGTGGCCAGGAAGCCGGCGGCGAGGTCGATGTCGTCGCCGGGGGTGCGCATGGTGACGGCCACCGCGCGGCCGTTCACCCGGATCTCCAGCGGCTCCTCGGCGGCGAGCATGTCGGGGCCGGGGGAGAGCTCCAGCTTCTCGCCGACGGCGACCGCGGCCCCACCCGCGCCGCCGGGCCCGGCTGGCGCAGCCGGACCGGGCAGCGCGACCCGCAGCACGCGCCGCCGGGCTGTCCTGCTGCTCATCCGTCCCTCCCCTTCCCGGGCTCTCCGGTTCTTCGAAGGCTACGCCCGGCCCGGCCCCATGGCGTGCCGCCGCGGGGCAACCCGGGCCGGATGCTGGCGGCAGGTGGCCGTTCTGGTTTTGAATGAGTCTGTCGGCCGGCCCTCGAGGAACCGGGGCCGCGGGACCTGACGCCAGCAGGCGCCGGGCGGTCGCTGAGGACGGGAGGTGCACGTTGTCCCCAGATGTGCTGCGGCAGCGAGCCGAGATCGAGCAGAGCATCGCCGGGCAGACGCTGTGCGACCTGCTGACCGGCGCGGCGGGGCGCGCGGGCGGCGCCCCCGCCTATTCCGACCGTGACGACCCAGGCGCCGGGTGGGACACCCTGACGTGGGCGGAAACCCGGCAGCAGGTGCTCGAGCTGGCTGCCGGCTTTGCCGAACTCGGGCTGGCTCCCGGAGAGCGCGTCGCGCTGCTGATGCCGAACCGGGCCGAGCATGTGCTCGCGGACCTGGCCGCCGTGCACGCGGGCGGCGTGCCGGTCACCTTCTACAGCACGCTGGCCGCCGAGCAGATCGCCTACATGGCCGCCGACTGCGACGCGCGGATCGCCGTGCTGGACGGTGAGCCCGAACGCGCCAGGCTGGATGCCGTGCTGGCCAGGCTGCCCGGGCTGAAGAAGATCATCGTCCGGGACCCGGCCGCGTGCCCGGCGGACGAGCGGTACATTTCCTGGCCGGAGTTCGCCGAGCTCGGCCGGGCCAGGCAGGCCGCGGCGCCGTCGCTGGTGGCCGGCCGGATGGCGCGGATCGCGCCGGATGACCCGGTGACGCTGCTGTACACCTCGGGCACCACGGGCAACCCCAAGGGCGTGGTGATCACGCACCGCAACGTGCTCTACGAGGTGGCGCTGGTGGACCGGGTCGGCACCGTGCCGGACCGGGTCCGCTGGGTGTCCTACCTGCCGCTGGCGCACATCGCGGAGCGGATGTTCAGCATCTATCTGGCCATCGGCAAGACCGGCCACGTGCACTTCTGCCACGACGCGGCCACCGGCCTGGTCGGCACGCTCGGCGTGGTGCGGCCCACCGCGTTCTTCGGGGTGCCCAGGGTGTGGGAGAAGATTCAGGCCGGCCTCACCGCGCTGATGGCGGCCGAGGGTGACCCGGCCCGGCGCGCCGCGGTCACGCAGGCCATGGACACCGCCCGCCGCTACGTGGAGAGCTGCCAGTTCGCCCGGACGATTCCCGCCGGGCTGGCCGAGGAGTTCCGCCAGGTGGATGAGAGCGTGTTGCGGCCGATCCGGGCCCTGCTCGGGCTGGCCGACACCGTCGCCACGACGAGCGCCGCCGCACCACTGCCGATCGAGGTGGCCAGGTTCTTCGCCGGCCTCGGGATGAAGGTCATCGACGTGTACGGCATGACGGAGACCACCGGTGCGTTCACCGCCAACACCGAGCAGGAGTTCAAGCTCGGCACGGTGGGCCGGGCCATGCCCGGCATCGAGGTCCGCATCGCCGGGGACGGCGAGATCCTCACCCGGGGCCCGCTCAACACACCGGGCTACCTGAACCTGGACGACGCGACGGCCGCGCTGTTCGACGCGGAAGGCTGGCTGCACACCGGGGACATCGGCGCGCTGGACGCCGACGGTTTCCTGTCCGTGGTGGACCGCAAGAAGGAGCTCATCATCACTGCGGGCGGGGAGAACATCTCACCCGCGGCGATCGAGAACCTGCTGGTCGAGCACCCGCTCATCGGCCAGGCAGCCAGCTACGGCGACCGGCGCAGGTACGTGGTCGCGCTGCTCACCCTGGACGGCGACGCGGTTTCCGGGTGGGCCACGGCGCACGGGCTGCCGACGGGCAGCATCGCGGACCTGGCGGCCCATCCCGACCTGCTGGCCGAGGTGTCCGCCGCGGTGTCGTCGGCGAATGAGCGGCTGGCCCGGGTCCAGCAGGTCAAGCGGTGGCGGCTGCTGCCGGCCGAATGGACGCCGGAGAGCGGGGAGGTCACGCCCACGCTGAAGCTCAAGCGCCGGGTGATCTACTCCCGGTACGCCGGGGTGATCGACGAACTGTACGCGGACTGACCGCCGGTCCGGTCGCTAGCCTGCGGCGGTGCTGGCCCACTTCCGGTGGAACACCTTGATGCCACGCACCACGTATGCGGGACCCTGTCCGAATCCGACGTGCTGGAGGAAGCCGGCGATCGAGTTGGGGACCATCTGAGCGGGCGGGGGCCACACGATCACCCAGTTGATCTTGGCGTACTTCGCTTCCAGCCAGGCCGCGTGCCGCAGCTGCACCGAGATGGGCTTCTGGTGGGTGATGTCCAGCAGGGCCTGGTAGAAGGGGTTGTTGCTGATCCCGGTCATGGTCGCGGCGGGCGGCCGGGAGATCAGCGCGTTGGCGAGCCGGTGCTGGTCGGCGGTGGCCATCAGCTCGGTCTGCGGCGCGAACGGCGGGCCGAGCACGGGCGGCCCGCCGCGGATGCCGAACGGGAAGTCGACCACGATCGAGTCCGAGTGATCCGCCGCGATCGGGCCGTCGATCTTCGGATAGGAGGTGCCCATGGTGCCGATCTGCAGCGAGGCCGGCATCACCAGCCCGGGCGGGTTGCCGGGCCAGCCCAGTTCCAGCACGGTGGCGGCCAGGGCCACCACCATCACCGGCCTCGCGTGGTGGCGCAGCCAGTCCACGGCGCTGGCGGCCAGCAGCGCCGCTCCGGCCAGGCCCAGCTCGGCGAACCGGCTCGCCTCCCGGAAGTCCGACAGCCCCGGAATGCGGACCAGCCAGGTGTACGGCATGATCAGGGACACCCGGACGCCGTCCCAGACCTGGGCGATCGGCACGTACATGTTTGTGCCGATCCACAGGGTGGGGCCCAGCGCGATGGCGGCGCAGGCCACCGTGAGCAGCGCGAGCAGCCAGGCGTGCCGCCGCCGCCGGTACAGCACCAGCCCGGCCAGGGCCAGGACGAGCACCATGACGCCGAACATCGGCGTGTCCGAGGCCTGCAGCCCGCTCCGCCCGACGCTGTAACCCGCCCCGGCCTGCGTGTAGAGCAGCGAACCCAGCTTGAGCGGCCCGTACACTGCCGTCCGCGGCGGCAGCATGCTGAAGTGACCGGATATCGGGCTGACCATCCCCTGGGTGTAGAAGAGCGAGCCCAGCGAGTGCAGGCCGAACGACGCCACCCGCGGCGACGGATCGGCCAGGCCCAGCAGGCCGACCCCGTAGCTCAGATCTGAGACCGCCGCCAGATGGGGGTCCACCACGGCGTTCCCGGCCACCGTCTGCTGCAGCATGGCGATGAGCTGCGGGCTGCCGACCACCAGCGCGGCCAGCGCGGCCATGCCCACCGCCCGCAGCCTGACCAGGGTCGGCGTGTCCGGCGCGTGGATGACCCAGGGCAGCAGCGTGAGCACAGCGGCGATGACGGTCAGGATGGCCGACTCCTGGTCGGTCAGCAGGGCGGCGCCGATGACCACGCCGAGGTAGAGCGCCGCGCGCCACCCGGGCCGCCGCCGCAGCCGCACCGCGGCCTCGATCGCCAGCGGGATGAAGATCGCGCCCAGGGCCAGGTTGAGCAGGTACCAGCTCTGGAAGGTGAGCATGGAGGCCAGGCCGAAGAACGCCCCTCCGGCGATCGCCGCGATCTGCGAGGGCACCCACAGTCGCGCCGCCCGGTACATGGCGTAGGCCATCAGCCCGGGGGCCAGGGCGGCCAGGATGTTGTAGGACGCGGACGGCCCGAAGGCCAGCGTGACCGGCGTCATCACCGCGCCGGGCAGCGGCATCAGGGTGTGGAAGCCGAGCTGGGTGCCCACCGGCGCGGCCTGGTAGCGGGTGGACCAGGGGTTGGCCAGATGCGAGATCTGCCGTGCCACCCACCAGAAGCCCCACACCACGGAGCCGGAGTCACGCGTGTACGGCAGTTCGTGCCGGTACAGATAGCTGGCCCGCGGCCAGGTCACCAGGACACCCGCGGCCAGGAAGCCGATGAGGATCGCGATGTGCCGGGTCACCGCGGACCGGAGCCAGCGGGTGCCGCGCGCCGCCTTCGGCTCGCCGGGTGCGGTCACGCCGGTGTCAGCCTGCCCGTCGGTGACGGTCAGCGAGCCGGCCGGCGGGGGCGAGCCCTCCGCCGTGCCCGGGGTTCCCGCAGGATCCCCGGCCGGGCCCGCTTGATTCATCACTCACCTCGTCGCGCGTCGCTGCGGATCCGCGCGCCTCGCCCGACGCGGAACGGCCAGCGCGGGACCACTGAACCATCGCTACAGGGTATTGGCCGGGCTGCCATGCTCACACGGTGTTGACGATGACAATAGGTGTGCAGCCTACCGCCCCTGCTGGCAGGCAGGGGCGGTAGCGACGCGCCGGGCCGGCGAGGCCGGCCAGTGAACAGTTCAGTGAGCGGTTCAGCGGGCGGGGCGGCCGGCGGTCAGGCGGGTGGCTCGGTGTCCGCGTCCGGGCGCCTGCCCCACCGGTGACTGGTGGTCATCCCGGCGGGCCGGTCCGCGGTCAGCGCGGGATCGCCCTGTGCACCGGCCGACGCGGACGCGGGCTGAGTGGTCTCCGCCGTGCTGCCGGGCCGCGCCGGCTCCAACACGGTGTCGCGTGCGGCACGATCTGTCCCGGCCTGGTCCCGTTCGGCCTGCCGCATCTCGGCTTCCTCCGCGGCGCGGGTGGCTTCCCTGATCCCGACCACGGTGAACCGGCCGAGGGCCACGGCGGCAAAGAACAGGATCACGACGCCCAGGCCGGTGAAGAAGCCGATGTTCTCCATGGCCCTGGTGACCGTGCCGCCCACGGCGGTCCCGGCGGCCGGCGTGCCGGACGTCGTCCACAGCGTGGACAGCGGCGTGCCCACCACGAACCAGGCGCCGCCGAGCGCGGCGAGCCAAGCGCCCAGCACCGCGGCCGGCCGTGTCGCCGCGGCCAGCACGATCAGTCCGCCGAGGAAGACGGCGGCGCCCGGCAGGATTTCCAGCCACAGCCGGCCGGTGTTGTACGTCCACGTGCGGTCCGGCGTATAGGCGTAGTTGAAGTAGGGGCCGATAAGGGGGATCAGTGCGCCCCACGCCCCCAGCAGGACGAGGAGCACCCCGCTCAGAGCCCCGCGGCTCCTGGGAACTCGCAGCATCCCGGTCATATCGATCACTTCCCATGCGGTCGGGGAAACTTGACCTGGTCGACCCCTACCCAGCAAAACGCGCCCTATCCAGAAGCCTGTGGCGACGCAGCGCGACAGGACCGCTGCGCAAACAGGTATGGTCGCGCTCGTGGGCACGTCGAATGACACCACGGCCTCGGGCGGCCAGGCCTCGGCCCCGGGCGGCCGGGCCGGCGAGGGCGACGTCAGGCGGCTGATCCCGCGCACCGACGCGGTGCTCGCCGATCCCCGGCTGGCCTTGGCCGAGCAGCGGCTGGGCCGCGCTGTCGTGAAACAGGCGGTATCCCGGGCGCAGGATGCGGCCCGGTCCGGCCAGATCCCGCCCGCGGCGGTGCCGGACGCGGCGGTCGCTGGCCTGCCTGCCCGGCCGACCACGCTGAACCCCGTGATCAACGCGACCGGCGTGCTGCTGCACACCAACCTCGGCCGCGCGCCGCTGTCCGCCGCCGCCCGGGACGCGCTGCAGGCGGCGGCCGGCTGCACGGATGTAGAGTTTGACCTGGCCACGGGGGCACGCGGGAAGCGGGGCCGGGGCACGCTGGGCGCGCTGGCGGCCATGGTCCCGGCCGCCGAGGCGGTCGCGGTGCTGAACAACAACGCGGCCGCCCTGGTGCTGGCCGCGACCGCGCTCGCCGCCGGGCGGGAGATCATCGTCAGCCGGGGTGAGCTGATCGAGATCGGCGACGGGTTCCGGCTGCCTGAGCTGCTGGAGTCGACCGGGGCGCGGCTGCGCGAGGTCGGCACGACGAACCGGACGCGGCAGGCCGACTACCGCGCGGCCATCGGCCCGGACACCGCCTTCCTGCTCAAGGTGCACACCTCCAACTACCGCATCGAGGGGTTCACCACCGAGGCGACGGTGGCCGAACTGGCCGGGCTGGGCCCACCGGTGGTGGCCGACATCGGCTCGGGGCTGCTCGCCCCCAGCGCGGTGCTGCCCGGCGAGCCGGACGCCGACTCCACCCTGCGGGCGGGTGCCGCGCTGGTCACCGCGAGCGGCGACAAGCTGCTCGGTGGCCCGCAGGCCGGGCTGCTGCTCGGCCGGGCCGCCCTGGTGCGCAGCCTGACCAGGCATCCGCTGGCCCGGGCGCTGCGGGTGGACAAGCTGACCCTGGCCGCGCTGGAGGCGACGCTGACCGGCCCGCCGGCGCCGGTGACGGCGGCGCTGGCCAGCACGGCGGCGGGCGTCCGCGACCGGGCGGGGCGGCTGGCGGCGCGGCTGGCGGCCGCGGGTATCGACGCCCATGCCCAGGACTCCGAGGCCGCGGTCGGCGGTGGCGGTGCGCCTGGGGTGCCGCTGCCGAGCGCGGCGGTGAGCGTCCCGGAGGAACTCACCGGCGTGCTGCGGGCCGGCCCGGCGGTACGGCGTGGGGACTGCGTCGCCGTCGTCGGCCGGGTCGCCGCCGGGCGGCTGCTGCTCGACCTGCGGGCGGTCTCTGAGCAGGATGACGAGATGCTCTGCCGGGCCGTCATCAGCGCGGCACAGGGATAACCCGGTGCAGGTCATCGCCACCGCGGGGCACGTGGACCACGGCAAGTCGGCGCTCGTGCGCGCGCTCACCGGGATGGAACCGGACCGGTGGGCGGAGGAGCGCCGCCGCGGCCTGACCATCGACTTGGGTTTCGCCTGGCTGACCCTGCCCGGCGGCGAGCCGCTGGCCTTCGTGGATGTGCCCGGCCACGAGCGGTTCGTGCCGAACATGCTGGCCGGCTTGGGGCCGGTGCCGGCCGTGCTGTTCGTGGTCGCCGCGGACGGCGGCTGGATGCCGCAGTCCGCGGAGCATCTGGCCGCCATCGACGCGCTGGGCATCACCCGCGGCCTGCTCGCGGTGACCCGGTCCGACCTGGCCGATCCAGGCCCCGCGATGCGCCGGGCCCAGGAGGAGATCGGCCGGACCAGCCTGGGCGAGGTGCCTGCGGTCGCGGTGAGCGCGCGGACCGGGCAGGGCCTGCCCGGTCTGCGCGCCGCGCTGGCCCGGCTGGCGGCCGCCCTGCCCGCCCCCGATCCCGGCGCTCCGGTCCGGCTCTGGGTGGACCGGGCGTTCACCGTCACCGGCAGCGGCACCGTGGTCACCGGGACGCTGCCCGCCGGCACCCTGCACACCGGGGACGAACTGCTGCTGGTTCCCAGTGGGCGCCCGGTCCGGGTGCGCGGCATCGAATCGCTGAAGGAGAAGGCCAGCCAGGTCTGCGGGGTGGCCCGGGTGGCGGTCAACCTGCGGGGCGGCACATCGGCCACCCGGCCCGCCCGGGGCACGGCCCTGGTGACGCCGGACGGCTGGGCGCTCACCACGGTCGCCGACGTCCGGCTGGCCGCGCCGCCCGGCCCACTGCCGGGCAGCATGGTGCCGGGCAGCATGGTGCCGGGCGGCGCGGTGCCGGGCAGTACAGCGCTTGACCAGCCGCCGCGGCTGCCGCGGCAGGTCACCGTGCACATCGGGTCGGCGCGGGTGCTGGCCAGGGTGCGCCCCTTCGGCAGCCGCCATGCCCGGCTCACCATGGCCAGCCCGCTGCCGCTGCACGTCGGGGACCGGCTGCTGCTGCGCGACCCCGGCGCCGCCCGGGACCAGGGGTCCGTGGCGGCCGCTGCGGGAGCAGGGCAGCGGGCAGCGGAAGCGGGCATGGGAACGTGGACCGGAGGTGAAGGCCGACTGGCCATCACCGGGGCGGTCGTGCTCGACGTGAGCCCGCCGGCCACGCCGCGCCGGCGGGCGGCGGCCGCGGTCGCGCGGGAACTGGATGCCTGGCCCGGCCAGCCGGGCGCAGTACATCTGCTCCGGCGGCACGGCCTGGTTACCGCCGCCGCGCTGCGGGCGATGGGCGTCCCGGTGCCCGAGGTACCACCGACTGGGGCTGACTCCCGGCCGGCTGGGGCTGATCGCCGGCCACCCGGAACGGCACCGGCCGGGCCGCCCGGGGCCGTGGCCGGGCCGCCGGAGGCCCCGGTGGCGGTGGCTGGCTGGCTCGCCGATTCCGCTCACTGGGCCCGGCTGCGGGAACGGCTGGGACGGGAGGTCGCGGCGCATGCGGCCCGTGAGCCGCTCGCGGTGGGCATGCCACTGGCGGCCGCCCAGGCGGCGGCCGGGCTGCCGGACCGGCGGCTGGCCGTGGCGCTCGCCGCCGTGCCCGGTGACCCGCCACTGATGCTGCGCGACGGGTACCTCGCCGTGGATCGCGGGCCGGCCGCGACGCCGGGGCCTGCCACGCACAGCCGTTCAGCAGAATCGGGAACTGGCGGCCAGGCGCTGCCCGCACAGGTGACAGCGGCGGTGCAGGCGGTGCGGGAGGCACTGACGGCCAGCCCGTTCCGCGCCCCTGAGGCAGGCAGGCTGGCCGAACTCGGCCTGGACCGCCGGGCGCTCGCGGCGGCCGAGCGGGCCGGGTTGCTGCTGCGTATCGGCCCGGGGATCGTGCTGGCGCCGGGCGCGGACGCGCAGGCGGTGCGGATCCTCGCCGGGCTGCCGCAGCCGTTCAGCACGGCGCAGGCCAGGCAGGCGCTGGACACGACGCGGCGGGTGGCGATCCCGCTGCTGGAGCACCTGGACCGGTCCGGGATGACCCGGCGGCTGCCCGACGACCGGCGGATGATCAGGACGGGCCAGGGCATGGCCTAGAGTCGGCTGCGGAGGCGTCCGGGTGCCTGGTGGCCCCCCTGGTCTTCAAAACCATGGGACGGCGCACCGCGTCGTCGGCGGGTTCGATTCCCGTCCGCCTCCGCGATCTCCCTGCTGGTCAGGGCACCGGCACCGTCGGCGAGCCCAGGCAGGCGCTGGTGGGGGCGGCCGGGCCGGCCGGCTTCGCGCCCTCGTTGGGCAGCGACCCGGCCAGCGCGTAGTGCGTCAGCCCCTGCGTCACCTCGCTGGTCAGCGCGCCGCTCTTGCCGGCCGAGTTCTCGAAGTAGTTCGCGCCAGGCGGGGTCCCCAGCGGCTCGCCGAGGTAGGCGAACGGCGTGTGCCCGGCGCCCTCGCCGGCCGGGTTGGACCAGCCGCACGGATTGGTGAACAGCCCGTTCAGCGCGGCCTGCCCGACCGCCAGCAGCAAGTCCTTGCCCCCGGTCAGGTCGGTCCACGCGGTGCTGAACGTGCCGGTCACATCCGACGAGGGCAGCGCGAGACGGCCTGCGATAGCCACCGCGGTCTTCATGCTGGCGGTGTCGGCGGCGTACAGCACGACGGGTTGCGAGGTGGGCACGCTGCCGCCGGCCGGTGCCACGCTGGCCAGCACGAACGTCTCGGCCAGGGATGCGCCGCCGGAGGTGGCGGTGATCGGCATGTCATACCGGCCCTGCGCCGCCGACGAGGCCGCCGCCACCGTCAGCCGCACGCTGGCCTGGTGCGCGGCTGTGACCGTGGTCTTGCCGTGCGCCGGGGTCACGGTCAGCCCGCCCGGAGCCTGCACCTGCCAGCTGACCGTGGCCGAGCCGGACCCGGCGCGGCCGAGCACCAGCCGGGCCGTGGTGTGCGCGCCCGGCGCCACGGCCACCGCATCGGGCCGGGTCACGATGTACGCGGCGGATGGCCTGGCCGCCGAGCTCAGCCCGGCCACGGCTCCGTCGGCGACGTTGTTGTCCACGTTCACCGTGGCGCCGCCCCAGGTCTCGTTGTGCCCGCCGTAGTACTGGTGCAGCCGGTGCTGTCCCGGCCAGTCGGCGGCGGGCACGTACGGGTCGGTGAGCACCGGGTCGCCGGTCCAGTCCGCGATCCAGATGTCGTCCGGCTCGGTGTAGCCGGACTTGCCGTACTGCGAGGCGAGGTCGGCGACGCCGGAGGCGGCGCTGCTGTACACGCCGGAGGTGTAGCCGGCCGCGTGCAGGCCCTTGGTCCAGCCGGCCAGGAAGGCCAGCACCGCCTGGCTGCAGCCGCTGGCCGAGGTGCTGTAGCCCTCCATGTCGAAGTAGACCGGCGTGCCCTTGCCGTAGCCGAAGCCGGCCGCGGTGGACACCGCGGCGGCGGCCTGCGCCTTGCCCTGCGCGGCCGCCTTGGCCGGGTTGATCAGGACCGCGCCCGGGATGGTGGAGCAGGGGGCCTGCGGCCCGACCCAGATCGGGATGAACCGCCAGCCCTCGGCGGCTACCTGGCGGACCCAGGACGGGGTGAAGTTGCCGTAGCTGCAGGCCCAGTTGTCCCCGCCGAGGTAGGTGCCTGCCACCCGGTACGGCGATTTCAGCCAGGCGGTCATCGTCGCCACCGACGGCACGGTGCAGGCGTCGAAACCGAGCCCGTGCCCCTTCTCGCCGGTGAGCTTCGCGGTCGCACCCGTGGCCTGGCCGCCCGAAACTGAGGCCCGGCCGCCCGGGGCGGCGCCATCCGGCCCGGCATGGGCCGGAGCCTGCTGCGCCGCTGGACCGGCACCCGCGCGCCCGGCGCTACCGCCGCGCACTAGCCGCGCCCCGGCCAGGATGTGGCTGATCAGCCCGGGGGCGTGGCCGAAGGTCGCGGTCACCTGCACGCCCGCCGCGGGCAACGCGAGCTGGACGGCGTGGCTGCCCGAGCTCGCGGCGGTCATCACGCTGGCCGGTGGGGTGGCCGCGGCGGCGCGCTGCACGGACGTGCCCGGCGGCAGGCTGCCGGCCGGCCCGAGCGGCTGGACGAGCAGCGCCTCGGTCCGGCCGAACGCGCGCACCGGGCAGCGCTGGCTGGCACCGGGACGGCCCAGGTAGACCGCGTGCCGGTTGAACAGGACGCACCGGGACGGGTCGGCGGCCAGCCGGTACACCGGCCAGGACGCCGGCACCCGGAGCTGATAGCCGCGATAGCTGACCACCCGGGTCGCGTCCGCGGCCCGGCTGCCGGAGGCCGCGCCGGCCGAGGCCAGCGCCGTCCCCGGCAGCGTGGCCAGCAGCGTCCCGGCCACGGCGCAGGCAGCCGTCAGCCTCCCGATCCGGCGCATCGCGTGATCCCTTCATCGACGGAGGAAACGGCAACAAGCTATACGGGCCAGGCAAACTCCGGCAATGGCTTACATCATGGGCTTCGGTGCAGCCTGCGGCGAGGACGCCGGCCCGGATGCGGGCCGCCTCCAGAGGCCGGTCATGCTGGGTGTCAGCCCCTCGATGGACAATCGGCGGAACGCTAGCAGCCTCCTGGTTGTTAGGCACGCATAGGCTGGGAAGCCAGCTGGGACGTGTTACACCGACGGAGAGGCTGGCCACGCGCATGTCCGAACGGGAGGGGGTGGCAGTCGTGCCGACGGACGCGGTCCGGGTCTCGGCCCCGGGCGGGCTGCCGGACGGCTACGGCCGGGTCGCGACCGACCTGCGCGTCTCCCTCACCGACCGGTGCAACCTGCGCTGCACCTACTGCATGCCGGCCGAGGGGCTGGACTGGCTGCCCAAGCCGAACCTGCTCACCGACGACGAGGTGGTGCGGCTCATCGCCATCGGTGTCAAGCGGCTCGGCATCCGCGAGGTCCGGTTCACCGGCGGCGAGCCGCTGCTCCGCCGCGGCCTGGTGCACATCATCGAGCGCACCGCGGCCCTGTGGCCCCGCCCAGAGATCTCGCTCACCACCAACGGGATCGGCCTGGCCCGGCTGGCCGATCCGCTGCGCCAGGTCGGCCTGGACCGGGTCAACGTATCGCTCGACACACTGGACGCGGCGACGTTCCGCACGCTGTCACACCGGGACCGGCTGCCCGATGTGCTGGCCGGCCTGGCCGCCGCGGCGGCGGCCGGCTTGTCGCCGGTCAAGGTGAACGCGGTGCTGATGCGCGGCATCAACGACGGCGAGTCGTCCGCGCTGCTGCGGTTCTGCCTGGCCCGCGGATACCAGCTCAGGTTCATCGAGCAGATGCCGCTGGACGCCCAGCACGGCTGGCGGCGCGACAACATGGTGACCGCCGAGGAGATCCTGGCCGCGATGTCCGGCGAATTCACCCTGACCGCAGACGACCCAGATCAGCGCGGTTCGGCGCCGGCCGAGTCTTTCCTGGTCAACGGCGGGCCGGCCCGGGTGGGCATCATCGGCTCGGTGACCAGGCCGTTCTGTGGCTCGTGCGACCGGGTGCGGCTGACCGCCGACGGGCAGATCCGCAACTGCCTGTTCGCCCGGACCGAGAGCGACCTGCGCGATCGCATGCGGGCGGGCATCAGTGACACCGAGCTCGCGGCGGTCTGGCGGCGCGCGGTGGCGGGCAAGCTACCCGGCCACGGCATCGACGACCCGTCCTTCCTGCAGCCGGACCGGCCGATGTCCGCCATCGGCGGCTGACCGCGGTGCCCGGCGGGGGCGGCCACCCAGGCACCGGCGCCCCGGCGGTGAGCCAGCCTCCCGGCCGCGATGACCTTGGCGCGATCGTGCTGGCCGGCGGCCGGGCGTCCCGGCTGGGCGGCACCGACAAACCGGCCCTGCGGGTGGGGGAGCGGAGCCTGATCGCGTCCGTGCTGGCCGAGGCCGAGGGCGCAGGCGCGCGGCAGGTGGTCGTGGTCGGTCCGGACCGGCCCGGGCTGGCACTGGCCGGCCGCGAGCGCCGGGTGGTGCGGGAGGATCCGCCCGGCCGGGGCCCGGTGCCCGCGCTGCACCGCGGGCTGGCCGAGATAACCACCGCCTGGGTCCTGCTGCTCGCCGCCGACCTGCCGTTCCTGCGGACCCGGCATCTCCGCTCGCTGCTGGCCGCGGCCCAGCGCGAAGGCCAGAGCACCGGCAGCGTGCTGGCCGACGACACCGGCCGGCCGCAATGGCTGGCCAGCTGCTGGCCCGCCGACGCGCTGCGACGCGCCGCCGCCGGATACTCAGGGAACTCACTGCACGGGCTGCTCCGGCCGCTGCGCCCGGTGCTGCTGGCGCTGCCGCCCGGCGACCCGGGCCCGCCGCCGTGGCTGGACTGCGACACGCCCGAAGACGTGCGCTTGGCCCGTGCCTGGTCTAGCGTTCGTCCTGGCGATGGCGGAGAGGGAGTGGCGGATGAGCTCGCTGGACGAATGGACTGAGCTTGTGTGCTTCGAGTTCGGCCTGCCGTCAGGCTCGGTGGACGCCAGGCTCATCCTCGGCATGGCCCGCGACGTGGCACACGGGGTGGACCGCCCGGCCGCCCCGCTGACCGCCTACCTGCTGGGCCTGGCGGTGGCCAGCGGCCACCCGGCGGAATCCGCCGCGGCCCGGATCAGCTCACTCGCCGCCGCCTGGGACGAGAACGGGCGGGACCGGGGACCCTCCGGGCCAGACTGACTAACCCAGGCTGACCAACCGGCCTGACTCACCTGGTCTGCTTGCCCGTTGTGGGCTCGCCCGCTGGCGCCGGGGCCGGACGGTCTGTGGCTCCGGCCGCCGGGGCGGCACTGTCCGGGTAGGCCGCGGGCTGCGGCTGCGGTACCGGTCGCCGGCGGGTAACCGCGGCCAGCACGACGCCCACGATCAGCAGCAGGCCGGCCGCGATGACGGCGAACAGGACGGCGCGGTCGGTGCCTGGGGTGTGCCCGCCGCCCTGGCCGGCCGCGCTGGCGGCCACCGTGTACACGTGTGCCGGGACGCGGGTGCTCAGCCCATGGCGCCGTGGCTGGTTGGTGCGGGCGACAGCCGCCCGCACGGTGACCGCGTCGGCCGCCGGGTGGCCGGTCACGCTGCCGGCCACGGTGATCTCACCGCGGCCGCCGCCGGGCAGGTTGCCCCGGCACTGCAGGGCACGGGCCGTACAGGTCCAGCCGGTCAGGCCGCCCGCGGCGGTCAGCCGGGTGACGCGCAGGCCGCTGGCGGCGCGGACCGAGACGGAGACGCCGTAGGCGGTCATCGCCCGCGCGGCGTTGGACAGCGTCACCTGAGCGGTGAATGCGCGGCTCCCCGCCGCGGCCGGGGCCGAGGCCGCCGGGGCCGAGGCTGCCGGGGCGGCGTGGCGGGGTGCGGACAGCATCACGGCGCTGGTGCCCTGGCTCCAGGTACCCGAGCCGGGGCCGGTGCCGCACGGGCGGCCGACGAGCGCGACGCCGCGGACGAGCCCGCCCTGCGCGTAGGCGCAAATCCCGGCCGCGGCGTTGCGCACCTGGCTGCCCGGGCCGGTGAAGGCCCACCGCTGGCTGGCCGTGCCACCGCACTGCCCGCTGAAGCTCAGGTAGAGCTGACCGGGCTTCGCGCCGGCCGTCGCGGACCCGCCGTTCTGCAGGCAGTACCCGTTGCCGTTCATCAGCACGTCGCCGGTGAACGTCCATTGCTGTCCCTGCAGCGTCGTATCGCAGGCTTCCAGCGTCACGGGGGAGCCGTTGCCCCACGCCTCCCAGCAGAGCCGAGGATGGTGCAGCGGGCTGATGGGGGCCGGCCCGGCCGGGGCCGATGCGCCCTGCCGGACGGCAGCACGGGCCGCGGGGGCGGCGCCAGCTGCGACGGCCTGCGCCGCGGCGAACGCGGCCAGCACCAGGGCGCCGGCCGCCAGCCTGACCACACGGGCAACGCGCGACCTAGGCAAGGTGAGCTGCTCGGGCACAGTCCCCCCATCGACAGTTACGTTGAGTAAGCAGAAGATTACAGCTTTTCATGTGCCGCCGAAGTATTTCGCGGGGGAACGCCCGGATACGAGCAACGGCCCAGGTCAGCGTGTCACCGAGGTCGGCGGAGCGGGCCAGGCTGGCCCGGCCTTCAGAAAATGCCCCATCCCGGGCTTGCGTTCCGACTCTCATCGATATATCGTTGAGCTACTTAGAAGGTATAGGGATATAAGTGAGTGTTCCTGGCTATCGATACAGCCGGACCTGATTCCCCCCTCAGCAAAAGGAGATGTGCAGATGCACGAGGAAGACGACTGGCCGCGACGTGGCGGCCGACGCAGTTCACGCCCCGAGCGCGGGGAGCGGCCCAGCCGTGAAGGCTGGGGGCCGCCGCGCCGCGGGCCGCGGATGGAGAAGCATGTCAGGCACGCGTTCGGCCCTGGCCCGTTCTGGATGGGTGACGAGCCGCGCAGGCGTGCCAGGGTGAAGCGGGGTGACGTCCGCGCGGCGGTGCTGGCCCTGCTGGCCGAGGAGCCGCGGAACGGCTACCAGATCATCCAGGAGATCGCCGCGCGCAGCGGCGGAGTGTGGCAGCCGAGCCCAGGCTCGGTCTACCCGGCCCTCCAGCAGCTCAAGGACGAGGGGCTGATTCACCCGGAGGATGAGGGTTTCAGCCTGACCGACGAGGGCCGCACGTACATGATCGAGCACGCCGACGAGGTCGACGCGCCCTGGGAGGTCGTGGCCGGCCGCGAGCACGGCGGGATGCGGGAGATGCGCCCGCTGGTCGGGCAGGTGGCCATGGCTGCCATGCAGGTGGTCCACGCGGGCTCGGAGTCTCAGATCGCCGAGGCGCAGCGGGTGCTGAAGGACACCCGGCGCAGCCTGTACCGGATCCTGGCCGCCGACGACGACGCCGGCGCCGACGAGGAGCAGGCCGGTCCGGCCGATGCCGCCGGTGAGGTCGGCGAGGCCGGAGCGGAGCGAGACTAGGCTCGGAGCGCAGCGGACAACAGGAAGGCAGCAGGGGTGACGGTCGAACAGTCAGCAGGCGGCTCACCGGCCGGCGCGGCAGCTCATGCCGCGGGGCCGGCCGGTGGTGAAGCGGCCAGCAGCCCAGCCGTCCAGGTGAGCGGGCTGACCAAGCGCTACGGCGAGATACAGGCCGTTGACGGCATCGATTTCGAGGTCAGGCCGGGGGAGACGTTCGGCTTCCTCGGCCCGAACGGGGCGGGCAAGTCCACCACCATCAAGATTTTGTGCACTCTGGCCGTCCCGACCTCGGGATCGGCCAGGGTGGCCGGGCACGACGTGGTCGCCGAGCGGGACACGGTCCGGCGCAACATCGGCCTGGTGTTCCAGGACACGACGCTGGACACCTACCTCACCGGCGAGCAGAACCTGCAGTTCCACGCGGACCTGTACGCGGTGCCGAAGAAGGCGGTCGCGCCCCGGATGCGCCAGGTGCTCGACATGGTCGGACTGTGGGAGCGCCGGGACAGCCTGGTGAGCACGTATTCCGGCGGCATGCAGCGCAGGCTGGAGATCGCCCGTGGCCTGCTGCACGCCCCGCGGGTGCTGTTCCTCGACGAGCCGACGGTCGGGCTGGACCCGCAGACCCGCTCGTCGATCTGGGAGTACATCAACGACCTGAAGCAGCGTGAGGACATCACCATCTTCCTCACCACGCACTACATGGACGAGGCCGAGAACTGCGACCGGATCGCGATCATCGACCATGGCAAGATCGTTGCTATCGACACCCCGGCCGCGCTGAAGGCGAGTGTCGGCGAGGACCGGGTGCAGATCCACACCGCGGACGATGCGGCGGCGATCGCCGCGCTGGCCGACACCTTCGGCCTCGCCGCGGCCATGCACGAAGGCGCGGTGACGTTCTCGGTGCCTTCCGGGGAGCAGTTCGTGCCACGGCTGTTTGCTGAGCTCAGGGTGCCGATCAAGTCGGTGAGCGTGTCCAAGCCGTCGCTCGACGACGTGTTCATGTCCTACACAGGCAAGACGATCCGCGACGCGGAGGCCGGGGCCACCGACCGGATGCGGCAGATGGTCACCGCATGGCGGAGGAGGGGGTGACCGGCATGACGACGCAGCTGACGGTGCCGCCGGCCGGGTCCAGCGACGGGCTGTCCGAGGCGATCCGGGTGCAGGTGCCCGAGCGGAGCATCCGCCAGGACATGCGGGCCGCTGGGATCGTCTGGCGCCGCGAGCTGATCAGGTTCAAGAGCGACCGGCTGCGGGCTATCTCCGGGCTGATCCAGCCGGTGCTGTTCCTCTTCGTGCTCGGCACCGGGCTGTCCACCCTGGCCAGGCACGGCCTGCCGCCCGGGGTGAACTTCAAGACCTTCATCTATCCCGGCGTGCTGGCCATGTCGGTGCTGTTCACCGCCATGTTCTCGGCCGCGTCGATCGTGTGGGACCGCGAGTTCGGCTTCCTGCGGGAGATGCTCGTCGCACCGGTCAGCCGGGCCGCGCTGGTCATCGGGAAGTGCCTCGGCGGGGCCACCGTGGCGACCTTCCAGGGGATCGTCATCCTCATTCTCGCCTGGCTCGCCCACGTGCCGTACAACCCGGTGCTGATCCTCACGCTCATCGGCGAACTGCTGCTGCTGTCGTTCACGCTGACCGCGTTCGGTGTGATGATGGCCGTGCGCATCAAGCAGATGCAGGCCTTCATGGCGCTCACCCAGATGCTGCTCATGCCGCTGTTCTTCCTGTCCGGCGCGCTGTACCCGCTGAACGGCCTGCCCACCTGGCTGGCCGTGGTAACCCGGTTCGACCCGCTGACCTACATCGTCAACCCGATGCGGCATGCGGTGTTCAGCCACCTGTCCATCAGCCCGTTCGCGGTGCGTGCCCTGGCCCCCAGCATCACCTGGAACGGCTGGGCCGTCCCGCAGGGCCTGGCCCTGGGCATGGTCGCCATCATGGGCCTCGCCATGCTGCTCGTGGCCATCGCCGAATTCCGCAAGACCGAATAGCGGCCCCCGCCCCGCACCCAGAGCCCCCGGTGACGATCTTCCCGGGGGCTCTCTCATCCCCAAGCCCAAATTCAGCGACGACGCCCAGGGCCCTCCAGCGGCCACTGATACGCACCAGTACGCAGCACCAAAGCCACCCCGGTACACCCCCGTACCCAACCCCGAACGCGCCAAGCCAAAACGCTGCAAAGCAACGCCCCACGAGCCCTCAAGAGGCAACAACGCCGACACCTGCGACGCGTCAGCGTCCGCAGGGCGACAGGGGGTCTGGGGGGGCCACCCCCAGAAAACACTGCGAGCCGCTGGTGAGGGGCAAAGCCCCGAACATAGGGCGACCTGGGGGGCTACCCCCCAGAAAACACTGCGAGCCGCTGGTGAGGGGCAAAGCCCCGAACATAGGGCGACGCCGGGTGGCTACGGGGGCAAACCACCCGGCGTCGCAATCATCGGCGTTCCGACGGGGGCCCGGAACGCCGGCAAGTGGTGCTCCGACGGGGGACCAGAGCACCGGTATGCATGTTACACGGAACCCCCCCCTTGTGTGTCAAGACCCGCCTAGAACCGCATCTCGCCACGCGTCGCCACGGGGCCCCTCCCGAAGGGCGGTCACCTGCCCCGATTAATGCGTTCCGTAGTCTTGCCGCCGGCCGGAAATCACCGCGTGCCTTCGTCACTGGCTGAAGTCGCCGTAGGGTCGGCAGTGGCTGAACGTGACCGCCCACCTGCTGGATCTTGCGCTGCAAGGTAGCGATCAGGCAGGTTCGGCTCGTAGATACTGAACCCGCGCGTTTTACTCGGTTCGCGCCCCCCATTAGCGAATACCACCGCAAAGTAGGGTATAACGATTGCTCCGATAGCAGGAATCGCCGCGAACCAGCGTTCATGTGCAACGAAGAGGAGCACCGCTACGATGAAGCAGACAACACGGATTCCCATCATCAGCAGGTAGCGGCGCTCACGGAAAGCAATGTCCTCGGACATCGGCCGCTGCGCATCCGTAACCAACGCCACGTCGCGCTGGTGAGTCTTGTGCAGCATCTTCACGCCTCCACGGTATGCCCGGTCACGCACAGCGTCCACGGCGCCTACCCCGGAGGAATGAAAAGAATCACCACGCGGACAGCGGCCGGCCCGGTCGGCTGACGGGTAAGGGTGCGCCCGCCGCGCACAGCACGCTCTTGGAGGACCGATGGCAGACCGCACCTACCGGGTGACCGAGATCGTCGGCACGTCACCGGACGGCATCGAGCCCGCCGTGCGCAACGCGCTGCGCCGGGCCGGCCAGACCCTGCGCCACCTGGACTGGTTCGAGGTGACGCAGGTGCGCGGGCAGATCGTGGATGGCGAGATCGCGCACTTCCAGGTCGGCCTCAAGGTCGGGTTCCGGCTCGAGGACGGCTGACCAGCGCCGGCTGTCCGGCGCCGGGCTACCGCCCCGACTACCGCCGCCAGCCGATCGCCGCCGGCTGACGCTGCCGGCTGACCGCTGCCGGGTACGCGGCGGCGGCGTTTGGCTCGTTACTCCCCGGGCAGAGGCAACGCCAGCTTGCCTTCGCAGCCACGACCCCCGGGGCGGCCGCCATGCTCGCTGGATTAACGCGCTCGCGCCGGCCGCGCCCGCAGGGTACCGCGCGGAAGGCCGCACGCAGCCCGGCGCTGCGCGCGCTGGCCCGCACCCCGCTGGGTCCGTGGCTGCTGGTGGCGGTGGCTGTGGGGCTGGCGGTATTCGGCCTCTATTCCTTCTGTGAAGCCCGCTGGCGCGACGTCCGGCCGTGATCCCCGCCAAGGCCCGGCCGGGGGTCACGGCCGGGCCTGCTCAGCTGGCCTGGCTCACCGACGACATGTTGAAGCCCTCGACCCGCACCGGGGGCATCGCAGCCCGGGTGAAGTGGTCGTTCCACTCCCGCGGCAGCGCCCGTACGCTGGCTCCCACCTCGGCCAGCCGGCCCAGCATGCCGACCGGGCTCTCGTTGAACCTGAAGTTGTTCACCTCGCCGGTGACCTCGCCGTTCTCCACCAGGTAGACGCCGTCCCTGGTCAGCCCGGTGAGCAGCAGCGTCTGCGGATCCACCTCGCGGATGTACCACAGGCAGGTGACCAGCAGGCCGCGCTGCGTGCGGGCCAGCATGTCCTCCAGACTGGGCTGGTCCGGCGCCGACGACTCGAAGATCAGGTTGTCGATCGCCGGGGAGGCCGGCAGCCCGGTCACCCCGGAGGTGTGCCGGGTCTGCTCCAGCGCGGCCAGCGTGCCGTCGGAGATCCAGGCGGTGGGCCGCAGCGCCAGCCCGTTGTCGAACACCGACTGGTCGCGGCCGGACGCGTGCGCGACCGTGAACGGCGCACACTCCAGGCCGGCCGCCACCGGGTCGCTGCGCAAGGTGACCGGCAGCGGGCTGAGCTGCTCGCCGACCCGGGTGCCGCCGCCGGGCTTGCTGAACACCGTGCGGCCGTCCAGCGCGTCCCTGGCCCCGGCCGACCAGTACAGGTAGATGAGCAGGTCGGCCAGCGCTCCCGGCGGCAGCAGCGTCTCGTACCGGCCGGCCGGCAGCTCGACCCGCCGCTGGCCCCAGTCCAGCCTCCGGGCCAGGCTGGCGTGCAGTGCCGCCACGTCGACGTCGGTGAAGTCGCGGCTGGCCACGCCGCCCCAGCTGGACCGGCGCAGGTCGGCGCTCTTGGCGTTCAGCTCGACCTTGCCCGAGGGCTGGTCGTGGCGCAGCCGAAGCCCGGTGGAGGTGCCCAGGAAGGCACAGTCCAGGCTGTGCTCGGCGTAGCCGTACAGCTTCTGCTCCTGCCCGGCGGCCTGCTCGAACGCCTGCCCGAGGGCCGGGGTGAAGTCGCGGAACACGCCGATCTCGGTGTGCCGCACCGGGTCGTCCCAGCCGGTGCCGCACGGGCGGGTGCTGCCGCCGGGGAAGGCCTGCGGGCTGCCGGGGTCCAGCAGCGGCATGGCGTCCTCGGCGGGGGAGGCGTCGCCGGCCGCCGTCTCGGCCGCCCGCACGACGTCGGCGACCTGGTCCTCGCGTACCCCGGACCGGGACACCACGCCGGCCGAGGTCTGCCCGTCGCCGTGCCGGCGGACCGCGATGACCGTCAGGCGGTGGCCCTGGGACACCCCGTTGGTGGTGAGTGTGTTCCCCGCCCAGCGCAGGTTGGCCGAGGACGTCTCCTCGGCGATCACGATGCAGTCGTCGCAGCGCGCGGCCGCCAGCGCCTGCTCGACGGCGCGCTGCGGCGAGTGCTCACCCGCGCCGGGGCCCCGCGAGGAACGGGGGTGCTGGCCTGTCATCAGGAACCACCTGTGAAATCCCTGGCTTCAGCCACGGGGAGGTAAGGGCGGCATGGGTCAGGCGTTCCGCTGGTTCTCGGCATAGCGTCTGACAACCTCCAGGGTCGCGCCGCCGACGGGGGCGGCGAAGTAGCTGCTGGTCCACAAGGCCGGCAGGCGGGACCTGTATAGTCGATGGTGTGATCGAGACCGTGCGCTACACTTACCGGCTCCGCCCCGGGGCGGTGGCTGGACGGGTGCTGGTCGCGGAGTGGCACCGCTGCCGGTGGCTGTGGAACGAGGCGGTCCACCAGCAGAAGACCGGGAACAAGCCCACGTTGTGCACGCTGAGCAAGCTGCTCACCGAAGCGCGGGCGCGGCATGCGTGGCTGCGGGAAGGCTCCCAGGTCACGCAGCAGCAGGCGCTCCGCACCTACGCCCAGGCTTTGGATCACTCGTTCAAGGTCAAGGGCCGGGGCAGGCCCAAGGTCAAGCGCCGCAAGACCGCGCTGCCGACGCTGGAGTACACGGCCAGGGGTTTCTCGGTCAGGGACGGCCGGCTGATCCTGCCCAAAGGTGTCAGCATCCCCGTCGTGTGGTCCCGCGAGCTTCCGTCCCAGCCGAAGTCTGTCCGGGTGTACCGCGACAACCTCGGCCACTGGTACGCGTCGTTCGTGGTGACCCGCGAGACGGTCCTGGCGAAACCTGCCACCGGGGCCATCGGCATCGACTGGGGCGTCAGGACACCGGCGGCCACGACCGAGCCGGCGTTTGACCTCCCCTACCTCGCTCACCGCAAACGGTGCGCCGCCGAGGTCGCCAGGGCGCAGCGGAGAATGGCACGCCGCGCCCGCAGACGCAGCCGGAAACTGCACGGGCCGCAGTCGGCGGGCTACCGTCAGGCCGAACGCCAGAACGCGAAGGCGCAGAAGAGGGCCGCCCGGCAGAACCAGCACGATGGGCGCATGTGGGCGCGGAACGTGGTGGCCAGCCATGACCTGATCGCGGTGGAGGACTTCAAGGTGAAGTTCCTCGCCAGGTCCACGATGGCTCGCAAGGCCGCCGACTCCTCTGTTGGCACGCTCAAGCGGACGCTGATTGAGTACGGCATGCGGGCTGGCCGGAAGGTGGTGCTGGTCCAGCCCGCCTACACGACCATGACCTGCTCGGAGTGCGGCGAGAGACAAGCACGCCTCGGGCTGGCCGAACGCACCTTCCGGTGCGCGTCCTGCGGGTACACCGCAGACCGTGACCGGAACGCTGCCAGGGTGATCCTGGCCGTGGCAGAACGGGGCCACGCAAGTGCTGAAGATGCAAGTCACTGGCGGCCTCCTTCGGGTGGTTCGCTGGTGCGGTCTGAGCTTGAAATCCCCCGGCTTTCAGCCGTGGGGAACCGTTAAGCAGCCTCCTCGGCCGTGTTCAGGATCCGGATGCCCCGCATCAGCACCGCGGGACAGCCGTGGCTGACCGGGGCGACCTGGCTCGGCTGCCCCTTGCCGCAGTTGGCCGCGCCGGCCAGCAGGTAGGTCTGCGGGCCGCCGACCGCCTCCATCGAGTTCCAGAAGTCGGTGGTGACCGCCTGGTAGGCAGCGTCGCGGAGCTGGCCGGCCAGCCGCCCGTTCTCGATCTTGTAGAACCGCTGGCCGGTGAACTGGAAGTTGTACCGCTGCATGTCGATGGACCAGCTCTTGTCGCCAGCGATGTAGATGCCGTGCTCGACGCCGGCGATCAGCTCGGCCACTGACGGCCCGCCCTCGGCGGGCTGCAGCGACACGTTGGCCATCCGCTGCAGCGGCATGTGGCCTGGCGAGTCGGCGAACGCGCAGCCGTTGGACCGGCTGAGCCCGGCCCGCCGGGCGATCCGCCGGTCGAGCTGGTAGCCGGTCAGCACGCCGCCGGTGATCAGCTCCCAGGACTGCGCGGCCACCCCCTCGTCGTCGTAGCCGACCGTGGCCAGGCCGTGCTCGGTGACCCGGTCGCCGGTCACGTTCATCACTGGCGACCCGTACCGCAGGCTGCCCAGCTTGTCCGGGGTGGCGAACGAGGTGCCGGCGTAGGCGGCCTCATACCCGAGCGCCCTGTCCAGTTCGGTGGCGTGCCCGATCGATTCGTGGATGGTCAGCCACAGGTTGGTCGGGTCGATGACCAGGTCGTAGCGGCCTGGCCGGACCGAGGGGGCGGCCAGCTTCTCGGCCAGCAGGCCGGGCATCTCGGCCAGCTCGGCGGCGAAGTCCCAGCCGGTCCCGGTCAGGTATTCGTAACCGCGGCCGGCCGGCGGGGCGAGCGTGCGCATGGTCTCGAACCGGCCGTCCGGGCTGACCGCGACGGCGGTGACCGCCGGGTTCACCCGGACGCGCTGCTGGGTGGTGGTCGTCGCGCCATCGCTGTAGAACTTGCATTCCTTGACGGCCTGCAGCGACGCGTCCACGTGGTCGATGCCGTCGTGGCCGAGCAGGTCCGCGCTCCACTGCCGGAGCAGCCCGATCTTGTCCGGCACGCTGACCCCGAACGGGTCGGTGACGTAGGACGACACCCAGGTGACGTCGCCGTGCCCGGGCTCGGCGGCCAGCTCGATCCGGTCGGTGGCGATCGGCCTGGCCACCTTGGCCACGTCCACCGCGCGGCGGGCCGCGTCCGCGGCCGCCTCCGGGGTGAGATCCTCGGTGGCCGCGAAACCCCAGGTGCCGTCCACCACGACCCGGACGGCCAGCCCGAGGTCGTCGGCGTCGACGAGGGTCTCCAGCCTGGTGTCGGCGAGCCTGAGGTACTGGCCCCTGATCAGCTCGGCCCGGAAGTCGGCGTGCTGTGCTCCCAGCTCGGCCGCCCGCTGCAGCGCGGCGCCGGCCAGCTCACGCAGCGGCAGCGCGGCGAACCCGGGATCGATCCGGTCCGCCCCGGCGCTGCCGCCGGTACCTGTGCCTTGGTTGCTTTGATCCACCACGGCAACCTACCGGAGGCGGTGCCCGGTACGCTCGCCAGGACATCGAGCACGGAGGTGGCGGATGGGCCGTTCGGTTCTGGTGACCGGGGGGAACCGGGGGATCGGGCTGGCCATCGCGGGCCGGCTCGCGGCCGGCGGCCACCGGGTCACGGTCACCTCCCGGTCCGGCGACCCGGTGGACGGGCTGGCCGTGGCCCGCTGCGACGTCACCGACAGCGCCGCCGTGGATGCCGCCTTCAAGCAGGTGGAGGAGCAGCAGGGGCCGGTGGAGGTGCTGGTGGCCAACGCCGGCATCACCCACGATCAGCTGCTCGCGCTGATGAAGGAGGAAGACTTCGCCGCGGTGCTGGACACCAACCTGACCGGCGCCTACCGGGTGGCCAAGCGGGCGGTGCGCGGCATGATGCGGCAGCGCCACGGCCGGATGATCTTCATCTCCTCGGTGGTCGGGCAGACCGGCTCACCCGGCCAGGCCAACTACGCGGCGGCCAAGGCCGGGCTGGTCGGCATGGCCCGTTCGCTGGCCCAGGAGCTGGCGCCGCGGAACATCACCGCGAACGTGGTGGCGCCCGGCTTCGTGGACACTGACATGACCGCCGCCCTGCCCGAGGACCGCAAGCAGGCCATCCTGGACCGGGTGCCGCTGCACCGGTACGGGACCGCCGGCGAGGTCGCGGCGGCGGTGGCCTTCCTGGCCGGCGATGATGCTGCCTACATCACCGGGGCGATCATCCCGGTGGACGGCGGCCTGGGCATGGGGCACTAGGGAGGACCGTGATGGGCATACTCGACGGCAAGCGGATCCTGGTGACCGGGGTGCTCACCGAGTCCTCGATCGGCTTCCACACCGCGCGCATCGCCCAGGAAGAGGGCGCGACGGTCGTGCTGACCGGGTTCGGCCGGCTCAGCCTGGTCGAGCGGATCGCCAGGCGGCTGCCCGACCCGCCGCCGGTGCTGGAGCTGGACGTGACCGACGCCGGGCAGCTCGAGTCGCTGGCCGGCCGGGTCGGCGCGCACGTGACCGGCCTGGACGGAGTGGTCCACTCGATCGGCAACGCGCCGCAGACCGCACTGGGCGGCAACTTCCTCGCCACCGAGTGGCCGGACGTGGCGGCCGCGATGCAGGTGTCCGCCTACTCGCTCAAGTCGCTGACGATGGCCGCGCTGCCGCTGATGAAGGACGGCGGGTCCGTGGTCGGCTTCGACCTGGACGCGGCGGTCGCCTACCCCGGCTACGACTGGATGGGCGTGGCCAAGGCGGGCCTGGAGTCCTGCGCCAGGTACCTGGCCCGCTACCTCGGCGACCAGCGCATCCGGGTCAACCTGGTGTCCGCAGGGCCGATCCGCACGATGGCCGCGCGCAGCATCCCTGGCTTCGATGAGCTCGAGCCGCTGTGGACCGAGCACGCGCCGCTCGGCTGGGACACCAGCAACGCCGTGGCCCCGGCCCGCGCCTGTGTCGCGCTGCTGTCTGACTGGTTCCCGGCCACCACCGGTGAGATCGTGCACGTGGACGGCGGGGTGCACGCCATGGGCGGCTGACCCACCCGATTTGCCGAAAATGCTTATTCAAAACGCCGCCGAACCGCGGATGTGATCTCAACGCGTTTTGAATGAGCATTCGCCTGCGCCCCGGCCATCTGCCGCACAGCCACCGCCGGCGCGGGTTACCGCAGCAGGTCGGCGAGCCGGGTCTGCCGTGGCCGCTCGCCGATGGTGCGCACCGCCCTGGCCAGCGCCGGGCCGGCCCCGTGCACCACCGACAGGTGCAGCTGGGCCCGGGTCAGCGCGGTGTAGATGAGCGGCCGGGACAGCATCCCGCCGGCTTCGGCAGGGAACACCGTCACCACGGCCGGCCATTCCGAGCCCTGTGCGCGGTGCACGGTCATCGCCCAGCCGTGCCGCAGGTCGGACAGCAGCTTGGTGGGCACGGTGACCGGCACCCCGGTGAACGTGATGACCAGCCCGTCGTCGGCGGGGCCGGTGACCACGCCGACCTCGCCGTTGGCGAAGCCTTCGTCGATGTGGTTGGCGATGGCCACCACCCGGTCGCCGGGGTCGAACCCGCCGTGCGCGCCAGGGCCGGGGTTGAGCCGCTGCTTGAGCGCCCGGTTCAGCTCGATCGTGCCGGCCGGCCCCTTGTGCACCGGGGTCACCACCTGAATGCTCTCGGCGGCGATGCCGAGTGCCCGGGGGATCGAGTCGGTGACGAGCTGGATCACCCGCCGGGCGGCCTGCTGGCCGCCGCGGGCCGGCACCACCACGGCCTCGTGCTCGTGGCCGGGCTCGTCCGACCTGACCCGGGGCAGGTCGCCGCCGCGGACCGCGGTGGCCAGCCGGGCGATGACCCCGCCCTCGCGCTGCCGGTACAGGGTGGTCAGTTCGGTGACCGGGACGGCGCCGGAGTCGATGATGTCGGCGAGCACCCGGCCGGGGCCGATCGATGGCAGCTGGGCCGGATCCCCCACCAGCAGCAGCCTCGTGCCGTCCGCGCAGGCCTCGACCATCGCGGCGGCCAGTTCCGCGTCCAGCATCGAGGACTCGTCCACGACGACCAGGTCGGCGTCCAGCGGCCATTCCTCGCCGCGGGTGAACACCCACGCCGGATCGCCGCCGCGGCCGGACTGGCCGTCGGCGCCGTCGCCGCGGCTGCGGCCCTGTGCGCCGAGCAGCCGGTGCAAGGTGGTGGCGGGCGCCCCGGCCAGCTCTTCCAGCCGCTTGGCGGCGCGGCCGGTCGGCGCGGCCAGCGCCACCCGCAGCCCGCGCTCGGCGGCCATCGCCACCACGGCCGCCACGGTGCGGCTCTTGCCGGTGCCCGGCCCGCCCGCCAGCACCGTGACCCCGTGGTCGGCCACCGCCGCGACCGCGCCGCGCTGGGCCTCGTCCAGCTCGATGGTGCCGTCCCCGGGCGAATCCTGCGCCTCGTCGGCCGCGGGACCGTCCTGACCGGCTGTTGCCGCACCGTCCTCGCCGCCGGCCGCATCACCGCCGGCGGGCATGACCTCGGCGGCGGCTGCCTTGGCGGTACCGCTCTTAGCTGCCTTGCTCTTGGCGGACTTGCTCTTGGCGGCGCCCTTTTTGCTCTTGGCGGCCCCGGAGCCGACGGCCTCCAGGGGCTCGGCGGTGGCCACCAGCCGGGCCAGGCCCTCGGCGATCGCCTCCTCGGCCATCGCGTACCGGGCCAGGGCCAGCAGCACCCGCCCGCTGTCGGGCACCTCGCCGGCGGCCGCTCCATCCGCCGCGTCGTCGCCCGCGGCGTCGTCGCCCGCGGCGGCCGCTTCGCCGGTGAGCGGCGTCTCGTCCTCGAAGGGGAAGACCGTGCCGTCGTCTATCGCGGCCGACACCGCCGCGGCCGGATCCTCGACCCGGAATCTGCCCACCGAGCGCATGATCACCTCGGCGGGCACCGCGGTGTGGCCGTCGCGCGCGGCCCGGCCCAGCAGGTGCGTGACCAGCGCGCGGCCCCGCCGCAGGTCCTGCGGGTCGGCCTGGCCGCCGAGCAGCTTGCGGGCGAACCAGTCCGCCTGGTCGGGCCGGATCTGCGGCACCGTGAGCAGCAGCCAGGGGTCCTCGCGGAGCCGGACCGGGGCGGACTTGCCCAGGTAGCTGACCGCTTGCCCGGCGAACTTGGCGGGCACCTGGCAGGACACCAGGAGTTCCGCGGTGTCGTAGGCCGGCAGCGCGTCCTCGAATGCCGCCGCCAGCCGCTCGGCTCGCTTCGGGCCGACGCCCTGGACCATTTCCAGCCGTCCGGCGGTGACATGCTCGGGCTCGGTGATCCCCGCCTCGGCCAGCCGGGCGGCCAGCCCGCGGCCCAGCCCGGGCCACAGCCCGGCCGTGCAGAACTCGCCGAAAACCCGCGCCGGGCCGACGGTCGCCGGCGGCGCACCCGCGATGGACATGGCCGCCAGCCTACGTCGGGCGAGGGGTCCATCGCCGACCCCGCCGCCGGGCGTGTCGGATGACCGCGTGGCCGCGTCTTGCCGGCACCAGGACGGCGGCCGATACTGACAGCATGGCAGGGACCGCCGACGGCTCCCAGCCGGGCCACCGCCCGCTGCGAGCCTCCGACGCCGAGCGTGAGGATGCGGTGGCCGGGCTGCGCGAGCGGTTCGCCGCGGGCCAGCTCTCCCAGGACACGTTCGTGCACCGGATGGGGGCGGCGCTGGCCGCCAGGGAACGCGGCCAGCTGGACGAGCTGTTCACCGACCTTCCCTCGCCGGCCCGCGGGCCGGCCGGCTGGACCGGCGTGGGCAGGCGGCTGGCGGCGGCGCTGGCCGAACTGCGGGACGCCGCGGCCACGTCGGCGCGCCGGGCGGCCGCGCCGTGGCGGCAGCCGCCGCCGGCGCTCAAGTTCCCGGCCGGCAGTCAGCTGCGCTTCACGATCGGCCGCGACCCGGGCTGTGATCTGGTTATCCCGGACTTGTCGGTGTCCAGGCGGCATGCCACGCTGCAGCGCTGCGTGCGGGGATGGCTGCTCACCGATTTCGGCTCCACCAACGGCACCCGGCTGAACGGCTGGCGGGTGCGCGAGCCCGTTCCGGTGGGTCCTGGGGACCAGGTCAGCTTCGGCGCGGTCACGTTCGTCCTGCACCCGGGCCAGTAGCGCGCTGGCCCGGGCCGCCGGGCGTCGTGCCGCTCCCGCGAACCCCGTAGAGTCTTACCCGTGACGTTGGTCCTTCTTGTGCGGCACGGGCTCACCGCGGCCACCGGCTCGGTGCTGTCTGGGTGGACTCCCGGTATCTCCCTCGATGACCGGGGCGTGGCCCAGGCCCAGGCGCTGGCGGCGAGGCTGGCGCCGGTGCCGCTGGACGCGATCATCACCAGCCCGCTGGACCGCTGTGCGCAGACCGCGGCGGCCATCGCGGACGGCCGCGGCCAGGCGCCAGACGGCGGCCCGGTCACCCTGCACACCGACGAGCGTGTCGGCGAATGCAAGTACGGGGACTGGACGAACAAGCCGCTGAAGAAGCTGGCCAAGGAGCCGCTGTGGCGGGTGGTGCAGCAGCACCCGAGCGCGGTGCGGTTCCCCGGGCCGGACGGGGAGTCCATGCCGGACATGCAGCACAGGGCCGTCGCCGCGGTCAGGGACTGGAACGCCAGGCTCGGCCCGTCCGCGACGTACGTGATCTGCTCACACGGTGACGTGATCAAGGCGATCGTGGCCGACGCGCTCGGCCTGCACCTCGACCAGTGCCAGCGGATCCAGGCCGACCCGTGCTCCCTGACGGTGATCAGGTACACGCCGCTGCGCCCGTTCCTGGTCCGGATGAACGACACCGGCGGGGACGTCACGGCCTTCATCCGCCGCGACACCGGCGCCGGCGGTCAGGATCGGCACAGCGACGCCGCGGTCGGCGGCGGGGCCGGCACCAGCTCAGACGGTGCTGGGTCAGACGGTGCTGGGTCAGACAGTGCTGGGTCAGACAGTGCTCCGATGGACGGGGCTGGCGTGGCTGGGGCCGCCATGCGTGAGACGGTTACCGCGGACGCGCAAGGATAGGGACCATGCCGTTCTACATGTACGACCAGCCGCAGCGGTTCGTCGCCGGAGCGGTCGGGCAGCCGGGCGAACGGACGTTCTACCTGCAGGCCAGCGACGCCGGCCGGATCACCAGCGTGTCGCTGGAGAAGTCCCAGGTCAGCCAGCTTGCCGAGCGGCTCGACGAACTGCTCGACGAGGTGCTGAGGCGAACCGGCACCACGGCCGCCACACCGGCGGGCGCGGCTGCCGATGACGGGCCGCTCGACCTGCCGCTGATGGAGGACTTCCGGGTCGGCGCCATCGCGCTGGCCTGGGACGGCGAGACCGACCGCGTCGTGATCGAGGCCCAGGAGGAGTCGGAGTCGCCGGTGGAGCCGCTGGCCGACGTGGTGCCCGCGGACGGCCCCGGGGTGCTGCGGGTGCGGATCACCCCGCAAGCGGCCCGGGCCTTCGCCCGCCGCGCACTGCGCGTCGTCGCGCAGGGCCGGCCACCCTGCCCGCTGTGCGGGCTGCCGCTGGACGCAGGCGGCCACGTATGCCCACGGCAGAACGGCTACCGGGCAGGTCATGACTGAGCCTTCCACCGGTGTGCCAGGGGGCCGGACGGGCGGTGGGGGAGGAAAAGCGGCCGGACGCGGGGCCAGCCTGGGCCGGGCCGCCGGCGGGCGCAAGCACGGCGAAGGCCGCAAGCGGGCCGCGCCGGCGGCCCCGGCCAGCGGCGGCCTCGACGAGGAGGCCGCGCTCGCGCTGCTGTCCGGCGGTGAGCTGGAGGTCGAGGGCAGGCTCGTGGTCGCGTCGAACGCCACGCTGTACTGCACGGTCCGGCTGGACGGCGCCGAGGCCGCCTGCGTGTACAAGCCGGTGGCGGGGGAGCGGCCGCTGTGGGATTTCCCGGCCGGCACGCTGGCTGGCCGGGAGGTGGCCTCCTACGCCGTCTCCAGGGCGGCCGGCTGGGACATCGTGCCACCGACGGTCTTCCGGGACGGCCCGTTCGGGCCCGGCATGTGCCAGCTGTGGATCGACTGTGACCCCGACGAGGACGTCATCGCGCTGGCCCGCCGCAGCGACCATCAGGGCCTGCGTGACATGGCGGTGTTCGACGCGGTGGTGAACAACGCCGACCGCAAGATCGGCCACCTGCTGCCCACCGCCGCCGGCCACCTGTACGGCTGCGACCACGGCGTCACCTTCGCCGAGGAGTACAAGCTGCGTACGGTGCTGTGGCAGTGGCGCGGCAAGCGCCTGCCCGATCGGGCCACCGAGGCGCTGGGCCGGCTCCGGTCCGCGGTGGCCCGCGGCCCGCTGGCCACCGAACTGGAGTCCCTGCTGTCCGCCGAGGAGGTCACCGCGACCAGGCGCCGGATCACGCTGCTGCTCAGGCACCGCGTGCACCCGTACCCGCCGGAGGACTGGCCAGCCGTGCCCTGGCCGCCGGTGTAAACCGCCGCGGGGGACCGCAGGGAGCGCCCGCGAAGCGGGCTAGCGACCCTGGCCGCCAGGGCCGGTGCCTGGCCCGCGCCCACCGGGGTTGCCGCGGCGGCGCAGGTACCGCTCGAACTCGCGGGCGATCGCGTCGCCGCTCGCCTCGGGCAGGTCGGTCGCGTCCTGGGACTCCTCAAGCGTGCGCACGTACTCGGCGACCTCGGTGTCCTGCTGGGCCAGCTCGTCCACACCGCGCTCCCAGGCCCGCGCCTTCTCGCTCAGGTCGGCCAGCGGCAGCGCCAGATCCAGCACGTCCTCGACCCCGCGCAGCAGCGCCAGGGTGGCCTTGGGACTGGGCGGCTGGGCCACGTAGTGCGGCACCGAGGCCCACAGCGACACCGCCGGGATGTCCGCGTCCGCGCAGGCGTGCGCCAGCACACCGACGATTCCAGTCGGCCCCTTGTAGTCGGTGGGGGAAGTGTTGAGCACCGAGGCGAGCTTCGGGTCGGAGGCGGCGGCCGACACCGGCACCGGGCGGGTGTGCGGGGCGTCCGCGAGCAGCGCCCCGAGCAGCACGACGAGCTCCACCTCCAGCTCGGTGAAGGAGCTCAGCAGTTCCTCGGTGAACGCGCGCCAGCGCATGTTGGGCTCGATCCCGTGTACCAGCACGACGTCCCGGGCCAGCCCCTCGGGACGGGCCACGGAGAACCTGGTGGTCGGCCAGACCAGGCGCTCGGTGCGCCCCTCCGCCATCTCGACCACCGGCCTGGTGACCTGGAAGTCGTAGTAGTCCTCGGGATCCATCGCGGCGATGGGCTTGGCGTCCCACTCGATGCCGAGGTGGCTGATCACTCCGCTGGCCGCCTCACCTGCGTCATTCCAGCCTTCGAAGGCGGCCACCAGAATGGGTGCGGTGAGCTTGGCTACTCCGTCGAGCTTGATCGCTCACCACCTCCTCTCCGGCTGTTCCGCGGGGCGATCAGCATCAAGGTTACGTGCAGGCTCATCCAAAACTAGACCACGCGCTGCCATCGGCCGAACGCAAAGCGGGTTTTGAATGAGCCCATTGGCTGGCATGATCACTGGGTGATCATGCCAGCCACGCCAGCTGATCTCGGGCCGTTCGGCCAAAGACCGCCGGTCAGTAGACTGGGCCACGATGACAGACACGTTGCCCCCGCTGCTGCAGGCTATGTCGGAGCGCGTGGTCGTGGCCGACGGTGCGATGGGCACCATGCTCCAGGCCAGCGACGTCTCGCTGGATGACTTCCGCGGCCACGAAGGCTGCAACGAGCTGCTGAACGAGACCAGGCCGGACGTGGTCCGCTCGATCCACGACGGGTACCTGCGCGTGGGCGTGGACTGCGTCACCACCAACTCCTTCGGCGCGAACCTGGCCAACCTGGGCGAGTACGGGCTGGCCAGCAAGATCGGTGAGCTGTCGGAGACGTCGGCGCGGATCGCCCGGCAGGCGGCCGACCACTGGTCATCGCCCGGGCATCCGCGCTGGGTGCTCGGCACGCTCGGCCCCGGCACCAAGCTCCCCACGCTCGGCCACATCACGTTCGCCGAGCTGCGGGACGCCTACACGGACAACGCGGCGGGCCTGCTGCACGGCGGCGCGGACGCCATCATCGTGGAGACCTGCCAGGACCTGCTGCAGGCCAAGGCGGCGGTGATCGCGGCCCGGCGGGCCATCGGCGCCACCGGGCGGCGCGTGCCGCTGATCGTCCACGTGACGATCGAGACCACCGGCGCGATGCTGCTCGGCAGCGAGATCGGCGCGGCCCTCACCGCGCTCGAGCCGCTCGGCGTGGACGCGATCGGGCTGAACTGCGCCACTGGCCCCGGCGAGATGAGCGAGCACCTGCGGTACCTGTCCCGGCACGCCAGGGCGATGCTGTCCTGCATGCCCAATGCCGGGCTGCCCGAGCTCACTGCCGACGGCGCCCGCTACCCGCTGAGCCCGGCCGAGCTCGCCGACGCGCACGACAGCTTCACCGCCGAGTTCGGGCTCAGCCTGGTCGGCGGCTGCTGCGGCACCACTCCCGAGCACCTGGCCGCCGTGGTGGACCGGGTGCGCGGCCGCGCACCGGCCCGGCGCCGCCCCCGGCCCGAGCCCGGCGTGGCCTCGCTGTACCAGCACGTCCCGTTCCGGCAGGACACCGCGTTCCTGGCCATCGGCGAGCGCACCAACGCCAACGGGTCGAAGGCCTTCCGTGAGGCGATGGCCGCGGCCCGGTACGACGACTGCGTCGAGATCGCCCGCCAGCAGACCAGGGACGGCGCCCACCTGCTGGACCTGTGCGTGGACTACGTCGGCCGGGACGGCGTGGCCGACATGCGGCAGGTCGCCGGGCGGCTGGCCACCGCGGCCACGCTGCCGATCGTGCTCGACTCCACCGAGCCCGAGGTGCTCCAGGCCGGCCTCGAGCTGCTCGGCGGGCGGGTCGTGGTCAACTCGGTCAACTACGAGGACGGTGACGGCCCCGGCGCCCGCATAGCCAGGGTGATGCCGCTGGTCAGGGAGCACGGCGCCGCCGTCATCGCGCTCACCATCGATGAGCAGGGGCAGGCGCGCACCGCGGAGTGGAAGGTGGCGGTCGCCGCCCGGCTGATCGGGGACCTGACCGGCAACTGGGGGATGCGGGCCAGCGACATCATCGTGGACTGCCTCACGTTCCCGATCGCGACCGGCCAGGAGGAGACCCGCGGCGACGCCATCGCCACCATCGAGGCGATCCGGGGGGTGAAGCGCCGCTTCCCCGAGGTGCAGACCACGCTCGGCGTGTCCAATGTCTCGTTCGGCCTGAACCCGGCGGCCCGCGCGGTGCTGAACTCGGTCTTCCTGGACGAGTGCGTGCGCGCCGGGCTGGACTCCGCGATCGTTCATGCGGCGCGGATCGTGCCGATCGCCCGGATACCCGACGAGCAGCTGCAGGCCGCTCTCGACCTGGTCTATGACCGGCGGCGGGAGGGCTACGACCCGCTGGCCCGGCTGCTCGATCTGTTCGAGGGGGTCGACGCGGCCGCGGTGCGCGCGGGCCGCGCCGCGGAGCTGGCCGGCCTGCCGCTGTGGGAGCGGCTCAAGCGGCGGATCATCGACGGCGAGCGGGCCGGCCTGGAGGCCGACCTGGACGAGGCGCTCGGTCAGCGGCCGGCGCTGGAGATCGTCAACGACGTGCTGCTGGACGGGATGAAGACGGTCGGCGAGCGGTTCGCTTCCGGGCAGATGCAGCTGCCGTTCGTGCTGCAGTCCGCCGAGGTGATGAAGACCTCCGTCGGCTACCTCGAGCCGCACATGGAGCGATCCGACGAGCAGGGCCGGGGCACGATCGTGCTGGCCACCGTGCGCGGCGACGTGCACGACATCGGCAAGAACCTGGTGGACATCATCTTGTCCAACAACGGCTACGACGTCGTGAACATCGGGATCAAGCAGCCCATCTCGGCCATCCTGACGGCGGCCGAGGACAACGGCGCGGACGTCATCGGGATGTCCGGCCTGCTGGTCAAGTCGACCGTGGTAATGCGGGACAACCTGGCCGAGCTGAACTCGCGGGGCATGGCCGGGCGCTGGCCGGTGCTGCTCGGCGGCGCCGCGCTTACCCGGGCTTACGTGGAGCAGGACCTGGCCGCGCTATTCGACGGCCAGGTCAGGTACGCCAGGGACGCGTTCGAAGGGCTGCGGCTGATGGACGCGATGATGGCGGTCAAGCGCGGCGAGCCGGGAGCCAGGCTGCCGGAACTGCGTACCCGCAAGGTCCGGGCCAGGCCGGCCGCCGGAGCGGACGAGCGGACCGAGGCGGAGAACCAGGCCCGTTCGGACATCAATACCGACGGGCCGGTTCCCGAAGCGCCCTTCCTCGGCACCGAGGTGATCAAGGGGATCCCGCTGGCCGACTACGCCGCCTACCTGGACGAGCGCGCGCTGTTCATGGGCCAGTGGGGCCTCAAGCCCGCCCGCGGCGGGACCGGCGCCTCCTATGAGGAGCTGGTGGAGACCGAGGGGCGGCCGCGGCTGCGCATGTGGCTGGAGCGGATGCAGACCGAGGGGCTCCTCGAGGCGGCCGTGGTCTACGGGTACTTCCGGTGCGTGAGTTCGGGCAACGACCTGATCGTGCTGGCTCCGGACGGGCAGACCGAGGCCGAGCGGTTCAGCTTCCCCCGGCAGCGCCGGGACCGGCGGCTGTGCCTGGCCGACTTCTTCAAGCCGCAAGACGGCGGGCAGACTGACGTGGTCGCGCTCCAGCTCGCCACCATGGGACCGCGGATTTCCCTGGCCACCGGGGAGCTGTTCGCCAAGAATGCCTACCGCGAGTACCTCGAGCTGCACGGCCTGTCCGTCCAGCTGACCGAGGCGCTGGCCGAGTACTGGCACGTGCGGGTCCGGCGCGAGCTCGGCATCGCCGATGCCGATCCCGACGACCTGGACGGCTTCTTCCGGGTCGGCTACCGGGGCGCGCGCTACTCGATCGGCTATCCCGCCTGCCCGGACCTGGCCGACCGGGCCAAGATGGTCCGCCTGCTCGAGCCGTCCCGGATCGGCGTCGAGCTGTCCGAGGAGATGCAGCTGCATCCCGAGCAGTCGACCGACGCGATCGTCGTCCACCACCCCGGGGCGAAGTACTTCAGTGTCTGAGCCCAGCCGCCTCCGCGCGTCGTCCCCCCGAAGGGGGGCCCAGGGGGTACGGGGGGGCGGGCAGCCCCCCCGTGATCGGGGGGTTCCGGGGGGTCGCCCCCCCGGGCCAGTACTGTTCGACATGGACGGGCTGCTGGTCGACTCCGAGCCGCTCTGGCTCGAGGCGGAGACGGCCGTGATGGCCAGGCTCGGCGCGGACTGGACGGCCGCCGACCAGGTTCAGCTGCTCGGCGGCAGCCTGGACCGCACGGTGCGCTACCTGATGGGCAAGGCGAGGCGGCCCGCCTCGCCCGGGCAGGTCGCCGAGTGGCTCATGTCCGGCATCGTCGAACTGGCCCGCGACCGCGGCGTACCAGTACGGCCGGGTGCCCGCGAGTTGCTAGCCGAGGTCGAGGCGGCCGGGCTGCCGCACGCGCTGGTGACCGGGTCCGAACGCCGGTTCATGGACGTGGTGCTGGCCTGCACCGGGCTGCGCTTCGACGCGCTGGTGTGCGCGGACGACGTCAGCGTGACCAAGCCCGACCCGGAGCCCTATCAGCTCGGGGCCAAGCTGCTCGGTGCCGACCCGGCCAGCTGCTACGCCCTGGAGGACTCGCCGAACGGCGTCGCCTCCGCCGAAGCCGCCGGGTGCCAGGTCATCGTGGTCCCCTCGCTGGTCGCGATCGAGCCCGCGCCTGGCCGGACCGTGGTCCGCTCGCTGCTCGACCTGCGCGCCACCCCGGACGGCATCTCCCTCCGCCCTTAGTGCAGGCCCTCAGCGGGATCGGTGATGGCGGGCGGCGCCCCGGTCATGACGGCCCGTTCGGATGCGCGGCGAACGTCGCGCGGGCGGCAGCGGTGGCGACGCGGAGGGCGATTTTGGCGGGCGCGGCGCGTCCCTTCACGGCCACCGTGACGTAGGCGCCGCCGGTGGTTGGCGTCGCGTTGGTGGCGACGAGCAGCAGCTGGGCCGGGATCCAGACCGCCACGACCGAGCCCGGGACGGTAATCGCCGTCGGGAACTGGCCCGGATCGTGAACCCCCCCGTTTCCGTACACCTGCTCCTGGTGGGAGGTCTCGGTGTCGAACTCGGTGTAGGCGCGCGGCCCGGCCTGTGAGCCGACGCTCACCTGCACCTGGTGGCCGGTGAGCAGGCACTGCAGGCTGGCGGCCGCCGGGCTGACGATACGCGCCGTCAGGGGCGAACCGAGCGCCTTGGCCGCGGCCTGGCGGGCGCCGCCGCAGACCCTGGCGGCCAGGGCCTCGCCCGATGCGCGGGCGCTGGGGCTGGGGGATGCGGGGGCGGGCGGGGCGCTCGGCCCTCCGCAGCCGGCGAGCAGCGCGCACCCCGCCAGGACGGCAAGGCCGCCAGCGACCCCGCTGCTGCCTCGCACTCCCCGCGAAACCATGAGCACCACATCACATCATCCGGGCCGGCCCCCACTGTCCCACTCCATGGTGTAGCACATCAGTCCCACCGCCCACCCCCCGGACCCCTTGGGGGGTTAGCCCCAGCGCCCGCCGCGCCGGATACGACCTAGACTCGGACAAGAGCCACGGGGAGGTGCGCGTGTCCACCTATGACAAGATCGCCTGGCTGCCGCTGTGCGGCGGACTGACAGGGCTCGGCCTGGTGCTGAGCTATCTCGCGATGCGGCGGCGCGGTATCGGTTCCGGCCTGCGCGGAGCCGCCTGGTCGCTGCTGCCGATCGCCGCCTACCTGACCGGCTCGATCGAGATGTTCTGGAAGATGGGCGTCGCGATCGGGGACTTCGCCAAGGGCTTCGCGTTCTCGC
>DASYAV010000032.1:0-11398 GCA_036501145.1 Streptosporangiaceae bacterium | reverse complement strand
CGGTCACCTGGCACCCCGGCGACGGCTCGACGGTGACCTGCCAGGGGGCGGGTACCCCGTACACGAGCGCGGATAACCCGGCTGCGGCGTCGCCGGACTGCGGGCACACCTACACCAGCTCCAGCGCGGGGCAGCCGGGCGCGGGCGGTGCTTTCCAGGTGACGGCCACGATCACCTGGGACATCACCTGGCAGGGAGCCGGCGGCGCGGGTGGGGTGCTGGCGCCGCTGTTCACCACCGCCGTGGCGGCGTTCCGGGTTGCGGAGTCCCAGGCGCTGAACACCAGCGGCGGGACCTGACGCCCGCCGGGCGCCGGCGCGGTCTCCGAGGCAAGGGGAGGAACCGCGTCCGCGTGCAGGACCAAGGCGCCCTTGGCCCTCCAGGCCCGCGCCCGACGTGAAAAGCGACGGTCAGCGGACCACCGCCGTGCGACGGGCAGGACCAGCGGAAAGGCAGGTCGAATTATTTCGCAGGTACACGAAGGGTACAAGCCAGGTACACGGAACTCCCGTAACAGCCGACAAATTTTGCCCCTCTGGCACCTAATTTTGGACAGGACGCGAAAAAGAGCCTCAAAAACCCGGTTTCTGTAGATCTCGATGTCTTGAGACACCCTGTCCTCGATGTCGTGAACCTAGACACATCACCTGCCACCACCTGCGGAAACGGCCGGGTAGCTGCGTATTCTCGCGCTATGCGGACCGTTTTGCTCTGCTCCGTGGTGCGTCACCTTGTCGCGCTATGAACCGCTGTGTTGCGGGGTCCACGGACAAACGGTGGACGGTGTCCGTGCCGCCAGGACGGTCGGTGTGCACCGTCGGCTTTTCTACGGACGGCCACGGACGGCCACGGACGGGCCGGCTGGCGGCGCGCTCCGACTTGATTTCGGGTTGTGACTGTACGGGTGGGGTGCAGCGATCGGGTCGCCCGGCCTTCTCTTATCCGTGCGGCAGCACCCGCAGCAGCTCGTCAAGGTCGCGCCGGGACTGCACCGCGGCGGCCCTGCCCGTCGGCGAAGGGCGCGGGAAGGTGACGTTGATGGCGAGGCCGCCGCCAGGCAGTGCGCGTGCCTCGACGTCGGCGCCATGGGCGGTGGCGATGGCCCGGACGATGGACAGGCCGAGGCCGTGACCCTGGTTGCCGTGGGTACCGCGGCCGCCCAGCCTCTGGAAGGGCTGGAACAGGCGGCTTACCTCGGCGGGCGGGATGGCCGGCCCGGTGTTGGTCACCGACAGGAAGCCGTACCCGTTCCCCGACCCGGTGGTGACCTCGATCGCGCCGCCGGGGACGTTGTGGCGGATGGCGTTGTCGATCAGGTTGGCTGCCAGTCGCTCGATGAGGAGGGGGTCACCGTCGAGGGCTGCCGGCCTTACGGCACCTTCGACGCGCAGCCCAAGCCGACCGGTCTCGGCCTGGCGTGCGGCCAGAACCTCGCCGGTTACGGCTGCGAAGTCGACCGGCTCGCGCTTGGAGAGGCTTCCTTCGCTGCTGGCCAGGGTGAGCAGTGCCTCGATGAGGCTCTCCTGCTCGGCGTTGGAGGCAAGGACTTCCCTGGCGGTGTCCCGCCACATACCTGTTGTGGTCCCGGGATCGTCGAGCGCGACCTGGAGCATGGCGCGTTCTCGGGTGAGGGGGGTGCGCAGCTCGTGTGAGGCGTTGCCGACGAAGTGCTGCTGGGCTTGGAAGGAGGACTCAAGGCGCGCGAAAAGGTCATCGAGGGTGTCGCCGAGGGCCTTGAGTTCGTCGTCGGGTCCTTGCAGGCCGAGGCGCTCGTTTAGGTTGCTGGCGGAGATCCTGCGGGCTGCGGTCGTGATCGTGCTGAGCGGGCGCAGGATCCGGCCGGCCACGATCCAGCCGAGCGCGACGGCGACCACGGTGACGATCGCCAAGGCGATGGGGGACTGCTTGACCAATTCTCCCAGAACCGCGCCGACTACCCGGTTGACCGCCGCCGTCTGGGCCACCGAGATCTGCTGAAGAGAGCCGCGAGAGCCGGCGGGCAAGGAGATCCCGTCACCGGGGGATGACCCGGCAGATCCGGTTGGCTGCATCGGGATGCTGCTGCCCCCGGGTTGGGTGGCCTGTTCGACGAGCAGGTAGGTGACCGCGAGCAGAACCGCGCCAGCGATAAGGAACAGCCCGCCGAACAGGGCTGTGAGCCGCAGCTGGGCACTACGGCGGGGCAGGCGCAGCCCGGATGAGGCCGCGCCTCGCAGGCGAGGACACATCACGAACCTCCGATGCGGTAGCCGCTCTCGCGGACGGTCTCGATCAGCGGCGGGTCGCCGAGCTTGGCCCGGAGTCGGCCGATGGTGGTCTTCACGGTGGTGGTGAACGGGTCGGCGGCCTCGTCCCACACCCGCCGCAGCAGTTCCTCCGTGGGGACTGGCAGTCCGTCGGCCTTGAGCAGGCATTCCAGCACGGCGAACTCCTTCGGATTGAGCGCGAGGCGCCGCCCGGCGCGGGTGGCGGTACGGCGTGCGGGGTCCATGCTGAGATCCCGGTAGGCCAGTGCTGCAGGCAGCGGAGCACCAGGGCGGCGGCCCAGGGCCTGGATGCGGGCCACCAGTTCAGAGAAGTCGAAGGGCTTGGGCAGGTAGTCATCCGCGCCCAGCCCTAGGCCCTCGACGCGGTCCCTGACCGACCGTGCGGCGGTGAGCATGAGGATCCGGCTCGCCGTGCGCTCGGCCGCCAGGGTGCGGCAGATGTCGTCGCCGCCCGCGCCGGGCAGGTCGCGGTCAAGCACCACCACGTCATAGCTGCAGGCCGCCAGCTTGTCGAGGGCGTCGTCGCCGTCGAGCGCCACGTCGACGGTCATCCCGCGACGGCGCAGCCCGGCGGCCACCGCCCGGGCCAGCCTGTCGTCGTCTTCCGCTATCAGGACTCTCATCAGCTGTCACCAGTTACCAGGATGACAGGTCCCTGCGGGCGGCCGGGCGAAGGTGACATTCAGGTGACAGCTGGCACCCCGCTGTCACCTGCTTTCTCCTACACCTGGTCCCGACAGCTTCGAGCTAGGAGATATACGCAGATGAACGACAATTTCGGCCGCCGGTGGCGGCCAGCGCGGCGGCGGGCGCGGATGGCGGCCGCGGTCATGGCGGTGGCTTGTGCTGCCCTGCTGACGGGGTGCGCCGGCGGTAGCTCCTCTGCCAAGGCCGCCGGATCGGCCCAGTACACGAAGGCGCTTGCCTATGCGCAGTGCATGCGCTCGCACGGCGTGCCCAGCTTCCCCGACCCCGACACCCAGGGACACCTTCCCACGCTCCAGGTTGGCCGTAACGGGGTGTCGCAGCAGGCAGTGCAGTCGGCCCAGAACGCCTGCAGGAACTTGAATCCCGGTGGCAGTCAGGGCAGCGCACAGCAGCAGCAGGCGACACTCACGCAGGCCCTGAATTTCTCCAAGTGCATGCGCGCCCACGGAGTGCCGGATTTCCCCGACCCTGTGGCCAGCGACGGCGGGACCGGTTACAGCCTGGGCGGCATCGATACCTCGGCGCCGCAGTATCAGTCCGCGCAGCAGGCCTGCCGGTCACTGCAGTCCGGCAAGGACCAGTCACCGGCCGGGGGATCTTCGTGAGGGCGGTGCCCGGCGGCCACGCGACCGTGCCGGACACGCGCGGCGAGCGCGCGGCCGGACGCAGCCGGGGCCGTCGCGTCGCCGCGTGGCTGGCGGTGATGGCCGTGCTGGCAGCCGGGGGAGTGGCCGCATGGCGTACAGGGGCATTCCACCCGAACGAGCCGGCAGGCCCGGCGCCGGGGAGCGCGCCTCCGCCGGCGACGGCCCCCGTGGTCCTCCGGGACCTGTCCGAGACGACCGCGGTGAACGCCACGCTGGGCTATGCCGGGTCCTACACGGTGACCGGGAAAGGCACCGGGACGTTGACATGGCTGCCGTCGGCCGGGCAGGTGATCCGGCAGGGACAGGCACTGTACCGGGTCGACAACAGCGCTCCCGTGGCGCTGCTCTACGGCGCTGTCCCCGCATGGCGGGCGCTGTCCGAAGGGGATGCCGGCGCGGACGTGGCCCAGCTTAACCACGACCTGGTCAGCCTCGGGTATGCCGGCAGCGCCGACATCAGCGCGCTGGGCTGGGACTACTACTCCTGGGAGACCGCCTACGGCACGGAACGGCTTGAGGAGCACCTGGGGGTCTCAAGCCCGCCGGGGTCGCTGCCGCTGGGCTCGGTGGTGTTCGAGCCGGCCGCGCTGCGGGTCTCCGCTGATCCCGGCAGCCTGGGCGGCCCGGCGGCCGGGCCGGTGCTGACGGCGACCTCGGACCAGCACGTGGTCACGATCGTCCTGGACACCTCCCTCCAGGGTGAGGTAGCGGCCGGCGACGCGGTCACCGTGCAGCTGCCGGACGGATCCGTGACGCCCGGGGTGATCTCCTCGGTCGGCAAGGTCGCGTCCGGCTCGGGCAGTTCGGCGACCATCCCGGTGTACGTGCGGCTGGCCCGTCTGCAGGCGGCGGGGAGCCTGGACCAGGCACCGGTAACCGTGGACATCACCACCGCCACCGTGAGGAACGTGCTGACGGTGCCCGTGGCGGCGCTGCTCGCCCAGTCCCCTGGCGGCTATGCCGTCGAGGTGACCGGGCCGGGAGACACGCGGCACCTGGTGCCCGTGACGGCTGGGATCTTCGACGACGCCGACGGGCTGGTCCAGGTGTCCGGGGCCGGGCTGGGCGCGGGGCAGCACGTCGTGGTGCCAGCGACATGACCGCCGCGGAGACGAGAGCTGCGGACGGCAGGGCAGGCGTCCGGCCGCGGCCGGTGCTGGAACTGGAGCAGGTGACCAAGATGTACCCGGGATCGGCGCCGGTACAGGCGCTGGAGGAGGTCAGCCTCACGGTGACCGCCGGGGAGCTGACCGCGATCGTGGGCCCCTCGGGATCGGGCAAGACCACACTGCTGCACCTGATGGGCACCCTGGACCGGCCCACCACCGGAACGGTGCGGGTGACCGGGCTGGATGTCGCCCGGATGCGGGACCGCGAGCTGTCGGCGCTGCGCGCGGCCCGGATCGGGTTCGTCTTCCAGCAGTTCTTCCTGGCCGAGCACCAGACCGTGCTCGGCAACGTCGCCGACGGGCTGCTGTACGCCGGAGTGCGCCGCGGCGAGCGTCGCCGGCTGGCGGTCGCCGCGCTCGAAAGCGTCGGGCTGGCGCACCGGGTCGGCGCCCGGCCCACCCAGCTATCGGGCGGCCAGCGGCAGCGGGTCGCCGTCGCCAGGGCCATCGTCGGCAGCCCGTCAGTCGTGCTGGCCGACGAACCCACCGGCAACCTCGACTCGGCCACCGGCACCGCCATCCTCACCCTGCTTGAAGAGCTCAACCAGCGGGGCACCACGATCATCGTGATCACCCACAACCAGGCGATCGCCGGGCGGATGCGGCGCCGCATCGAGGTTCTCGACGGGCACATCATCGCCGACACCGGACAGGAAGGACCATCATGACCCGGACGTCCCCCGCGCCCGCCCCTGGCCGCCTGCACCCCGCAGACCTTGCCGGGCTGGCCAGCGTGGGGCTGCGCACCCGCAAGCTGCGCGCCGGGCTGTCCGCGCTCGGCATCGCCATCGGCGTCGCGGCCATCGTGGCCGTGCTGGGGCTGGCCCGCTCCTCCCAGGCCGCGCTGACCAGCGAGATCAACGCCCTGGGCACCAACCTGCTGACCGTCGCCAACGGGCAGAGCCTCACCGGCGGCACGGCCGAGCTGCCCCTCGCCGCGCCGGGCATGATCGGTCGGCTGCCCGGCGTCACCGCGGTCCAGGACACCGGGCAGGTCAGCAGCGCCAGCGCCTACCGCAGCCCGTACATCCCCGCGATCAACACCAACGCGCTCAGCGTGGACGCCTCCACCCTGGGCCTGCCCGCCGTGGCAGGCACCACGGTCGCCCGGGGCAGCTACCTCAACGCCGCCACCGCACACGAGCCGGTCGCGGTCCTGGGATCCGCAGCGGCCCAGCGGCTGGGCATCGACCGCGTCTGGCCCGGGATGAGGATCTGGGCCGGCGGCATGTGGTTCTACGTTGCAGGCGTTCTCAACTCCGCCCCCCTCGCGCCTGAGATCGACTCCTCGATACTGATCGGCTTTCCTGCCGCCGAGAAGTATCTCGGCTTCGACGGCCACCCCTCGCAGGTCTACGTCCGCACGCGCAACACCCCGGCCGTCACCACCGCCGTCGACAATCTGCTCGCAGCGCAGGCCAACCCGGAAAACCCCAGTCAGGCCAGCGTCTCCCAGCCCTCGAACGCCCTGACCGCCCAAGCAGACGCCGCCGGCGCGTTCGACACCCTGTTCCTCGGCCTGGGCGCGGTCGCGCTGCTGGTCGGTGCCGTCGGCGTGGCCAACATCATGGTCATCTCGGTACTGGAACGCCGCCAGGAGATCGGCCTGCGCCGCGCCCTGGGCGCCACCAAGGGCCAGATCCGGACCCAGTTCCTCTCCGAGGCCGTCCTGCTAGCCCTGGTCGGCGGCGCCGCCGGAGTCGTCCTCGGGGCTGCCTCGACCGCCATTTACGCGCGGGCGAAAGGCTGGGCCATCGTCATCCCGACCGAGGCATGGGCCGGCGGCCTGGCCGCCGCCATCCTCATCGGGGCTCTCGCGGGGCTGCTGCCCGCCATCCGCGCCGCCCGCCTGTCACCAACCCAGGCGCTGTGGAGCCTGTGAGGGTATGCCGCAAAGCTTGAAATGGCAGATCAGCGGACAAGGAGCCGGGCGGACGGTCGGCGTAACCGCTCCCACCGGCCCCGTCCGTGGCTTTTCCGCCCCCGTCCGTGGACGAAGCCCGGTGCGCACGGACGCATCGCGGACGGCGGCGGCCCGGGACGGAGCCTCGGACGGCGTATGTGCTGGTCAGAGGCATGGGCCTCGGGTAGGAGCGACGGGCTGTAAACCGTCGGCTCAGCCTACGATGGTTCGAACCCATCACCTGCCACACGCTGCGAATATGCCCGCTAGCTGGATTTTCCCGGCTAGCGGGCTGTTTCGTCTGTGTGCCGGGGCATGGCCGCCGCCGAGATGGCCTGCTGCTGCCGTTGTGCGCCGCCGGGACGCTGGTGTCCCGGCGGCGCAACCCTGATCCGCGGCGGCCGTTAGGAGTCGGCGAGCGCCTGGGCGACGCGGCGGTTGACCTCCTCGATCGCGATACCCCGGTTGGTCAAGGCGACGTAGGCCTTGCCGCTGTCCAGCTTGACGACCAGCGACGCCGCCGCGCCGCGGGCACGCCCGCCGTGGCCCGCCACGCCGCGGGATTCGTTTATCCGCCAGCCGAAGCCGATGGCGACCTCCCAGTTGGGGCGGGGGCGGGCCACTGGCCGCAGCGCCTCCTCGGCGAGCGGAGCGGGCAGCAGGGAGGACCAGCCAAGCGCGAAGCGGATCAGGTCGGCCGCTGTCGTCCACAAGCCGAGGGCGGCCGGGACCGTGCCGACCTCGGCGGGCGCCGGGACGAACGCTCCGCCGTCGTCCAGCCGGTGGCCGCCGACGGCCCGTTCGCCCGCCGCTGGCCAGCGCTCGGGGAATGACGAGCCGCTCATCCCCAGCGGGTCGAGTACCAGCCGGGCCGCTGCCTGGGCGAACGACGATCCGCTGATGTCAGCGATCAGTGCCCCGAGCGCGGCGTACCCGCCGAGTCTCCCCGCGGCGGTGCCGCGTGTCCCGCCGGAAGCCAGCACCGGCCCGGTCAGGGTGGCCAGGTCGGGAACCGTCGCGGCGAACGCCTCGCCCGGGGCGGCCAGCCCGTCGGTGTGCGTGAGCAGATCCCGGACGGTGATGTGGTCGTCGGCGAGCCGGATAGTCCGGAGGTGATCATTGGCCGGCCCGTCCAGCTCGAGCCTGCCGTCAGCGACCAGGCGGAGCACCGCGGTGGCGGTGATCAGCGTGCTGATCGCGTAGACCGGGAACCGGTGGGTCGTGCTGAGCGGCTCTTGCGGGTCGAGCCGGGCCCAGCCGCGGGCCAGCTCCCACGGCTGGCCGTGGTCGTCGACGCCGGCCAGCACCAGCCCGGGCAGGCCGAGCTTACCGAAGGCCTCCTCGGCCACGGCGACCGCTGCCTGCGGGACCTCGCCCGCCGCGTCGGCGGGCGGCGCGGCGACCCGGGAATCGGTGACCGATTCGCCTATCCGGTGCGCCTGTATCCCGCGCAGCCGGTGCGGCGGTTCGTCGGCTCCCAACGTCGTGATCCGCACGCCACCGACTTGGGCCAGGATGAACTGCGGCCGCTCGGTGATGACGGTGACCTCATCCCCAAGCGACCAGTTCCGGGCCATGCCCGACAGGTTCTCTATCAGCTGTCCGGGCGTTACCCGGTCCAGGTATGACTGCTCGAAGTGCTCGGCCAGTTCTTGTTCTGCGGGCGGAGCCCAGTCCGGCTGGCCCGCGCCCGCCAGCCGGGAGACGACCCAGCCGAGATGATCGAGCACGGCCTCGTCCGGGTCCGGCTGGCTGTCGCCGACGGCCTGCTTGAGCGCCGTCCAGCTCGAAAAGCCATGCTCGCGCGCGATGGCGAGCTGCGCCTCGTACAGGGCGGGGAATTCACCGGCCGCCAGCCGGCGGCGGGCTTCCAGCTTCAGGTAACGGAGGCTGGGCTGATCGGGAAGTGAACGCGATGATTCGGACACGGTGGTCCCTCCCACGGCCCGGGGGTCCGCGACGTCGGGCGGGAAAGACGACCGTCGACATGTTCACACATACCCGGTGAGCTTTGAGCTCTGCCCGCGGACCCAGCGGCGACCGGAACCACCACGCTAAGCATATACCCACGCGCGGGCGGGCGGCCCGACGTCCTGACCTGCACCAGCGAACTGCTGCGGTCGCCGCTGTCGGTGACGCTGGTGTGGAAGACGACGCCGGTGATGGCGGACGAGGCGATGGAGCCGACGTAGCCGAAGGTGCGCAGCAGCCCGGAGGCGGTGCCGAGCTGGTCTGCGGGTGCCTGGGAGTAGAGCGCCGTCTGGTTGCCCGCGCCGGCGAAGCCCATGGCGAGGCCGAAGATGACCGTGATGACGACGACCGGGCCGATCCAGGCGGACGCGCTGAGGAACAGGACGCCGGCCGAGGCGATCAGGCAGGCGAAGGCCGCGGCGATGACCGGGCCGCGCACCAGGTTCCGCCGCGAGACGGGCGAGATTACCAGGCCGGACACGAGCGTCATGGGGAGCAGCAGGAGCCCGGCCTCGGTCTCGCTGAGCCCGAGTACGCCCTCGACCCACTGGGTGATGCCGTACAGCACCACGTACACGCAGAGCAGCACGAGGCCGTAGCGCAGGTAGGTGCTGGTCAGGGCCTTGTTCGAGGCGAGCAGGCGGACATCGAGGAAGGGCGTGCGGGCGCGCAGCTCCCAGGCGCGAGCGCGATCCACAGCGCGATCGAGATGCCCAGCATTTACCACTCCAGCCTGGGCAGGTCGAACAGGAACAGCAGCAGCGCGATCATGGCCGCGGCGAACCCGGCGATACCGGTCAGGTCGAGGCTGGAGGCGATGTCGCGGGCGCGCCGCGAGCGGTGGAGCGGGCCGTCAGGCGAGACCCAGGCCAGCGTCGCCACGAGGGCGATCAGCGCGACGGGAACGTTGACGAAGAAGGCCGCCCGCCAGCCGAGCGCGCCGACCAGGACTCCCCCGATGGGCAGCCCGAGTGAGGCGGTGGCGATGCCGGCGATCTGCAGGCCGCCGAGCACCCCGCCCGGCGGCTTGTCCAGGCCGGCGTCACGCGCGCGGCGGCGGATCAGCAGCATCGCGGTCGGATAGGCGCACGAGGTCCCCAGGCCGATCAGCACGCGGCTGGCCAGCAGCGTGATCAGGTCCTGCGCGAACCCGCCGACGAGGCCGCCCCGATGGCGACGAGCACGATCCCGGCCAGGAACACCCGCCGCGGCCCGAAGACCTCGGCGGCCTTGCCCGCAGTAGGCTGCGCGATCGCGCTGGCCAGGTAGAGGGCGGTGACCAGGGCCGCGGTCTGCCCGAGAGGCACGCCGAGCCCGCGGGCGATGGACAGCAGGGCTGTCGCGATCAGCGAGCTGTTGATCGGGTTGAGTGCCGAGCCGATGAACAGCGGCGTGGTGAACCGCCACGCGAACGGGCGGTCCGGCCGGGATGCCGCGGCTGCGGCTCCCGTTGCCGGGCCTGACGGACTTGCCTCGGATGGAGAGGCGGGCATTAACAGCCTCCAGGTGCTTGTCGGAGCGGCGGTCACAGCAGGCCGGAGAGCCGCTCGATCAGGTGTGCCGCGGCGTCGAGAATCGCGATCTCGTCGCTGGTGAACGATTCCGCCAGGACGGCGGCGATCCTGTTCGACGCGCTGCCGCGGACCAGGTGGACCGCGTCGCGGCCCGATGGGGTAAGGCTCAGGATGAGCGCCGCGCGTCGTCCGCGTCCGCGCTGCGCGTCAGCAGGCCGCGCTGCTCCAGGCTCGCGATCGTCGCGCCCATCGCCTGCGGGGTGATCTGCTCGCGGCGGGCCAGCTCGGCGGTTGTGACGGGCCGAGCCGGTCGATCCGCGACAGGGCGGTCAGCTGCGGCCCGGTGAGGTCTCCCTCGCTCGCGGCCTCATGAGCGCGCCGCTTGAACGCCCCCATGTCGACCCGCAGCTGAGCCGCGGTCGCGCCGACCTCCGGCTGCCTGCTTGCTGGCTCCTTGACTTCGCTCACATTTAGAAGGCCATCCTTCCAATGTCAGCTTTGCAAACCTAGCATTCTAATTGTGCGCCACGCGGCTCCGGCAGCACGGCGGCGGCCTGCGGTGCCGCGGCGTGGCTGACGCCGTGCTGCTGCAGGCCGCTCATGAGGGTGCCGGGCAGGGACGCGGCCAGCCCGGCGATCATCAGGGCGAAGAACACCGCGTCGGACAGGGCGGTTCCCGAGTTCTGGAAGGTGGCGCGCACGCCGGCGGCCACGCTGCGCTGGTCCGCGAGGACGGCGCTCATGATCGAGGCGGTGTTCGGCGAGGCGAACATGCCGCTGGCGATGCCGTTGACGGCGATGATCAGCGCGAAGGCCCAGTAGGGGAGTTCACCGGCAGCACGAGCAGGCCGACGAAGCTCGTGGCGAACAGCAGCGCCCCGGCGGTGGACAGCCCCCGGGCGCCGAGCCGGTCGGAAAGGGTTCCCGAGACCGGGCCGGCGGCGAGAAACCCCGCGGTCAGGGGGAGCAGGAAGATGCCCGCCCACAGCGGGACTGGTCGAGCAGGTCGATGACCTGATCGGTGGTGCCGGTCTCGCCGATGCGTGGGAACACGAAGCCGATGCTGTAGTCGTGCGACGCGGGGCGGGTGTCGGTCATCGCGTCGACGGCGAGCGTCACGTTGAAGCCGAGTTCGTGCGCGTCCCTGGCGGTGGACTCGACGCCGCTGCTGGTGGAGATCCCGGTGAGCACCACCTGGGTGACGCCGAGCGATTCCAGG
>DASYAV010000031.1:0-58395 GCA_036501145.1 Streptosporangiaceae bacterium | reverse complement strand
CGCCGCGGTCGTCGGCGACATGGGCGGCGCGGACACCCACGACTACCTGTCCGGGATCGACGCCATGGTCGAGCGCGGGATCGCCGACGCCGGGGAGGGACCCCTGCCGGGGACGATCACCGCCAAGGAACTGGTCGCGTCCACGCAGTCGTGGGCGAGCTGGTTCTACCCGGCCGGGGCCTTCACCTCCGACGGCCGGGTCGTTGTGGTCCGGGACGACTACGCCGTTCCGCAGCAGATCGCGATCGTTGGCACGGACGCAGATCAGGTACTGGCCTCCCTATCCCATGCCGGTACCGATTACATCCGATCGGTCGCGGGCTCGGCGACGAACGTCAGCTGGAGCGCACCCGACGGGACAGCGATCGAGGGAGTCCTGTGCACGCCTCCCGGAGACGGGCCGTTTCCGCTGGTCTTGCACGTACACGGCGGACCGATCGGGGCTTACCAGCGGAGCTGGACGATGGGTGACTACGCGGTGCCCCTGCTGGTCTCCCGCGGATATTGCGTCCTGCTCCCGAACCCGCGCGGTAGCTCCGGGCGGGGTCAGGAGTTCGCCGCCGCGGTCGTCGGCGACATGGGCGGCGCGGACACCCACGACTACCTGTCCGGGATCGACGCCATGGTCGAGCGCGGGATCGCCGATCCGGCGCGGATCGGCACCATGGGCGTCAGCTACGGCGGGTTCATGTCGGCGTGGCTGGTGACCCAGGACCAGCGGTTCAAGGCGGCCGTGGCCGGCTCGCCGGTGACGGAGTGGTACAGCTTCACGTTCACCAGCAACATCCCCCGCTGGGGACTGTGGTTCCTGGCCGGCGCCGACCCCGAGGAAACCGGCAACCAGGCGCACACCCGCAGCCCGGTGCTGCACGCGAGCAAGGCCCGGACGCCGACCCTGCTCACCGCGGGCGCGAAGGACCGGTGCACGCCGGCCGGGCAGGCCAGGGAGTTCCACCAGGCACTGATCGGTCACGGTGTCGCCTCCGAGCTGGTGATCTACCCCGAGGAAGGACACGGTGTCGGCCGGTTCCCGGCCATCACCGACTACCTGACCCGGCTGGTCGCCTGGTTCGAGAGGTACATGCCGGCGTAATTTGACAGGCTGGTGCGGTGTGAAGCGGATTCTGCTCACCGGGATGTCGGGCACCGGGAAGTCGACGGTGATCCGGGCCCTGGCCGCGCGCGGGTACAAGGCCATCGACACCGACGACGGGTGGTGCGAGCCGCTGCCGGACGGCCGCCAGCAGTGGCGGGCGGACGCCATCGCCGAACTGCTGGCCACCGAGGACGCGCCGGTGCTGTTCGTGGCCGGCTGCGAGGACAACCAGGTCCAGTTCCACCCGCGGTTCGACCACGTCGTCCTGCTCAGCGCCCCGGCCGGGGTGCTGGCCGGGAGGCTGGCGGCCCGGACCGGCAACCCGTACGGCAAGGCGCCGGGGGAACTGGACCGCATCATGGCCGATCTGCGGGCGGTGGAGCCGCTGCTGCGCCGGGTGGCCGACCACGAGATCCGCACGACGACGCCGGTCGAGGAGGTGGTCACGGCCGTCCTGCGGCTGGCAGGCAGCTGACTCAGGTGGCCCGGGTCAGGCGGAGCGTGCGGATCTCGAACGGGCGGAAGGACAGGTCGACCGTGCCGCCGTCGGCGACGGGCAGCGGCGCGGCCCCGGGCAGCGGGCGTTCCAGGAGGTCGGTCAGGGTAGCCGCAGCCACGGGGAAACCCGCGGTCAGCCTGGTGCTGGCCCGGCCGCCCTGGGACTCGTAGAGGCGGACGACCACGTCACCAGACTGGTCGTCGGCCAGCTTGACGGCTTCGGCCACGACGGCCTGGTTGCGCACGGTCAGCAGGGGCTGGACCGAGGTGGCTGCCGCGCCGGTGACGTGCCGCTCCGGCAGGTTGATGAGGTGGCCCTCGCGGACCGCGTCGGCGATCCCGGCTCCGGGCACGAACGCGTACCGGAACGTGTGCACGCCCTGGTCGGTGTCCGGGTCGGGGAAGCGTGGCGCGCGCAGCAGGGACAGCCGGACCGTCGTGGTGGTGCCGCCGTCGGCCCGCACCGCCCTGGTGACGTCGTGGCCGTAGGTGGAGTCGTTGACCAGCGCCGCGCCCCAGCCGACCTCGCCGACGTGCAGGAAGCGGTGGGCGCAGATCTCGAACTTGGCCGCCTCCCAGCTGGTGTTGCAGTGGGTTGGCCGGAAGACGTGGCCGAACTGGGTCTCCGCGGCGCTGCGGTCGGCCCGGACATCGACAGGGAAGGCGACCTTGAGGAACTTCTCCCGCTCGTGCCAGTCGACCTCGGTCTCGAAGTCGACGCGTTTGGCGCCGGACCGCAGCGTGATCAGCTGGGTGACGCGGGAGCCGCCGAAGCCGCGGGCCACCCGCACCGTGGCGGCGGTGTCCGTGGCCCGGTCGTCGGTCTTGACCAGCTCCATCTCGGCGATGCCGGCCAGGTCGGTGACGGTGTTGCGGTAGAAGCGGTCGACGTCCCAGGCGTCCCAGTTGACCGGCAGGTCGGGGTGCAGCTGGAGGAGGTTGGCGCAGGAGCCGGGGGCGAGTGACTCACGCCCGGCGGCCAGGTCGAGCACCGAGGTGACCAGGCCGCGCTCGTCGATGACCACCCGGAGCAGGCCGTTGTCCAGCAGGTAGCCGCCGCCGGGCAGATGCCGGGCCTCGACGGTGGCGGGCGCGGCGGGGCGCCCGGCGGCCATGGCCGGGATCCCGTCGCGCTCGAACGGTGCGCCGTTGAAGACGATGCCGTCGTCCGGGCCGACGCCGGCCGGCGGCCCGGCGAGCGCGCGCTGTGCGCCGGTGATGATCTCCTCGAGGTCCGCGGCGACCGCCGCGTAGGTGGCGCGCGCCTCGCGGTGCACCCAGGCGATGGACGAGCCGGGCAGGATGTCGTGGAACTGGTGCAGCAGCACGATCTTCCACAGCCGGTCCAGCTGCTCATACGGATACCGGTAGCCGGCCCGGACGGCCGCGGTCGCCGCCCACAGCTCGGCCTCGCGCAGCAGGTGCTCGCTGCGCCGGTTGCCCTGCTTGGTCCTGGCCTGGGAGGTGTACGTGCCGCGGTGCAGCTCCAGGTACAGCTCCCCGACCCATACCGGCGGGTCGGGGTACTCGGCCTGGGCCTTGGCGAAGAAGTCGGCCGGTTTCTCGATGTGCACGCGGGCCGAGCCCTCCAGGTCGGCCAGCCGCCGCGCCCGGGCCAGCATCTCCTCGGTCGGGCCGCCGCCGCCGTCCCCGTACCCGAACGGCGCCATCGAGCGCCTGGCCTTGCCCTTCTCCTGGAAATTGCGCACCAGGTGGGCCAGCTGGCTGCCGGACAGTTCGGCGTTGTAGGTGTCCACCGGGGGGAAATGGGTGAACACGCGGGTGCCGTCGATGCCCTCCCAGTCGAAGGTGTGGTGCGGGAACTTGTTCGTCGTGCTCCAGGAGATCTTCTGGGTGAGGAACCACTTCGAGCCGGACAGCTTGATCAGCTGCGGCAGCGCGGCGGAGTAGCCGAAGGAGTCGGGCAGCCAGACCTCCTCGGTCTCGATGCCGAACCGCTCGGCGAAGAACCGCTTGCCGTGCACGAACTGGCGGGCCATCGCCTCGCCGCCGGGCATGTTGGTGTCCGCCTCCACCCACATGCCGCCGATCGGCACGAACTGGCCCGCCGCCACCTTCTCGGTGACCCGGGCGAACACCTCGGGGCGGTGCTCGGCGATCCAGGCGAGCTGCTGCGCCTGGGACATGGCGAAGACGAACTCCGGGTGCTGGTCCATCAGCGCCGTGACGTTCGACGCGGTGCGCGCCACCTTCCGGATCGTCTCGCGCAGCGGCCACAGCCAGGCCGAGTCGATGTGCGCGTGACCGACCGCGGAGACCAGGTGCGCGGACGCGTGGGCGGGCGCGGCCAGCGCGGGGGCGAGCTCAGCGCGGGCGGCCGCGGCGGTGCCCGGCACGTCGTCCAGGCTCAGCGTGTCCAGCGAGCGCTCGATGGCGCGCAGGATCTCCCAGCGCCGCGGGCCGTCCACCGGCAGCTCGTGCATCAGCTGGCCGAGCACCTCCAGGTCCTGGACGAGCTCCCAGACCTCGGCGTGGAAGACGGCGAGCTCGGCCTGCCGCAGCCGGTACAGCGGCGCGTCCCCGGCGGTGAGCGTGTCCCCGAGCTGGGTGACCGGCCGGGAGATCAGCGGGTTGGCCGCCGCCTCCACGAAGAACCGCACCTCGCCACCGGACGGGGCCAGCCGGTCCAGCCGCACCGAGCGCTGCCGCGGGTGCAGCCCCCGGACCGGGGACCCGTCGGGCAGGTAGATCAGGCCCTCGGCGGAGAACCCGGAGTTGCCGTCGCCGAAGCCGAGATCGATGACCGCCACGACGTCCTGCCCCGCCCAGCCGGCTGGCACCGTCCCGTCACAGGAGAACCAGGTGGTGCTCCATGGCCTGCCCCAGGCCGCGCCCACCTCGACCGGCTGGTAGTCGGCCGCGAGCCCTTCGGCCGGCGGGACCGGCTCGCCGGGCGCGTGCCAGGCGGCTACCCGCAACGGCGCCGTCGCGCCGTGCACCGCGGGACGGATCCGCTCCCGCAGCACCCGGTCCAGGCGCCCTTCGGTCAGCAGGCGGTCGTCATGCATGAGATCTGCTCCTCGGTATTTGCTCGTGGCGTACTGGCCAGCCTGTCATGGGCCGGCCGCAGGGCACGGCCCCGGTGCGGCACGCCGCGGCGCGCCGCACCGGTTCACCGGCCGGCGATCAGCTCTTCGGGCGGATGTAACCGTGCTCGAGCATCAGGGTCAGGCCCTGGGTCATGTTGCCCTGGCCCAGGATGTTCCACAGCGCGCTGGTGCCCTGCGAGTTCATCGGTGGCCAGTCGGTGAAGTGCTGTGAGGAGTAGGGGAACTGGTAGACCTTCGTCGCGTAGGTGAGGAGCGGCACCTGCTGGTTGACCAGGCGTGCCCAGTCGTAGACCAGCTTGTTCATCTGCGCGCCCGGCCCCACCTCCTTCGACTCCCGGTCGAGGGTGCTGGGGACGTCGACCTTGCCCAGTCCCGGGACCGTTTCCGTCGGCCCGAAGCCCAGGCCCCGGTCTCCCGCGTAGTCGCCGAGGGTCTCGAAGTTGGCGAGGGTGCCCAGCATCCAGTCGATGTTGTTGTACAGCGGGTTGGGCCCGCCGACGAGGTTCACCGACACCTGGAAGTTCCCCTTGAACACGTCGTCGGCCTGGATCGTGCCCTGCGTCGCGTCGAGGCTGGAGTGGATCCCGAAGGCGGTCAGGGCGCTGGCGGCCTGGTCGAACGATGAGACGATGTCGCTCGTCGCGGAGTTCACCAGGAACGACAGCGTGAACGGCTTGCCGTTGGGCATGGTCCACGTGCTGCCGCTCTTGTGGAACCCCGCCGACTGCAGCAGCGAGGCCGCCTTCGCCTGGTTCACCGGGTAGGTGTTGAGCGAGCTGATCTGGCCCGGCGTGAGGTAGAGCGGGGTGAGGTAGTTGGGCAGCCCGTCGGAGTACTCGTTCACGACACCGCCCCGGTCCTTGACCGAGCTGCCGCCGTAGGCCGACGCGACCATGTTCGCCCGCGGTATCACGTACGCGATCGCCTGGCGCACCGCGGTCATGTTGAGCGGGTACTCGTGGCTGTTGAACACGAGGTCGAAGGTGAATCCGCGGGGGAGCGCCGTGTGCGACCCGCCGGTCGATTGCCACCGCTTCAGGATCGACGGCGACATGTAGACGTTGGAGAAGTCCGCCTGACCGCCGAAAAGCAGCGGGTAGATGCCCTGGTTCTGGTCGTTGAGGTAGTCGATGCCGGGAATGTGGATGCTGGAAGCGGCGTAGAAGCCCGGCCACTTCACCATCAGGGCCTCGGCGGTATTGATGGCCTTGAGCTCGAACGGGCCGTCACCGATCAGCTTCGGCACGCTGTACGCGGACAGCTTCTTGAACGCCGCCTGCATCGCCGCGTACTGGGGCATCTTCGCGGCGGCGGTGGGGCTCTTGAGGTCTTCCCCGTAGTACGCGATGGCGTCCCGCTCCAGAGCCGGGGTCACGAACCGGCCGTAGGTGCTGGCCGGGTGGATGGTCTGGGCCAGCAGCTGGTCCTCGAGCAGCGTCATGTCGGTGCCCGGCCGGGTGGTGACCACCACCTCGCCGGAGTTCGGCGCGGTCATGCTGGAGATGTACAGCCAGCCGGCGGTGCCGCCGGCCCCGGTGGCCCCGCCGGAACCGCCGAGGCCGTCCAGCAGAAGCGTGTCGTAGACGTCGGTGCTGGTGACCGGCTTGCCGTCCTGCCATTTCACCCCGGGACGCAGGTGGATGGTCAGCGTGTTGCCCTTCACCGACCAGCTGCTGGCCAGCTGGGGGGTGAAACTCGTCAGGCTCGGGTCGTCCTCGACCGCCAGGGGCAGCTCCACCAGCCCTTCGCCGATGGTGAGGGCGACCGGGCTGTACTGGTTGAGCGACCACGTGGTAGCCCAGCTGCAGCACGGCGCCCACTTCAGGTACCCGGCTGTCCCGCCGCCGCCCGAGGAGCCGCCGCCGCTGCACGCCGCCGCGAGCAGCGCGACGACGACGCCTGCCGCGGCAAGCCCTCGCGGCCTGCGGAGGGTACTGCGGCGTGGTCTTCTGGTTGCCGGTGTTCCTGGCGGAGGTCCGCCCTGGCCTGGTGTCCTTCTCACTTTGGGTCTCCTTAGCGGGGGGTACGTGGTGCTGACGTCGGATTTCTCGCCGTCCCCGGCCGTTCGCCGTCCGCCGCGGCGTCTCTGGTGAGCCGGAGGTAGATGGCCGCCGCGAGGACCAGGACCAGGCTGACCGCGATGGCGAAGTCGTCGGCCACGACGTCCGCGCGGTCCGGCATCGGCAGCAGGCGGACCAGGCCCGCCAGGATCAGCAGCACGAGCCCCATCCTGACCAGCAGGGCAACCGCGAGCCGCGCCATGATTCAGGCCACCTCCCCGTCCGAAGCGGCCGCCGTGCCGGGCGCGGGGACCAGCTCCGGGTACCAGCACGCGCTCCGGTGCCCCTCGCCGCCTTCGACGGGCAGGCTCGGCGGCCGCTCGCTGCGGCACCGGTCGCGGACGAAGGGGCACCGGTTTGCGAAGACACATCCGGTATCCGCCGGGCGCGCCTCGACGTGCTCCGCGGCGAACCGCGTCGCTTCGGCCCGGCGGCGGCGGGCCCGGCGCGGGTCCGGCTCGGGGATGGCGTCGAGCAGCAGGAACGTGTAGGGGTGCCGCGGCCGCGCGATGACCTCCTCGACGGGGCCACTCTCCACCACCACGCCAAAGAACATCACGATGATCCGCCCGCCGGCCGCGAAGTACCGGACCACGCCGAAGTCATGGCTGATGAACAGGTAGGCCAGGCCGTGGCCGTCGGCACGGCCAATCGACTTGAGCAGGTCAAGGATGGAGATCCGCATGGACACGTCGAGCATGCTCACCGGCTCGTCGGCGACGAGCAGGCTGGGCCGCAGCACCATCGCCCGGGCGATCACGAGCCGCTGGCGCTGCCCGCCGGAGAGCTGGTGCGGATACCGCTCCGTGAACTCCCGGGTGGTGTCGAGGCCCGCCAGGCCGAGCAGCCGCCGGACCTCGCCGCGTACCTCACGGCGGGGCACGACCCGGTGGTAGCGCAGGCCGGCCGCGATCGTCTCCTCCACCGTGATCCCGGGGTTGAGCGCCCCGTACGGATCCTGGTGGACAAGCTGGACCGAGTGGCGGTACCGCCGGTAGCCGGCGCCGCGCAGTTTCCAGATGTCCGCGCCCTCGAAGCTCACCGTGCCGGCCTCCGGGCGCACCAAGCCGGCGATCGCCCGGCCCAGCGTGGTCTTGCCGCAGCCGGACTCCCCGACCACGGCCAGGGTCTGGCCCGGCTCGATCTCGACGCTCACGTCCTGGAGCACCGGGCGGTCGTCCCTGGCCGCCTGGTACCGGTGCGATACCCGGTCAACGCTCAGCAGGCTCACCGGCCGCCACCCCTCCCAATCCGCTGTTCACGACGTGACAGGCGACGGCGTGGCCGGACCCGCTGGCCAGCAGCTCCGGCTCGACCTCCCGGCAGACCGGCTGGGCGAGCGCGCAGCGGGGCGCGAAGCGGCAGCCCGGCGGCAGGACGGTCAGATCCGGCACCTGGCCCGGGATCGACCGGAGGGTCGAGGGATCGGCGGCCACGCTCGGCATGGCCGAGATGAGCGCCTGCACGTAGGGGTGCCGTCGCTCGTCGAAGAAGATCTCCTCGACGGTGCCCGACTCGACCAGACGTCCCGCGTACATGACGGCCACCCGCTCCGCCAGTTCGGCCACCACAGCCAGGTCGTGGGTGACGAACACCACCGTGGTGCCGAGCGTGCCGTGCAGGTCCCGGATGATGTCGATGACCAGCCGCTGGCTGAGCACGTCGAGTGCGGTGGTCGGCTCGTCGAGCACCAGGACCTCGGGCTTCAGCAGCAGCGCGAAGGCGATGGCGATCCGCTGCTTCATGCCCCCGGAGAGCCGGCTCTCGTACGTCCGCCAGACCTGTTCTGGCCGCAGCCGGACCAGTTTGAGGAGCTCCTCGAAGTACTGCCGGCCCTCCTGGTGGCTGGGGTACACGTCCGGATGGGCCTCGAGGATGTGCTCGACCTGGGCGCCGATGCTGATCACAGGGTTGAAGCCGCTCATCGCGGCCTGGAACACCACCGAGATGTGCTGGGCCCGCAGCCGCCGCAGCTCCCGGTAGTTCATCAGGGCGAGGTCCCGGCCGCGGAAGCGGACCGCACCCGCGGCGATACGGCCGGGCGGCGGCACCAGGCCGAGCAGCGAGTAGGCCAGCGTCGACTTCCCGCAGCCCGACTCCCCCACCAGCCCGTACACCTGGCCCGGATCGATGGTCAGGCTCACACCCTCGACCGCGCGGACGTTGCCGAAGCTCACGGTGAGGTCCCGCACCTCGAGCAGGGACCGCTGGTGATCCGGGCCCGGCCCGTGCGGCCCGGTTCCGGGCGCCACGCCGGCCACCGGCATCGCCCGGGTGGTGTCGTCGGCCATCACTGCACCCGCAGCCTCGGGTTGAACAGGCGGTCCATCGCGCGCGAGAAGTACACGAGCGCCACCTGGAGGAACACGATCGCCAGCATCGGCGAGAACAGGTACAGGGCGCTCTGGCTGGTGTACAGCGCACCCTGGCTGAGCGCCAGGTTGATCATGATCCCCCAGTTCGTCCCGGCGATCGGGGCGACGCCGAGCAGGTACAGGCCCACCTCGGCGTAGATCGCGTCGGTCACCGCGAGCAGGAAGTGGATCGCCACATACGGGCCGACGTTCGGCAGCAGCTGGCGCCCGACGATGTTCCGCAGCGGCAGCCCCTGCACCCTGGCCGCGTCGATGAAGTCGCTGGTGCGCAGGCTGAGCGCCTGCGATCGCACCGCTCTGGCCAGCCCGGCCCAGCCGGTTATCGACAAGATCCCGGCCAGCGCCAGCGGGGAGGTGGTCCGCACGATGCTCGCGATCACGATGACCAGCGGCAGGCCCGGGATCGTGAGGAACACGTCGGTGATGCGCATCACGATCTGGTCCACGGCGCCGCCGAGGTAGCCGGCGACCAGGCCGACCGTCACGCCCACGGTCACCACCATCACCGCCGCGGCGATGCCGACCTCCATGATCGGCCGCGTTCCGACGATCAGCTCGCTGAGCACGCTGTTGCCGAGGAAGTCCGTGCCCAGGGGGTACTTGAGCGACGGCGGCAGGTAGGCGAGAGCGGAGTTCTGCTGGTAGCCGATGTGCGTCACCATCGGCCCGATGATCGCCACGACGACGTAGATCAGGATCACGATGCCGCCGGCCAGCGCGGGCCGGTCGGACCTGCAGATACGCCACAGATCGCGGAGGAAGCTCATGCGGCCGGCCTCTCCGCGGGGTCGGCGGCCTCGGCCTCCACGGCCAGGCCGCTGGCGGTCAGGCCCACCCGCCTGGCCCGGCCCGGGCTCATGATCCGGGGGTCCACCAGCGGATACACCAGATCCACGATGAGGTTCGAGACCACCACCGCGACGGTGATCAGGATGAAGCAGCCCATCATCACCGGGTAGTCGCGCTGGTTGACCGACTGCACCAGGTAGTAGCCGAGGCCGGGGTAGACGAAGAACGTCTCGATGAACACCGACCCGCCGAACATGTACCCCAGCGACAGCCCGAGGTTCGTGACCATCGGCAGCATGGCGTTCCTGCCGATGTAGGACCGGGTCACCCGCCACCGGGACAGTCCCCACGCCTCGCCGGTCCGCACGTAGTCCGCGCCCAGGATCGTCGACACCGAGCCCTTCATGGTGAGCGCCCAGCTGCCGAACGCGACGACCACGTAGGACAGCACGGGGAGGATGGCGTGCTGCAGCACGCTGGAGATGAACGGGATGTTCAGCCCGGGTGTGGTGGTCAGCGAGTACGGCCCGGACGCGGGGAGGATGTGGGCCTTGGCCGCGACCAGGTAGATCAGCACCAGCGCGACGATGTAGTTCGGCACCGCCGCGAGGAACGACACGGCGCCCGTGGCGATCTTCGCCAGCATGCTGTGCGGGAACGCGGCGATCAGCGTCCCGACGATCACCCCGACGGTAAAGCTGATCAGCAGGGCGAGCCCGACGATCAGCAGGGTCCAGGGCAGGGCGCCCGCGACCACGCTCAGCACGGTCTTGCCCGGGTCGATGACGGACGTCCCGAAGTCGCCGCGGAAGGCGTTCCCGACGTACCCGAGGTACTGCTGCCACAGCGGGCCGGACGGCTGGACGCCATACGCTTCGGCGACCTTCGAAGAGATCTGCTGGGTGGTGAGGCCGCCTTGCTGGGAGAGCTGGGACTCGAGGTAGGCCATGGCATTGCCGGGCATGAGCCGGATCATGAAGAACGTCAGCGTGATGACGGCGAAGACCGTCACCAGCGCCAGGGCCAGCCGCTTGGCCAGGAAGGAGGCCACAGGCTCTCCGGCTTCCCGCTACCGCGGCCCGGCGAATGCCCAGGTGGTGCCCAGCCAGCTACCGTCCAGCGTGGGTATCGAACGCATGCGCACGCCTGCCTTCACTCAGCGACCCAGAGTCTGACTCCCGGCTCGCCCCCGCTCCACCCAGAAGCTGACGTCCTCTCGGAAGGGTCATTTGCTATTTGATTGCTACAAATGATGAATGAGGCAGGCGAGTGCTGTCAATAATTGACTTGACATGACATGTTGATGTATGAACTTCTCCGGCCGGGGCCCGGCGCTCAGTGCGCGCCGGGCAGCCCGGTGACCGCGCTGATCAGGTCCGCGGCCCTGCGCACCGCACGCTCCGGCGAGAGCCGGGCGGTCAGCACCGCCTCCAGCATCGCCCTCAGCTGCGCGGAAACCAGCGCATACGCCGGGGTGACCGGCCGGGTCACCGCACCGCCGAGCAGGCCGGCGGTGAACGCGTGGAACGGCGAATGCCCGACCATGTCCGCGATCACCGAGCGACGTGGCGGGATCTGTCCGGTGCGGGCGAAGAACCGGGCCATCGCGGGGCCGGTGACCGCGGCCTTCAGCACCTCCATGGCCGCGGCCGGCTGCCTGGCCTGCCGGGAGATGCAGTACACGTAGCCGCCGACGAGTACCGACGCCGGGCCACGCGGCCCGGCGGGCACGGGCATGAAGCCGAAGACATCGGTGACCGCGTCCGGCTCCAGGCCCGCATAGCGCGCGAGCGTGGGCGCCTGGTAGCTGCCGCCGAACGTCATCAGCGCCTCGCCCCTGGCGAGCATCTGGATCGGCCGGTCCCGGTCATGACCGACCGCCTCGGTGGACAGCACCTTGTCGTCCACCAGCGTCCGCAGCAGCCGCATGGCCTCCACGCTGGCCGGCGAGTCGAGCGTCACCTGGCCCGGGCCGAGCACCCGGGCGGCGTTCGAGGCCAGCAGCGCGACCAGGCAGTAGGTGGCGAACTCATCGGCGGACGGCCCGGCCGGCATGGCCAGCACCGGCCCGCCGCGGTCCTCGGCCAGCCTGCGGCCGGTCTGCTGGAGTCCGGCCCAGGTGCGGGGGGCGTCCGCGGCGAGGGCAGCCCGGTCGTACCACATCCCGGCCACGTCCATTTCCGCCTGCACGGCCAGGGTGCCGCCGCCGATGCGGTGCGCGTCCACGAATGGCTCGAGGAAATCGCGGTGCAGCTCGTTCTGCACCCATGACGGATCGAGCTCCTCCAGCGGCCGCAGGAACCCGGACGCGGCGAACTCCGGTATCCACACCGAGTCAAGGATGGCCAGGTCCGGCGCGCGGCCTTCGGCTACCGCCCGGATGAAGGCGGCGTGCAGGTCGTTCACTTCCATCTCGGCCACCGACAGCCCGGCGCCCGACACCATCCGCAGGTGCTGCTCCCACCGGTCGAACGCGGGGATGAGCACCCGCACCTCACCCGAATCGGCTCGGCGGGTCAGCCAGTGCGGGTTCACGAACGTGCCGTGCCGCCGGCGGCGGAGCACCACGCCCTCGGCGGCCAGCTCGGTCAGCGCATGACTGACCGGTGTCCTGCTCAGCTGGAACCGCTCGCACAGCTCATGCTCGGTGGGCAGGCGGCCGTCCGTGCCATAGACGCCGCTCAGGATCTCTTCGGTGAGCAGCCTTTTGAGCTGGTAGTAAACCGGGATCGGCTGATCGCGGGTCAGATCCATACAGTCATGATGCACTTGATGGCCGTCAGTGCCGTATCACTTTTCTACCTTTTAGGAGGGTTTCACGGCCTCTTCCGGCCCTGCCGCCGTCCTGGCGCTGAGCGTCCCTCAGCTGGTACAGGCGGCGAGCACGGACACCTTGTCGCCGCCGGAGTCGGCCACGTAGATCCGGCCACTTGCGGGGTCCACGGCGATGCCGACCGGCCAGTTGCCTACCTTAACCGTGCCGGTTACCCGGCTGGTCTTCCCACTGATCACCGACACCGTGCCGCTGCCGCTGGCGGCGTAGACCGTGTTGGTCAGCGGGTTCACGGTGATGCCGACCGGGGCGTAGGCCACCGTAAGGCGGGCGGTCACCTGGCTGGTTCGCCCGTTGACCACCGACACGGTGTTGCCCAGGTCGTTGGCGGTGTACACGGTGTCGGTGCGCGGGTTCACGGTGACCGCGTACGGCCACTTGCCTACCCGCACGGTGGCGGTCACCCGGCCGGTCTTCCCGCTCACCGCCGACAGCAGGCCGCGCCCGGTCCTGGCCACGTAGATGGTGCCGGTGTGCGCATCGGCCGCAACTCCGACCGGGAGGCCCTTCGCCGGGACCGTGGCGACCACGGTGCTGGTCTTCCCGTTGATCACCGACATCGTGTTGCTGAACATGTCGCTGACGTAGATCCGGTTGGTCTGCGGGTTCACCGCGGCACCGAGCGGGTTCGTGCCCACCGGGATGGTGGCCAGCACGGTGCTGGTCGCCCCGCTGATCACCGACACCGTGTTGCTGTCAGCGTTGGTCACGTAGACGACGTTGGTCCGCTGGTCGACGGCCACCGCGGTCGGGTCCTCGCCCACCGGGATCGTGGCCAGCACCGTGCTGGTCTTCTCGCTGATCACCGACACCGTGCCGGCCTTGGAGTTGCTCACGTAGATGGTGCTGGTGCGTGGGTTCACCGCCACGCCGAACGGGCCATGGCCCACGGTCACCGTCTTGACGACGCAGATGCCCGCGGTGGCCGGGCCGGGTGAGCTCCCGGCCGCGGACGCGGCGGCCACACCGCCGCCGGCAGCCGGACCGAGGGCCGCGGCAGCCGCCGCGATGACAGCACCAGCGCGCCAGGCGATAGCCATGGTGACCCTGCTTCCCCGCCGGCCCCGGCCGGCGCCTGCCTGCCCGCACCCCGTCCGTGCGTAACCTTCGTTAATGGGACTCCCGTGCCGGTGGCTTGGTTGACAACGGTGCGGCAAGCCACCAGGAAAGTCAGCGCCACGGCCAGTGGGTGGTCTGCCGGACGGCAGTACCGTGGGCGGCGTGTTCACGGTTGAAGCGGTGTTCCGCTACCCGGTCAAGTCCATGCTCGGCACCCGCGTCGAGCAGGCGGAGGTGCGTGCGTCCGGGCTGGTCGCTGACCGCGGCTGGGCACTGGCCGACCAGCAGACCGGCAAGATCGCCAGCGCCAAGCAGCCACGGCTGTGGCGGTCCCTGCTGCAGCTGCGGGCCGGGTACCACGGCGGCGACGGTCACCCGGCCGGCCCGGTGACGATCACGCTGCCGGACGGCACGGAGCTTCGAGCCGGCGAGCCGGCCGCCGACGAGGCGCTGTCGCAGTTCGCCGGGCGCCCGGTGGCGCTGCGCCAGGGGCGCGCGCTGGGCAGCGAGATCGACCGGGCGGTGCCCGAGGACGTGCTCGCGCACGGCGTCGACGCCGACGTGGATTCCGAGCTGCTCGGACTGGGGCAGCAGGCGCCGGGGGACAGCTTCGTGGACTACGCTCCCGTGCACCTGATCACGACCGCGACGCTGGCCGCGGTGACCAGCGAGGCCGGCGGGGTGCTCAGCCCGCGGGTGTTCCGCCCCAACCTGATCGTGGCCACCCCCCGGCTGACCGGTTACGCCGAGAACGACTGGGTGGGCCGGGAACTGGCCATCGGCGGCGAGGTCCGGCTCGAGGTCTTCCTGCCCACCCCGAGGTGCGCCATCCCGACGCTCGCCCACGGCCATGACTCCGGCAACCCGCAGGTGCTGCGCGTGCTGGCCCGGGCCAACCGCATCCCGGCCACGGACTTCGGGGTGCGGACCTGCGCCGGCGTCTACGCCAGGGTCGTCAGTCCCGGTCGGATCCGGGCCGGTGACGAGGTCCGCATCGGCCCGGCGAACGCGGCGGCGTGAGCCTGTCACATCGGCCGGGTCTGCCGTGTCAGGGAGGTGTAACCCGAAAACACGGCAAGGGAGAGTCACGATGGACACACCACGTCTGGACTTCGGCAGCTCCACGATCCTGCAGAAGTTCTCGAAGTACCTGAACTCCGCGGCGGCCGCGGCCCCGAAGGGGACGCTGCCCGAAGCGACGGTGAACCTCATGCTGACCCGGGCCAGCCAGATCAACGGCTGCGCGGTCTGCGTGGACATGCACGCCAAGGACGCCGAGGCCGCCGGCGAGACGTCGGTACGGCTGAACCTGGTGGCGGCGTGGCGGGACGCGAAAGTCTTCACCGACGCCGAGCGGGCCGCGCTGGAGGTCACCGAGCAGGGCACCCGGATCGCCGACGCGGCCGGCGGTGTCAGCGACGAGGCCTGGGACAACGCGGCCAAGTTTTACGACGCCGACCAGCTCGCCGCGCTCGTGGTGACGATCGCCGTCATCAACGCCTACAACCGGTTCAACGTCATCAGCAAGAACCTTGGCGGTGACTACCAGCCAGGGCAGTGGGGATGATCCCGGCCCCCAGGTGGCCGGTGCCGGCGGGATCGGCGCCGGCCACTCGCGCGATGTACTTGCTCAGTAACGCTCCGTTCAGCCCTACTAGCGGGTAACGTACCGGCTGCGGGTCCCCAGCAGATGGGAGCAGGCCGATGCGGAAGCGGATCGGGTCCACGGCGGCGGTGACGATGGCGGCGGGCCTGGCGATGGCCGGCCTGCTCGGGGCGGAGGGTCCGCCGGCCCAGGCCGCGAGCACCGCGGCCGCGAGCGCTGGGGCCCGGGCCACGGGCGCCGCGGCCCAGGCGGCAGCCACCGCGGCCCGGGGCTCTTTCTACAGTTACACGGGCCGCAGGTCACTGGCCCAGGTGCCGCCGGGAACCGTGCTGAAGACCCGGACCCTCAGCTACCACGTGCTGGGCATACCGCTGCCGGTGAAGGTGGTCCAGCTGCAGTACCGGTCGGCCGGCGCGCTGGGCCAGCCGACGCTGAACGTCACCTCGGTGCTCGAGCCGCCGGTGCCACCCAGTTCGCCCCGCGCGGTGTCCTACCAATCCTTCTACGACTCGCTCAACCCGGCCGACGAGCCGTCGGTGCAGATCGCCGGGGGCCTCACGCTGGGCGGGCTGATCACCGACGCCGAGTCGATCGTGATCGCCCCGCTGCTATTGCAGGGCGACACGGTCATCGTGCCGGACACCGAGGGCCAGACCGCCGACTTCGCCAGCGGGCGGGAGTACGGGATCAACACGCTCAACTCGATCCGGGCCGCGACGAGCTCCCCGGCCACCGGGCTCGGCAGCACCACCCCGGTCGGCATGTTCGGCTATTCGGGCGGCGCCATCGCCACCGACTGGGCCGCCCAGCTGGCACCCAGCTACGCGCCGGACGTCAACCGCCAGCTCGTCGGCGCGGCCGAAGGCGGCATCTTCGTCGACCCGCCGCACAACCTCAGGTACATCAGCGGCAGCCTGGCCTGGGCGGGCGTCATGCCGATGGCCTTCATCGGCATCGCCCGGGGCTACCACATCGACCTCACGCCCTACCTGAGCAGTTACGGGCGCCAGCTGTTCAGCAAGCTGCAGAACGCCTCGATCGCCCAGGCCCTGGGCCAGTACCCGGGCCTCACGTACGCCCAGCTGGTCAAGCCGAAGTACGCGAACCCGGCCAGCATCCCGGTCCTGGTCAAGGTGGAGAACAAGCTCGACGCCGGGCTGGCCGGCTCCCCCACCGTCCCGATGTTCATGGGCCAGGGCGCCGACGGCATCCTCGAGGGCACCCCGGGCAGCAAGCCCGGCATCGGGCCCGGCGACGGGGTGATGGTGGCCGGCGACGTGCGCACCCTGGCCCGCGGCTTCTGCGCCTCCGGCACGGCGGTGGACTACACCCAGTACAACCTGCTGAGCCACGTGACCAGCTTCCCGGTCTGGGCGCCGGCCGCGCTGACCTGGCTCGGCGGCCGGTTCACCGGCGGCCAGGCGCCCAGCAGCTGCGGCCAGATCCCGCCCGGCAACTCGCTGGCCCCGGTGAAACCGGCCGGCTGACCGGCTACGGCCACCGGGATACACGACTTATACACGTGATCAGCCCTCGCCCAGGTCCGCGGTCAGCCACCGCTCGGGGCGCAGGTAGATGGCGGTCTGCTCGCCGAGTTCGGCATGGGCGAACTCGAGGTACCCCGGGACCTTCTCCGGTGGCAGGTAGCGCTCGGTTATCTCCCGCAGAATCTCATCGGTGCCCGGGAGCATGCGGGTGACCGGACCCTCGACCGAGACGTAGCGGTTGGTCGGCACGCGCCGCTCGACCATCAGGGAGAAGCGGCCGGCCGCCTTGATCAGGCGGGCCTTCAGCGACCCGGCCTCGGTCAGCACCCACGCCTCTCCGCCGGGCTGGTACTGGTACCAGATCGGCAGGAGCAGCGGGCCACGGTCCGGACCGGCCGACACCGACAGGGCCGCGATGTGCGGCTCGGCCAGGAACAGCTCACGGTCACGCGCGGACAAACTGCTGTCGCCCATACCCCGGACGCTAGCCGCCGGGTCCGACAGCCCGGCTCGCCGGCCAGAGCCGCCGGCCGGATCGCCGGCTCGCCGGTCAGATCGCCAGGGCGGGCGGGGCGGTGACGCGGGTCTCCGGCGGGTCGTAGGCGCGCCAGGCCGCGGCGAGCCGGCGCACCGCCTCGGTCAGCACCTCCGGGCTGGTAGCGAAGTGCAGCCGGAGGTAATCCGCGCTGCCGCCGGCCGCGTCGAGGCTGGTGCCGGGCAGCACCGCCACCCCGTGCCGGATCGCGGCCTGGGCGAACGACACGCCGTCGCCGCGGGGCAACCGGACCCACAGCGTCTGCCCGCCGCGGACGGACGGCACCTGCCAGTCCGGCAGGTGCCGGGCCAGTTCGGCGCGCATGTGGCGGTAGCCGGCCTGCCGCACCGCGGCCTGGCGCCGCCGCAGCGCGTCCAGTTGCGGCACGAGCTCGGCCGCGGCCAGCTGCGCGAGCACGTTGCCGCCGAGGTCGTGCACGGCCCGCAGCCGGGCGAGCCGGCCGATGACCGGGGCCGGCGCGCGGATCCAGCCGATCCGCAGCCCACCCCAGACGATCTTGCTGAGCGAGCCGGCCGAGATCACCCAGTCCGGGGCGTAGGCGGCCAGCGGGGGCGGCGGCTCCGGCTCCCCAGGGAACCCCAGGTGTGAGATGACCTCGTCGTCGACCAGCGGGACCCGGGCCGACGCGGCCGTCGTGGCCAGCCGCCGCCGGTGCAGCGCGGGCAGCACCGCGCCGGTCGGGTTGTGGTAGGTGGGGATGGCGTAGGCCAGGCACGGCCGGTGCCTGCGCGCCGCGGCCTCGAACCCGGCCAGCCCGACCGGCAGCGGGCACAGCACCGCGGCCTCCTCGCGGAAGGCCTCCAGCGCGCCCGGGTAGCTGGGGTTTTCGACCAGCACCCGCTCCCCCGGCCGGACAAAGGCCCGGGCCAGCAGGGACAGCGCCTGCTGACCGCCGCCGGTGACGATGATCTCGCCAGGCTCGGTGGGCACGCCGCGGCCGGCGTAGTAGGTGGCGATGGCGCGGCGCAGCGCGGGGTGGCCGGCCGGGTAGTAGCCGATGTCGTCGGTAATGGCCGCCAGTCGGGGCAGCACGTCGGCGCAGGCCCGCAGGTACTCCGGCGGCGGTGCCCCCGGGGCGGCGCAGGCGAGCAGTATCACGCCGTCCCGCGGCTCCAGCAGGTGCAGGAACACCGGTGTACCGTGCACGTCTCCCACCGGCGTGCCGTGCGCGTCCCGCACCGGCGCGGCCGGCTTCCCGGCCACCCGGGTGCCGCTGCCCTGCCGGCGCACGATCCGGCCCTCGGCCCGCAGCACCTCGTACGCGGCGACCACGGTGCTGCGCCCCACGGCCAGGATCGCGGACAGCCGCCGGTCAGGCGGCAGCGCGGCCCCCGGCGGCAGCGTGCCGTCGTCGATGAGCGCGCGCAGCCGGGCGGCCAGCAGCACGTGCAGCGGGCCACGGCCTGACGACCAGCGGCCTAGGCGCTCGGTCAGCTGAATTGGCTCCATTGGCAAACCAATTTACCCCGATTGGCTCTACGGGAGCCGGCGCCCCGGTCACAGGATGGAGAACATGACACGGTTTCCCGCTGCCGCCATGATGGGCCTGGTCGACCGCCCAGCCCGGTTCGACCTGGCCGAGAGCACCTGCCCGGCGCTGCGTCTGGGCGACGTGGCCGAACCCGGCGAGCTGGCCGGCCTGCCGCTCGGCTACGGCACGTCGGCCGGCGATGCCGAGCTGCGGTCGCTGATCGCGGCCGGCACCGGGGTGCGCGCGGACGAGGTGCTGGTGACCGTGGGCGCGAGCCAGGCGCTGTTCCTGCTTGCCCAGGACCTGTGCGGCCCCGGCGACCACGCCGTCGTCGTCACCCCCTGCTTCCCGCCGTCCAGGGTGGTCCCGGAGGGCCTCGGCGCCCGGGTCGACCGGCTAGCACTGCGGTTCGACGACGGCTACCGGCTGCCGGCCGGCGAGCTGGCCGCCCTGCTGACGCCGCACACCAAGCTGGTGTCGCTGGCCTCGCCGCAGAACCCGTCCGGGGTGCGGTTCACCGAGGCCGAGCTCCGCGCCGTGCTCGCCGCGGTGGACGAGCGCGCCCCCGGCGCGGTGCTGCTGGTGGACGAGACCTACCGCGACTCGACCTACGGCGACGCGCCCGTCCCGCCGTCCGCGGCGGCGCTGTCGCCGCGGGTGGTGACGTGCTCGTCGCTGTCCAAGGCGCACGGCGCGCCGGGACTGCGGCTGGGCTGGCTGACGGCGACCGACCGGGATCTATACGAACGGCTTCGCAATGCCAAGTTCCTGGCCACGGTGGCCTGCTCGGCGGTGGACGAATTCGCGGCCACGATCGTGCTGCGCCGCGGCAAGGAGCTCCTGAGCGCGCGGGCGGCCCTGCTGGCCCGGGCGCTGGCCGAGCTGGCGGAGTGGCTGGACGGCCAGCCGGTGGACTGGGTCCGGCCGGACGGCGGGGCGCTGTGCTGCCTGCGGCTGCGCCCCGGCGAGTTCAGCGACGCGGCGGTGGCGGCGTTCCACGCTGGGCTGGCCGGGCACGGCGTCCGGGTCGCCCCCGGTTCCTGGTTCGGCGAGGACGACCGGGTGTTCCGGCTGGGCTTCGGCCACCTGCCGCCGGCCGACTTCACCGACGCGCTAGGTCGCCTGGCCCTGGCGCTCAAGGCAGCACGAAGTTAGAAAGACCTGGCCACTGAACGTTCAGGACCCCGTCAGCCGGGGCCGGGCCTCTGGTGAACCCGGTTGCGGGTGCTGGGAGGGCAGGTGCGGCATCGCGACGTTCATGATCCTGACCCGCCTGCCGGACTCCGGGCGTGAACGTCTCCGGTACGGCTCGAGCACCGCGCTCAGTTCCTTGCCGACCTGCTGGAGCTCCTCGACGGACAGCCAGAGGTCGGCGTTGCTCAAAATGGCGGCATCGCGCCACTCCTCAGGCTCTGCCGGGCCCGCCTCGGTGAACTCCACCGCGAGGGCGCGGGTCGTGTCGATGTAAGCCGCCGCGACGGCTGCCGCGGCCGACGCTCCGGCGGGTGTCGAAATGTCCAGGTCTACGTGAGCTGGACGGCCGCTCGCCCGCCACGGGCGCTCCCGGCGGTCCGGTCTCGCCGGCGCCCGTTCGGCAAACCCGTACCGTTCCAGGAGCTTCAGGTGGTACGCGGTCGCGCTCGGGCTCAGGCCGGTTAGTTCCGCGCACTGGGTCGCGGTCAGCTCGTCGCCCGTGGCCAGGGCATCGATGATGGCCATCCGGGCCGGATGCGCCAGGGCCCGGATGGTACGGGGATTCTCGAAGCGGTAGGGAGGGCCGCCCTCCGGCGAGCGCTCCTTGTCATGACTCTCTGGCATCGGTCAAAGGTTACCGCTTGACCGGGAGATGTTAAGCAAATACTGTTCAGCATATGCTTAACATTGTCTCGGGCCGGAGAGACCTGTTCATCGCCATGGCCGGGCGGATGGCGTCGACGTTCGGCGACGAGGTGGCACTGGTCGCCCTCACCCTTCGCCTGCAGGCCGACGGCGGCCGGCCCTACGAGGTCGCCTTGCTGCTGGCCGCCGGCGCCATCCCCTTGCTGCTGCTGTCCCGCCCAGTGGGCCGTCTGGTCGACTCGCACGACTCCCGGCACCTCCTGGTTGGCGCCGGGCTGCTCGAGGTCGCGTGCACGGTTCCCCTCGTGTTCGTGCACACGTTCGCGATCATGGTCGTGCTGGTCGCCGTTCTCGGCGCGGCCGCGGCGGTGGAAGGCAGCACGTGGTCGGCGCTCGTTCCGCGCATCGTCGGCGAGGACCACGTGGCCGAGGCGGTGTCGGCCCAGCAGTCACTGAACGCCCTCGTTGCGGTGGGTGCGCCGGCCGTCGGCGGTCTGCTGGCCGGGGCATTCGGAACGGGCCTGCCGCTAGCCGTTGACGCCGCCACGTTCGTCGCGGTGACGGTGGCGGCAGCGCTGGTCCGCACCCGGCGGACGCCGGCCGCGCCCGCGCCGGGCGGCCGCCCGGCGGTGGCCCGGGGCGGCCTGGAGATCCTGCGTGCCGACCCGGTGCTCGCCCCGCTCATCATCGGCCTGGTCGTGCTGGTCCTGCTGGTCGGCATGGTCGATGTGGTTCTGGTATTCCTGGTCCGGGCCACGCTGCACGCAGGAGGAGCCTGGTACGGGGTTGCCCAGGCCGCGTGGATCGCCGGTCTCGTCGCCGGCTCGCTGGGGGCCGGGCGGTTCAGAACCGAGCGCGGCCAGATCTGGGCGACGATCGCGGGTGCGGCCGTGACCTGCGCCGCTCTCGCCCCGTTCGCTGTCGTCCCGGCGGTCTGGATGCTCGTGCCGCTGTCGGTCCTCGGTGGGACCGGCAACGGATTCGCGAACGTGTGCGCCTCGACCCTGCTCGTCACCCGCACGCCCGACGCGGAACGGGGCCGGGTATCGGCCACGGCCAACGCCGCCATCGGGGGTACCCAGGGTGTTTCGCTGCTGGCCGGCGGAGCGGTCGCCGTCGTACTCAGCCCCCGGGAGATCTACGCCATCGCCGGAACGCTCGGCGTAGCCGTCGCGATCGCCATCGCCGCCTTCTTCGCCACCCGGGCCAGCAGAACCGGCCGCCGACACGTGCCGGCCCGGTCCGAGGAACCGCTCGGCGCAGACCGCGTCTAGGACTGTGCTGGCGCGGGCCTAGCAGCTCTTGGCCGGGCGGTTCGGTAACTTTGGGTTGGTCGGCCAGCGCGGCGATGGGCCAGCCGGCTGCGGGGCCAGCCGACCGGCAGGCGATCGCGGGCAGAGGCGGAGCTGTGATCATCCAGCGAGCCGGCGCGCCCAGCGGGGAAGCCGGCCGCGCTTAGGCAGGGTCCCGCGTCACGGGCGCATCAGCGCAAAGCTGCTGGGCAGGGTGCCGGGTGGCCGCTGCCCCTGGAAGGCGACCGTCAGGCGGCTGAACCACGGCCCCGACGGGGAGGATTTCACCGCCGACAGCGTCACGTCGACCGGGTAGCTGCCGATCTTGCCTTCGGCGCAGTTGGGATGGCAGAGCTTCTCCCAGAGCATGCCGCGCCCGGTGGCGGTTGAGGCGGCCCAGCTGTTCCAGGTCATTTTCCCGACGCCGAGGCCGTCGTCGGCACAGGCGAGCGTGATGCTGGCCGGCCGGGCGCTCAGCCGGTACGGAGGCGCGCTGGTGCAGTCGGCGACCACCCCGGGCCTGTCGGCGGCGGTCGCGGCCGGTGGCGCCGGGGGTGGCGGCGCTAATGTGGCCGGGGTTCGCGTTGACCGCGTGGTCACCGCCGCCGCTCCCGTAGGCGGGGGTGTCACCGATGTCGCGGCGGCGTGCACCCGGTGCTTGGCGGATGCGCCGGCTTGCGGGCTGGCACGGCCGCCCCCGCACGCGGTGACCGCGACGGTCAGGCTCAGCAGGGCGCCGATGGCTGGTGCGCTATGTGAACGTCTCATACCCCCCACGACGCTCGGCCGCAGCCGGCGGTTGGATGCCGCAGGTGGCGGGTGCGGACTTCCAGAATCCTGGCTCAGCTGACGGGCTTTGCCGGGTAGTCGGCTGGGTTCTGGATGCCGCGGGGTGGCTGGCCGGACAGGTAGGCGGCGACGTTGCGGGCGGCGTGCTCGACCGAGACCACGTCCATGCCGGGCACCACGCCGGAGTTGTGCGGCGAGCCGAGCAGGTTCGGCAGGCCGAAGAACGGCCGCCGGGGATGGAACGGCCGCCCGTGCCCCGGCTCCTCCCACCAGGTGTCGATGCCGGCGCTGAAGTCCGGGTGCGCCGCCAGGTGCTCATACAGCGCGTCCTCGTCGATGATCGCGCCCCGGGCCACGTTGACCAGGATCGCGGCCGGCTTCATCAGGCCCAGCTCGCGCGCGCCGATCAGCCCGCGGGTGGTGCTGGTCAGCGGCAGCGTCACCACGACCACGTCGGAGCTGGCCAGCATGTCGTCCAGGTCGGCCAGCGTGCCCGCCTGGTCGGCGCCGTCGGCGCGGCCGCTGGTGTTGATGGCGTAGACGCGCATGCCGAGCGCGCGCAGCAGCCGCGCGGACGCGCTGCCGATGCCGCCGTAGCCGAGGATGCCGGCCGTGCCGCCGCGCATCCGCAGCGTCTGGGCCAGTTCGAAGGTGCCCGACGCGAGCTTGGCGTGGTTCTGCGGCAGCCGCTTGGCCAGCGCGAGCGCCATGGCCAGCACGTGCTCGGCCATCGGGTCGGCGTACGCGCCGACGTTGCCCGCTACCTTGACCCCGGCCGGCAGCCGGGCGAAGTCGATGTGGTCGGCGCCCGCGCTGAGCAGCTGGATCAGCCCGGCGCTGGCCAGCACCTTGATGTCGTCCTCGGTGAGCTCCTGGCCCGGCGCCCAGGTGATGACCGCCTCGGCCGGGCGCAGCAGCGCGGCCCTGGCCTGCGGGTCGTCCCCGGCGTCGGTGAGATACCCGACGCCGCCGGCCGGCTCCAGGATGGCTTCCAGCGCCTGGCGCTGCTGCTCGCCTGCGTGAAACGTCAGCACGGTGCGGGGGCTCATGGTCCGCCAGCTTAAAGCCGGCGCTCCGCGGCACCCCGCGCTGGGCACCCCGTCGGCGCGGACGCCCGTTGGCGTGCGAACGCGAAGAAGTGACCGTGATCATGAAAGCGCCCGGTCCCCTGCGTGGGGGCCGGGCGCTTTCGGGTGGGCTTCAGAGGCTGCGGGCGGTGATGTCGCCGGTGGCGGTGGTGGCGTGGATGGTCAGGGCGGGGGTGCCGGCATTGGTGAGCGCGTTGTGCACCCGGCCGTTGGAGGTGCCGGCGTCGAGGGCGGCCGAGACGCCGGCGGCGACGCCGACGGTGATCGAGCCGGCCGCGGTGCGCAGCACGACCTCGCCGCTGGTGGCCTCGGCGATCTCGATGTCACCGCGTGCGGTGCGGACCTCCGCGTCGCCGCCGAGGCGGCCGACGGTGATGTTGCCGTCGGAGGTGACCAGGTGGGCGGTGGCAGCCTCGTCGATCTTGACCGTGGCCTGGGAGCTGTCCAGGGTGATGTCGCCCAGCCGTCCCACGGTGCGGAACTCGGCGCTGGCCGCCTTGGCCCGCAGCCGCGAGCCGGCCGGCAGCTGGACGGTGACCTCGACGGCGCCGGTGCTGCCGAAGTACCGGTTCTTCTCCGGGCCCTCGACCCGCAGCACGCCGTCGGCGTACTCGACGGTGATCTGCTCGGCCAGCTTCACATCGCGGCTCTTGGCGGCGTCCGCGGGCCGGACCTCGACCGTGGTGTCGGCCCGGTCGGCGGCGATGAACTGGACCCGCCCGGCGGGGATGTCGAGGACGGCGGCGACCGGCCCGGGGGTGTCGAACTTCTGCATCGTGTTCTCCCGTGTTCGTTATGTTGTTTCTGACATTGGAAACGCTACGTTGCGTTCAGCAGTTCAGCAACCTCGTTGTTGCATAGCTTGTGCATTTATCCAATTCAAAGCTAGAAAAGTGTTGCAATGGCCTCGAACATAACGCAACACGGAGCACGTGTTCGTTGCAATGTACTGAGAGTGAACGCTATCGTGGGAGGCACCACGGAGCACGGAGGAGACCGCGATGCCCGGAGGCAGGCTCACCCAGGCCGAACGCCAGCAGATCGCGCTGGGGCTGGCCGGCAGCCTCGCCTATGCGGAGATCGCCCGGGGGCTCGGCCGCCCCACCTCGACGATCACCCGTGAGGTAATGCGCAACGGCGGCCCCGCCGGCTACCGCGCCGACCTGGCCCACCGCGCCACCGAACGGCGCGCCCGCCAGCGCAGGCAGGCCGCGCCCCGGGAGCCGCGGGCCCGCGGGCGCGACGCCGAGGCGGTGCGCGAGTACCAGGAGACGCTCACCACCGCCCTGATGCAGGCGGGCACGCCCAGGATGATGGCCCGGGTACTGGCCTGCCTGATCACCAGCGACGCCGGCAGCCTCACCGCGTCCGAACTCACCGGCCGCCTCCAGGTCAGCCCGGCGTCCATCTCCAAGGCCATCGCGTTCCTCGAGGAGCAGGGCCTGGTCGGCCGGGAGCGCGACCAGCACCGCCGCGAGCGCTACTTCGTCGACGACGACGTCTGGTACCAGTCCATGATGGCCACCGCCCGGTCCACCGCCCAGCTGGCCGGCACCGCCCGGCAGGGCGTCGGCATCCTCGGCCGCCAGGCCCCCGCGGGCACCCGCCTGGAGAACATCGCCCGGTTCCTCGACTTCGTCTCCGAGAGCATCGCCCGCGCCGCCGGCCAGGCCCGCGACGTGCTGCACAGCAATCCAGGCACAAACTGATTGTCCTTGACGGCTGCGCCGTGCACCCGGTGCCGGGAGGCGCAGCCGTCTCGGAAATTCAGAATGTCAGGGGCGGGGGATCGCGGTCAGGTGGGCGAGCCGCTCCACCTGGCGCATCTTGTTCGTCGCGTCCAGCGCGGCCACCTTGTACGACTCGGCCAGCGTCGGGTAGTTGAACACCGCGTCCACCAGGTAGTCGATGGTGCCGCCGCAGCCCATCACGGCCTGGCCGATGTGCACCAGCTCGGTGGCGCCGGTGCCGAACACGTGCACGCCGAGCAGCTTGCGGTCATCCGGGCAGACCAGCAGCTTGAGCACGCCGTAGGAGTCGCCGATGATCTGGCCGCGGGCCAGCTCGCGGTAGCGGGACACGCCCACCTCGAACGGCACGCAGTCGGCGGTGAGCTGGTCCTCGGTGCGGCCGATGAAGCTGATCTCGGGCACGCTGTAGATGCCGATCGGCTGCAGCTGGTCGGCGGTGTGCACCGGCTCGCCGCAGGCGTGGTGGGCGGCCAGCCGGCCCTGCTCCATCGAGGTGGCGGCGAGCGCCGGGAAGCCGATCACGTCACCGACCGCGTAGATGTGCGGCACATCGGTCCGGTAGAACTCGTCAACCTTGATCCGGCCACGTTTGTCGGCCGTCAGCCCGGCCGCCTCGAGGTGCAGGCCCTCCGTGCTGCCCTGGCGGCCCGCCGAGTACATCACCGTGTCGGCCGGGATCCGCTTACCGCTGCGCAGGCTGGCGATCGCGCCCTCCGGGTGATTCTCGACCGACTCCACCACCTCGCCGAACCGGAACGTGACGGCCAGGTCGCGCAGGTGGTACTTGAGCGCCTCGACCACCTCGAGGTCGCAGAACTCCAGCATCCGGTCCCGCTGCTCGATCACGGTGACCTTGGTGCCGAGGGCGGCGAACATCGACGCGTACTCGATGCCGATCACCCCGGCGCCGGCCACGATCATGGACCGGGGCACGCTCTCCAGGTGCAGCACGCCGTCGGAGTCGATCACCGTGCGGTCGTCGAACTGGACGCTGTCCGGTCGGGCCGGCTGGGTGCCGGTGGCGATCACGACGTTCTTCGCGGTGACCCGGCGGGTCCGGTCGTTGCCGTCGGTGACGTCCACGGTGAACGGGTCCGCGAAGGTGGCGGTGCCGGACAGCATGTGCACCCGGTTGCGGGTGAGCTGGCTGCGGACCACCTCGATCTCCCGGCCCACCACGTGCTGGGTGCGCGCGGTCAGGTCGGCGATGGTGATCTCTTCCTTGACCCGGTAGCTCTGCCCGTACACCTCACGCTGGTCCACGCCGGTCAGGTAGAGAACGGCTTCGCGCAGGGTCTTGGACGGAATGGTGCCGGTGTTCAGGCACACCCCGCCGATCATGTCGGGGCGCTCGACCATGACGACCTGGCGCTCCAGCTTGGCGGCGGCGATGGCCGCCTTCTGCCCGCCCGGCCCGGATCCGATAACCAGCAGATCGCAGTCGTCCACATGTCCAGTGTGACCAGCGGGCGCGGTCACCGGAAGACCCCGGCGGCCGGCGGTGCGATGATGCGGCCCGCGGGGCGCCGGCCGGCGGCGCGGGAATGCTCCCGGACGGACGCAATCTCCGACCTTTGCAAGTTCAGGGTGAGCGTTTTGCGATACGTTGAGGCGGGTGACTTCAGCGCGAGAATCTGCCTCCAGGGACGTTGCCGCAGCCGGGCTCACCGAGGCTGACGACAGTCCCGTCGCCCCATCCGCGGAATCGTCCACCTCCCGCCGGGAGCAGCTCAGGCTGGGTTTCGCCAGCTTCCTCATGCTGTTCGTGGAGCTGGCCCTGATCCGCTGGGTCACGTCGAACAACGTGTACGTGACCAAGGCCACCAACTTCGTGCTGATCGCCAGTTTCCTCGGCATCGGCATCGGCTTCCTGAACGTGAAGAGCAACCGGAACTACCTGCGCTGGACCCCGGTGGCGCTGCTCGCGACGGTGGCGTTCGTGCTGGGGTTCCCGGTGATCCTGGGCACCCTGAACACCGGCGTTAATCCCTACCAGGGGCTGAAGGACACGGCCGCGCTGCCGCAGCCGCTCAGCCTGGCCGTCATCTTCCTGCTGGTCACCGCGACCATGGCCGGCCTCGGGCAGGGCGTGGCCAGGATCTTCGTCGGGCTCAAGCCGCTGTCCGCCTACCGGATGGACATCGCGGGCAGCATCGCCGGCATCGCGGTGTTCTCGCTGCTGTCGTTCCTCAATCAGCCGCCCGCCACCTGGGGCTTCATCGCCTGCGGCGGGCTGATCGCGATGCTGGCGCCGAAGGTCCGGTGGTGGCAGGCGGGCGCCGCGCTGGCGATCATCACCCTGCTCAGCCTGGAGTCGTTCATCCCGAACCAGATCTGGTCGCCGTACAACAAGCTGTCGATCGTGAACAGCAGCACCGGGCCGGCGCCCGGCCTGTACCTGTCGGCGAACAACATCCCCTACCAGGCCGCGCACACGCTGCCGATCCTGCAGAAGTACAAGCCGTTCTACTTCTACCCCTACCAGCACATCGCGAAGTCACAGCTGAAGAACGTGCTGATCATCGGGGCGGGCAGCGGCAACGACACGGCGGTGGCGCTGCATGAGGGGGCGCAGCACGTCGACGCGGTGGACATCGACCCGCAGCTGCTGGGCCTCGGCCGCGACCAGAACCCGGCCCGGCCGTACCAGAACAAGCGGGTGACCGTGTACTCCGACGACGGCCGCGCCTTCCTGCAGGACACCGACAAGAAGTACAACCTCATCCTGTTCGCCCTGCCCGACTCGCTGGAGGCGGTGTCCGGGCAGTCCGCGGTCCGGCTGGAGAGCTTCGTGCTGACCCTGCAGTCGCTGCAGACGGTGAAGAAGCACCTGCTGCCCGGCGGGCAGTTCTCCATGTACAACTACTACGCGCCGTTCCTGCTGAGCCGGTACGCGACCACGATCCATGACGCGTTCGGCCGGAACCCGTGCCAGAACCTCGGGCCGCCGCTCGGCGGCCGGCGGATGGCCGTGCTGACCGCGAACCTGAACGGCCCGGTGCAGAACTGCTCGAGCTACTGGCAGGGCAAGCGGGTCGCCCCGGTCATCGACGACCGGCCGTTCCCGTACCTGCCCACGCCGAGCATCCCGATCAGCTACCTGTGGATGCTCGGGGCGATCCTGGCAGGCTCGGCGCTGCTGATCCGGATCGGCGGCAGCCGCGGGACGTACAGCGGGATGCGCAAGTACGTCGACCTGGCGTTCATGGGTGCCGCGTTCAGCCTGCTGGAAACGAAGAACATCGTGGCGTTCGCGCTGCTGTTCGGCACCACGTGGCTGGTGAACTCGCTGGTCTTCGCGGGCGTGCTGATAGCGGTGTACCTCGCGGTGGAGACGGCCAGACACGTCAGATTGCCACGCCCGTGGATCCTGTACACCCTGCTCCTCGCGGCGCTGGTCGTCGCCTGGCTGGTACCGGCGGACTCGCCGCTGGGTCTGCCGGTGATACCGCGCTTCCTGGCCGGGGCGGCGCTCGCTTTCGCGCCCGTGTACCTGGCCAACCTGATATTCGCGCAGCGGTTCGCCGACGTGGAAAGGTCGGGGACGGCGTTCGCGACCAACCTGCTGGGCACGATCGTGGGCGCGGCGCTAGAGTATCTCGCGCTGATCACCGGCTACCAGTTCCTGCTCATCGTGGTCGGGGTGCTGTACCTGCTGGCCTTCGCGACCCGGCCGCGCGGGCGGGTTCCCAGCCCCGCGGGCTGACGCCGTGCCGGCCCGCCCGGCTGCCGGGGCGGCAGCCGGGCGAGGTCAGTATCACCGGGCGGCGCGGCCCGGGGAGGGATTTGCCCCGAATTGAGCGGTGAAGATCCGAGAATTCTGCGTGGCAGCCAGCGCGGTGACGGCGGGCAGGCCACACTAGGCGGATGCAGTCTGCGGAGATTGACGCCATAGCGGCAGCGCTCGGTCAGAAAGTGACGGCCACGCGCACGCTGGCCGGCGGGTTCTCCCACGAGACCTGTCTGCTCACCGTGCCCGGCGATCAGCTCGTCGCCCGGCTCGGCGGCGGTGACCCCGCCATCGAGGCCGCGGTCATGGCGACAGCGCGCCTGCATGTCCCGGTGCCCAAGGTGCTGACCGTCGTGCCGCCCGCCGACAAGGGCAACCGGCCGGCCATGATCCTCGAGCACATGGCCGGGACGCCGCTGAGCGAGGTGCTCGCGGCGGAGAAGTCCGGCGGGAAGACCATGCGCGCTCTTGGCGCCGAGGTCGGGCGGGTGGTCGCCGCCATCGGCGCGGCGACGTTCGAGCGTCCCGGCTTCTTCGCCGACGAGAAGCTCACCGTTGGCGAGCAGCCGCCGTGGTCGAAACAGCTCGCCGAGGTGGCCGCGTCCTGCATGGAGGACACCCCGGCCGGGCGGCTCGACCCGGGCACGCGGAAGGCGTGGAGCGAACTGTGCGCCGCGCACGCCCCGGCGCTGGCCGGCATCGACAGCCAGTGCGCCCTGGTGCACGCCGACGCCAACCCGAAGAACATCCTGGTCACGCGGCTGCGCAGCGGCTGGCGGGTGGATGCCATGCTCGACTGGGAGTTCAGCTTCTCCGGGTGCCCGTACGCGGACGCGGGGAACATGCTCCGGTTCAGCGTCGGCTACCCGGCGGGCTTCGCCGACGGCTTCCGCGCGGGTTTCGCGGAGCACCAGCCGGACGGCGCCGCGCCGGCGGCGGACTGGGTCTATCTCGGCCGGGTATTCGACATGTTCGCGCTCAGCGACCTGGTCACCAGGCCCGAGGGCCACGAGGTGGCCGACCAGGCCGCCGAGGTGATCCGCCAGTGGGTGGCCGGGGGCGTGCCGGACTCCCCCGCCAAGCGGAAGCGGTAACGGCAGCGCCATAGCGGTAGCGCGGCCCTGGGTCAGGTTTTAGCGGCCCGGCGGGCCAGGCCGTCCACGAAGATGTCGAGCAGCAGCTCGAAGCGCTCGTCCGGGTCGGCGAAGGCGAACTCGCCGGCCAGCGCGGTCATGGTCGGGAACATGCTCGCCGGCAGCGAGGCGATGTAGTCGCGGGCCATGTCGGCCATCTGCTGGTTCTGCTCCGGGTCGCCGGGCGGGGCGGCGCTGTCGCCGGGGGCATCTTCCACGCCGGTCTCATCGATGGTGAAGCCGTTGATGGTGGCGATCAGCAGCAGGTAACCCTGGACGGCCAGGTGCGGGGGCAGGCCGCCGGCCCGCAGGATGGCCAGGATGCGCTCGGAGTAGCGCAGCGCGTTGGGGCCCATCGGGATGCGGCCGATCGAGACGCGCACGACGTAGGGGTGCCGCAGCGCGCTGCGGCGCTGTTCCCTGGCCACCTCTTTCAGCTGCTCCTGCCACTGGCCCGGGTCGGGGTCGGGCACCTTGGCCTCGGCGATGATCTCGTCGAGGACCAAGTCGAGCAGTCCGTCCTTGCTGCCGACGTGCCAGTACAGCGAGGCGGCGCCGGTGCCGAGTTCCTCGGCGAGGCGGCGCATGCTCAGCGCGCCCAGGCCCTCGCGGTCCAGCAGGGCGATCGCCGCGGCCACGATCGCGTCCCTGCTGATCGGATCGCGGCGGCGCCGGGACGGCCGGTCCGGCGCGCGCTGCCAGGGCGGCGGCGGGATGTCCGGGGTGCTCGCCATGAAACCTCGCTCTGCGGGCCGACGTTCGTTCCTTGAACACCGTACCAGACTCGAACACCGTTTGACTCGACCGGCGATCCATGTTAGAACAGCGTTCGTGATGGAACAGCGTTCGAGAAACGAACCGGGTTCGAGGAGTTTGCCCATGACCACCCAGTCAGTGGCCGTCACCGGCCAGCCGAGTGCCCCCGCCGGCTACCCGCGGCGCTGGCTCGCCGCGATCGTCATGATCGTCGGGGCGCTCATGGACATGATCGACGTCACGATCGTCAACGTGGCGCTGCCTACCATCCGCCGTGACGTGTATGCCAGCGCCACCCAGCTGGAGTGGGTGGTGTCGGGGTACATGCTGGCTTTCGCGGCGGCGCTCATCATCGCCGGGAACCTGGGCGACCGGTTCGGGCGCAAGCGGGTGTTCCTGGCCGGCGCGGCGGTCTTCGGGCTGGCCAGCCTGGCCGCCGGGATCTCCGGGTCCGGGGTGGAACTGATCGCCGCCCGGGTCGCGGCGGGCATCGCGGCGGCGGCGATGGCCCCGCAGGTGCTGGCCACGTTCCGGGTCATCTTCCCGGCCTCCGAACGGGGCAAGGCGTTCGGCATATACGGGGCGATGCTGGGCTTCGCCTCGGCGGTCGGGCTGCTGCTCGGCGGGGCGCTGACCGAGGCGAACCTGTTCGGCTGGAGCTGGCGCTCGGTGTTCTTCGTCAACGTGCCGGTGGCCGTGGCCGCGCTGATCGCCGGGCTGCGGTTCATTCCGGAGACCAGGGACCCTGCGGCGCGGCGGCCGGATGTGCCGGGTGCGGTGCTGCTGGCGGGGTCGCTGGTGGCGATCGTCTACCCGCTGCTGGAGGGCCGGCAGCTCGGCTGGCCGGGCTGGGTGTGGCCGCTGCTGGCCGCCGGGCTGGCCGGGCTGGGCGTGCTGGGGGTGCTCGAGGCGCGGCGGGCCAGGCGGCGCAATGGCGGGCCCGCACCGCTGCTGCGGGCGGGGCTGCTGCGGGTCCCGGCGTTCGCGGCCGGGCTCGGTGTGCAGCTGGCCTTCTCCGCCGGCATGCAGGGATTCTTCCTGGCCTTCGCGCTGTGGCTGCAGGCCGGCGAGCACTTCTCGCCGCTGAAGGCCGGGCTGACCGCGATCGCGCTGAGCGCCGGCAGCTTCGCCGTGGCACCCGCCGCGGTGCCGCTGGCGCAAAAGCACGGCCGGGGCGTGCTGGCCCTCGGCGGGCTGCTGATGGCGGCCGGCATCACCGCAGAGCTGCTGGCGGCCTCGCACGTGGGTGTGGGCGGCAGCCCGTGGCCGGTCGTGCCGGGTCTGGTGGTGGCCGGCGCCGGACTGTCCCTGCTGGTCATCCCGCTGGTCAACGTGGTCCTGGCGGCCGTCCCCGTCGAGGTGGCCGGCGGGGCGTCCGGGCTGTTCAGCACGGCGCAGCAGCTCGGCGGCGCGCTCGGTGTGGCGCTGCTCGGCACGGTGTTCTTCGGGTACCTGAACGGCCACTCGTTCCAGGCCGCGCTGGTCCACACCGCACCGTACGCGGTGGGCGCGTTCGCACTGTGCGCCGTGCTGTCTATGCTGCTGCCGCGTACCGCGGTGGCGGAGGACGTGGTGACGGAGTCCTAGCCGTTCCTGCGCGGCCCCGCGGCGGCCTGCGGCCGGTCCCAGCGACCGGCCGCCGGCCGCTGCCGCGGTGCGGGCTCAGGATGGCGCGGCGAACCCGCCGATCAGCGCGCGCAGCGAGGCCGCGGCCACGTCCCTGGTCGCCCGGGGCTCGGGCGAGCTGGCGATGAGCATGCCGGCCCGGGTGAGCGCGCCGAGCAGCAGCCGCGCCATCGTCTCGGGATCCGCGACCCGCAGCGCACCGGCCGACGCCGCGGCGCGCAGCCCGTCGGCGATGGCGGTGTAGGCGTAACGCTCATCCAGTTCGGTGAACCGGGCCAGGCCGAGCACGGCGGGCGCGTCGGTGATGATGATCTGCCGGGCGTCGGGTTCCAGCACCTTGTCCAGGAAGGCGTCGAACCCGGCGGCGAACCAGTCCACCGAGCCCTCGGCCAGCCCGCCGGCCGCCTGCGCCGAGGCCATCAGCAGTTCCACGTGCACCTGCTCGAAGACCGCCTCGAACAGCGCCGCCTTGCCCGGGAAGTGGTGGTAGAGGGCCCCGGTGGTGACGCGTGCCTCGCGGGCCACGTCCTCGACCGACGTCGCGGCGAATCCGCCGCGCCCGAACAGCACCCGGCCGGCCGCTACCAGCGCGGCCCTGGTCTGCGCCACCTGCTCGGCCCGGAGCGAGGCGCGGGAATCACCGGGTGGACTCACGTACACCTGTGTAGCTCACCGGACCCCTCTTGTGCCCGCCGACCGGCCTGGCATAGTGTCATTATGTCAAAGAGCATAATTATTTGACGGAGGAGCATGATGGCATCGGATGCGATCGAGGCGGTGCGGGCGGACCGGGACGCGGTACTGCGGATCGGCGCGGCGCTGACCGCTGAGGACTGGCGGGCAGGCTCGGGCTGCCCGGGGTGGTCGGTCCAGGACCTCGTGGCCCACCTGAGCATGGGTTTCTGGACCCTCGCGGACGCGGCGCGGCTGCCGGACGTCAGCGGGCTGGCGACCGAGCGCGCGCAGGAGGTGCTGGTGGCATCGCGGCGGGACTGGGACGCCGGCGCGGTGCTCGCCGACTACGAGGAGGTCAGCGGCATCGCCCTGGACCGGATGAAGGACCTGCTCACCCTGGACTTGGAGGTGCCGCTTGGCGACCTGGGCACGTATCCGGCCGCGGTGCTGCCCAGCGCGTTCGCCTTCGACCACTACACGCACATCCGGGCGGACCTGTTCGCGCCGCGCGGACCGCTGGCCGGCCCGCCACCCGCCTCGGACGAGCTGCGCGCCGGGGCGGCGCTGGACTGGATCGAGGCCGCCCTGCCCCAGCAGAACCCGGCGGCGGAGCAGGCGGGCACGTTCGTCCTGCGCATTCACGGCGCCGGCGGCCGCACCATCAGGTTCGGCTCCGGCCCGGCCCAGGCCACCATCAGCTCCGGCGCCCCGGCGTTCATCCGCTGGGTGACCCAGCGCGGAAGCTGGGCCGAGCTCGGCGTGCAGACGGCCGGCGACGAGGCCGCGCTGGCCGCCGCCCGGGGGCTCAAGGTGTTCTGACCCCGTTTCGCCATAGACGCGTTAGGGCGGGCCCTGGCGGGTGTCGTCCGGGCCGAAGCCGGGGCGGGTCCGCGCCGCCCCGGGGTCCAGCGGCTCGTGGAACGAGGCGGGAGGACCGGCCGAGCCCGGAGCCCGCCGCGCCACCCGCCCGGCGAGTGCGGGCTCTGCCGCGGTGCGGTCCGGACCTGATCCGTCCAGCATGGTGAGGAACTCGTCGGCCCCCGCGGTCTCCGCGACCTCGTCGTCGCTGGTCCTGCGGGCCCTCCACCGCGACGGCACAAACAGCGGGATGATCATCACCAGCCCGGCCGCGGCCAGGATCCCGTTGAACAGCATCGCTTCAAAACCCGCGCCGAAGGACTCCGACCGCAGCGGGATCAGCCCGGCCGCCCGGCGCACGCTGACCAGGTACAGCCCGGTCAGGCCGAGCATCACCAGCCCGGGCAGCCCGGCCGCGAGCGGCGAGATCCGCGGCGCCGCGATGAGGATCCCGGCCACCAGGCCGGTGACGGCGATCGCGGCGAGCGAGTACAGCACGCTGTGGTCGGAGAGCAGCGAACCACCGCCGCCCGGCAACTGAGAAAGCTGACTCCCCACGGCGGGCAGCCGAAGCAGCCGCCGATACCCCCATGCCCCCGAGAAGAACACCAGCCCGGCCATGACAACGGCCAGGACCAACCCGATCCAGTGACGCATGTAACGCGCCTCCGTTCTGTGGGCACCTTCCGGACGCTCCTACTGCGGAACGGAATCTTTTCCGGTGACGTTACACACGAACTCCAAGATCCGGCCGAGATTGCGGAATCCCGGGGCCGTAGGCGCCCTCGGCCACCGGGCCTTCGTCGGCGTCCGTCAGCCCAGCCACAAGGCCCTATTGCCCGCGGCCGCGGCGGCCGACAGGTTCAGCCGGGCAACCGTCCGGGAAAGGTCAGATCATGCGGGGCTCCAAGCCGGGGATGGCGGGGCTCCCAGCCGGGGATGGAGAACAGCGATGAACAAGTCTTTGCTGGCGGCCCTCAACGACGCCGAACGCCTGCTGGTTCACCAGACCGAGCGGGCCGAACTGGCCGCGCTGGACGAGGACGCGGCCATCGAGTTCGAGGGCCGGATCAGGAGAGCACGAAACAAGTACGTCGGCCAGTACCGCCGGGCCGCAAGCGCCGCGGTGCCCGAACATGGCGGGCGGGGCAAGGCGCGGCCAGAGAACACGCGGGCGTCGCTGAAGGCCGAAGCGTTCGAAGAGGCCCTGGCCCGGGTGAGCCGCCGGGTCGCCGTGCTGGCCCGGCAGTCGGCGGCGGCGCTGCGGGCCGAGCGGCTCGCCGCGGCCAGGGCCGCCAGGCAGACCCAGGCGCCCAGGGCGCGGCGAGGCGCGGCGGCCACCGGCCGGAAGACACCCGCGGTCACCGGGCCACCCGCCGGTGACCCCACGCTGCGCTCCCCCGCCATGGCGAAACGCCGGGCCAGCACCCGCGCGGCCGGTGCCCGCCGGCAGGCCAGGAAGGACAGCCGGTGAGCCGGCGGCCGGGACGGGCGTAGCGCCCGGGACGGGCCGTAACCGGAGCGGGCACAGCGCCCGGGACGGGCCGTGGGTGGCGGCCGGGTCAGTCAGCCGTGGCCGCGCTCGTCCAGCGCGCGCAGGGCCTCGGCGAACGGCCGCTCCAGCCAGGCGAGATGGTCGGCCTCGCCGTGATGGTGCGTGGTGAGCCGGTCGGCTCTGCGGACCGCGGTGTGCCGTACGTAGTCGCGGGCACCCTCGACGAGCGTCCGCATGTAGCGGATGCCTTCGGGATCGGTCATCGTCCAGTCGCCGCCGCAGGCGACGTAGACCGGCGAGGTGTGGGCGAAGACCTGGCGGCCCCATTCATCGAGGTGGTAATCGACGCCGAACGCCCGGCAGGCTATCCAGGAGTTCGCGGGGACCCGCAGCTCCTCGGTGATCTCGGCCTGCCGTCCGCCGCCCGCTTCGGCCCGCGCGACGACCGTACCGTTACACACGACTTCGAGCGAGCCGAGCGGGAAAATGCTGCGCACCGTGGCGTGGATGCTGACCGTTCCCGGCCCGGACAGCCCGACGGTGTCACCCGGCTCGTGCCCGTCCACCGAGAGTGTCAGCAGCGGCCCGCCGGACAGGAAGGTGCGGCCCGACCGCACCGCCCGGCACCAGGCCTGGTAGCTGAACTCCTCGTCCAGCCGCGCGTACGTGCGGTACAGGCCGACCGGCACGGCGCTGGACATCTTGTCCGTGCCGCCGACCAGCGGCAGCCGGTAACCGCTGTTCAGGTACCGGTAGTACTCGAGCATCGCGTCGTCGGAGTGGGCCAGCATCTCCACGGCGTCGGCCCGGCCGGTCGCGACGAGGACGGCCGGCTCGCCGTTCGGGTTCGGGAAGTGCGCGGCGACGACCGTGCCGCCCTGGGCGTGCGTCCGGTCGGCCCAGTCGCTCAGCGTCGCGTCCAGCGCACCGCCGAGCTCGGCCTCGTCGGGCCCGTCGCTGCACCACGGCATGACCGGTTCTTTCAGGTCCCACAGGACCATGTGGCCGAGCATGTGCTGCCGGTTTTCCTGGCCGACATACGTCACGTAGCCGCCGCCGCCGTCGACGACGCTGGGCCGGCCGGAGAAGTCCTCGGTGTTGGTGAACAGCGCGCCCCACTGCGTCTGCAGCAGGTTGACGACACGCAGGTCCTCGCCCTGCTGCTCGAGCTGCGCGCCCGGGGTGGACAGGAAGTGCACGTGCGAGTCGCCCGACCACCATCCTTCCGAGGCCATGTCGGCGACCCGCCCGATCCGCAGCGTCAGGTCCCGCTGGCCCGGCTCGATCCGGACGGTCTGCCGGAGCGGCTGGTATTCGAAGCCGCGCGCGACGTCCACGACGACGTCGCCCCTGGGCAGCCAGCCCTGGCAGGTTCCGTCGATGTAGGCGTAGCTGCGCTGCCCCAGCCGGACGTCACCGCCGACGTCGTAGTGCCAGCTGCCGAGGTTCTGCGTGACGTGGTTGTGGTGGCCGTGCGGCTGGTAGGGAATCCCCTGGGCCGAGCGGAAGTGCACCCGGCACGGCACCGGGCGCCCGGTCGCGTCGTCGAGGACGCGAACGTGCACCCAGTTGCGGCCGTCTTCGGCCAGTTCCACCGTGACCCGGCCGGCGTCGGCCCGCCCGTCACGTTCCATGTCGCCCCAGCGCACCCGGCCGAGCTCGTCGCCGCCCTGGCGGACCGCGACGGTGGCCGACGGCAGCGCGGCGATCGAGGTGTACGCCGACCTTCCATCGGACGCGCCCCAGCCGGCCCGGTCGTCGTCGCCGGGCAGCGGCTGCGGATAGCTCGCCACTCCCCGGTCCACCTCGACGTCGAGGACGCCGTCCCGCCCGTCCTTGGCCACCAGCCGCACCGGGCGGGCGGGCGTGCGGACGAACGGGTGCTCATCGACGTCGCTGGTGGTGACGCCGGCCACGACGAACCGCCCGCCGCGTGGGATGAACTCGATCCGCTCGACCGGCCGCTGCGGATGAGGGTTCTCCCAGCACCACAGGTAGTAGCCGGCGGGCCATCCCATGTCATGCTCGGCCAGCCGCATCCCGGCTTCGCCCCACCGGCCCTCGAACCGCGGCAGGCTGTGATCGCTGGTGTCGGTGACGGCGAGGAACGGCAGGCGGCCCCAGCCCGGCGGCACGACCTGGATTTCCAGCCGCTCCCGGATGGGCGCGGTCACGACCTCGCCGCCGGCCAGGTGAAACGCGTACTCCGCGACGGTCTGCCCGGCGGCGTGACCGGCGGGTGCACCCTGCTCGAGCAGCCGGTGCGCGACGATAACCCGCCGGGCCAGCCGGCCGATGCCGACCGGCGTCGGGGCGGCGGGCACCAGCAGGCACCGCTCCGCCGACGGCGGCTCGGTCCCGATCAGGAACGGCAGGCCACGCAGGTCCACCCGGCCGAGCGGGACGTCACCCGGCTCGTCGCCGAGAACCTCCATACCGGCGTTGCAGACAGCGGACAGGTCTACGGGCTGATAGCTCGGCATGCGTCCGATCGTATGGACAACGGCCGGGCGGATCCCAGCCGTTTTCGGCCCGGCTCCGGCGCTTGCGGACCGCCGGCGGTCTGGTCATCGCGCCGGTGCGGTCACCACGTGCGCGGGCGGTATCCCGGCTCGAACGACCGGCGGTAGCCGATGTCGTCGCGGTCGCGCAGGCCACACGACAGGTACAGCTCGTGCAGTTCGCCGAGCGCGGCGGTGTCCAGTGTGATGCCCAGCCCCGGCCCGGCCGGCACGGGCAGTGACCCGTCGCTGAAGCTGAACGTGCCGGCCGGCACGACGTCCTGCGTCTTCCACGGCCAGTGGGTGTCGCAGGCGTAGGTCAGGTTCGGCGTCGCGGCCGCGAGGTGGATCATCGCCGCCAGGCTCACGCCGAGGTGGGAGTTGGAGTGCATCGACAGGCCCAGCCCGAAGGTCTCGCAGATGCCGGCGAGCAGCCGGGACCGGGCCAGCCCACCCCAGTAGTGGTGGTCGGAGAGCACCACGCCGACCGAACCGCGCTGGATGGCCGGCGGGATGTCGGCGAACGAAACCACGCACATGTTGGTGGCCAGCGGCATCGGCACCTGCCTGGCCACCTCGGCCATGCCGTCCAGGCCACGGGTCGGATCCTCGAAGTACTCGATGACGTCAGCCAGGTCGGCGGCCACCCGCAGCGAGGTCGGCACCGTCCAGGCCGCGTTGGGGTCGATGCGCAGGGGGTGGCCGGGGAACTCGGCGCGCAGCGCCCGGACCGCCTCGACCTCCTCGCCGGGGGCGAACACGCCGCCTTTGAGCTTCAGCGCGGTGAAGCCGTAGTCGGTGACCATGCGCCTGGCCTGGGCCACGATGCCGGCCGGGTCCAGCGCCTCGCCCCAGGCGTCGGCGGGCCGGCCGGGATGGCCGGCCCACTTGTAGAACAGGTAGCCGCTGAACGGAACCCGGTCGCGGACGGCCCCGCCGAGCAGGTCGCACACGGGCCGGCCGAGAATCTTGCCCTGCAGGTCCAGGCAGGCCACCTCGAACGGGGCGAACACCCGGGACGCGGTGCCCGCCGCGGTGATCACCCCGGTCAGCCCGTGCAGGTCGCCGACCGCCTCGCCGCCGACCAGGCGGGCCACCGCGCGGTACATCTCGCTGACCGCGAACACGTCATGGCCGGCCAGCACGCTCGCGGCCGCGGCCAGCTGCCGCAGGTGCTGCTCGCCGGCGTAGGTCTCCCCCAGGCCGGTCAGGCCCGCGTCGGTGCAGACCTCGACGATGGCGCGCAGCGCGTAGGGCTCGTGCACGCCGACCGAGTTGAGCAGCGGCGGGTCATCGAACGCGACCGGGGTGATCCGCACGTCGGTGATCCGGACAGGCCCGGGCATCATCCACCAGCCTTCACGAGCGAGGGGACAGTAGGCGTCAAGTCCATCACAGGCCCGCGTTGTCCGACCGTGCCGCTACCTTGACCGCATGCCTGTGGAACCCGGCTGGTGCGGTGTGTGCGGGTCGCCGGTGCCTGCCGGGGAGACGTTCTGCCGCTGGCCGGGGCTGGACCTGGCTGACGGGCAGTACGACGACGAGGTCGTGCGGTGGGCCTCACACAGCATGGCGTTCATGACCGAACTGGTCGAGCTGCAACGCTGGCGCTGCCCGTGGTGCGGGGATGACCTGCCCGGCTCGCCGCGCGGCACCGCGATCGACCACATCATCCCGAGGGTTTACGGCGGCCCGCACCGCCGGTGGAACCTCCAGCTCCTGCACGGCGAGTGCAACTCGGCCAAGGGCAAGAAGGTCACCGCCGAGGCCCTGGACCTGGCCGCCGCGCACGACGTCACGATCAGCATGAACGTCGAGCAGTACCGTGCCGGGGTCCGCCGCCGGGCGGCCAGGTATGCCGTGCGGGCCACCCGCCAGCTCAGCACCGAGGCCCGCGGCCGGGCGCTGGCCGCGGCGGGGAATCTCACCGTGTTCTTCCCCGAGGGCAGAGTCCGTGCGGTCATCAGGGCAGCGGCGGAAGGCGATCCGGCCCGCTGACCGCCGCCGTGCCCATCCGGGCAACACTCGCCCGGGGCAGTGCTCGACCGGGGCGGCAGTTGACGATGCCCCTGGGGCAAGGGCAATGATCGGCGGCGTGACTCGTGAACCGGGCAGGCAGCTGCTCACGATCGGTGAATTCGCCAGCCAGACGCGGCTCACCGCGAAGGCGCTGCGGATCTACGACGAGACCGGCCTGCTCAGGCCGGCCGAGGTGGATCCGCGGAACGGCCAGCGGCGCTACGGGGCCGGACAGGTCCGGCACGGCCGGCTCATCGGCATGCTGCGCGGGGCCGGCATGAGCCTGGCCGACATCGGGGTGCTGCTGGCCGAGTTCGGCGTCGGCCGTGATCTGGCCATCGCCCGGCTCGACCAGCACCTGGCCGGGCTGGAGGCACGGCACACGAGCCGCAGGTTCCTGATCCGGCACATTCACGCCACACTCCGAGAGGAAGAACGCCCGATGTTCCCCATCCAGACCCGCCACGTCCCGGCTCAGCGCGTCATGACGATCCAGCGCCGCCTCACGGTGCCGGAAATAGCCGCCTTCGCCCGGGAGGCCAAGGCGGCCTTCGCCAGTCAGCTGGCCGGGCGCGCGCCGGCCGGGCCTTTCACCCTGATCTTCCACGGCATCGTCGATGATGAAAGTGACGGCCCGGTGGAAGCCACGCAGGGCTGCCCGGCCGGCGTGCAGCCGACCGACGTGATCGGTATCCGCACCGAGCCCGCGCACGACGAGGCGTTCACCACCATCACCAAGGCCCAGTGGGAGTTCCCGGCCATCCTCGCCGCCTACGACGCGGTCGCCTGCTCACCCGAGGTCAGCGCCCGGACGCGCGGCCGGCTGTCCTGCCGCGAGGTTTACCTGGCCGAGCCGGCGGCGATCGGCGAGGACGACCCGGTCTGCGACATAGCGTTCCCGCTCGGTGAGCAGACCGCGCAGGCCGGGTGACCGGCAGCCGGCCCGGCAGCCAGCAGCCGGCCACGTAACCGGCAGCCGGCCGCCGCCGTGCTGGCCAGCGCGGTCAGGCTGGGTAGCCGCTGCGCCAGGCCGCGTACTCGGGGCACAGCGGCCGGCCGGTTTCCGGACGGCTGATCCACAGCCGCTGCAGGTGCCGCTGCCGCGCCGGATTCTCCGGGTCGTCGGCGAACGCCGTGCGGTTGTGCACCGTCACGAAGTTGTTGACGAACTGCATGTCGCCGGTCTGCAGTTGCATGCCAAGCGCGACACCCGGCCGTTTCGGCAGCGAGTCGAAGTACATGAAGCAGGAGACCTCGTCCGCGGTGAGCCTGGGCACCTCGGCGAAGCGCATGGCCGACATCGCCCGGCCGGTCCGGACGGTCGCCGACAGCGCTCCCCCGACGTAGCTGTAGAGCGGCTCCAGGTACCAGCCGGGAGATCCTGGCGGTTCCTCGCTGCGCCAGTCCGTGGGGAAGTTCTTGCCGAGGATGGGCAGGTACTCCGGGTGCTCGTCGACGACGAAGTTGTACAGCAGCCCGGAGCTTGCGACGAAGCTCTCCCCGCCGTAGAGCGCGGGCCGCAGGCACATCAGGCCCACGAAGTCGGTGGAGTCGGTATGGAACCCCAGATCCTCGTTGGTGGCGTAGGTCCGCTCGTACGGTCCGCGCCGGCCGAGGTCCCGGATCTGGCCGATCAGGTCGCCCTTGCGGTTTTGCGGCACCAGGTTGCCCATGTGCCGGCCCATGCCCCAGTAGATGGTGGTGGCCTCGTCCGCACTGAACCTGTCGTAGATGGGCAGCCCGCGCAGCAGGACGAATCCCAGGCCATGTTCCAGCCGGCGCACGATGTCATCGATCCGCTCCCGGAAATGCGGAAGCGGGAAATCCTCGGCGCGGATCTCGGTGACATCCTGGATGTGCTTCTGCGAGACCTGGGCCAGCGCCCGCTCGAAATCGGCGAAGTCCTCTTCGGTGAAACGGACGATCCAGCCGTCGGTGCCGGCGAGATCGTCGCCGCGCCAGACATTGGGAGCCGATACCGGTTCGGTGAGAATCTCGGTCACCAAAGACGCTCCTTCTTACGTTTCTTGCATCGCGAGTGGGAAGGTGGCGCGCAGCTGCCAGCTCCGCGGCGCCTGCGAGCCGGTCATCAGCCAGGCGTGGCTGACCTGCGTGCGGATCGGCAACCCCGGCAGCACCTCGGCCTCCGCGGCGCGCAGCGCCGCGGCGCCCGCACCGGCATCCTCGCCAGCGTCCTCGCCGGGGCCCTTGCCGGGGCGGTCGCCGACGGTCAGGTGCGGTATCACCTCGGCGAACGCGCCGCCGAACGGCGGGCACTGCGGGAAGGCCGCGTGCACGGCGGCGGTCAGCGCCTGGAACGGGCCGGCCGGCTCGGGGGCCAGCCAGACGACCTCGTCGCCGAACCAGCCGGTGCGGGCGAACCGGCAGCCGAAGCCCGGCACCGACGCCACCGCGGCCGCGGCCCTGGCCAGCACGGCGGCGGTGATCTGGGCCGGCGGCAGGAACGGGTACAGGACCGTCACATGGGCGGGAACGCCGCGGCCGGCCGCCCGGTCGAGCCTGCCCCGCAGGCGCCCCACCACCGGCTCGGCCTGCGGGACCGGAACGAGGATCGCGCTTTCCTGCGGGCCGGGGAGCTCTGGGACTGTCACGGATCCAGCATCCCGCAGCGGCGCGGGGAACGCCCGGCACACCTGCGCCGCGTGCCGTGCCCACGCGCCGCCGCTGTCGTGGTCAGCCGCCGCTCAGGTCGGCGCGGCGGACCCGGATCGCGGCGATCGAGGTCACCAGGATGAGCAGCGCTATCCCGGCGGCGACCAGGAAGGCGCGGTCGAAGCCGGCGGCCAGCGCGTGCTGGTATGCCGCACGCCATGAGGCGGTCCGGGCCGCCGCGGCGTGGGCGCGGGCGCCGTCGGCGATCACCGTCCAGGCCACGGTGCCGAGCACCGCGAGGCCGATGGACGCGCCCACCTGCCGGCCCGCGTTGAGCAGGCTGGAGGCCACCCCGGAGTCGGCATCGGCGACACCGGCCAGGGCCACCAGCGGCAGCGGGACGAACAGCAGCCCGAGTCCGGCCGCGGTGAGCAGGATCGGGCCGAGCAGCCCGGCGGTGTACGTGCCGTGCCCGGTCAGCTGCGACAGCCAGTACAGGCCTCCCGCGCTGGTGGCGGCGCCGGCCATCAGCAGCGGGCGCGCGCCGGTCCGTGGCAGCAGGGCCGCGGCCGCGGCGGATCCCGCGACCAGCACGGCGGCCAGCGGCAGGAACGCCACTCCCGCCCGGAGCGGGGAGTACCCCCACAGCTCCTGCACGAACAAGGTGAGGAAGAAGAACACCCCGGAGATGACCGTCCCCACGCCCAGCATCATCGCGATCGCGCCGACCCGGTCCCGGTTGCGCAGCAGCCGCACCGGCATCAGCGCGTGCTCGCTGCGCGCCTCGATGACGGCGAAGGCGGCGAGCAGCACGACACCGGCGGCCAGCGCGGCCAGCACCTTGGTGTCGGTCCAGTGCGAAGTCCCGTCCGGGCTGGTGGCCGCGTTGGACAGGCCGTAGACGAGGGCGGTCACCCCCACGGTTCCGGTGATGGCGCCGGGCAGGTCGAACCGGCCGGGCCGGCCGGCGTCGCCGGGCAGCACCGCCGGGGCGGCGAGCGCGGCCGCGATGCCGATCGGCACGTTGACGAACAGCACCCAGCGCCAGGAGACGTAGGAGACGAGCAGTCCCCCCGCGAGCAGGCCGACCGCGCCGCCGGCCGCGCTCATCGAGGAGTACACGGCCATCGCCCGGTTGCGGGACGGGCCCTGCGGGAACGTCGTCGCGATCAGCGCCAGCGCGGTGGGCGTGACGATCGCGCCGCCGACACCCTGCACGGCCCGGGCCGCCAGCAGCCACGCCTGGGAGGTGGCGAACCCGCCGGCCAGGGACGCGGCCGAGAACAGCAGCAGGCCGGTGACGAACATCCGGCGGCGGCCGAACTGGTCACCGGCCCGGCCGCCGAGCAGCAGCAGCCCGCCGAGGGCCAGGGCGTAGGCGTTGACCACCCACTCCAGGCCGCTGCCGGAGAACCCGAGCGCCGTCTGAATGTGCGGCAGCGCGACGTTGACGATGGTCGCGTCCAGCACCACCATCAGCTGCGCGGTCGCTATGAGCAGCAGGGCCACGCCAAGGTGGCGGCCGGTGCGGCGGGTGGCTGCCGCACCCGTTGCGGAGAGCGTCGTTGTCATGCCTGCGATGCTGCCGCCCGGACGGCCCGCCGTCGTCCTGCCCGGGTCCTGACTTCTGCCTGGCCGGCCGGGATGCCGCCGGGTGCCCGGCTACCACGCCGGGAGTAGCCGGCGGCAGCTACCGGCGGGTGAGCGCCGGGGTTCCGGCGGGTGAGCGCCGGCGCCACGGCCGCGGAACCGCCGGCCGTGGCGCCGGCGCGCTGATGGCCGGCCGGGCGCCGGGCTACGTCACGGTCAGCTTGGCGGTACCCGAGGAGCTGACATAGCCCTGACCGCCGGAGTATTTCCCGGTGACGGTGTCGGTCCCCGCCGGGGCGTTGGTGGCCCCGCAGGCCGCGACGCCACCGGACAGGACGGCCGTGCACAGGGTGGTGGAGCCGGTGCTGAAGGTGATCGTGCCGGTCGGTGTGCCGGTGCCCGACTTCGGGCTCACGACGGCCAGGTAGACGACCCTGGTGCCGGACGCGACCGTGGCCGGGTTCACGGTGACCGAGGTGGTGGTGGGTTTGCTGAAGCTGACCTCGGCCGCCCCGATCGTGCAGCGGGTCTCCCCGTGCCCGGGCCGGGCGACGCCACGCTGGTCGGTGGCCGGGCAGACCTTGACCCCGCGCAGGGTGACGGCCTTGGGGACCACGTTGGCGGCCGGGCTCTTCGCGGCGGGCAGCATGGTCTGCGTCGGGCCGCCGTTGCCGGCCAGGGCGCCGAGCGCGGGCTTCTGGTTCACCAGGTCGGTCGCGGCGGTGAACCCGCAGGCGGTGCCGGTCTTGTCGTCGGTCAGGTTGTAGCCGGCGCTGGCCAGGCTGGCCGGATCGTACCCGTCGCAGTTGGTGCCGGTGTTGCCGGCCACGATCGTGGCGCCAAGGGTGGCGGTGTCGAGCTGACCGCTGTAGATGCCGCCGCCGCTGTTCCCCGAGATGGTGCTGGCGACGACCGTCAGCACCCCGTTGTTGTCGATGCCAGCGCCAACGCCGCTGCCACCCGGGGCGCCCGAGTTCTTCGTGACCGTGCTGTCGATGATGGTCATGGTGCTGTCGGCGTAGTTCCAGATTCCGGCATATGGCTCCGCCACGGTGGCGTTCCCCGTCACGGTGCTGTCGGTGAGCGTGAGGGTGCCCTCCTCGTCGAGGATGCCCAGAGCCCCGTTCTCGATGGTCATGTCCTGCACAGTCACGCTGGTGACCCCGGGATCGACGGTGACGACGGTTCCCGTCGCCGTCCCGTTGAGGACCCCAGGCGAGCCGGCCGGGCCACCAGGCCAGGTGGTGATGGTGACCGGCGAGGTGATGCTCAGGTGGTCGTTGATGGTGCCGGAGACCTTAATAGTGGCGCCGGAGGCCGCCTTGGTCAGGGCGTAGCTGACGGTGGCGCAGGGACTGGCCACTGGGCAGCTGCCGCTGTCCAGGCCGCCCTGCGACACATACAAGGTGCCCGCCGTGGCGGCCTGGGCGGCGGCCGGGGCGAATAAGCCGAAGGCCAGCACCGCCGAAGCACCCAGAGCGGTCACCGCGTGCCGCCCCGCGCGCCTGCGTGCCCGGGCACCCGCCTGTGTGTTCACCGATTCCATGTCTGCCCCCTCTGCTGCTCCCGCCTGCCTGGCGGGCTGAGAACCAGAGTGCAGCAGCGCGGCGCCCGGCAGCAGGGGCCGCGCGGCCCAACCGCACCCGCCCAGCATGGGACGTATGGCCCTGGTGTCAGCGCTCCGGCAGTGCAGCATCCGGCAGTGCGGCGTCCGGTTCGAGGCCGGCCTGGATGGCGTAGCGGACCAGTTCCGCGCGGCGGCGGGCACCGGTCTTGTCCCGGATCCGGTCCAGGTGGGATCGGATCGTGTTGACCGACAGGATCAGCGTCTCGGCGATCTGGCCGTCGGTCGCCCCGCAGGCCAGCAGGGCCATGATCTCCCGCTCCCGTCCCGACAGCCGCCCGGCTGACCCATCCGCCGCGCGGACGGCGGATCTGCCGCCGCCGGGCGCGGGCCCGGCGGCCGCGGTGGCCAAGGCGATGGCGTCGGCCTGACCGAGCGTGCGGCCGTGCCGGTACGCGGCTTCGAAGGCGGCATCGCCCAGCGTAGCCCGCAGCCGGGCATGGTCGTGGCCGCGCAGCCTGGCTTCGATGGTTTCGAACGCGCGTCCGGCCTGCTCGTATCGCTCGTCGGCGGCGCCGTGCATGGTGGCGGCGGCGGTGGGGTCGCCGCCGGCGCCGGTGGCCAGGGCGAGGCCCAGCAGCACGCCGGGCAGGTACGTGGTGATGCCGGTGCTGCGGGCGGTGGCCAGGCTGGCGGTGAAGTGGCGGCGGGCGCTGCCCGGGTCGGCGTCGATCAGGTCGACGAACCCCAGGTTCTGCCGCAGGCCGACGGACAGCGTCTGATAGCCATGGCGGTCGGCGAGCGTGCTCGCCTCCTGCAGGTGGGCCCGGGCGGCGCGCGGCTTCCCCGCCAGGTGCTCGTCGACGCCGAGGTTGGCCAGCGTGAGGGCGAGCCGGTAGCTGTCTCCGGCCGCCCGGGACAGCGCGATCGCTTCCTCGTGGTCGCCGGCGGCGGCGTCCAGGTCACCGGCTTCGCTCTCGAACACCGCACGGCGGCACAGCACCGCGGCCAGCAGCCGGGTATCCCCGGCAAGGCGAGCCAGCTTAACGGCTTCGCCCATACCAGCCAGCGCGGCAGGCACGTCGCCCTGCTCGAAGCGGAGCCAGCACAGCTGCGCAAGGGCATCGGCGGCGACGGCGTCATCGCCGAGGCTCCGGGCAATCTCCAGCGCCTCGGCGGCCAGCGGGCGCGCCGCCGGGGCGGGGCCGAAATAGTTGCCCAGGTGGCAGCAGACGATGAGAGCGCGGGCCCTGGCCCCGCTGGGCGCACCGGCGTCGGGCCGCCCGAGCAGTGCGTTGAGCGCCTCGAGGGCCTCACCCCCGTGACCGCGCATGTTGCAGAACCAGTGCAGCCCCGCCGCCAGCCGCAGGCCAGGCTCGGCACCGGCGGGATCGGCGACGCTGAACGCGAGCGCGGTGCGGATGTTGCCGAACTCGGCGTCGAGCCGGCCGAGCCAGGCGGCCTCGCCGGGGCCGCGCAGGTGCGGGCCGGCGGCCTCGACCAGATCCAGGTAGTGATCGCGGTGGGCGGCGCGCGTTTCGCCCGTCTCGGGCCCCGCCCGCCGGGCAAGATGCCCGGCGGCGTAGTGGCGGACCGTCTCCAGCAGCCGGTAGCGGGTCGTGCCGTGGATCTCTTCGCTCTGCACCAGGCTCTTGTCGGCCAGGGCGGCCACGTGGTCCAGCACCTGCCACCCGGTGAGCTCACCCCGGGACGCGACCGCCTCGGCCGCGTCCAGCGTCCAGTCCCCAGGGAAGACCGACAGCCGGTCGAGGACGAGCCGTTCCTCGGCGTTGAGCAGGTCGTAGGACCAGTCGAGCAGCGCGCGCAGGGTCTGATGGCGGGGCAGGGCGGTGCGGCTCCCCCCGGTCAGCAGCCGGAACCGCTGATCAAGCCGGGAACTGACGTCGGCCACCGACAGCGACCCCAGCCGCGCCGCGGCGAGCTCGAGGGCCAGCGGAAGCCCGTCGAGACGGGCACAGACCGAGGCCACCGCGGCGGCGTTGCCGCCGTCGATGGCGAAGCCCCGCCGGTGCATGACGGCGTGCTCGGTGAACAGCTGCACCGATTCGACCGCGGCCAGCTGCGCGGGATCGGCGAGACCGGCGGGCGGCACCGCCAGCGGGGGGACCCGGAAGACGTGCTCCCCGCTGATGCCCAGCGGCTCCCGGCTGGTGACCAGCAGGCACGCCCGCGGGCAGGACCGCATGACGGCGTCGGCGAGCTTGGCCGCCGCGCCCAGCACGTGCTCGGCGTTGTCCAGGACCATCAGCAGGTGCCGGTCGCCGACCGCCTCCACCAGGGTGTCGAGGATGGGCCGACCCGGCTCCTCGCGGACCTTGAGCGCGGCGGCCACGGTGCGGGCCACCAGCTCGGGGCCGGTCACCGGGGCCAGCTCGGCCAGCCACACCCCGTCGCTCGCGCGGTCCAGCGCCTCCGCCGCCACCTGCAGCGCCAGCCGGGACTTGCCGATCCCGCCCGGCCCGGTGACCGTCACCAGCCGGCACCCGCCCGGCACCAGTGACCGCAGCCCGGCCAGTTCGGCGGCCCGGCCGACGAAGCTGGTCGCCTGCGATGGCAGGTTGTGCCGCAGCGCCGGGTCGTGCAGCGAGCGTAACGGGCCGAAGTCCTCGGCCAGGCCCGGCCCGGTGACCTGGAACACCCGCTCGGCGCGGCCCAGGTCCTTCAGCTGGTGGCGGCCCAGATCCCGCAGCCCGATACCGTCGTTGACCTGGCCGGCCAGCAACTCGCAGGCCGCCCCGGAGACCAGTACCTGACCTTCGTGACCGGCGGCCAGCAACTGGGCCGCCCGGTTCACCACCGGGCCGGCGTAGCCGCCGTCGCGTTCCGCACAGGCCCCCGCATGCACCGCGGTTCGCACCAGGACGGGCAGGCCGGGCGGCCACGGCTGCGCGCCGACGGCCCGCTGGACGGCCACCGCCGACGCCAGCGCGGCGGACGGGTCGGCGAACACGGCGCGGAACGCCTCACCCGCCGTCAGGAACACGCGGCCGCCGGCCAGCTCGATCTGTTCGCGCACGATGCGGTTGTGCCGGGACGACGCCTCCGCCATGGCGTCGGGGTCGGCGTCCCACAGCCGGATGCTGCTCTCAACGTCGGTGAACAGTAACGTCACCGTGCCCGGAGGAACCCCCATCCACCCATTGTGCACCGCGGCCGGCGATCGTGATGATCTCCCGGCTGGCGCCGGTGATCGGGCCGCGCTGCCAGTCGCCGTACTGGGCCTCGATCTCGAACCCGGCGCCGGTGAGGAACGCACCCAGCGTTGCGGGGTCGAGGAAGCGCAGGCTCGCCCGGCCGGTGCCGAGCACGGTGCCGTCCGGCCCGGCCGTGGTCCCGGTGAACGTGACCACGCCCGCGGTGACGGATTCGACCTGGTGCCAGACACGCCTGGCGCCCCCGGCGGCGTCGGTGACGTCGGTTGCGTGGCCGGGGTTCCAGTCTTCCCAGGCCCGCGCCTGCGGGTGCCGCGTCTCGAACGCGAAGCGGCCGCCGGCCCGCAGCGCCGCGCGGACCGCCGCGAGTGAGGCGCGCAGGTCGTCGTCGGTGACGAGGCACTGGAACGCGTGCCCGGTCATCACCGCAAGGTCGAACTCGGCCGCCCACCGCGCCTGGGCCGCGGTGCCTTCGGCCCATTCCACGTCGCCCCGGCGGCGGGCCCGTCGCAGGGCGGCGCGGTCCGGGTCGAGCCCGGTCAGCCGGCCGCGATGGCCGTGCTCACGCGCGCAGGCCAGCATGGCACCGGTGCCGCAGCCGACATCCAGCACCGCCCCCGCGGCCATCACCAGTTCGTGGTAGAAGCGGTCAGCGGGCGAGTGCTCTGGGTCCCACGGGTTCAGCAGGTCATACAGCGCGGCTGCGTCAGCGTCCGGATCCACCGCCGCAGTATCTACACGTCTGCGGCCGCGCTCAACCCGTTAATCGGCGGTGGCCGGGTGACCGTGATGGACTGCTGGCCGTAGGTGCAACCGAGCGGGGCGGTTCTCACGGCTGATACTGGACGACAACCAGGGTATCTGGCGCGTGGTCCGGTCCTGGTGGGCCGCGATTTCGGGCTGCTGGCACCCTGTGGTACCGGCTCATCTTCCGCGTCGGCTCCCTCGACTACAGCTGGGCCGACGACATGGCCTCCGCCATTCCTCCCGGTAAGTAGGCGCTCAGGGCCAGTTCCAGCGCCGCCTCAGGCTGATGCCGAAGTCGTTCTCCACACCCGCGATCTCCGCGTCGAGTTGCTCGTGCATGAAGGCGACGTCATCGGCGGTCAGCTCCGGCCGTTCGCCGCCCAGCGGCCGGTAGAGCACCCGCTGCGCGAGCGCGGAATGCTTGATTCTGGCCACCACGTCGGCGCCGTCATGAGTCCGCGCCCAGCTGGCCCCGTGCTTGACGAGCCTGGCCAGCGGAAGCCATCGTGCTTCACCGGCCGGCAACTGAGCCTCGAGCTGCTCGGGAGTGAGCCGCCAGCGGGCGATGCCGAGCCACTCCGTAACGCGGTCGAGGAAGGCCTGCGGGTCGGCCTGCAGGTCGTCGAAGACGGCTACATGGAGCGAACCACGGTCAAAATGCTGAAGATAGCTCCGCAGGTGAGTGGCGTACCGGCCGTCGTCGATCAGCTGGGGCAAGAGCCGGGACGTCTCGCGGAAGGTGGCCGCCGCCTGGCCGTGCTTGCGGTGGTCGAGATATGCGGAGAAGGCACGGGAAACCGGCTCCCTGAGCGTGACCATCAGCCGGACCTCCGGGCCCAGGCAGGCCCGGATACGTTCCGGAGCCTGCCCGGAGGGCAGATAGCGGGGGCATACCTCGCCGATGACGCGGTGTTCCTGCGCTGCGCTACGGAACTGTGCCCGGTACCAGTCGAGACCACGGTCGTAGCAGCGATTGAAGAAGTAAAGATCCTTCGCGGGGGAAAGGAGCACCTCGGGGTGCCCGGCCAGAACCTGATACAGCCAGGTGGTGCCGGACTTCGGCGGCCCCAGGTGCAGGAAGTTCGGCAACCGGTCAGCCATCACATATCTCCAGGATTCATGCCGCGCTAGCACCTTACGTGGCATAGCGGCTGGTTGTGACGCAAGTCCCGCGGGCAGTAGGTTTGGCTGCGTTCTGATCTTCGCGGCAGGCGGAGTGCCGGCATGGAGCGGAAGAAGGCGAACGGGCCGGGCAAACGGCTCGTCGATCTGTTCCTCGGCGCCGCCGCCCTCCTCGTCACCCTGCCGCTGCTGGCCGCGCTCGCCCTGGCCGTCAGGGTTACCTCGGCCGGCCCCGCGCTTTACCGCCAGGAGCGGATCGGCAGGAGGATGCGGCCGTTCACCATGCTGAAGCTGCGGACGATGGTTGACGGTGCCGACCGACTGGTGGCCGGGCTGCTCGAGGAAAGCGGTGCCGACCAGCGTTTCTACAAGTTTCATGACGACCCCCGCGTCACCGGAGTCGGCCGGTGGCTCAGACGGTGGTCGCTGGACGAACTGCCGCAACTGTGGAACGTGCTGCGCGGGGAGATGAGCCTTGTCGGCCCGCGCCCCGGGCTGGCCTCCGAAGTCGAAGCCTATGAGAGCTGGCAGCTTGCCCGGCTCGCTGTGCGCCCGGGACTCACCGGTGCATGGCAGGTCAGCGGCCGCTCCGAGCTGAGCTTCGACGATTGCGTCCGGCTGGACCTCGGCTACATCGAGGACTGGTCCGTGCGCGGTGACCTGATCATCCTCGCGAAGACGATCCCCGCGGTGCTCGGGCGGAAAGGTTCATGGTGACTGGATCCAGCCGGCCAGCCAGGTCAGTTGCGGGACGCCTGGCCACCTTGCGTGGCAGCAGGTTCGTCGTCGCGACCGCCACACCGGCGGTGCGCTCGTCCCTGGTGACCGCCCGCATGCTGACCGGCGCGGCGGGGATGCTGCCCGGCTTTCTGATCGCCGGCGCTCAGCGGTCCGGCACAGCGTCGATGGACCGGGCGTTGCGCCAGCATCCGGCGGTGTTCGGCGGCACATTGCGGGAAGTGCACTACTTCGATCTTCAATATGATCGCGGCGTCCGGTGGTACCGGAGCCACTTCCCCTTCCGGTCGTGGGCACGGTGGGCGGCGCGCTCGGCGGGATCGCCCCCGGTGGCCTTCGAGACCAGTCCCTATTACCTGTTCCATCCGCTCGCTGCCGGGCGGATCTCGCGCGACCTGCCCGGGGTGAAGCTGCTCGTGCTGGTGCGCGACCCGGTGGAGCGCGCCTATTCCGCCCACGCCCACGAGACGTTCTTCGGCTACGAGAGCGAGCCGTTCGAGCGAGCCCTGGAACTTGAGCCCACCCGGCTGGCAGGTGAGGCCGAACGGATGGTGGCCGATCCCGGGTACGCCAGCCACAGCCACCAGCACCACGCCTACCGCACCCGTGGACAGTACGCCGAGCAACTGGAGCGGCTGGAACGCCTGCTCGGCCGCGACCGGATCCACGTCGTCGAAAGCGAGGCGTTCTTCACCAGCCCCGAGCCTGCCTACGACGCGGTCCTTGACTTCCTCGGGCTGCCGCGGGCCGGCTATCCGAGCTTCAGACGCCACAATGCCCGTCCCCGTGCCGCCGCCATGCCCAACCACGTGCGGGCCGCCCTGACCGAGCATTACCGCCCATACGACGAGCGCCTCGCCAGGTGGCTCGGCCACGAGCCAAGCTGGCGCACCTAAGTCCCCCGCGACGCCGCCCGGGAGCCGATGGGCGCCGCTGGGTGACTCCTGGCATCTGGGCCGATTGTTCCGTATGGTGTTTACCGCGTCGCGGTGACTAGATCAACAATCGTTACCTGACTCGGGCAGGGGGTGATGCGGTGGGCAACCCTCACTACCGGGTGCTGTTGGTCTCGAGTAGCGGTGGCGTCCTCCTCGACCTCCTGGCGCTCAGGCCGTGGTGGTCGCGGCACCGCGTTTCCTGGATCGCCGTCTCGGCGCCGGATACCACGGCGCTGCTGAAGGACCAGGCGGTCCACTGGCAGCCGGAACAGTCCGCCCGCAGGCCACTGCCCATGCTGTCCGCCATCGCCCGCGCGCTGCGGATCCTCCGCGCCGAGCACCCGGACGTGATCGTCTCCGCCGGTTCCGGGGTCGCGGTGGGGGTCTTCATCGCGGCGCGGCTGCTGGGCGTCCCGGCGCTGTGGCTGGAAACCCTCAACATCGTCGACAGCCCGGGGATCGCCAGCAAGGTCTGCGGAAAGCTGGCGGCGGCCGTGCTGGTCCAGCGGCCAGCCCTGCTGGCGTCGCGGCCACGAGCGGTCCTCCTCGGCGAACTGTACTGATGGCACGAATCCTGGTCACGGTGGGGATGGGCCCGTGGCCCTTTGACCGGCTGATCGGCGCGATCGCACCGCTCTGCACCGATCACGAGGTGTTCGCGCAGACGGGGACGGCCACGGTCCGGCCGCCCTGCCCGCACCGCGCGTTTGTGCCCTTCGGCGAACTCCAGGAGCGGCTCGGCAAGGCCGATGTGGTCATCACCCACGCCGGCAACACGGTGCGGCTCGTTCAGCGAGCGCACAAGGTCCCGATCGCGGTCGCCCGGCAGGCCGGGCTCGGCGAGATGAGCAACGACCACCAGGTCCGGTACCTGCGCATGGAGGAGGCCAGCGGGCCGGTCATCGCCATGTGGGACGTGGCCCGGCTGGCCGAGGCGGTCGCCGGGCATGGAGCGCGGCAGACACGGCTGCTTCGCGAACGGCCGGTGGCGCCGGCGGCCACGCCCGCCCACATCATCGAGACCCTAGACAGCCTGTGCGCGCGATTGGCCCGCAGCGGTGACCACGAGAAGGTGTCATGACAGCCACCGACAACGTCCGGCTCGCGGGGTTCTTCACCCAGCTCGCGGTGAAGCGATGGCTGGCCCCGGGCCTTCACGTGCGGCCGCAGGTCGCCGAGCTCTTCCTGACCGAAAACTGCAACCTCCGCTGCAAGAGCTGCAGCTGCTGGCTGGACAACACCAAGGGTGAGCTGACCACCGGGGAATGGCGGGGTGTGCTGCGCCAGCTGGCCGCGCTGAAGATTCTCAAGGCCAACTTCACCGGCGGCGAACCGCTGATCCGCCCGGACGCGGTCGAGCTGATGGGCTACGCACACCAGCTCGGCATCCGCCACCTGCACCTGAACACCAACGGGATCCGGCTGACCCCGGACACCTTAGCGACGGTGCTCGACGCGGGGGTGCGGAGCTTCAACGTGTCGGTCGACGGGCCCACCGCGCTGGTCCATGACCGCATCCGCGGGCGGCTGGGCGCCTTCGCGACCACGACCGAACACCTGCGGCGCCTTGTCGACCAGCGTGAACGGCTGAATCTCAAGGTGCGGATGAACTTCACCGTGATGCGCGACAACGTCGGATACCTGCCGGATATCGCGCGCCTGGCGCAGGAACTGCGCGTGCAGCTCTACCTGAACCTGGCCACCGACCACACGTTCTTGTTCCGCGCCCCGGAGGTGACCAGGCAAAAGCGTGTCGACCCAGGCGACATCGCCGCCGCGCTCAGCCAGCTGGAGGTCATCAAGCGCGGCGACCCGCGCTGGCTGCCCCGCTACTCCGATCTGCGATACATACCGGGGCACTTTTCACAGCTGGTGCGGCGCGACGTGCCGTGCGCTGAATCCCAGCTCAAGCTCATGATCCACTCCAGGGGAGAGATCGGGGGATGCTGGGCGCACGACCCGGCGTTCAGCGTCCGCGACCGGACCGTGGCCGAGGTGATCGAGTCGGCGCACTACCGCGAGGAGCACGCGCGGCTGTTCCGGAAGGACTGTGTGGGCTGCGGCAGCAACTACAGTCTCAACCTGCGCTGGCTGCCCACCACCTACCTGGATGACCTGCTCTGGCGGGCGGGCCTGCGGCGCCTGGCGGCGAGGTCATAGCGGATGCGCCCCAGCCAGGCTCTGTACAGCGCGCTCGCCCCCGCCTACCGTGAGCATTTCGAGGTGCCGCACCGCCGTGCGTATGACGTGCTGGCCTGGGAACATGTCCGGCGCATGCTGCCCGAGCGGGGGCCGGTCATCGACGCGGGCTGCGGCGTGGGGCGGTGGGTGACGCGGCTCCTGGGCCTCGGGTATGAGGTCATCGGCATCGAGCAGGCGCCGGGGATGATCGACCAGGCGCGCCGCGCGGGCTACGGGCCGGGGTTCACGCTGATCGAAGGCTCGATGGAAACGACCGAGCTGCCCGAGGCGTCGGCGGGGATGGTGCTCGCCCTCGGTTCGCTGCAGTACACCGCCGACCCGGCGGCCACGCTGCGGCGGCTGGCCGGCTGGGTGCGTCCCGGCGGGACGGTGGTGGTCCTGGTGGACTCGCTGGTCGCACTGGTCATCGAGCTACTGCGGGCCGGCCGGGCCATCGAAGCGGTGGAGCGGCTGCGGACCCGGGTGGGCTGCTGGACCGTGGCCGGGCACGGCGCGGAGATGCACCTGCTGGACACGGCCCGGCTCCGCCAGGCGTTCGAGGGCGCGGGGCTGCGGGACGTTGAGGTGAGCGGCCTGCTGCAGGCCGCGGCCACGCTCGGCCGGGAACGGCTCGATCAGCAGCTAGCCCACGACTGGGACGGCCACCTGGAGCTGGAGCGGGAACTGTCGGCCCACCCGGTGCTGGCCGACACCGGCAAGCAACTACTGGCGTCGGGCACCAAGCGATGAACGCTGCCGTGCTGTTCGGGGGGGCGGGATTCATCGGCAGGGCGGTGGCCGGGGCGCTGTTGTCCAGCGGCCGCGACGTGACGGTCGTGGACCGGCGGCCGCCGGCGGCGGACCTGGTCAGCGCCGGGGCACGGTGGTCCGCGGCCGATGTGCTGACCGGTGAGCTGCCGGCTTTGCCGGACGGCGAGGTGACGATCACGCTGGGGTCGAGCGCCCCGCGGCCCCGCTGGCCGTGGACGCTGGCCGTGGACAACGCGGTAGCCACCGCGCGGCTGCTGCCGCTGCTCACCGGCCGCACGGTCGTGCTGCTGTCGTCGGTCGAGGTGTACGGCAGCGCGCCGGCGCCGTTGCGGGAGAGCACCCCGCCGGAGCTGCCGTGGACCGTGCAGCAGATCGACGAGTGGTGCGACGAGGCGATCGCCCTGGCGGCGGCCCCGTGCCCGCCGTGGCGTGCGGCGCCGCTGGGCCGCCGGATGGCTGCCGCCGACCCGACCGGACGGTGGACCTATGCGCTGTCCAAGCTGGCGCAGGAACGCATGCTGCTGCGGGTGCCCGGCGCGGAGCAGCTGACGATCTTGCGGCTCACGAACGTGGTCGGCATCGGCCAGGAGCGTTTCGTGTGCAGGCTCGTCCGCAGGGCCCAGGCCGGCGATCCGCTGACGGTCACGCTGGTAACGCGCAGCTTCGTCTCGGTGGGCGAGGTCGCGCGGATCGCCACCGGCGGCTTGCCGCCGGGCGTGTACAACGTAGGCGGTGAACCGGCCTCCCTGCTCAGCCTGGCCGAGGAGATCCGCGCGCTGTGCGGCACGGCGTCACCGGTGATCACGCGGCAGCCGGCCGCGGGCGACAGCTGTGGAGTCGTCGATTCACGGCGGCTCGCCCGGGCTGGTCACCGGGTAGCGCCGGCCCCGTCGCACCTGGGGCCGATGGTCGAGGCGCTGCGGGCCGAAGAGCATCCGGTGTTCGAGCCGGCGCTGCCCGTGGTGGTCCCGCCGCGGGCCGCCTTCCCGGACCAGGTGGCGGCCCGCCAGCAGGCCAGCCTGTGGGACGGGCAGGTCAAGTACGGCAACCGCTGGTCCGGGGAGCTGGAGCGGGAGCTGGCGAGCGCCCTCGGGGTAGCGGGTGAGCACCGGCGCGGGGGCGGGAGCGGCAACGGGAAAAGGGCCGGGAACGGGCACAGGGTCCTTGCCATGGCGTCGGGTACCGCCGCGTTGCGTGCGGTCATCGCGGCCCTCGCCGGGCGGGCAGCGCCCGGCCAGGTCGCGCTGCTGCCGTCGTTCACGTTTCCCGCGACCGCCGAGGTACTGCTTCAGCTGGGCTACCGGCTGCGTTTCGTCGATGTCGATGACCGGACCTGGACGATGGACGCGGAACTCCTGCGCAGGGACCTGGCCGCGTGCGCCGCCCGCCTGGTCGTATGCGTCGACACGTTCGGCCACCCGTGCGACTACGCGGCACTGCACGGGATCTGCCACGAGGCGGGGGTCCCGCTGGTCAGCGACTCCGCGGCCTCGCTGGGCAGCGGCGCCCGCGGCGTGCCGGTCGCCACCCAGGCGGACGGCCACGCCTACTCGATGAGCTTCGCCAAGGTACTGTCGGCGGGCGGGGCCGGGGGTGCTGCGGTGCTCCCCGCGGACGCCGCCGCGGCCCTGCAGCGTGACCCGGCCAACTGGTGCCGCTCGGAAATGATGGACGAACTGCACGCGATCTATGCCCTGGACCAGCTGCCGCTGCTCGGCGAACTGGTCCGGCGGCGCAACCGGGTGGCCGCGATCTACCGCTCCGGGCTGTCGGACATGCCGGGCCTGGTGCCGCAGGAGATCCGGCCGGGCGACACTCACTCGTTTGTGCACTGGGTGATGCGCGTCCCGCAGCCTCCCGGCCGCGACGCCCTGCAACGGTCGCTGCTGGATTACGGCGTGCAGACCAAGCCGTACTTCCGGGCCCTGCACCTGTCCGCGATGGGAAACGGTGAGCGGCTTCCGGTGACCGAACGGCTCGACACCGAGGTGCTGGCACTGCCCATGTCGTCCGAGCTGACCGAGGAGCAGGCCGAGAGCGTGGTGATGGCGGTACGGCACTGCCTGCGGCGGCTCACCGCACGCCGGGGTGACATCGTCGGGACGCGAACCGGAGCGAGCCCATGACGAGACATCTTCGGGCAAAGCCGTTCCCTTGTGGTCAAGCCGCACATGGTCCAGCCTTGTACGAGGTGGCGCGGGCCAGCCGGGATCACACCGGACTGGGGGCGATCTGACGTTGGCTGACCGGTACAGGCTCAAGGACGGCCGGGTGTTCAATCGCGCCTTCGTGGTGAATGTCACCGAGCACTGCAACCTGAGGTGCCGCTCCTGCGCGCACCTGTCGCCGGTGCTGCCGAAGCATTTCGTCGATCCCGGTTCCCTCTGCTCGGACCTGACCGCCCTGTCGAAGAGCTACCGCGTCAACGTCCTGAAGATCCTGGGTGGCGAGCCGCTGCTGCACCCCGATCTCCCGGAGGTCCTGCTGGCCGCCCGCGAGTCACAG
>DASYAV010000030.1:0-59523 GCA_036501145.1 Streptosporangiaceae bacterium | reverse complement strand
GGTGTCCTCAGGCTGGGTGGCACGGGCGTGGCAGGCGGCGAGCTGTGGCTGAACCTGATACGGCCCTGGCTGCTCCCCGCCCGGGATGGACGCCAGAATGCGGAGCCCTTCCTCGATTGCGGCGCGGTTCCACCGGTCGCGGTCCTGCTCGGCCAGCGGTACCGGCGTGCCGGAGTCGTCGGTTCGCGCGGCCCGGCGCGAGTCCTGCAGCAGCATGAGCGCCACCAGGCCCATCGTCTCCGGCTCGCCGGGCATGAGAGCCGCCAGCAGCCTGGTCAGCCGGACGGCCTCAGCGGACAGCTCCGGGCGGACCAGGTCAGGCCCGCAAGATGCGGTATAGCCTTCGTTGAACAGCAGGTACAGGACCGCGAGCACACCGGTCAGGCGTTCTGGCAGCAGGCTGGCCGGGGGTACCCGGTAGGGTATCCGCGCCTTGTGGATCTTCCGTTTCGCCCGGACCAGCCGCTGGGCCATGGCCGGCTCGGAGACCAGGAACGCACGGGCGATCTCGGCCGTGGTCAGCCCGGCCAGCGTGCGCAGCGTGAGAGCGACCCTCGCCTCCAGCGGCAGCGCGGGGTGGGAGCAGGTGAAGATCAGCCGCAGCCGGTCATCGGCGATGCCGCCGGTCTCCGCCGCGGCCGGCTCTCCGGCCGGGGCCAGCAGCAGCGTCTGCTGGAGCTTCGCCGCCTCGTTGGCACGGCGGCGCAGCACGTCGACGGCGCGGTTGCGGGCCGCCGTGGTCAGCCAGGCGCCGGGGCGGGACGGCACGCCATCGCGCGCCCACGTCTGCAGGGCGCGGGTGAACGCGTCCTGGGCGCATTCTTCGGCCAGGTCCCAGTCGCCGGTCGTCGCGATCAGCGAGGCGACGATCCGCCCCCATTCCTCGCGGAATACGGCTTCGACCGCCGCCTCGGCGTGACGGCTGTCATCTGCCACCGGTACCCCTCCTCGATGTCCCGGCCAGAATAGGCGGCCGAAGGTGTCGATCTGGCGATCCGCCGTTCGTCGTCAGAACGAAAGGCGGTCAGACGCGATGGCCGCCGCGGTGAAGGGAAACAACCATGTACGTTCTCAACGACCTGGCGAAGGCGGCCCAGGACGAGAAGCTCCGCGCCGCGGCGCGGAGCGAGCTGCGCACCCGGGCCACTGCCGCCCGTCACGCAGCGAGCCGGGACGGCTCGGCCGGCCGGCGCACTGACCTGCGTATCCTGCGGGTGCTGCGGGTGCGCCGCGCGGCCCAGGCCTGCTAGGAGGGGCTGAGATGAAGTACCTGTGTTTCGTCGCCGGCGACGACCTGCCGGGACCGGAGGAACTGGCGGTCATGCAGCGCGAGATCCCCGGCTGGGTCAAGGAGATGGGGGGCCGCGGCGTACGGCTGCTGGGCCGGGCGCTTGACATCCCCGAGACGGGGGTGACAGTGCGCGTGCGGGACGGCGAGACGCTGGTGACCGACGGCCCGTTCGTCGAGGCCAAGGAGTTCATCGCGGGCTTCGACATACTCGAATGCGCCGACCTTGACGAGGCGATCGCGGTGGCGGGCGCGGGCCCGGTGGCCAGGTTCATGACGATCGAGATCCGGCCCTTCGCCGGCCAGCCGGTGCTGGGCGGGAAGGCACCCGCGTTCGGGCGCTGCGAGGACGGCGCCGCCAGCCCCTATGGGCTGGCCATGTGGACCGGCGGGACGCCGGCCGCGCCGCCGGTGGACCAAGCGCTGATTCAGGACGTTGCCGCCTGGCGGCAGGATCTGGCGGCACGCGGCCTGCACATCCTGGGCGGGACGCTGGAGGGCGCGGACACCACCACCACGCTCCGCGTCCGGGACGGCAGGACGCTGCTTGGCGACGGGCCGTTCTTCAAGACCGGGGAGATCATCGCCGCGATCGACGTCGTCAGCTGCGCGGAGCGCCAGCAGGCGATCCAGCTCGCGGCTACCCACCCGGCCGCCGGGCGGTACGCGATCGAGGTGCGCCCGTTCGAGAATGTCTGACCCTAATGCCACGGTGCTTTCGCTACGGCCCGATCGCCAGGACGATTTTGCCGCGGGTGTGCCGGCTCGCCACCTTGGCCAGCGCTTCGCGGGCCTGATCCAGCGGCAGCACCGCCGCGACCTGCGCGTGCAGCGTGCCCGCATCGACCAGCCGGGCCAGCGCAGCCAGCCGCGGCCGGGTGACGTGGGCGGCGAACGATTCGCCGGTGATGCCGCGCTCCAGCTGGGCGGGCGGGCCTTGCAGGACGATAGAGACCACCCGGCCGCCGTCCCGGACCGCGTGGATGGCCTCGTCTCGGGTCTGGCCACCCGCGCCGTCCAGCAGCAGGTCGACGCCGCCGGGAACGGCAGCCCGCACCTGCTGGTCCCAGCCGGAGGCATGGTAGTCGAAGACCTCGCTTGCGCCCAGGCCCCGAAGGTAGACGTGGTTGGGTGGGCTGGCCACGGCCAGCACGCGGGCACCGGCGGCCGCCGCGATCTGCACCGCGGCGCTGCCCACACCGCCCGCCGCGGCGGTGATGAGCACGGTCTCGCCGGGCTGTAGCCGCCCCCGGTCGACCAGGCCCTCGTGGGCGGTCCCGGCGCCGATCACCAGGCCGGCGGCCTCGGTGAAGCTCGCCTTGACGGGCATGGGGGCCAGCCGGTCCGCCGACGCCAGCGCCAGTTCGGCGAACCCGCCACCGGCCGGGAACAGGCTCGCGTACACCCGCTGGCCCGGCCGGACATCGGCCCCTTCACCGGCCGCTTCGACGACGCCGGCGACTTCCTGGCCCGGAACGAATGGCAGGGCGAGCCCGGGGAAGCCGCCGCTGAGGAACCCGACATCCCACGGGCCGGCACCCGCGCCGTGCACTCTGATCAGCGCCTGCCCTGCCGCGGGCGACGGGTCTGGCTGCTCGGCCAGCTCTATGCTGTCGGTCCCGCCCAGTTCCCGCGCCAGCGCTGCCCGCATCACACGTGAGACCTTACGCGGCCGGGAGACGGGATCCGAGCAGCTGGGCGTACTCCATCACCATCTGCGAGATCCGGTCGATGTTGCGCGAGTTCCGGAAGACCTGGGCTGGCCCGGTGGCGCTCACGGCACAGATCGCCTGGTGGCCGGGTACCCCGTCACCGCCGAAGACCGGTACGGCCAGGCAGTGGATCCCGGCGACCTTCTCTTCACGGTCGATCGCGAACCCCCGGGCCCGCACGCTGTCCAGCTCCTGCGCCAGCCGGCCGAAGGTGCGGATCGAGTTGCTCGTCATCGGGCGCCAGCCGTAGCGCCGGATCGTCGACTCGACCCGTTCGGCGGGCACGTGAGCGAGCATCGCCTTGCCGAGCGAGGTGCAATGGGCCGGGGTGCGCTCGCCGAGTTTGCTCCCGGTGGTGGCCCTCGTGCCGTGCGTGCGCAGGTGGGTGGGACGAGCCCCGTAACCGAGGTGGAGAACATCCCCCTCGTACAGCTGGGCGAGGTGCACGTCCAGCTCGAGCTCGGCTGCCAGTTCCTCCGCCAGGGGCTGGCCGTATCGGTAGATGTCCTCACGGCGCAGCACGTGACCGCCCAGTTCTACCAGCCGGACACCCAGCGCATACTTGCCGCCTGGCATGCGCTGGATGAAGCCGTTGGACTCCAGCATCGCCAGGTAACGGTAGAGCGTGGACAGTTTCATGCCGGTGCGCCGGGCCAGGTGCCAGGCGGTCAGCTCACCGGTGCGCCGGTCGAAGCAGTCAAGGATGGCGAGGCCGTGCCCGAGGGCCTGTGGCAGGTAGCTGCGGCGTGCCTGGCCGGTGGCACGGCCGCTGTCCGCGCCGTCGCCAGCACCCGGATTGTCATGGCCCGCACTCGCCATGAGCTGCATTTTTCTCGTGGCCGCGGCACCGTGTCAAGGACGCTCAGCGGTGCCCGAAGTGGTCACGCACCGCTTGGTTGGCGGGCTCGGCCAGCCACTGCCCGAGCAGTTCTTCGGCCTGCTGCAGGGTTCGCGTCTGGTGGTTGGCAAGGAAGGCCAGCAGCAGGAAATCCTTGTCCCGCGCCTGAAGGGCTCGCACCGCGAGTTCGGCGCTGTGCCAGCGCGGGGTCAGCGCACCGGTTACCACGCGCGGCGGGAGCGGCCGTGGCACGACACCGCGGACGCCAGAACCGCTCACCACGGCCCGGCACTCGACGACCAGGTCCGCGGGGAAGTCCGGCAGCAGCCCGCGGTTCGGGATGTTGGCCTGCATCACCAGCTCCTGGTCGTTCACCAGGGCATCGACGACATCGATGATCGGCTCGCTGCCGACGCTGGCGGCCAGCTCCGCCGCCGACTGCGTCTCGTCCCGTATCGCGGATTCCAGCCGGGCTACCCGCTTCGCGAGCTGGTCCAGGTAGGTGGCCCAGCCCAGCGTGGAGTCGAAGCCGCCGATGCGGCCGAACCATTCCTGCTTGGTGGCCAGGTCCGTGTGGTACCACCAGCCGGTGAAGCGGACGGTGTCGCCGACCGGCATCCGGCCGAACATCTTGTACTGGTGAATCGCCGCCCGGGACATGTCGTTGTCGTCGTAGGACGTGTCCTGGCCGGCCCAGTACTTCTCGGCGTCACGGGCGATCCACTCATCGAGCAGGGGGTAGACGTCGGTTCCGTCCAGCCGGAAGTCGGTCATCCAGATGCAGTGGTTGAAGCCGGGCGCCTCGGCGGTGACCCGGTTCTCGTCGAGCCCGAGCACGCGGGCGATCTTCCGGTACGACCAGAAGCCGTGGCACAGCCCGACCACGTTCACCGAGGTCTCGCGATGGATGAGGGTGCAGCCTTCGAAGACCGGGTTGGCGACCTGCAGCAGCCACGCGCGGGGGCACAGCCGTTCCATGTCCCGTGCCACCTCGAGGAAGAACAGGGCCTGCCCGTAGTCGTGCAGCCGGATGCCACGGTAATAGCCGTGCCGCTCGGCCAGGGAGCGCTGCTGCTCGGTCCAGTCATGTCCGCCGACCTGCGCGGTGTTCACCACGAAATCCGCGTTCGCCAGCGCCTCCTCGCGGCCGGCGGCGACCTCGAAACGGATGTCGGAGCGCAGTTCGCTGGCCATCCGTTCGGCAACCCGCCGGACCGCCGTCACGCGTGCGGTGTCGGGGTCGACCAGCACCGCCACGCTGCCGCTGAGCCCGGCGGTGGAGCACAGGTCCCGGACGAGCGGCAGTGCGAACGTCGAGCTTCCGGCGCCTATCAGCACCAGCTTGACACCAGTCATCTGTTTCCCATCGTGATCGGTCCAACCGGTTCGCCCGCTAGGCCTCGTAGCTGATCCCGGCCATGAACGTGCGCTGGAATCGCAGGAAGACGAGGATCAGCGGCACGGTGGCGAGAACGCAGCCGGCCATGATCGGCCCATAGAGCGGGACGAGCCCCAGCGACGGGTCGGTCAGCGTCGTCAGCGAAACCGAGAAGGGGGCGACCGACCCGTTCGATGCCATGACCGACGGCCACAGGTAGTTGCTCCAGCTGGTCAGGAACTCGAGCACGGCCAGGGCGCCGAGTGCCGGCTTCATCATCGGCAGCGCGACCCGCCAGAAGATCCGCCACTCCGATGCGCCATCCAGTCGCGCGGCCTCCAGAATCGAGTCGGGCAGCCGCAACAGCACCTGCCGCAGCATGAACAGCCCGAACACCGGAGCCAGGAACGGCACGATCTGAATGCGGTAGGTGTTGAGCCAGCCGAGCGTGGTGAACTCCGCGTAGAACCCGGGCATCGCCGTCTGCGGCGGAACCATGATCGTCGCGATCAGCCCGAAGAAGATGACGTTGCGGCCGGGAAACCGCAGCTTGGCGAAGCCGTACGCGGCCAGCGCGGAGAGCAGCACCGCGCCGGCCGTCGTCAGCACGGCGATCATGATCGAGTTCAGGAAGTTGTGCATCTGGCCCAGCTGAACGAGCTGCTGGTACCCCGCCCCGCTCAGCGGGACCGGGAGACCGGCCGGCGACGTGGCGATCTGCGAGTTCGACTTGACCGAGTCGACGATCATGACCAGCAGCGGAACGACCGACAGCAGCGCGATGACGATGAGCACCGCGTAACAGATCGCAAGGCCGGCATCGCCGCCGCGCGATGGGCGCCGTGGCCGCCCCGCGGTCACCGCCGCACCGGGCATCGTTACCTCCCTCTCCGTCCTCGTCCTCATTCGGCCCTGGTCAGGCTGCCGCCGGTCAGCTTGTACAGGCCGAAGATGCCGCAGCTCACCACGATCGTGACCACGAACAGCAGCCAGCCGGCCGCGGCGCTGCGGCCGAAATCCCCGCCCTCCAGGGTCGTGACCACCAGGTTCGACAGCGTTCCGACCGAGGGCTGGGCCAGCTGCCCGGAGGGGGCGGTCAGCACGTTCGGCTCGGTATACAGCGCCATCGAGTTGATCGCGTCGATGACAACGGCGAAGAGGATGACCGGCCGCAGGGCCGGCAGGATGATGGACCAGACACGGCGGATCATCCCGGCACCGTCGATGCTGGCCGCCTCCTCCAGTGCGGGATCGAGCGTGGACAGGCCCGCGAGGAAGACCACGAACCAGAACCCGAGCTGCTCCCACACCAGCAGCGCGACGACGACCCACCGCGCCAGTGCCGGGTCATCCAGCCACGGCACCCTGGTGCCGAACAGCGAGTTGATGACGCCGAAATTCGTCGAGAACAGCACCTTGAACGTCAGGGATATGACGACGATGTTGAACACCTGGGGCAGGAAGATGAGTGGCCGCCAGAACCTCCCGCCCTTCACCCGCGGCGACCGCACCAGAAGCGCGAGTATCAGGGCGAGCGGCACGAGAATCACCGCGTGCACGACCCAGTAGAACAGCGTGTTCCACAGTTCGGTCCAGAACACGGGATACGACAGGAACGCGCGGTAGTTCGCGAAGCCGACCCACGTCGCGTTGCCGTACCCGGAGTACTGCTCGAAGCTCAGCTTCAGCGCTTTCAGGTTCGGGTACAGCCAGAACAGCACGAACATCACCAGGAACGGCAGCACGAAGGCGTAACCGGTCGCGTACCGTCCCCATACCCGCCGCCTGCGGCGGCCGGCCGTGTGGGCAGCCGCCCCCGCGTCGCCGCCCGGTGCCTGACGGCGCGTCCTGGGATGGAGGCCGCGGACAGACGTCATTGGTAGGGGTTTCCGACCTGACTCTGCATAGCCTGCCGCATGCCCTGCAACGCGCCGGCCACGCTCGTCGAGCCGCTGACGACCTTCACGAACCACTGGTCCAGGATGTTCATCTGCTCAATGTCCTTGGGACTGTATTCGGTCGTCCTGATCCGGTCGAAGGAAGCGAACATCTGCTTGTAGTAATCCACGCCGAAGTACTGGGCGGGCTGCGCCTGCCAGTCGGCCTCGCTCATCCCGGCCGGCTTTGTTGCGGAGTTGAAGTACTGGATGGTCGGGTCGTAGTTCGACCTGTTGTTCGAGACGACCCCGGTTGCGTTAAAGACGGCCATGGAGCCCTTCGGATCCAGCCGGGCCTTGGTCAGGAACTCGACGGCCATATCCTTATTCGGCGCGTTCTTCGGGACCACGTAGATGGCACCGCCGACGTCTGATCCGAAGGTCTGGTCCGCGTAGTCCGGAGTAAACTTCGGCCACGGCGCGGCCACCCACAGGCCCTTCTGGCTCAACGTGGCGTACTGCGGGAGGTACGCGGTCATCCAGGTGGCACTGAGGAAAGAGCAGATCTTGTGCCCGTGGATGGCGGGGGCCCAGTCGTTGTCGAAATCGTTGGTCGGGTAGGCGATCCCGGACGCCGCTATCGCACGCCAGAACTCAAACACTTTTGAAAATGCAGGATTTGAGCTAATATTGGCATAATTGTCGCTCTTGGTGGTGAACGTGACGCCCGGGTAGGCGGAGGCCACCATTCCCCATTTGTAAAGGTCGACGTTGGATCCGATATTTACTATGTGCGTGCCTGCCGAGGACATGAGCTTCTTCCCGGCCGCGATGTAGGTGTCCAGGTCCGTAATGCCGACCGGATCGATCTTGGCGCGGTTGAATATATCTTTGCGGTAGTAGAAGAGCTTGCCATTCATGTACGCCGGGAAGGCGAAAGCCTTGCCGTTGTAGTTGCTGATCACCCTGGCGCCGGTGTAGAGGTCGGACTGATAAGGACTGAACGCCTGGGTCAGATCCTCGAGCACACCGAGGCCGGCGAACATGGCCAGTTCGTTGTAGTCCAGCTTGATGATGTCGGGCAGCTGGCCGTGCGATGTGAACGTCAGATTGAGCTTCTCGGCCAGGCTCGCGTCGTCCGCGGCCGCTGTCTGCACGTTGATCTTGGCGTGCCGGAAAGCGCTCGGATACGTTGCCTGTATTGCCTTGAAAGTGGCTTGCACCTGGGCCGCGCTTGACCAGGTCCAGACGTTCAGCGTGCCGGTCGGCTTGCTGCTGGAGTTCGAGTCGGAACACGCGGCCAGGCCGAGGGCGATGCTGCTCAGCGCGCTGAGCCGGAGCACATTGCGGCGTGTCAGCGTACTTTGGGCACTGCTAGCCATCGCGCGTTCTCCTTGACATTTTTGTAGTGTTGCCACTCATAATTCTGAGTGCTCGCGGAATGTCTCGCCCAGGCACGCTTCACTGTCAGGTGAGTGTTTCATTGCACGTCCCGGCTGGTCAACGACACCTGCTTCGAATCTTTCTCACTCTGTGAGAAACAAGCCGGCTCATCACATCACGGCCAACTGCCCGCCATCAACCTTTATCTCCGCGCCGGTGATGTACGACGCGTCATCGGAGGCGAGGAATACGTACACCGCGGCGACCTCGGCAGCCAGACCGCGCCGGCCGAGTGGTATCCGCGGCTTCGCAAGATCCGCCAGTGGGTCGTCTGGGTCGCGGGCGACCAGCGGATTCTTCCGGTTCAGCGGCGTCGCGATCGAGCCCGGGCATATTGCGTTTACCCGGATATTATGCTGGCCAAGCTCGACGGCCATTGTCATCGTCATCAGCACTATGCCTGCCTTAGCCGCGTTGTAATGCGCGTAGTCAACTTCCCCGCCCAGGCCGTTGGTCGACGCCATGTTGATGATGGCGCCGCCCCGGCCCTGCCCGACCAGCCGCCGGGCAACGGCCTGAGCCATGAGAAATGACCCGCGGAGATTGGTTGCGATCATCTGGTCCCAGTGCGCCGGCGTGATGTCGAGGAACGGCTCGCGCCAGGCTGTGCCCGCGTTGTTCACGAGCACGTCGAGACCGCCCAGTGCCGCCTCGGCGTTGGCCACCACCCGCCGGACGGCGTCTTCATTGGTGACGTCGGCGGCCTCGCCGGTCACGTCCCCGGATTTCCGCAGGCGGCCGAGCGCCGCCCGCACCTCGGCCGGAGACAGCCCACACAGGTGCACGTGGGCGCCCTCCTCAAGGAACCGCTGAGCGGCCGCCTCACCGATGCCGCTGCTGCCCCCGCTGACCAGGACTCTCTTGGCGGCTATGCCGCGCATGGCACCTCCTTCAGAAATATGTGGGCCATATCGCCAGCACGCGATGGCCGGAGTCGACCGCGGCGACCCGCCGCCAGCGGTCGAGGGTCGTGCAGGGATGCGAGATCCCGAACCCGAGCACGTCGCCGACGGCAAGCGGCTGGGCCGGATCGACCTCGACGAATGCGTGGTGATCGTTCAGTTTCTGCACCTGGTGCCGTGCGGCGGTGCCGGTCGCACCGGCCCGGTGCAGCAGCCGGGGAACCGGGTTGCCCTGGTCGTTCGACGTATCGCGCAGGCCGAAGCCGCAGATCGCGAGGCCGGGCTCGGGCGCGGAGATCACCTGCGCCCAGAGGGTGAGCGCGCTGCGCAGGGAACCTTCGCCCGGAACCCGGCGGAACGGCGTCAGCCGGTCGTAGTAGAGGTCGTCGTGGGTGACGTAGGCGCCGCTGCGCAGGATCACCCGCTTGCGGTACCGCGGCGACCACTCCCGCCCCCACGACCGGGCGACCAGGTCGAAGTACTTGCTGCCGCCGACGGTCACCGTCACCGGGCGGTCCGGTGCGAATACGCCGGCCTCGTGCAGCGCGTGCAGGTGGTCCTTCATCCGGCCGAAGAACGGCTCGACCTGGCCGAGTTCCAGCGATCCCTCATACGCCGCGATGCCCGCCACCGTGATGTGTGCGCAGGTGCGCAGCTCGGCGGCGACCGACAGCGCCTCCCCGGCGGTGCGGCAGCCGGCCCGCCCGCCGGGGTACCCGATCTCGACCAGCACGCTCACCGGACGCCGCGGGGCGGCCGCCGCCGCGGCATCGGCGAGCAGCCGCGCGCCTGGCACCGAGTCGGCGTAGAGCAGCAACTGGCAGGTGGGGTCGGCGCTGTGTTCCCCGACCAGCCAGCGCAGCGCGCCCTCGTCGGCAACTTCGTTGGCCAGCAGGATGCGCCCGATCCCGGCTGCCCGGCAGACGGACGCCTGGTGGGGGTTGGCCACGGTGATGCCCCACGCGCCGGCCTCCAGTTGCAGGCGGAACACGTCGGGCATCATCGTGGTCTTGCCGTGCGGGGCGAACTCGAGCCCGTGCCGGCTGCTGAAGCCGGCCAGCGCCGCGATGTTGTGCGAGACGGCGGGGACGCTCAGCGTCAGCAGCGGCCAGCTGACCGGGCCGTCGAAGATCACCGATCCGGTGGCCGCCTCGCCGCCGGCCAGCCAGGTCCCTTTCTCCGCGGCGCCGTCTAGCGGCATGCGTCTGCGTAGCTGAAGCGGGGGAACCAGGGACGCAGCCGGCCGAGAACGTCGTCCAGTTCTGCACGGTCCGCGGCGTCCAGTGTCTTGATCCCCGGCTGCCGGACAAACGTGCTGCCGATGACACCGCGGCGGAAGAGAACTTCTTTATAGATGGCCACGCCGTATTCCTCTTCCAAGGTCAGGAGCGGAAGCATCGCTTCGTGCAGCTCCCTGGCCCCGGGCGCATCGCCGTCATCGAGCCGGCGCCAGAGTTCGACATGCAGGTCGACTACTTCGCAGGCGGGCATGGTCCCGTCGCTTCCGCGCCTGAATTCGTTGAGCAGATGCCGCCCGGCGCGGCCACCCATGAAACCCTTGAGCCTGCCATTCGCGAGATTGCGGACCTCGCTCATGAGGTGCCCCGCGTGCTTGCATTCTTCTTTTATGTATTCGACGCCGTCGATCTCGAGCAGCGCACCCAGGGTCGCCACGCCCATCGGTGTGCCGACCGGGGGAAGATGATTCTGAACCCACACCGGGAGCTGCGCTGCCCTGGCCACGGCGGTGTAGTACGAGACGATCTGCACGAGGTCAGGGTGGTAGGGATACGGCGGCATGGCGATCACCGCCGATGCCCCGGACCCGCGTGCGTGCTCGGCGAACACAGCCGAATGCGCGGCCGAAGTGCCGGTGACACCGACCACGAGCGGGACGCGGCCGGCGACGGCTTGTGCCGCCGTTTCCACCAGGGTGAGACGCTCGGCGTCAAGCAAGGTGGTGAACTCGCTGGCGTTCACCGGAGTCACAATTCCGTGCGCTCCGGAACGAATACAGAACTCGATCACATTTACCAGGCTTGCTTCGTCGAGCGCACCAGCAGCGTCGAACGGTGTCGGTGGAATTGCGTATACGCCTCGAATCACGCTTGGCCGCTTTCTCCGGGTAAGTGGCTTTGCGAGCCGCCCGGCGACTTGCGGACTGGCAGCCCCTTGGTCGCTGTCCAGCCTGTCATGAGAGGCACGGCACGCGTCAAGCCCGTGCTGAAATGCGTTTCTCAACCAGTGAGAATTCACTCCGGGCACCGGCATTGCCGGGTTTCGCGGATTCCCCACTCAGCGGGCCAGCCCGGGCGGGAGCAGGTCCGCGTGGGCGTCGAGGAGCTCGTCGCACATCGCGACGGTCTGCGAGGTGGTGAGCGTGGCGGCGGTGTTCGGGTCCAGCAGCGCGGCCTGGTAGACGTGGTCCCGGCGGCCGTCCAGGGCGGCCCGGACGGTCATCTCCACGACGTTGAGGAAGGTCCGGTTCAGCGCGGCGAGCTGCGGCGGCAGCGCGCCAACCGGCCGCGGCCGCGCACCGTACGCGCCGAGGTCGCAGGGAACCTCCACGCAGCATTGCCCGGGCAGGTTGGCGATCAGCCCGTCGTTGCGCACGTTCACATACAGCTCGCGCTCGGTGCCGGTCTCCAGCGCGTGGATGAACTGCGAGGCAAGCTCCTGTGTGGGCTCGATGGCGAGCGGCTTGCCCTGTTCCAGGTCCCGGCGCAGCGACTCGAGCTCGCGCAGATTCCGCTCGGATCTCGCCAGGCGCTCGCCGACAAAGATGCGGTACTGGCGGACCTGGTCGTCATGACGCATGAACCATGGCAGGTACTCGGCGGAGTGCTCGCTGGACTCGGTCGGGTAGTAGCCGAACCTGCGGAACAGTTCCACCCGTACCCGCCGCCGCAGTTGCGGTGACCGCTCGATGACCTCCGCGAGACGGGGATACAGGGACTCGCCGTCGTGCTCGAAACGGATCACGAAGGCCTGGTGGTTGAACCCGGCAGTGACGAAGCGGACCTCGGTCGGGTCGAGGCCGACCAGGCCGGCCAGGAAGGCATGCGTGTCCCGGACCGAGTGGCACAGGCCGAACACGCGCTGGAACGGCGTTCCCTCGTACACGGCCCAGGGCAGGATGGCCATCGGGTTGGTGTAGTTGAGCAGGTAGGCGTCCGGGCACAGCTCAGCCATGTCCCGGCCCAGCCCGACGACCACCGGGATGGTGCGCAGGCCGCGGAAGATGCCGCCGATGCCCAGCGTGTCCGCGATCGTCTGCCGCAGTCCGTAGCGCGCTGGGATCCCGATGTCCAGCCGGATGGCCGGGAAGCCACCCACCAGGATCTCGTTGATGACGTAGCGGGCGCCGGCCAGCACGTCCGCACGGTCGGGCGATGACGTCACGGTCGCGCCGGATCCGGTCTGCGCAACGATCCGGCGGGCCAGCGCATCGGCGTGTGCCAGACGCCCCGGATCGATATCGTGCAGGGCCAGGTGCAGGCCGGAGGCGAACTCACGGTAACCGCAGAGGTCGGCTACCACGTTGCTGGTGAATTCGATGCTGCCGGCACCGATGAATGCCACCTTGATCACGGTTCGCGTATGCCCTCCGGAATCAGATGGCCGTGGGCGTCGATCAGCTCATCGCAGAGATGGACAATTTCGTCGATGCTCAGCGTGGCTGCGGTGTTCGGGTCAAGCAGCGCGGCCTGGTACACGAAGTCCCGTCGCTCTTCGAGCGCTGCCCGCACGGTCAGCTCACACACATTCAGGTAGAGGCGGTTGAGCGCGGTGAGCTGCGGGGGCAGGGTGCCCACGCGGGTGGGCTGGACTCCTGCCCGGTCCACCAGGCACGGCACTTCGACGCAGCAGTCCGCCGGCAGGTTTTCGATGCAGCCGCCGTTCCGGACGTTTCCGTAGATCATCCGACGCTCCCCCGTCTCGATGGAGTGGATGATCTGCGGGGCATATTCGGAGCCGGGGTCGAGGCCGAGCGGCTCGCCCTGCTGCAGCTTGCGCCGGATCTCCGCGTAGGACCCGAGGTTGCGTTCGCTGCGCTGCAGGTAGTCGTTCACCTGGATGCGGAACCGGCGGACCTGGTCCGCACGGGGCAGGAACCAGGGCACCAGGTCGGCATTGTGCTCGCTGGACTCGGTGGGGAAATAGCCGAACCTTTTGAATATCTCCACGCGGACCCGCCGGCCGAGGCCGTCCGGGTCGTCCTGGACGATCTGCCGCAGCCGCGGGTAGAGGTCCTGCCCGTCGTGTTCCAGCCGCAGGATCCAGGACTGGTGGTTGATCCCGGCCGCTGTGTAGGCGATCTCCCCGAAGGGCACATCGACGAGCTCCGCGAGCTGCTGGGCGGTGTTCTCCGGGGACATGCAGACGCCGACGACCCGGTCATGGCCTGTCCCGGCGTAGATCGCCCAGACCAGTGCGGCCATCGGGTTCGTGTAGTTGTACAGCCAGGCCCCGGGGGCGACCTCGCGCATATCCCGCGCCAGATCGAGCAGCGCCGGGATCGTGCAGAGGGCGCGGAAGATGCTGCCGACGCCCATGGTGTCGCCCATGGTCTGCTGCACGCCGTGACGCCCGGGGATCTCGAAGTCGAGCTTCAGTCCGTCGTGGCCGCCGACCCGGATCATGCTGATCACGTGATCGGCTCCGTCCAGTGCCGCCCGGCGGTCCAGGTGCGCCTCGATGGTGGCCGGGGCGCCCAGCGCGTCAGCGGTCCAGCGTGCGATGGCCGCCGCGGTGTCGAGGCGTTCGGGGTCCACGTCGAACAGCGTGATCGTGCACCCGGCGAGGGCTTCGAAGCCGAGTATGTCGGCCAGCAGCTCCTTGGTGAACTCGGCGCTGCCCGCTCCGTTGAAGACGATCTTCGTCACCAGACCTCCAGGTGCGGCAGGATGTGCTTCACCCACAGGTCCAGCTGCTCGGTTGACGGCTGCAGGGTGTGCAGGATGAGGTACTCGATGCCCAGAGCCGTCCTGGCCCGGAGCTTACCCACGATCTGCGACGGTGTGCCGGTCAGGTACACCTTCTCGAAGTACTCGAACGGCCGGTTCGTCCCCATGATCCTGGTGTAGGCGCGGCGCTGCTCGGCGAGGGCCTCCTCGCGGTTCTCGGTGGGGACGAGGTGCAGGAAGTTCTCGTGGGCGAAGGTGAACGTGTCCGGGTCGCGGTCCGCGGCCCGCAGCGCCCGGTGGATCTCGTCGGCGTCTTCGCCAATCTGTGCGGGCAGCGACGTGGGCCGCGCGATCCACCCGGCCGAGGCAGCGATCCGCCGGAGAACCGGCGGGGCCAGGATCGGCCGCTCCGGGGAATCCGCGTGCGGGAGCTGCCGTCCGCCCGCCGCCCACAGGCGCAGCGGCGAGCGCATCGCCGGGCCGACTTCCACGTCCCGCAGCTGGTAGAAACGGCCGTCATGGGTGACGGACTCGCCTGCGAGCAGCCGGGACACGATCGCGATCGATTCGTCGGTCCGCTGGCCACGCTCGGCTCGCTGCTGCCCGACGGCCCGGAACTCCCGCTCATCCCAGCCGGTGCCGACACCGAGGATGAAGCGCTCGTCGGCGAGGGCCTGCAGGGTGGCCACCTGTTTGGCCAGGACGACTGGCTGGCGGGTGGGCAGAACCAGGATCGATGTGCCCAGCCGCAGCCGGGAAGTTTTCGCCGCCACGTAGCTGAGCGACACGACCGGGTCGAGCCAGGGCACGGCATAGAACCTGCTGCTGTGCAGCAGGTGGTCAGTCGCCCAGACGGAGTCGAATCCCAGCTGCTCGGCGTGCTGGGCGAACGTGGCGAGCTCGGGCCCGGTACGCCCCTGCGGTCCGGTGAACGTCGGCAGGAAAACACCTACTCCGCGTAGCCCCATTTAGATCAGCCCGCCCTGCTTGAGACCGTTGTCCACGAGCTCGCGGGCCTGGCTGGACAGCGGGCGCAGCGGCGGCCGGACGTGCGCTTCGTCGATCACCCCGAGCCGCATGAGCGCGTGCTTGGTGCGGGCCCGGTAGTCCCGGACAGGCGGGGCGAAGATGATGTCGCACAGCGGCTGGAGCCGGTCGCGGAGCTCGAATGCGCGGCCGAGATCGTGCTCGCGCACAGCCTGGTGCAGTTCGACCTGCTCGCGAGTGGCGAGCGTGCCGAAGCCCAGCAGCGCGCCTGCAGCGCCGAGCAGGTACGCCTCGAGGAGGAAATTGTCGTTGCCGTTGAGTACGACCGGACGAGTGGGCAGGGAATGCACCAGCCGCGCGGTTTCCACGAACCGCTTCGCGTCGAACGACGCTTCCTTGATGGCCACGACGCCCTCGACGCTCATCATCCGCTCGATGGCCTCGGCCGAGAAGTTCACCCCGCCCAGCGCGGGCTGGAGCTGGAAGGCGATGAGCGGCAGACCCGAGGCCTCAGCGACCGCGCGGTGGTAGGCGGCCGGTATCTCCGGGTCCAGCGGTTCGCCCTGATAGACGGGGAGGGGGAAGACAAGCAGCGCCTCCGCTCCGGCACTGGCGGTGTCGGCGGCGACCCGGCGGGCCTGCTCGGTGAAGGAAGCGTTGAGCCCGGCGACCACGAGAGCCCGTCCGCCGGCCGCTTCGGCCACGATCTCCAGGGTCTGCAGGCGTTCTTCGGGGAACAGGTGCGGCCCCTCCCCGGTGTCCACGTTCACGGCCAGTCCGCGGACACCCTGGCCGACCAGCCAGTCAACGTATCTTCGGAGGGATCTCCGGTCAATCGACAGGTCGCTGCGCATGGGCGTGACGATGGCCGCGATCAGGCCGTTCAGGTCGGGCCGCTGCATGGTCTCCTCCTTGCTCGCGAGTGCCTTGCCCGTTTCGCTGCGCATCGGTGAGGGCCAGCCACACCCGCTCGGGGCTCACCGGCAGATCGATGTGCCGGACACCGAGGTGAGAGAGCGCATCGATCACCGCGTTGTGCACCGCTGGCCCGGCTCCGATGGTCCCCGACTCGCCGACACCCTTCGCGCCGAGCGGATTGCGGTCGGTTGACGTCTCTACCGGGACGGCGGCGAACGGGGGCAGGTCCGCTGCGCTGGGCATCGCGTACGTGGCCAGGCTGGACGTCAGCGGGTTTCCCAAATCGTCGTAGGCGAAGTGCTCGTACAGGGTCTGGGCCGTGCCCTGGGCAATCCCGCCAAAGATTTGGCCTTCAACGAGCATCGGATTGACGCGGTGCCCGCAATCGTCCACCGCGACATGGCGGACCGGCCGCACCTGCCCCGTCTCGGTGTCCACCTCCACGACCGCGACGTGCACGCCGGACGGATAGGTCGAATCCGCCATCTCGAAGTCTGCCTCCGCGCGCAGTCCGGGCTCCAGCCCGGGTGGCAGGGATGCGGAATGTGCCGCGGCGACCGCGAGTTCGCTCCAGGACAGGGCCAGCCCGGGCGCGTCCTTGATGCCGACCCGCCCGTCGAAGCAGCACACCTCATCCTCGCTCGTCTCCAGCAGGTGCGCGGCCAGCCGCCGGGCCTTCGCACCGAGCCGGACCGAGGCACGGAGCACGGCGGAGCCACCCACCTGGAGAGATCGCGACCCCATGGTTCCCTCGCCGCGCGGGATGAGGGCTGTGTCGGAGTGCCGCACCGTCACGGCGCCGAACGGGATGTCCAGCGTGTCGGCCACGATCTGCGCCCACGCGGTCTCGTGGCCCTGTCCGTGTGGGCTGGTCCCGGTCAGCACCGTGAATGTGCCGTGCTCGCTGGCCTGCACAGACGCGAACTCGCTTCCCCAGCCGGTGACCTCGATATAGCTGCTGATGCCGATGCCGAGCTGCCATGTTCCCGCGCAGCCGATGCGTGCTGCCTGCTGTTGCCGCAGTTCCCGGTATCCGGCCACCGCAAGCGCGGTATCCAGGGCCCGGCCCAGGTCACCACTGTCGTAGGTGGCGCCGGTCGGGGTGCGGTAGGGGAATGCCTCGGGGGGGATGAAGTTGCGCCGCCGGATCTCCGCCGGATCGACTCCGATATCTCCGGCCAGCATGTCCAGGGCGCGCTCCAGCAGCCACGTTGCTTCCGGCCGGCCCGCGCCCCGGTAGGCACCCACGGGAGTGGTGTTGGTCAGCACCGCGTCCGCCCGGAAATCGATCCGGGGAATCCGGTAGGGACCGGAGGCCATCAGCCGGGTGAGCGGCGGGAGCGTGGCGGCCTCGCTGGCGTAGGCGCCGATGTCCTGGATCACGTATACCCGGAGCGCGAGCAATTGCCCGTCCATGGTGGCGCCCAGCTCGACGTACTGCACCTGGCCGCGGCCGTGCGTCATCGCGACCATGTTCTCGGTTCGCGTCTCCGACCAGCGGACCGCGCTCCGCAGGTGCCGGGCCAGCCAGGCGATGACGACATGCTCGGGATACGTCGGGATCTTCCCACCGAACCCGCCACCTACCGCGGCGGTGCGTACCCGCACCCGGCTGTGGTCGAGCCCCAGCACCTGCGCGACGATCCGGCGGGTGTCGTGCGGCGCCTGCACCGAGGCCCACAGGGTGACCGACGGCTGATCTGGATCCAGTCCGGCGATGGCGAGGGCGCCATTGGCCTCCATCGGCACCGGCGCCACTCGCTGGTTGACGAACCGCGCCCGCACGGTAACCTCGGCGCCGTCCAGCAGGCCGGTTTCCTCCACCGCCTCGCCGGTGTGAATCGCCACGTTGGAGCCGTGCGCTGGGAACAGGACCGGAGCGTCCGGCCGCAGCGCCGCCTCGGGATCGACCACCGGGACGAGTGGCTCGTAGTCGACGGCAACGGTGTCCGCGGCGTCCACGGCCTGCGCCCGGGTCCGGGCCACCACCACGGCCACCGGCTCGCCCACGAAGCGGACCCGGTCGATGGCGAGCAGCGGCCGCGCGAACGTATCCGGGCTGTCCTCGACCGGTGGCAAGCGCAGCCCGCCGATATCCCGGGCCACGAACACGCCCATGACACCGGGCATCGCACCGGCCTCGTGCACATCGACGGACCCGATCACGGCATGCGCTATCGGGGACCGGACGAACACACCGTGCAGTGCCCCGTCACACGGAACATCATCCAGGTACCGAACCGTTCCGCTGAGCATCGCGCGATCCTCGCTGCGGAGCACGGAGCCGCCGATAACCCGCGCCGCGGAGGCCTGCTCCAGATCAGGAAGCTGAATGGTCATGGCTGGTTCTCACCGCGAGCATGAGCGAAAGTGTTATAAGCAACCCTGAAATGAGCAAGTCTATGCATTCCAGTGCTCACACCGGTGCTTCGCGCTGAGTGATCCGGGGTTCCACGGCCGCACCCGACCCGGGGTCGAACAGATGCACATCGGCCAGCGACACGCCAAAGGTGACCGTCTCACCCACCGCGGGCTGCCGGCTTGCGTCGAGCCGGGCAATGAGGGTCGCCCGCTCGGAGGCCAGCGACGTGATGCCCGCGTCCGCGGAGGCGGCAGCGACGCGCTGCCCGCGGATACTCCCGTAGACGATCGTCTCGTGGCCGAGCAGCTCCACGACTTCGGTGTGTGCCCTCAGCACGGCCAGCTCTTTGGTCGGTCTGGCAGTGCCCGTGACCAGGCGCAGAGCCTCCGGCCGCACGCCGACGACCAGGTCGCCAGCCGGGGCACCGGGGATATCGAGCTCGAGATCGCCGGCGCGCACGCGGCCGTCCGCTACGGACGCCCGGAGCAGGTTCATCGGCGGGCTTCCGATGAAGCCCGCGACGAATACGCTCGCCGGGCGCTTATAGATCTCCTGCGGCGTGCCGAGCTGAAGCAGCTTCCCCTCGGACATGACAGCAATGCGGTCGCCCAGCGTCATGGCCTCGACCTGATCATGCGTGACGTAGATGGTCGTGGTGGAAAAGCGCTGATGCAGCTGTTTAAGGTCGGCTCGGAGCTGGGTGCGGAGCTGCGCGTCGAGGTTGGAAAGCGGTTCGTCCAGGAGGTAGACCTCGGGGCTGCGGGCGAGCGCACGCCCCATCGCGACGCGCTGCCGCTGGCCGCCGGAGAGCTGGGCGGGCTTGCGGTTCAGAAGATCATCCAGGTTCAGCAGCGAGCTGACCTCCTTAACCCGCTGAGCGACCTGCGCGTTCGGCACCTTGTGCTGCCGGAGGCCGAAGGCCAGGTTGTCCAGGACGGTCTTGTGCGGGTACAGCGCGTAGTTCTGGAAGACCATCGCGATGTCGCGGTCCTGCGGCGGAACGCCGTTCACCACCTTTCCGCCGATGGCGATCGCCCCGGACGTCGGCTCGTCCAGCCCGGCGATCATCCGCAGCGCAGTGGTCTTCCCGCACCCGGACGGCCCCACCAGGACCATGAACTCCCCGTCGGCGATGGTGGCGGTGAGCGAGGAGACGGCCGTCGTCCCGTTCGGGAAAACCTTTGTGACCTCGTGGAAAGAGACCTCTGTCACGGTCAGCACCTCCTGCCCGCGCCGCCGCGGCTCACGGCAGCACGACCGAACGAGCCAGGTAGGTCCCGCAGCCGATCGCGACGGCGTGCTCGCCGGGGGCCGGAAGCATCCCGGCAAGAGCCGGGGCGATGTCCGCAGCCTTCCGCCACAGGGCGGGCTGCGTGGCGATCTCCTTCGAGATGGCGTGCATCTATGTGAATGTACCGTTCTGGCCGCTCGCCCAGCAATACCTAACGTTCAGAAACACTCTTGAAACATGCACGAGTATGGCCTAACGTTTCCATATTCGAGCATGAATGAAAGCTCCGACCGACCGCAGGGCTCTCGGATGAGACGACGTGCCGATCGTGTTCACGCCGCACTCGTCGCTGCACGCAAGCCAGTGGAGGCCTGATGGCCACGACCCCCGCCGAGACCACGCAGACCACAGCCGCCCGGGATGCCAACCGCCGCATCCGCCGGTCAGGCAACGTTGCCGGCTGGGCATTCGCAGGCCCGTCGGTGCTGATCGTGCTCGGCCTGTCGTTCATCCCGATGATCTGGGCAGGCTGGCTGTCCCTGACGAACTCCAACCTGGTGACCGGCGGCCACTTCATCGGGCTGGCGAACTACGCGGCCTTGCACAAAGATGCGCAGCTTCGCCAGGCGTTCACCAACACGCTCCTGCTCGCCGTCATGTACCTGCCGATCGGGCTGCTGGCCGGGCTGGGCGTGGCCATGCTGCTGAACCGGAAGATCAAGCTCATCGGCTTCTACCGCACCGCCTTCCTCGTCCCGTTTGTCGCGTCAACGGCGGCCGAAGGGCTGCTGTTCAGTTTCATCTTTGATCCGAACTTCGGCATCGTGAATTCCTTGCTGCAGGCGGTGGGCCTGCCCCGCCAGGGCTTTCTTCAGGACCCCTCCGAGGCGCTGGTCGTGCTGGCGATCGTGTACTTCTGGACGCAGTTCGGCTTTAATATCGTGATCTATCTGGCGGCACTGCAGGACATTCCGGAGGAAGTCCTCGAGGCGGCCTCGATTGATGGGGCGCGTAAATGGTCGAAATTCTGGAATATCGTGGTGCCGACCGTGCGGCCGGTCACGATATTCCTGCTGATCTGGAGCTTGATAGACGTATTTCAGTTTTTCGACCTGGTCTACACGACGACTAAGGGAGGGCCGCTCAACTCCACGCTGACGCTGGTGTACTACATCTGGGAGCTGGCGTTCCAGTTCTTCACCGCCGGCTACGGCGCGGCCGTCGCTTACGTTCTCTTCTTCACCACGCTGATCGTGATCATCGCCGCGCTGCTTTTCGGGCGCCGGCGGAGGATCGCACTGTGACCGCCGAGCAGGCCATGCGGCCAGTGCCCGCGGCTGACATGGCGCTGCACCGTTCCCGGATCGAAGAGGCCGAGCGGCGGATGCGCCGCCATGGCTGGCGGCGCCGCCTGCCGCGCGGGGTGCACCTGGTGCTGATGCCGCTGTCGGTCATCATGGCGCTGCCGTTCGTCTGGATGGTCCTGGCCTCGTTCATGACGAACGGTGAGATCAACAGCATTCCCCCGGCGATCTGGCCGCATCATTTCTACACCGGGGGCTATTCGACCGTCCTGTCCAGCTCGGACTTCCCCTACTGGTTCGTGAATAGCCTGATCGTGTCCAGCACGGCGGTGGTCGCGCAGCTGGTGCTCTGCAGCCTGGCTGGCTACGCGTTCGCCCGCATCCGGTTCCGCGGGTCGGGGCTGACACTGATTGTGCTGCTGGCCACGGCGCTGATCCCGTTCCAGCTCACCGTGATCCCTACGTTCCTGATCTTCCACGATCTCAAGCTCATCAACACGCTCTGGGCGCTCATCGTGCCGCAGCTGACCTCCGCGCTGGGCATCTACCTCATGTACTCGTTCTTCCAGTCGTTCCCGGTGGAACTCGAGGAAGCCGGACGGATGGATGGCTGCAACCGGCTCGCTGTCTTCTGGAAGATTGTTCTGCCGCTGGCAAAGCCGGCACTGGCCGCGCTGGGCATCATCACGTTCATCTACGCGTGGAACGACCTCTTCTGGCCGCTGATCGCGATCAACTCAAGTCACACATACACCGTGCAGGTGGGGCTGGCCACCTTCCAGGGTGAACACGAAACCCAATGGTCAGCCGTGATGGCAGGCACCGTCCTGACGACGGCACCGGTATTGCTTTTGTTCCTCTTCGGCCAGCGCCGGTTCGTGCAGGCGATCACCGGGGCGGTCAAGGGATAACCCCGCGGTGCCGGCAAAGGCTGACGAGACGAGGAGGCCGATATGAAACACGTTGCACCAGCACTGGCGGCGGGAGCCACGGCTGTGGCCTTGGCGCTGGCGGCATGCTCTGGGTCTGGGTCAGGGTCATCGGGCGCGAACTCGACCGGGGCGGTGACGATTCAGCTCTGGGATGCGCAGACCACCACCGCCCATCAGGTGATGGTGCAGCTCGCCAACGAGTTCCACGCCTCGCATCCGAAGATCACCGTTCAGGTGAGCACCGGCGGGACGTCCACCGGAGATCTGCTGCCGAAGGTCACGGCGGCGCTCGCGTCCGGGACCGCTCCGGATATCGCCTACATCTATGGGTCCTACGCCGCGAACATCGCCGCCAGCGGCAAGACCGTCAACCTGGCGAGCCAGATCCATCAGCCGGGGTTCGACTGGAGCGACTTCTACCCCGCGTCCCAGCAGACCGTCTCGCCCGGGGGGAAGGTCATCGGGTTCCCGGCCCTGATCGACAACCTGTCGGTGATCTACAACAAGAAGCTGTTCGCCGCAGCGGGCGTGCCCGCACCCTCCCCCAACTGGACCTGGAACGAGTTCCGCGCTGTCGCGAAGAAAATGACCAATCCGGCCAAGCACATCTACGGCGTGAACTATCCGATCGGCGGGGACCTGCTCGACACCTCCTGGAGGTTCTTCCCCGGGCTCTGGCAGCGCGGGGGGCAGATCCTCTCCCCGGACAACAAGCAGGCGCTGTTCGACTCGGCGGCAGGCGTGGCCAACCTGACCCTCTGGCAGCAGATGGCCACCGTCGACCACTCGGTGTTCCTGGACCCGACGGCAAACAATGCCCAGCCGCTGTTCACCAGCGGGCACCTGGCCATGTTCGTCAGCGGCCCGTGGGAAGTGCCGATACTCAACCAGTCGCATGTCGACTGGGCGGACGTGCAGCTGCCGGCCGTGACCACCAACCACCAGACCGTCTCCGGGCCGGACAACTGGGTCATCTTCAATAACAGCAGCGCGCGGGTGAACGCCGCGGTCGAGTACCTGAAGTGGCTCACCGCTCCCCCGCAGGAACTGAAGTGGGACCTGGTGTCCGGCTCGCTCCCGATCCGGCCGTCCATGCTGCACACCGCGGGCTATCAGGAGTTCCTGAAGAGGTATCCGGGGATCGGCCCGATGGCCGAAAACCTCAAGAACGCTAAGGAGGCTATGCCCGAGCTGACGCAGTGGCCACGCGTCGTCGATGCGCTCGGCAACGGCATCGCCTCTGTGCTGCTAGGCAGGGCCCAGCCGAAGCCCGCGCTGGATCAGGCCGCCCAGCAGGCGAATACGATCCTGAACGTGCCAGCAGGCGGGTAGCCGCTGCCCGCTACCCATGCCCGGCGGGTCAGGTTCCCGCCGGGCATGGGTAGAACGTCCTTCCGTCCAGGCCCACGTCGAACTTGACCGCGGCGAACCCATACCGCGGCGCGTAGACCAGGTGGCAGAAGGTCGAGAACCGGTGCTTGTACCCGCATCGCTGGCCCGGGCTGCAGACATAGTGGTCGGCGCCGTACTCGGCTTCGCCGACCCATTTGCCGGTGGGCTGTCGCCTGGTGGCATCGGCGGTGAAGTCATCCCAGCCGCAGGGAGTGGCGCCGCGCAGGCCGGTGCAGGTGATCCCGTACTGGCTGCTGCCGCGGAGCCAGGAGGCGAAGCAGGCGTGGTAGGTGTAGCACTCCTCGACGATGGCGCCGTCGGTGTATCGCCGGCCCCACCAGCTCAGCCAGGGTGAGTTCTTCCACAGGCCGGTCATGCCGTAGCGATGGATCTCGTTGAAGGCGTAGGCGAGGAAGTTCTGCGCGTCGCCGGCCGTGAGGTGGAAGCCGGTGGTGGACGGCGGGTCGAAGCTGTCGATGTCATCGAGTTCGACCGCGTCGAAGCCTTTGCGGGCGCACATGGCGATGCGCTCGCGCAGCATCGGCTTGAGCGCGTCGAGCTGCCGGAAGTCGACCCAGCGTTCCTGCGGGTAGCCGAAATACACACGGCCGAGGGCCGCAGCGGGGAAGTATCGGCCGTACGGGGTGGGGCTGGCGTCGGGCCGGTAGTCCTCCCAGGCCAGGTCCAGGTAGCAGATGGCCCGAGGGTGCGGCAGCGTGGCCGCCTGCCAGTGCTGGTGGATCGCCCGGACCTCGGCCGGGGTGGTCAGGAACCCGTCGAGGTCGTAGATGTCCACCGCCCGCTTGCCGGTGCGCAGGAGCGGGGCGGGCCGCCCGATCTGCCAGTCCCAGCGCATCGGCTGGTGATCGGCGGCCAGGTGCGGTGGGTACCAGCAGGCGTGTGCCACCGGGCGGCACGCCACCGGGGCCGGCATCGGCACGACCCGCCAGCCGAACCTGATCACCGATGATCCCGCCCGGTTGGCCGTGCGGACCTCCACCTGGTGGCGCCCGGGGGCCAGGTGCCCGGTGTAGAACAAGCGGCTGGCCGGCAGCGCACGCCAGCCGCCGTGGTCTACCCGGTAACGCTGGCCGGGCCGGCCGTCGTGCCGGTTGTAGTGCGGGGCACCGGCCTGGAAGTACTCTTCGCGCGATGCGGTGCGCGGCTCAGGCGTGCCGTTGACGAACTCGGCCCGCGGCCTTGTGTGCCGCCGGTAGGCGCGCACCGCGGTGCCCGCCAGGTGGCTTGCCGACCGGCGGACGACGGTGGTGGAAAAGGTGGCGGGGCTGGTCTCGACGACCTCGGCCGCGGTTTCGGTCAGCTTGAGGTGCCCGCCGGTGTCGCCGTGTCCCACCAGGTACCGTGACGCCGCGAATGGCGTCGCCGTGGTGTCCGCCGCTTTCACGCAATGATCTCCGCGTGCGGAGCAGCGCTGCCAGACGTAGCCGACCTCGAAGGTGAGCAGCCGCATCCCGGCCGGGAGCCGGGGCGGTCGCCAGGACAGCCCGGCCGCGGACACCCGGCCGCCGTCCCGCAGCTGACCCGTGATCCGCAGCCTGCCCCGGTGGACCGGCGGCGGGATAGGCCGGCCCGCCGCTGGGACGCCCCGGCTGACTCCGGAAACCGCCGGAGCAGGAGCCCTGGCCAGCGAGCGGGGCACCGCCCTGGCCGGTGATCCCAGCGCCGTCAGCGGAAGAGCACAGCAGGCGATCGCGGTGGCCCAGCGGGCCACCCGCGCCGAGGCAGCGGGCATGCTTACCTCCACGGAATAACGGTCAGCGGGAGAGGCCCTCCGGCAGCAGTTCCTTGTGGGCCTCGAGGAGGTCGTCGCACATCGCGACGGTCTGCGCGGTGGTCAGCGTGGCGGCGGTGTTCGGGTCCAGCAGCGCGGCCTGGTAGACGTGATCGCGGCGGCCGTCCAGGGCGGCCCTGACGGTCATCTCCACGACGTTGAGGAAGGTCCGGTTCAGCGCGGCGAGCTGCGGGGGCAGGGCTCCGACGGCGACCGGTTCCGGGCCCGCGGCGCCGACCCGGCACGGCACCTCGACGCAGCACTGGCCGGGCAGGCTGGTGATCAGCTCGCCGTTGGGGACGTTGACATAGATCTCCCGCTGCGTCCCGGTTTCCAGCGAGTGGATGAACTGCGTGGCCAGTTCGTCGCCGGGCTTGTCGTCCAGCGTCTCACCGTCGGCCAGGGCCTTCTGCAGCGTCTCGAGCTCGGCCAGGTTCCGCTCGGAGCGGGCCAGGTAGTCGCCGACGAAGATGCGGAACTGGTCCACCTGGTCGTCGTGGCGCATGAACCACGGCACGTACTCGGCGGAGTGCTCACTTGACTCGGTGGGGAAGTACCCGAACCGGCGGAATATCTCGACCCGCACCCGCCGGCCCAGGTCCGGTGAGGCGTCGATGACCTCGGTCAGCCGCGGGTACAGCGACCGGCCCTGATGCTCGAATTTCAGCACGAAGGCCTGGTGGTTGAAGCCGGCGGTGAGGAAGTCCACCTGGCCGGTATCCAGGCCCACCAGGCCGGCCAGGAACCCATGGGTGTCCCTGACCGAATGGCACAGCCCGAACACCCGGCGCAGGCCGGCCCCCTCGTGCACCGCCCAGGGCAGCATCGCCATCGGGTTGGTGTAGTTGAGCAGGTAGGCGTCCGGGCAGATGTCGGCCATGTCCCTGGCCAGGCCCACGACGACCGGGATCGTGCGCAGGCCGCGGAAGATGCCGCCGATGCCGATCGTGTCGGCGATGGTCTGCCGGACGCCGTACCGGGCGGGTATGTCGAAGTCGGCACGCGTCGCGGCGTAGCCGCCGACCTGGATCTCGTTGATCACATACCGCGCATCCTTGAGCACCTCGCGCCGGTCGGCCGAGGCGGTGATCACGGCGGCAGAGCCTGCCTGTTCGGCGATCCGTCTGGCCAGGGTCTCGGCGAATCCGAGCCGCTCGGTGTTGATGTCGTGCAGCGCCAGGTGCAGGTCGCCGGCGAGTTCGGGGTACCCGCACAGGTCGGTGACGACGCTCCGGGTGAACTCGATGCTGCCAGCGCCGATGAACGCAACCTTGATCATGGCTCGTTAGTGTTTCATTGCCGCAGATATCGCGCAAGACCGCACAGCGCCGTCACGGTATCGAGCAAGATCCGCCGGATCATCAGATGAGATCTCCGGTGCCTGCGATCCCCCAGGTCAGAGGGGTAGTCATGGTGGAGCGGAGTTCTTGGCAGCTTTTCACCAGTTCTCCGGAAGAGCGGGCAGGGGTTGACAGTTCCGGCCGGTTATGCGCGATACTGCTCGCATTCTCCGGTATCCGAGCATGAAACGAGGTGCCGAAGTGAGAAGCTGTGCGCGGCAAGGCTCGCCTGCCCTGAGCCGCTCGCAGCCGGAGACCAGCGGTGCTGGCTGGTAAGCCGGGCGACTTCAGACAGGAGGCAGGCGCGTGGCGGAAGATCTCTACCAGACCACCGGCGGCACCACGGCCCTGCACACGCGCGCAGCCTCCTCCCGGGCCCGCCGCGGCAACCGGGCGTTCGTGCCGTACCTCTATCTGCTGCCAACCGTCCTGGGCACCGTCATCTTCATCATCCTGCCCATCGCCGGCGGCCTGGCGCTCAGCCTCTTCCACTGGAACATCATTGGCCCGCTGCAATTTGTCGGGCTGCGCAACTTCAGCACGATGTTCGGTGACCCGCAGTTCTGGCATTCCCTTGAAGTAACCATCGAGTACGTCATTCTGAGTGTGATCCCGCTCATCATTGCGTCGCTCGGCCTCGCGGTCCTGCTGTCCCGCAAGTTCCCGGGCGCCTCGGCGTTCCGCACACTGGCGGTGCTCCCCTACCTGGCGACGCCGGTGGCGATATCGGTGATCTGGGAGTGGATCTTCGACCCGCAGAGCGGCGCGATCAACAGCGCACTCCGCTTTGCCCACCTGCCCGCGCCCGCCTGGCTCACCTCCCCGGGCCTCGCGCTTCCCACCGTGGCGCTGGTCAGCGTCTGGCAGGCACTCGGCTACAACATGCTGTTTTTCCTGGCCGGACTGCAGGGCATACCGAGTGGGCTCTACGAGGCCGCGGCCATCGACGGGGCGGGAGCGTGGAAGCGATTCTTCAAGATAACGCTTCCGCTCATCCGGCCAACCATGCTGTTCGTCACCGTGGTCAACCTGATCGCCGGCTTCCAGACCTTCGACACCATCTACATCATGACCAACGGAGGCCCCGGCAATGCCACATCGGTAATGAACTTCAGTATCTACCAGAACGCCTTTGAATTTTATAATGTCGGCTACGCGGCAGCGATTACCGTGGCTCTGACGTTCATCATACTCATCGTAACGGCGGGCCAGTTCCTGTACTACCGGAACCGGATCGTCTACGACCTCGGATGATGCGCAATGTTCGCGATACTTGAGAAACGCCATTCCAGGGCCTTCCGGAGAGCGGCGTCGCTGACCGCGACGTACCTGCTTCTGCTGTGTGCGAGTGCGTTCTTCGTGGTGCCATACCTGCTGGCGCTGCTGGCCAGCTTCAAGCAGCCGAACCAGATTTTCGACGGCTCACCGTTCGCGCTGCCGCATCCGGCCACCTTCGCCAACTTCACGCAGCTGTTCCGGCAGTACCACTTCGGGATCTTCATCCTGAACACGGCCATCGTCGCGTTCGCCATAGCGATAGGCCAGGTGATCTTCTGCGCGATGGCCGCTTACGCCTTCGCCCGGATGCAGTTCCCCGGCCGGGACGTGCTGTTCTACATCTTCCTGGCCACCCTGCTCGTGCCGGGCTCGGTGACGGTCATACCAATCTTCCTCATCGCCAAAGAGCTGCACCTGCTCAACAGCCTGCTGGGCCTGATCATCCCCTACGTCGGCAGCAGCACGTTCGGCGTGTTCCTGATCCGGCAGTTCTTCCTCCGGATTCCGGAGGACCTCATCAGCGCGGCCAAGCTCGACGGCGCGAACTCGGCGCGGATACTCCTGAAGATCATCATCCCGCTGAGCCGGCCCGTCCTGTTCACGCTCGGGATACTGTCGTTCGTCTTCGGCTGGAACAACTTCCTCTGGCCACTCATCGCGACCAATTCGCAGGGCACCCAGGTTCTTACCGTCGGGCTGGCCGCGCTGCAGGGCAGCTACGGCGGCCAGTGGAACCTGCTGATCACCGGCGGTGTCATATCGCTGATACCTCTCGTCATCCTTTTCTTCGTCTTCCAGAGATTTATTCTCAGCTCGATCCAGCTGACCAGCTTCAGGTGACGCCGACGATGACCGCGGCAGCCGTGAACAAGGAGGGCAGAAGGTTATGCCTGCCAGTACTGCCAGCAGTTCGCTACGTATTCAGCGGCGCCCGGGCCGAATCCGGGCGCGGAACACCCGGCGTATCGCACTGGCCGTGGCCGCCGTCGGGGCGGTCGTGCTCACCGCCTGCTCCGGCGGCTCGTCGGGGTCCGGGTCGGGCGGATCGGGGAAAGTGACGCTGAACTACATGCTCTGGGACCCCGGCCAGGAGGTCGGCTACAAGCAGTCGGTCGCGGAGTTCGAGCAGGCGCACCCGAATATTCACGTGAACGTGATCCAGGTGGGCTGGACGGACTACTGGACCAAGCTCTCCACCGAACTGGCCGGAGGCAACGCGCCGGACCTGTTCTGGATGAACCTGAGCGAATTCCCCACGTACGTCAAAGAGGGCGCGCTGACGAACATGACGTCGTGGATCAGCAAGCTCCATATCAACCTCAAGTCTTACTACAGCAATCTGCTGCAGCTGTTCAAATACCAGGGGCAGTACTATTCCCTGCCGAAAGACTGGGACACCATCGCGCTCTGCTACAACAAGAACATGCTCAAAAAGGCGAATCTGCCGCCGCCCACGAACCTCTCCTGGAACCCGGCCGACGGCGGCACACTGCTTCGCTACGCGGAGGACCTCACGCTGAGCAGCAACGGGAAGCACGCCGGTGAGGCCGGCTTCGACCCCAGCCACATCACCCAGTACGGGCTGTCGGTGGATCTCGACGGCAACGGCTCCCAGGACGGGTACGCCAACTTCCTCGCCCAGGACGGCGTCCCCTACGTCACCAACGGGAAGGCCGGGTTCGACACCCCGCAGGGAACCGTCGTCTTCAACTTCCTGAAGAACCTCATCTACAAGTGGCACGTCGCGCCGCCGGCGAGCGAGACGACCCTGCCCACGTTCGCGGAGACCACGAGCGCGTTCCTCCCGCAGAAGGTCGCCATGTCCTACTGCGGCGACTACGACCTCTACACGCTGGCGACGGCGAAGTTCCCCTGGGGCATCGCCCCGCTGCCGGCGGGCCCGGACGGAGCCGCCACGGTGGCCAACAGCCTCGGCGTCATGGTGAACAGCCACACCGCGCACCCCGAGCAGGCCGCGACGCTGTGGGCGTGGCTGATCAACCACCAGTCGGAATCCATCCTGAGCCACGACGGGTACATCTGGGGCAGCATGCCGTCGGTTGACCCGTTGTTCGTCAAGTACTGGCAGCGCAAGGGTGTGGACGTGACCACCTACCTCGACGGGATCCACGGCAAGACGATCAACCTCGGTTTCATCACCAATGCCAACGCGGTAACCACCGCGGAGGCGAACGAGATCAACCTCCTCTTCCTCAACCGGGTGCCGGTTGACACGGCGCTCAAGGACACCGTCGACAACATGAACCGGCTGGCCACTCAGGGCGGCCAGTAGCAAGCAGGGCGAAGCGCGCGCTGGCGATAACCCGAAGGGAGTCAGAAGTGACTGACGACGCGTACTGGAATTCACTGCCGCTGCGGAGATTCCGGCCACGCAGCACGCTCCAGGTCCTGCAGCACGACGTGCCGCGCGCGTACACACCTGCCATCGACGCCCACTACCACCTCGGGAAGTGGCACAAGGGCGTCTGGGCCGTGCCCGACGTCGGCAAGTTCGTGGCCATGCTCGACGAGCGGAACATCGCCACCGTGGTCAATCTCGACGGGATGTGGGGTGGCGAACTGGAGGAGAACCTCGACCGGTACGACCGCGGCTGGCCGGGCAGGTTCGTCACCTTCTGCCGGCCCGACTGGAGCCTGTGCGCGGCTGGCGGCGACTGGAGCGAACGCCTGGCGGACGGTGTCCGCGACTCCATCGGGAGGGGCGCGCGCGGCGTCAAGATCGCAAAGGAGCTCGGGCTGCGCGTGCCGGACGAGACCGGCGCCATCATCCTGCCCGACGACCCCCGGCTGGACCCGCTCTGGCGGGCCGCCGCGGACCTGCACGTGCCGGTCCTCATCCACACGGCCGACCCGGTGGCGTTCTTCGAGCCGATGGATGAGCACAACGAGCGTCTGGAGGAAATGCTCGACCATCCGGACTGGCGATTCTCCGACGCCCAGTTCCCCCGGATGCCGGCGCTGCTCGCGTCGCTGCGGAACACCGTGGCCAAGCACCGGCAGACAACGTTCATCGGGGCACACGTCGGCTGCTACTCCGAGAATCTGGCCTGGGTAGCCGACATGCTGCGGCAGTGCCCCAACTTCCACGTCGACATCGGAGCCAGGATCGATGAGCTCGGGCGGCAGCCGAGGACGACGCGGCGGCTGTTCCTGAACTTCCCGGACCGCATTCTGTTCGCCACCGACACCTCTCCCGATTACCCGGTCTACTTCAGGTGCCTGGAAACCGACGATGACTTCTTCCCCTACCCGACCGAGGAGTCAGAGTCCGGGCGCTGGCACATCTACGGGCTCGATCTCCCCCGCGATGTCCTCTACCGCGTCTACTACGACAACGCGCGCAAGCTGATTGGCGGACTGCCAGCTCAGCCGGGCCCGGCCGCCTGATGCCGGGCCAGCAGGACGGTCAGCCAGCACGGCCGGGACAGCCGGGCAGCATCGAGTCCGAGCTGGCGTCACAGCCCAGCTGCTGGCTGCGGGCCGCGGCGCTCGCCCCCGGGCTGGCCGGGCGGCTGCCGGCCGGCGGCGAGCGGGTGGCCGTCACGGGCTGCGGGACCTCATGGTTCATCGCGCAGGCGTACGCGGCGCTGCGCGAGTCGGCAGGCGAGGGGGAAACCGACGCGTTCGCCGCCTCGGAGATGCCGGCCGGGCGGCGGTACGACCGGATCGTCGTGCTGTCGCGGTCCGGCACCACGACGGAGATCCTGGACCTGCTGGGCCGGGTCGGCAGCGGCATCCCGGCCGCGCCCACGCTGGCGATAACCGCCAGCCCGGACGCGCCGGTGGCCAAGGCGGCCGACGCGGTTATCCCGCTGGACTTCGCCGACGAGCGCTCGGTCGTGCAGACCAGGTTCGCCACCACCGAACTCGCGCTGCTGCGCGCGCACCTGGGCCATGACCTGAGCAGCGCCGCGGAGGGAGCCCGGCGGGTGCTGTCCCAGGCGCTGCCGGCCGAGCTGACCAGCGCGCGCCAGTTCACCTTCCTGGGCACCGGCTGGACCTGCGGGCTGGCCAGCGAGGCGGCGCTGAAGCTGCGCGAGGCGGCCGGTTTCTGGACCGAGTCCTACCCGGCGATGGAGTACCGGCACGGGCCGATCGCGGTGACCGGGCCGGGCAGCGTGGTGTGGCTGTTCGGGCCGCCGCCGGACGGGCTGGCCGGCGAGATCGCCGCGGCCGGCGGCGGCGTGTGGCTGGGCCGTGAGGATCCGCTGGCCGAACTCGTCAGGGCGCAGCGGGTCGCCGCGGCGGTGGCCCGCGCCAGGGGCCTGGATCCCGACCGGCCGCGCAACCTGTCCCGTTCGGTGATCCTGGCCCGGTGAGCGGGGCGGCCCGCGGGCCGGGGCCGGATCACGCGGTCAGCGTGGCCAGCTGGGTCTCGAAAAGCTGGCCCGGGTCCACGCCCATGGACGCGTAGTTCCCGGCGATTTCCAGGCTCACGAAACCGTGCAGGCGGCTCCAGGCCAGCACGGCACGCAGCGCGTCCGCCGGGCCGAGGTCCAGGCCGTGCGTGCGGGCCCAGGACGAAAGCTGCCCCGCCAGCGGCGGCCCGGGCGGGGCGGCCGCGCCGGGCCCTAGCTCACCGAGGACCGCGGCCAGCACGCTCATCGAGGCCTGCGCCGCCTCGACGAGCCGCTGATCGTGGGCGTCGTAACCGGGCAGCGGCGGCCCGAACAGCAGCCGGTAGCGGTGCGGCTGGGCCAGCGCCCAGGACCGGTAGGCACGGCCGAGGGCCGCCAGCCGGGCCGCCGGGCCCGGCCCGGGCGCGGGCCCGGCCGCGTCGCTGAGCGCGCCGGCCAGATCCTGGTAGGCGTCGATGACTAGCTCGGTGAGCAGCTCGTCGCGGCTGGCGAAGTAGCGGTACAGGGCCGGGCCTGAGACGCCGAGCTGCTTGCCGATCGCCGAGACCGACAGCGCGGCCGGGCCTGATTCCGCCAGCTGGCGCAGCGCCGCCTGCTTGACCTCCTGGCGCACGTGCGCCCGGTAGCGCGCGCGCATCCCGGCCGGCTCGGGCACCGACGTTGCTGGCATGGCTCCTCCCAACGGATTTGACAGACGAACCTTTACAGGCTCATTCTTTTGTTAGAACCTGTAACTAACAATACATCATCTGCACGGGAGGAACACCATGACACAACCAACTGACCCCATCCTGGTGACCGGGGCGACCGGCAACACCGGGCGGGCCATCGTGGCCGAGCTCGTCCGTCGCGGCGCACCGGTGCGGGCCATGGTGCGCAGCGAAGCCGACCGCGGCAAGCTGCCCGGCGGCGTCGCGGTGGCCGTGGCCGACTTCGACGACCCGGCCGCCATCGCCACGGCGCTGCGCGGCGCCGGGCGGGCCTACCTGGTCACGCCGTCATCGGAACGCGCCGAGGAGCAGCAGACACGCTTCGCCGACATGGCCGCACAGGCCGGCGTCGGCCACCTGGTCGTGCTGTCCCAGCTGGCCGCCGACGAGAAGTCGCCGGTGCGGTTCCTGCGTTACCACGCCGCGGTCGAGCGGCACATCGAGGACCTGGGCATCGGCTACACCTTCCTGCGGCCCAACCTGTTCTTCCAGGGCCTGCTGGCGTTCGCCCCGGTGATCGCCGCCGAGGGCCGGTTCTACGCGCCGATCGGCGACGCCAGGGTCAGCGCGGTGGACGTCCGGGACATCGCCGCGGTGGCCGCCGCCGCGCTCACCGAGGCCGGCCACGAAGGCGCGGCCTACACCATCACCGGCCCCGAGGCCATCACGCACGCCGACATGGCCGCCGCCCTGACCAGCGCACTCGGCCGCGACGTCGCCTTCGCCGACGTGCCGCCGGAGATGTTCGCCGGCAGCCTGCGGGGCATCCTGCCGCCCTGGCAGATCGACGGCCTGCTGGAGGACTACGCGCACTACCGGCGCGGCCAAGCGGCAGCGGTCTCCCCCGCGGTCGAGAAGATCACCGGCAAGCGCGCCACCGACGTCAGGCAATTCGCGCGCGACTACGCCCAGGCGTTCACCGGCTGACGCCGTCAGGCGGTGTCAGACCCGGGAATTACCATCAGTTCGATGCTGTTCGCGCGGCAAAGGGAGCACGGCGGCCTGCCCCCAGGAGCGAAGTGGGCTGATGGAGAAGGCGATCTTGCTGGCCGTGGCGGCGAGCTTCTGCACCGCCACGGCCTCCGTAGCGCAGCGGGAGGGGGCCAGGAGCGTCCCGACGACGGGTGGCTTCGACCTGCGGCTGATGCTCCGCCTGGCCCGCCGCCCGGTCTGGCTGCTGGGCATCGCCAGCATGATCGCCGGATTCGGCTTCCAGCTCACCGCGCTGCGTTACGGCGCGCTGGCCCTGGTCCAGCCCATCCTGGCGCTCGAGCTGCTGCTCGTCTTCGGCTACATGGCCATCGCCGGCCGCAAACAGGTGCGCATCAAGCGCCGCGACTGGATGGCCGCGGCCGCCATGTCGGCCGGGATCGCGGTTTTCCTCCGGCTGGCCTCGCCGTCCGGCGGGCGGCTGCACGCGCCGGGCGGGTCCTGGCTGCTGGCCGGCCTGATCACGCTGGGCGTCGTGCTGGTGGCCGTCGCGGCGGCCACCGGGCTGGGTCACCGGCGCGGGGCGTCCGCCACCCGCCGGGCGGCGCTGCTCGGATCGGCCACCGGCATCGCGTGGGGGTTCGTGGCCGCCGTGACCAAAGAGCTCAGCTCACACCTCGGCGGCGGCATCGGCGCCATCGTCTCGACCTGGTCGCTGTACGTGCTGGTGGCCGTCGGGGCGGCGACGATGCTGCTGGCCTCGCACGCGCTGGCGGCCGGGCCGCTGGCCGCCTCGCAGCCCGGATTCACCGTGCTGGACCCGCTGTCGGCCGCCCTGCTCGGGGTGTTCCTGTTCAGCGAGACCATCCAGGCCGGCCCGTGGGACGTGGCGGGCGAGGTGCTGGCCCTGGCGCTGGTCATCGCCGGCGCCTGGGGGCTGTCCCGCAGCTGCTTCATCCTCGGCGAGTTCGGCGACCCGTCCTGCCTGCCGCAGGGACTGCGGGAAGGACTGCGGGCCCGCAGCAAGACGCTCCCGGACGCGCTGGAGCTGGAACGATGGGGCGCCAGGCCGGGTGACAGCAGCCCGCCGTCACCGAGGTGAGGCCGGCCGTCAGCGCTGCGCCTGGAACGGCTCGACGAGCTGGCCGGCGGGCACGGAAAGAGGTGAGCACGCTCAGCTCTTCCTGGCTGTGGTGCAGGGCGTGGAAGCTCCACAGGAAGCCGAGGCGGTGGCCGGCGAGGTGGGCCAGCCAGTTGGCGGCGTCCATGGCCACGATGGTGAGCGGGATGAGCAGCCAGCCGGGCCAGTGCTGCGTCGCGCGGAGCTCGATCCAGCTCGCGTGGCCGCCGAGCAGCGCCGCCGCGCCGACGCTGAGCAGGGTCATCAGCGGGATCACCACGAGGGCGTGCAGGGCCAGGTAGCACGCGTCCTGCAGGGCTGCCCGTGGGTGTAGACAGGCCAGGCACCCGAAAAACTATGCCGGACGGCTGTCCCGCACAACCTGGCCCGGGCTGGTCAGTAGCGGCGGCGGCCCGGTTCCAGCTTGGTCAGGCGGAGCAGGAGCAGCAGCACCCAGGCGCCGATGATCGACCCGATGAGCCCCACCGGGTGGAACTTGTGAATGCTCAGCGAGTGGTACTCGACCAGGTTCTGCAGGAACCCGCCGACGAACGAGCCGACGATGCCGAGCACGATCGTGCCGAGGATGCCGAGCGAGTCACGGCCGGGCATGAGCAGGCGTGCGACCGCGCCGGCGATGAAGCCGACGACCAGCAGCACGATGATGAAGACGACCATGCCTCACCACTCCCCCGGCTCCGGTGGGTTATGCGTCCAGAAATCTGGATCCGGCCTAGCAGAGAGAGCGGTAGTTGACGTGCCCGGGGGCCGACGGGCCACCCTTCCAGTCGTGGCCCTCCCCCCACACCATGACCGGCTTGCCGCCGCAGCTGGGGTTCGGCTCGATCCGCATGTAGTCCCCGTAGGGGAACAGGAACCCGGCCCGCCTGGACTGGGACTCGGCCGGCATGTAGGCCGACATCCGCTGCCCCGGGGTGGTCCACGTCGCACCCCCGTCGGTGGAGGTGCGGTACCACACGTTCCACCCGTTCGTGTGATTGACCGGGTGGCCGTTGCGGTCGTCGAACCAGGTGACGTGGATCTGCCCCTTCGCGCCGCCGATGATCGCCGGGAACAGGGCGTAGCAGGCCGAGCGGGCACAGCCCGAGGCGTTCTTGTCGTCCACCCGGCCGGCGAATGACCACGAGGACCGCGCGGTGCAGTCCGACGAGCACCGGGACAGATTGACGATCGGCGGGCTGCCCCGCGTGCCGGGATGCTGCCCCTGCTGCCAGACCAGGTACAGCGTGCCTGCGGCGTCGATGCCGAGGTCATCCTGCGGGCCGAAGAAGGAGAACCCGCAGTTCGCCCGGAACGGGCAGGCCGGGCCCTGGTCGCCGGTGGCAACCTTGGCAAATCTGGTCCGCGCGGTACCCGCCAGCGTCCTGGACACCCGGAAATCGGCGGCCGGGACGCCCTTGCAGAAGTTCGTCCGGCAGTCACCCCAGGCGAACCAGGCATTGCCGTGCGCGTCCAGCACACCGCCCTCGGCAAAGGCCACGCTGTCCCGCCTGAACACATCGGCCTGGGTGAACGACCGCCCGGCGTCGGCCGACCGGGCGATGAAATGGTTAGTGGCCTGGGAGTAGGCGACGTAGACGTCCCTTCCGGAGGCCAGGATCTTCGGATGGTCGCAGTTCCAGCAGCCGTGGCTGTTGACCTTCACCGCGGTGAAGCGCCGGCCGAAGTCGGCGGATCTCGCCACGTACACATTGCTGCGCTGCCGGGCCAGCCCGTAGGCGAGGAAGCTCACGTATACCGTTCCGCTGGCCTTATCTACGGCGATGGCGGGGTCGGCCTGGCTGGGGTAGGCGATGCCGCCGGGCGCGTTCGCCACCACCCGCGGCGGGCCGAAGGTTCGCCCGCCGTCGCTGGACACCTGGATCATGATCCGCGCGTTGTGCCGCCCCGAGACGGGATCGCAGGCCGTCTTCCCCTGGTAGTGCGTGATCAGCACGTAGACATGGCCCGAAGCGTCGGCCGCGACCGAGGGCTCCCAGTCATCCCCGCCGCAGAATCCGAGTTCGGCGGGGCCACCGCGCGCCGCGGACGCGCCCGCGACCGGTAACGGCGAGAAGAACCCCAGCAGTAAGACGATCACCGGAACGGCCAGCAGGCCGGCGGACCGTCGGCGCGCACGATCGGGCATCTGGCAACCCCCTCACGGCGGCGGGAACTCGCCTAGCCAGGGACCATACGGGACCTCCGCGCCCACGGCAATGCCCGGACGCGGACCCACCTGCACTACGAAGTGGCCCGGTGACCCTCGGGCCAGGTCACCGGACAATCATCATGATGAACGGCTCGCGCCTGGCCAACGCGGCGGGCACCGCCGGTGCGCTACCGGGCCGGGCCGCCGGTTTGCTTCTTGGCGGCTGGGCTGCCGCCGGGGTGGAACACGCCGAGGACCCGCAGCGTGCTGGTGCCGGTGTTCTCCAGGCAGTGCGGCTGGCCGGGCCGCAGGTGCAGCGAGGTGCCAGGGGCCAGCGGGCGGTCGCCGCCGCCGCTGTGCAGCACCCCCTCCCCCGCCAGGACCAGCACCAGCTCGTCGTAGGTGTGCGTGTGCTCCGGCGCCCGGCCTGGCGGGATCTCGCCGACGAACTGGGTCGCCGCCTCGCACCCGCTCCCCGGCCCGAACAGGACGCGGAACTGCCGGTCCCCGGTGACCTCGACCGGGCAGCCGCTCAGCTCGGACACCAGGGGTGCCGAATCCTGGCGTGGCGCGCCGGGGCCGGCCGGTCCGGGGGCGGCCGGGCCGGCGGGCAGCGTGACGGTGTCGAGCCGGAGCGGGTCCGGGCCGCCGGCGTGCAGCCGGTAACCCGCGCCGGGTGGCAGCCACAGCCCGGTGTCAGGCCCGATCGGTGTGGCACCGGTGACCGCTGACTCCAGCCGGCCGGAGCCGGCGATGACGAACCAGATCTCGCCGCCCGGGCCGGCGGTGGCCGCGGGCCCCGGCCCCGGGGACACCGCCACCTGCTGTCTGGACAGTGCCTGCTGCTCCCGGTTTTCCTGTCCCATGCCGCTATCCAAGCACTAGTGCAGTACCTCGTAAGTTCCTTACCGGTCGCCCGGGTGTGTGATGTTCACTGCTGGTAGCTGCGATTGGGTGATGGCGGCGGTGCCGGCCCGACCGTGGTGCTGGCTAAACTCGGGCCCATGCTGACGTTCGGCGTGGTGGCGCTCGGGGTCAGCGACGTGCGGCGGGCAGCGGAATTCTGGTCAGCGGCGCTGGGCTATCGGCTGCGCGAGGATGGATTCGGTGGATGGGCGAAGGTGGTTGTGCCGCCGGACGGGGCCGGAACGGCGATCGCGCTGCAGCTCAGCCAGACGCCGCCGCAGGATCACCCGCGGCTGCACTTGGATCTGCATGCCGCTGATGCCGGTGAACAGGAGGCCGAAGCGGCCAGGCTGGTGTCGCTCGGCGCCAGGCGGGTCGACTGGGACAGCTACCCGGAGGATCCGGACTTCATCGTGCTGGAAGATCCGGAAGGCAACCGGTTCTGCATCGTTGACCTGAGCTATGAGCATGCCTGAGGCAGCACATCGTAGGTTCCTGGCTGATTCCCGGTTACCGAGGCCGCGGGTCATGCGGCTTCCGGGAGGGCGGGCACGGGTTGGTGCTGGGGGTGACGCTGGAGGTAGCGGGCGTGGTCGGCGTCGGCGTCGTAGCCCCACTTGCAGGGGCGGGCGTGCTTGTTGTGCCGGATGGTGAACGAGGTGATCTTGGCTTCCAGATCCTCGCGGGAGGCGAAGTCGCCGCGGCGCAGCAGGCGGCGGGGTCAAGACACCAAACCACTGCTCCACCATGTTGAGCCAGGAGGCGTGCTTGGGCGTGTAAGTGACCGCGAGCCGGGGATGCGCGGCGACCCAGGCCCGGGTGGCGCGGGAGGTGTGGCTGGACCCGTTGTCCATGATCAGGTGGATGCGCAGGTGCGGTGGGGTCGCCTGGTCCAGCATGGCCAGGAACCGGGTGAACGTCTGGGAGTTGTTGCGGTGGATGCGCTCGGCGATGACCTCGCCGGTGGTGACGTTCATGGCGGCGATGATGGAGACGGTGCCGTGCCGGGCGTATTCGAACTCGCGGCGGGCATCGCGGCCCGGCCGGCCGGGGATCTGGGGGTGCCTGCGGGATTTGGCCTGGATGCCGGTCTTCTCATCGACGCTGATCAGGACGGTTCCGGGCGGCGGGTTCAGGTATAGGCGGCAGACCTGCCCGGCCCTGGCCCAGAAGGAGGGGTCGTCGGCGCGGTTGAGCCAGCCGCGGACCTTGTGCGGGCGGACTCTGGCCCCGGCCAGCACCCGGCCCACGGTGGCCGGCGAGATCGCCAGGCTCCGCTCGCCCAGGCGGGCGGCGATCATCGCCTGCGACCACTGTGATTCGCCGTCGGGCGGGACCGAGGTGGCGACAGCCACCACCGCCAGCCGCGCGCTCGGGCCATGGGTCTGCGGCCGGCCGGACCTCGGCCTATCGAACAAGCCTGCTATCCCGCGGACCGCGAACCGGCGCCGCCAGGTCCGCACGACCGCCACGCTGCAGCCCAGGTCACGGGCGATCGCCGCGTTCGCCGCCCCCGCCGCAGCGGCCAGCACGATCCTGGCCCGCAGCACCAGCCGCTGCGGGCTGGTTCCCGCAGCGAGGATCTGCTCCAGCTTGCGCCGCCGCTTGACGGTCAGCTCCACCGGGACAGCACGGGCACGACCAGCCACAGGGATCTCCTTCCGCATCACGGTGATCACGGAAGAATGCCGCCATAACAGGCGAGGCGGCGGGATAACCGGCCGGCGTGCCGCCTCGCGGGGACCCGGCGCCGCCATCGCCGCAGGCGGGCGACACTAATGGCATGCCGGTACCGCCCAAGCGCCTCAAAGACCTGATCGAGGGGACCGTGGACCACCACGCCTCGCTGACCCATCCTGACTTGCAGGAAGTCGCCATCCGCTGGCGCGGCTCCTTCGGCTACCTGATCGCCTGGGCCGGCGAAGGCGACGACAACGACGAGCAGATCCCGCTATGCCGCATCGAATACCTCGGCGACGATGAAGACTGGGGCTTCGCAATCTATGACCCCGCCACCGAGACCTACACCCCGGCCCTGCTGCGCACCGGGCAGCCCGACGGGCACCCCAGCGACGCCTTCGACACCGCCGCCATCACCCACCTCGCCGATTACCAGCAGTAACCATCACGCACCCCGGCGACCGGTAAGGAACTTACGAGGTGCTGCACTAGGCCCCGAACCTGCGCTTGCGGGCCGCGTAGCTGCGCAGCGCGCGGAGGAAGTCGATCTCGCGGAAGGCCGGCCAGTAGGCCACGCAGAAGTACAGCTCGGAGTAGGCGCTCTGCCAGAGCAGGAAGTTGGACAGCCGCTGCTCTCCGCTGGTGCGGATGACCAGGTCAGGCTCGGGACGGCCGACGGTGTACAGGTGAGCGGTGATGTCGCCGGCGGTCAGGTTTTCCGCCACGTCGGCCATCGGCACCCCGGCCGCGGCGGCCTCGGTCAGCAGATCCCGCACCGCGTCGATGATCTCCTGCCGCCCGCCGTAGCCGATGGCCAGCGTGACGTGCGCTCCGGTGCGGCACCCGCGGGTCGCCTCCACGGCGTCCTTGAGGGCCCGTGCGGTGGAGTCGGGCAGCACGTCCAGCATGCCCGAGACGTGCACCTGCCAGCGCGCCCCGGGCCGCGCGAGCCGTTCGGCCACCACGTCCTCGATCACCCGCATCAGGTAGGCCACCTCGGCGCCGTCGCGGTGCCGCAGGTTCTCGGTGGAGCAGACGAACACGGTGACGTTCCTGATGCCGACGGCCTCGCACCAGGACAGCACCTGCTCGGCGTGCTCGGCGCCGGCCCGGTGGCCCAGGCTCGGGCTGGCCAGGCCGGCCTGGCGGGCCCAGCGCCGGTTGCCGTCCATGACCAGCCCGACATGTCCGGGCAGCCGTCCGGCCAGGACCTGGCGGCGCAGCCGGCGGGTGTAGAGCGCGTAGATGCCGGTCATCGGATGCAGGCTGGTCATGACGATGCCTCCGTCAGGCGGCCGGGTCGCGGCGGGCGAGGACAACGCAGGCGGCCGCCATGACGACGGCCACGGTCGCGGACTGCACGGCCAGGCCGAGGGCGAGGCCGCCGCCACTTCCCCCGCCTCCGCCGCCGAACAAGCTGGTCCAGCGTAGCCAGTAGTGCACCGGCAGGGCCGCGACGACGGCATGCAGCGACCTGACGTTGTCGAGGACGGCGGAACCCACCAGGAAGGCGAGGGTGATTCCCAGCGCTTCCGCGGACCTGGGCAGCAGCAGGCCCAGCGCCACGGCGATCGATCCGATGCTCAGCAGGCAGACGATCAGGTAGCCGCCGGCCTCGAGCAAACCACCGGCCGCCGCGGCCGCGGACAGGTCGCCGCTGCCGCCGCGGTGGTAGGCGTGCCAGCCGAAGACGGCGAGCCCGGTGAGCAGCGCCGCGGCGACGAAGACGCCGACGGTCAGCGCGCAGCACACCACCATCGCCCACCACTTGCCCGCGACCAGCCTGGCCCGGCTCACCGGCCGCACGTACAGGTAGCGCAGCGTGCCCCAGTCGCGGTCACTGCCCCCGATGATGCTGCCGAGCATGGCGACGACCAGGCCGAACAGCACCGGATCCATGAAGTTCAGGCCGGACTCGGTGAAGTTCAGCGCGGAGAACGTCGCCGGGCCGCCGCGCCCGCCGGCCTCGGTCACCCCGGCGAGCACGACGACGCCCACGAGCGCACCGAACAGCAGCAGGCTCCGCATCCGCCGCAACTGGGTGGCCAGCTCAATCCGCAGCACTGTTCAGCTCCACCAGTCCGAGGAACACATCTTCCAGACTCCGCTTCGCGTGCCCGGCGCCGACCAGGTCGGCCAGGCTGCCCGCGGTGATCACCGCGCCGGCGTTCATCACCACGCAGTGCGTCGCGAGCAACTCGATCTCGGCGAGCACGTGGCTGGAGATGAGGATGGCCGCGCCGTCAGCGGCGAGCCGTCTGAGCTGCTCGCGCAGCGTGCGGACTTCGCCGGGGTCCAGCCCGTTGGCGGGCTCGTCGAGGATGAGCACCTCGGGGGCGCCCATCAGCGCCTGGGCGAGCATGAGCCGCTGCCGCATGCCCATCGAGTAGCCCTTGACCTTCCGGTCCAGGGCCTCGCCGAGCCCGGCCAGCTCCAGGCTCGGCCCGAGCGCGGGCGGCGGCCAGCGCCTGCTGCCCGCCCGCCAGGCGAGCTCCAGGTTGCGGCGCCCGGACAGGTGCGGGACGAAAGCGGGCCCGTCGATGGCCACGCCGACCCTGGCGAGCACCGCGGCGGCGAGCCGGCTCGGCTCACCGAGCAGCCGCGCGGTGCCACCGTCGGGCCGGGACAGACCGACCAGCAGCCGCATCGTGGTGGTCTTCCCGGCGCCGTTGGGCCCGAGCAGCCCGCATATCTGGCCACGTTCGACCGCGAACGTGACACCCTCGATGGCCCGGCGCCGGCCGTAGCTCTTGCTGAGCCCGTGCGCGGCCACGGCAGCCGTATCGATCATGGTTTACTCCGGTTCGTTGGCATGGCCGGCTGGAGGACCGGCTGATGCCGGTCCCCAGCGGGGGTTAACTGGCCGAGGTGGCGCTGGCTGGCCGAACTGGCGCTGGCTGAGCTGGCGCTGGCTGGCCGAGGTGGCGCTGACGGGTTACCGGGCGGCGGCGTAGCGCGCCCATGCGCGCCGCAGCCGGCGGATCGCGGGCCGGGCCCTGCGGCCGTACCAGAGCGCCGCGGCCGCCGCGACGATGGCGCCGCTGAGGTAGCTGCCGGGTCCCTGCCGGACCGTGACGCCGGTGATCTGGGCCAGGGCCAGGCCGAGCGCGCCGGCGCTGAAGACGGCCCCGGCCAGCAGCGGGAAGTAGCCGCCCAGCACGACCACCGGGCCGCGCCCGCGCCGCCGCTGCAGGTACCGGGCGACACCGTAGCCGACGAGCAGGGCGGTGCCCATCACCCCGGCCCCGGCCCGCAGCACGACCGCGTCGCTGCTGGCCTCCAGCAGGTGGGCCGCCGCGCAGCCGTGCGCGCCGGGCCACAGGCCCATCCAGTAGGCACAGTCGGCCTTGCCGAACGTCACGCCGGCCGGCGCCTGGCCGGTGAACGCGCGGCCGAACGCGAGGTTCATGAGCAGCGCGACCAGCCCGCTGCCGCCGACCGCGACCAGCCCGGTGCCCGCCAGCCGCCAGCCCGCCAGGAGCAGGTCGCCGAGGATGGCCGCGGGCGTCCGGCCCCTGACGAAGCCGTCCGGCCGGGACGCGTGTGCGTGCACCACCGCCTTGACCGGCCCGAAGGCCGAGATCGCGGCCAGCTGCGCCTCGCGCAGTGGCATCCCGGTGGCCAGCCCGCAGGCCACGGTCTCGCGGAGGTGATCCTCGGCCTCGGCCACGACGAGCTCAGCCTGGTCCGGGCCGAGCTCAAGGCCGGCCCGCAGCTCGCTGAGGTACTCCCCGATCGGGTCTTGCGGGCCGCTCATGCCGGCGCCCCCACGACCGACTGGACACCGACGGCGAACCTGCGCCACTCGGCCTGCTCGGCGGCCAGCGCCGCCGCTCCCTGGTCGGTCAGCCCGTAGACCCGGCGCCGCCGTCCCTTCGCGTCGGCCCACGAGCTGGCCAGCAGCCCCGCGTCCTCGAGCCGGTGCAGCGCCGGGTACACGGTGCCTTCCGGCAGGTCGAAGGTGCCGCCGCTGCGCTCACGCAGCGCCGAGATGATCGCGTATCCGTGCCCGGGGCCGGCCGACAGCACCGACAGCAGCAGCAGATCGAGGTTCCCCTTCAGCCGTTCCCTGTTCATACTGAGGGACTCTATGCCTCGGAATTCTAGGCGTCAAATCGCCTTGGCCCGGGCGGCCTGGGGCAGCGGGATGTGCCACTCCAGGCGGGTGCCGCCGTCGTCGCCGGGCCGGACGCTGAACCGCCCGCCCAGCCGCTCGGCGCGCGCCCGCGCGGCGTCCAGGCCGGCGCCGCCGGCCTGACCGGCCTGACCGGGCTGACCGGGCTGACGGGGCTGATCGGGAGTGGCGCCGTCGTGCTGACCGGCCGGATCGGGAAGGGTGACGTCGTGCTGACCGGCCGGATCGGGAGCGGCGCCGTCGTGCTGGATGACCAGCATGAGATCGTCACCGGCGACGACACTGATCTGCGCGGTGTGCGCCTGGTCCTGCCTGGCCACGGCGGACAGCGACTCCCGGACAGTGGCCAGCATCTGGTCGGCCAGGTAGGCCGGCAGCCTGTCCACCGGGCCGGTGAACCCGACCGCGGGCTGGAACCCCAGTCCCGCGGCCGAGCCGGCGGCCACGGCGCGGACCTGATCCTGCACGCTGCCCGACGGCCCCGCGGGGGACGCGAACACCACGTCGCGGATCTGCTGGGCCACGATGTCCAGCTCGCCGATGGAGTCTTCCAGCCGCCTGCGCGGCTCACGTTCGGTGATGGACTGGGAGATGGAGGCGAGCGACAGCCCGGTGGCGAACACCCGGCGGATGATGGTGTCGTGCAGGCCGCGGGCGATCCGGTCACGGTCGGCGAGCAGCCGGAGCTCACGTTCCTGGTTTTCAGCTCGCTCGGCACGGCGAAGCCGTTCTTCCAATGCACGCCGTTCCGCGGCAGCCTTGATCAGGCTGGTGAAGTCCTCGGCCAGGGCCGCGACCTCCGCCGGGCCACCGGCGTCCAGGTCGCCCGGCGCCGCGCCCGAGGTCGCGGCGCGCACGCCGGCGCTCAGCCTGCTGATCGGCCGGGTGATCCGGCGGTAGATGACCCACAGAGCGGCCAGGAACAGCACCAGGCCGGCCAGGGTGATGAGCAGCTGGCGGTCGCTGGCGCCGTTCGCGGCGGCCAGGGCTTGGGCGGTGGGGACGGCCGCGACGACCTGCCAGCCCCGGCCACCGACCGTTGCCTCGCTGTACAGGCTGGGTGTGCCGGCCAGGTCGGCCTGCTCGGAGCGGGCGCTCAGCCGTGGGATTCCCGCGCTGGCCAGCGGCACACCCACCCAGCGGGCCGGGTCGGCCGACCGGGCCAGCACGCGGCTCTGGCCCGCCGTGGAGATCAGGAACTGAAGGTGCAGCGGGCCGCCGAGCCTGGCCGCGAGATCCGGCCCGACCGGGCGGAGGGCAACGAACGCCGCCACCACCCCGCGGCCGCCGGCCGCGGGGGCGGCGACCACCAGGGCCTGCTGCCCGGTCCGGGCGTCGATCACCGGGCCGGAAGCGACGGGCCTGGTCAGCGCCGTGCTCAGCCAGGTGGCGCCGTGGTACCGCGGCGCGGAGCCCCGTTTCCAGGAGGAGCAGGCGATCGTGCCGTCCGGGCGGACGATGTCGAGGTGACCGGCGGGGAACGGGCTGCTCACATCGAACGCCAGCCTGCAGGCGCTGCCGCTGGGCAGCGGCTTGTGCGCGCTGAGCGTGCCGGCGGTGGCCGTGACAACCTGCTGCAGCTGGGTGGTCGAGGTACCCAGGTCGCGAGCGCTTAAAGCGGCGGCGAACCGGGCGTCGGCCTCGGCGGTCTGCCGCGCCTGGTTGACGGCCGAGTTGTGCTGATAGACCAGGTTGGCCGCGGCGGCCGCCAGGAACACGATGGCGAGCCCGATGAGGTAGATCCGCAGTGGCCACGGCCGGGCCGGCCGGCGCGCTCCCGTAGCGGGCCGGCCCGTGTCGCTATCACTCATCTGTGCCCCATCCCCGGAAGCTGACTGCTCCATGTTTGCCGCGGCATCAGGCCTAGTCAAGCGTTGCTTAAGCACTGACTTGCATCACGCAACACAAGGGGCGGCGGCCGTGCCCCGGCTACGCCCGGTCACCGGGCGGTCCGCCGGCGGCTTCCAGGTCTGCCCGGGAACCCCGTAAGGTCCGTAGGCAGTGCCCGGACGTTCAGGAGGATGACGTTGAAGTACCTGCTGATGATCTACGGTAACCGGGAGAAGTGGGAATCGTTGGCCTCGGAGGACTGGCGGGCGGGGGTCGCCCGGCAGGAGGCGTTCAACGCCAGGTACCGGGAGACCGGCGAGCTGCTCGCCTCGTACGGGCTGGCCGACGCGGCCCAGGCCAGGCTGATCCGCCGGGTGAACGAGCTGCCGGCGGTGACCGACGGCCCCTACCTGGAGACGAAGGAGTACATGGCGAGCTTCTGGCTGCTGGACTGCGCCAGCGAGGAGCGGGCCCGGCAGATCGCCGCGGACATGCCGTTCGCCGACACCGACCCGGTGGAGCTGTGGCCGATCCTGCACGAGTCTCCCCGCTGACCCGTGAGCCGGGGCCGCACTCCGCAGGAGGCCGCCGGGCAGCACGGCGCCGGCCCGCCGCCGGACGCGCGGCGCGTGGGCGAACTGCTGCGCGAGCTCGCGCCGCAGGTGCTCGGTGCGCTGGTGCGCAGGTACGGGCAGTTCGCCGCCTGTGAGGACGCCGTCCAGGAGGCGCTGCTGGAGGCGGTGACCGGCTGGCCGGCGCACGGCCTGCCGCAAAGCCCGAAGGGCTGGCTGCTGACGGTCGCGTCCCGCCGGCTGATCGACGATGTGCGCAGCGAGCACGCCCGGCGGCGCCGGGAGGAGGGTGACGCCGCGGCCACCGCCCCGCTGGAGCGGCCGCAGGAGCCGGGGCCCGGTCACGACGACAGCCTGACGCTGCTGTTCCTGTGCTGCCACCCCGCACTGTCGGCGCCGAGCCAGGTCGCGCTGACGCTGCGGGCGGTGGGCGGGCTGAGCACGGCGCAGATCGCCGCCGCCTTCCTGGCGCCCGAGGCGACCATGGCCCAGCGGATCAGCCGCGCCAAGCAGACGATCAAGGCCAGCGGGGCCCGGTTCGAGATGCCAGACCCGGCCGACCGGATGGACCGGCTGGGCATCGTCCTGCATGTGCTGTACCTGATCTTCAACGAGGGTTACACCGCCACCGCGGGCTCCGGCCTCACCGCCGTGGAACTGTCGGCGGAGGCGATTCGGCTGACCCGCTGGCTGCACCGGCTGCTGCCGGACGACGCCGAGGTGACCGGGCTGCTGGCGCTGATGCTGCTGACCGACGCCCGGCGGGCCGCCAGGACCGGCCCGGACGGCAGCCTGGTCCCGCTGGCCGAGCAGGACCGGGGCCGCTGGGACGGCGACCGGATCGCGGAGGGCGTGGCGCTGGTCGCCGCGGCGCTGCCGGCCGGCCAGCCCGGCCCCTACCAGGTGCAAGCGGCGATCGTCGCCGTGCATGACGAGGCGGCGTCGGTGGATGCCACCGACTGGCCGCAGATCCTCGGCCTCTACGACCTGCTCGAATGGCTCGCGCCCGGGCCGATGGTCAGCCTCAACCGGGCGGTCGCCATCGCGATGGTGGACGGCCCGGCGGCCGGTCTGGACCTGATCGGCCGGCTGGAATCGGACCGGCGGCTGGCCGGGCACCACCGGCTGCATGCGACCCGGGCCCACCTGCTGGAAATGTCCGGCGATCCCGCCGGGGCGGTGGCCAGCTACCGCGAGGCGGCGCGCCGCACCACCAGCCTGCCCGAACGCCGGTACCTGACCGCCCGCGCGGACCGGCTGGCCGGTTCAGAAAAAAGTTAGCCGGCGATGTAGAGACCCGGCGGTCGGCTCCGACCCAGGACCGAGCGAGCGCATACGGCGCCCGCACCGGAACAGGAGCCCACCATGACCAAGATAGTGCTGAGCATGACGACGTCGCTGGACGGCATCGCCGCGCCGCAGACCCTCGACGCGGAGGGCTTCGCCCTCTTCGAGCGGATCATGAGCTGGGTGTTCCCGCTGCGCAGCTGGCGGGAGCAGCAGGGCCAGGAGGGCGGGGAGGACTCGCTGGACTCCCGGATCTGGGGCGACATCTTCGCCCGGTTCGGCCCGCAGATCGTCGGCCGCTCGATGTTCGACTACGGCTTCGAGCCCTGGGGCGACAACCCGCCGTTCCACGCCCCGGTGTTCGTCCTGACGCACCGCGGCCGGGACCGGATCGAGAAGCAGGGCGGCACCAGCTACACGTTCGTGACCGGCGGCATCGAGGCCGCGGCCGAGCAGGCCCGGGCGGTGGCGGACGGAAAGGACGTGCTGCTGGCCGGCGGGGTCAGCGTCGCCCAGCAGGCACTGGCCGCCGGGCTGGTCGATGAGATCGTGCTGCACGTCACCCCGGTGCTGGTCGGCCAGGGCATGCGGCTATTCGGTCCCGGCCAGGCAGATCTGCGCTGCACCGGCGCCATCCAGGGTGAAGGAGCGCTGCACCTGACCTACGAGGCGCGGTGACCGTCCCGTCCTTCCCGCCCGTGCCCCGGGCGGGAAGGACGCGCCCCAGAAGGGGCTGCATACGATCAAGGTCGTGATGCTCGCGCTGGAAAGCGCGGCCGATCCCGCCATCGCGCATCCGTACCCGTTCGACGTGCTCGGCGCGCAGAGCCAGGGCATGATCGGCTACTGGCTGCTGCAGGCCCCTGCAGAACGCGCGGCGCCCGGCCGCCGGGCCGCCTGCCTGGTCAGCCGCACTCTGGCCGGCGAGCAGGATGCCGCGTTCGGCCAGCCGTCCAAGTTCGTCGGCCGGGGGTACGACGAGCAGCAAGTGCGCGGGCGGCGGTGGCATCCCGGTGGTGAAGCACGGCGGCACTGGCTCGCTGCGCGGGGCCGAGGCGGTCATCGATAAGGATCTGACCGCGTCGCTGCTGGCCAGGCAGCTGCATGCGGACGCGCTGCTGTTGCTCACCGACGTCGACGCGGTGCAAGACGACTACGGCACGCCGCGGGCGCGGGCGATCCACATGGCCGCCATCGGCCAGCTCGCCGACGCCCAGGCTCTGCTGGAGCGCCGCGCCGGAACCGTCATCGAACCATGAACGGCTGCCGCGGGGCGCGTTTACGGTCCACGCGTCAGATCCGCCAAGCCCAGGAGGGCAGGCACCCAGACCACCCGGTTAACCAGCCAGCCGCTGTGACCGGCCGGCCCTACGGCCGGCCGGCACAGTGCTGCGCCAGCACCGTGACTGGCCATGATGGCCATGTCGAGTGCGGGGTGATGTGTGCTTTCCTTGCGGTACTCCCCCACCCCCCACGGCACGCTGGCAAGCGCCTGGCCGGCCGTGCTGCGCCGGTGTCGGCTGACCTTGCCAGCGTGCCGCGGGAAGGCACGGGCGTTGTGCGTTAGAGCGGGCGGACGTTCTCCGCCTGCGGGCCCTTCTGGCCCTGGGTCGTCTCGAACTCGACCTTCTGGTTCTCATCCAGTGACCGGTAGCCGGAGGTCGCGATCGCGGAGAAGTGGACGAACACGTCCGCCGTCCCGTCGTCAGGGGCGATGAAACCAAAGCCCTTGTCGGCGTTGAACCACTTCACTGTTCCTGTTGCCATTTGCGCAGGTCCCTCTATTCGTCTTGCCACAACGCGACCTCGCCGCGCCGACCGTGAGCCTACCGGATGATGGGTGGCGGCCGCACGATCGACTCCTGAACACATCCCCGGAGCTGCCCGGATGAGCCCCAATTCGGTCCTTAGCCAGCGCGGTCCCAGCCAGCGGTCCTTCGCTAGTGCGGCCCTTCGGTGAGCCGGGTGGTCTCCAGGTCCAGGTTGCGCTGCAGCCGCCGCCGGGTCGCGGCGCTGATGGTGCCGGCGTCGTAGAGCCGGGACAGTTCGGCGTGCTCGGCCGTGATGAGGTCGCCACGCAGTTCCTTCTCGGTCCGGTCCTTCTCGGCCCGGCCCGTCCGGCTGGTGTCGATGCTCCGGTCCAGGCGGGCCTGGGTGCTGCCGATGCGGGCCAGCAGGCCGCCGCGGAGCCGATCTATCACTTCATCGGGTGCGGCATCGTCTTCGGCCAGCTCATCCAGGCGGGCCAGGCCGGCCTCGGCCATCCGCAGCCGGGCGGTGGTTTCCTCGTGCCGCGGCCCGGCCGGGGCCGGGCCGAACCCGGCCAGCCGGGCCAGCGGCTCCAGGGTGAAGCCCTGCACGAGCAGCGAGATGACGATCGCCGCCGCGGCCAGCACCAGCACCAGATCCCGCTGCGGCAGCGCGCTCCCGCGGGACGTGCTGAGCGGAATGGACAGCGCAGCGGCCAGCGGCACGACCCCGCGCGTGCCCGCCCACGAGACCACGGCGGGCACCGGCCAGGACGGCCGGTGCTCGCCGCGCCGCCGCTGGGAGAAGGCATGGAGCGGGAACACCCACGCCACCCGGATGGCGATCAGGGTCCCGGTGACCGCCAGCGCCGCCGCCGGCCACCGTCCGGTGTGGCCCAGGTCGCGGACGAGAGTGGGCAGCTCCAGCCCGATCAGGGCGAAGACCACGCTTTCCAGCAGGAACAGGACGGTCTGGTACACCGAGTGCAGCTGCAGCCGGGTCTGCGCGGTGGTGATCCTGGTGCGCCGCACCCCCACCACCAGCCCGGCCACGATCACCGCGGTCACACCGGACACATGCAGTGTCGCACCGAGCAGGTATGCCACGTACGGGGTGATCAGCGCCGCCACCGTCTCCAGCACCGGATCGGTGATCCGGCGGCGCAGCACGATCGCACCCGACGCGACCGCGGCTCCGCACAGCACACCCCCGCCCGCCAGCAGGACGAACTCGGCTACGCCGTGCAGCAGGGCGCCGGTGACAGAGAGCCCGGCCGTGCCCACCGCGAACGACACCGCGATCTGGAACAGCACCAGGCTGGTGCCATCGTTGAAAAGGCTCTCCGCCTGCACCAGTGCCTGCACCCTGGCCGGGAGGGACAGCCGCCGGCCCAGCGCGCTGACCGCTACCGGGTCGGTGCTGGCCAGCACAGCGCCGAGCACGAACGCCATGCTCACCGACAGCGAGGCCACCGCCATCGCCACCGCGGCGGCCGCGGCCGCCGAAGCCAGCACCAGGCCCACCGCCAGCACCGCCACCGGGCGCCACACGGCCCGCAGGTCACGCCAGGACAGTTCCTCGCTGGCCGCATACAGCAGCGGTGGCAGCACCACCAGGCTGACCACCGACGGCGGCACATGAACCACCGGCGCCCCGGGCAGCAGGCCCACGATCAGGCCCACGGCCACCAGCAGGGAAGGCGCGGGGACCCGCAGCCGCCCCGCAAACGCCGCCACCACGGTCGCCAGCGCGACCAGCACCACCACGGTCTCAGTACTTCGCACGCCGCCGGCACCCGCCTCTCCGCCCCCGTTGAGCCGTTGCCGACCAGACTTCCCGGCGCGCCGCGGCACCAGCCTACCGGGAGGAGGCGGGCCGGGGGGTGCCGTCGTGGGCCGTGCCGGGCGTGCAGGGGGTGGGGGCGAGCAGGCTGATCCGGTCGCCGGCCCGCAGCACGATGCCCGTCTCGGCCCTGCGGAGCCGGCCGGCGCGCAGCACGGTGACCGGGATGGAGCCCGCCGGCCAGGCGACGTCCGCGATCCGGTGGCCCGCGGCCGGCGAAGTGCCATCGAGGGTTATCAGAGCCAGCTGGTAGCCGGGCAGCGGGACGGACGGCTCGCGCAGCGATGAGTCCAGATCGTCGTGACTCCAGTCGGCGGCCAGCTGGGCGCGAACGGTTTCGGCCCGGGCGGAGCTGAGCTGGCGGGCCAGCGCCTGCAGCACGCTGGTGTTCGTGACCCAGCCCTCGATCTGCTGCCCGTCACCGGAGATCACCGGGAGCCCGTCCCGCCCGTAGACCTCCAGTTGCCGCAGCGCCTGCCCCAGGGACTCACCGGCGAACACAGCCTGCGGATCGCGGCATCGGGAGACTGGCCCGGCCACCGTCGCGACGGCGGCAGCGAAATCGCCGGTGCGGTTGCCGTCCCCGCCAGCGGGGAGCGGGGTGCCGAACGGGTGCATCGCGTCGGTGACCTTCAGGTCGGCCAGCGCCCGCCACGGGGTGGCCCGGTCGATGTCGGTGCCGCGGCGCAGCAGCTTGGTGGTGTAGATCGTGCCGTAAGACAGCGCCCGGGAGACCATCGATGCGATGGCGACCGCGAGCATCACCGGCAGCGTCAGCGAGAAGTCACCGGTCATCTCCACCACGCTGGCCAGGGAGGTGAGCGGGGCCCGCGCGGCCGCGGTGAATACGGCGCCCATCGCCACCACGGCGTACAGCACAGGCTGGCCCGCGGCCGGGCCGAACAGGTGGTGTGCGACATCGCCGAAGGCCATCCCGGAGGTGACCCCGATGAACAGTGACGGCGCGAACACCCCGCCGGACCCGCCGATCCCGATCGACAGGCTCGTCGCCACGATCTTCCCGAACGCGAGCAGCACCACAAACCACAGCGCATAGTCCCCCGCTGTGGCCTTGTACATGACCGGGTAGCCGACCCCGTACAGCTGCGGGATGGCGAGCAGCAGCAGCCCGAGCAGCAGCCCGCCGGCCGCGGGCCGCGCCCATTCCGGGCGGCTGCCCCACAGCCGGTCACACAGGTCCTCGGTCTTGTACAGGACCGCCTTGAACAGCAGGCCGATGAGTGCGGCCAGCACGGCAAGCACCGCGACCAGCAGGTAGTTCCGCGGGTGGTGCAGCACGATCCCGGCCGGGAAGCCGGACAGGAACGGCTTGTCGCCGAGAAACGGGATGGCGGTGATATCCGCGACCATCGCCGACAGCATGACAGTGAAGAGCGCGTCGATGGAGAACTCCCGCAAGATGATCTCGACCCCGAAGAACACGCCAGTGATCGGTGCGTTGAAGGTGGCGGAGATGCCGCCGGCCGCGCCGCAGGCGACCAGGATCCGCAGCCGGTTCTCCGGCATCCGCACCCACTGGCCCAGGCTGGAGGCCAGCGCGGACCCGATCTGCACGATCGGGCCTTCCCGGCCGACCGACCCGCCGGCGCCGATGCACAGCGCGGATGCCAGCGCCTTGACCACGCTGACCTGCGGCCGGATCCGGCCGCCGTTGTCGGCGACCGCGATCATCACCTCCGGCACGCCGTGCCCGCGGGCCTCCCGCGCCCAGTTATAGATGAGCGGCCCGTACACCAGCCCGCCGATGACCGGGATCACCACGAAGAACCCCAGGCCCAGCCACGGCAGGTGCCCGCTGGGCGAGTGCCCCTGCTGGCCGAACTGGCTGTGCCCGGTGGCCAGCCAGGTGAACACATTGATCAGGTACCGGAACGCCACCGCGCCCAGCCCCGATCCGGCCCCGATCAGCAACGCGAGCAGGAACAGCCCGCCCCGGCCCGCCCGCAGCCACCCGGCTACCCGGGACCAGGCAGAACTGGCCGGCAACATTGCGCTGGTCATCAACCATCCTTTCCGCATCAGCCGCACGCCCGCTCACAGTCGTCGGCCAGCCCGCCGTCATCTGCCTGACCACGGGTCAGGGCAGTTCGTCCACCGGGCCGGAGGGCCACTGGCTGTCCGGGATCTCACCCGCTGCCTCGGCGAAGGCCCGCAACCCTCCGGCCACCTCGTGCTGCGCCTGCTCCGGCAGCCGGGCGAGGATCGCGGAGATCAGCTCCCGCCGCCGCGCGGTGGCCTGATCGACCACTGCCCGGCCGGCCGCGGTGATGGCGACCAGCACCGCCCGGCGGTCCGAGCGGGCCCGGTGCCGGCGGACCAGGCCCTTGCGGACCAGCCGGTCGCACATCCGGCCCGCCGTCGACGGGGCCACATCCAGCGCCGCCGCCAGGTCGGTGACGCGCTGCGACCCCCGCGAGGCCAGCACCACCAGCGCCCGGTACTGCGCGATCGTGGTCTCTTCCGCGGCCGCGCCGAGGGACATGGTGGCCACCGCGACCAGCGACCGGCTCGCGGACAGCACCGCGTCCACGACCGTCTCGTCGGCCACCTGGGCAACGGCCCCAGCCATGACACCCCGCAGAAGAAGTATTTGCTATATGCAACTGTAGCTTATTGCTTTCATTGCTCTATGCACCTACCTGCGGGTGGCGGCGGCTCGCCGTCGCGGCACGGCCGGCTCGAAGTGACCCGGCCGGTGGAAGATGCGGCGTTCTTACTAGTCACCGGGGCGCATGTCATGATCGACTGGGGTGGGAAGGAGCGGCGTGAAGTACGACGTTGTTGCCCAGGCGTACCGCGACCTGGAGCAGTCCACCGGCCGGCTGGCGCTTACCGCGCGGCTGGCTGAGTTGCTGGCGGCAACCCCGGCCGGGCTGCTGCCCACGGTCTGCTACCTGTGCCAGGGGCTGATCGCGCCGGAGTTCGCCGGGGTGGATCTCGGCCTGGCGGAGAAGCTCGCCGTGCGCGCGGTCGGCACCGTGACCGGGACCGGCGCCGAGCAGGTCGCCGCCTCGCTGCGGGAGACCGGCGACCTCGGGGTGGCGGCCGAGCAACTGCTGGCTATAACCGCGTCGGGGCGGCAGGCCAGCCTGGAGGTCACGGCGGTCACCGGTACGCTGCACCGGATCGCCGGCGCCGCGGGGCCCGGCTCGCAGGGGGCCAAGCTGGACCTGCTGGCCGGCCTGCTCGGCCAGGCCACCCCGCTGGAGGCCCGCTACCTGCTGCGGCTGGTCACCAAGGGACTGCGGCTGGGCATCGGCACGCCCACCATCCTGGACGCGCTGGCCCAGGTGCATACGGCCGGCCAAGCGCGAGCGCCAGGTCAACCGGGCGCGAACGCCGGGGCGGCCAAGCGAGAGCGCCAGGACCGGCCGGTGCTGGAACGCGCCTACAGCATCTGCTGCGACCTGGGCCAGGTGGCCGCCGCGCTGGCCGGCGGCGGGCTGGCCGCGGTCGAGGAGATCCGGGTCCGGCCGGGTAACCCGGTCCGGGCCATGCTCGCCCAGCGGCTGTCCCAGGCGCCGGACATCCTGGCCAAGCTGGGCGGGCACTGCGCGGCGGAGTACAAGTACGACGGCGTCCGGGTGCAGGCGCACAAGATGGCCGGCGGGGAGATCGAGCTGTTCACCCGTCGGCTCGAGCGGGTGGCCAGCCAGTTCCCCGACGTCGTGGCGATGCTGGCGGAGGGGCTCGGCCCGGCCGAGGCGATCGTCGAGGGTGAGGTCGTCGCCTACGACGCCGAAGCCGGTGAGCTGCACCCGTTCGGCGAGGTCATGTTCCGGCGGCGCAAGCACGGCATCGACGAGGCGGTGCGCGACGTGCCGGTGGGCCTGTTCTGCTTCGAGCTGCTCTACGCCGACGGGCAGGACCTCACCCGGCTGCCCTATCCGCAGCGGCGGGCCAGGCTGGCCGAGGCGATCACCGTCTCCCCCCGGCTGCGGCTGACCACCGCCACCGACGTCAGCACCCCGGAGGCGCTGGAGGCCGCGTTCGAGCAGGCGGTCACCGACGGCTGCGAGGGACTGGTCTGCAAGTCGGCCAGCCCGCAGTCCGGCTACCAGGCCGGCGCCCGCGGCTGGCAGTGGATCAAGCTCAAGCGGGACTACCGCACCGAACTGTCCGACACCGTCGACCTCGTCATCGTCGGCGCGTTCGCCGGGCGGGGCCGCCGCCGCGGCATGTACGGCGCGCTGCTGCTGGCCGCCTACGACCCGGCCGCCGGCACGTTCGCCGCGGTGACCAAGTGCGGCACCGGGTTCTCCGATGCCGACCTGGCCGCGCTGCCCGCCCGGCTTGCACCGATGGCCCGCGCCGAACGGCCGGCCAGGGTGGACGCCCGCCAGCAGCCCGACGTGTGGTTCGAGCCAGGCCTGGTGCTGGAGATTCTCAGCGCCGAGCTGACCCTGTCGCCCAACTACACCGCCGCCTGGGGCCAGGTCAAGGACCAGGCCGGGCTGGCCATGCGGTTCCCGCGCTTCACCGGCCGCTGGCGCGACGACAAGGCCGCGGAGGATGCCACCAGCACCGGCGAGCTGGCCGACCTCTACCGCGCCTCACGGCGATCACCGGCCGCGCCCTGACGGCCCTCACTCAGCGGTCCCGGTGGAGGAGAGCCAGTCGGTGTAGTGGGTGGGGGCGACGCGGGCACCGTTCCGGAGGGTGAGGACGTCACCCGGGACGACGGCGAACATGCCGGCGGCGTCATCGGTGACGACAGAGCGCCCGTCGCCCTTGACGGCCAGCGTGAGCCGGCCCAGTTCGTCCAGCGGGTAGACGTCGGGACCCGTGATGTTGACGACGCCGTTCAGCGGAGGGCCCGCGGCGACTTCGGCGACGACGCTGGCGACATCCGCGGCGGCGATCGGCTGGACCGGCGTGCGGGGCAGCCGGACGATGTCGCCGTCGGTGGTCATGGCCAGGGTCGCGTCCATGAACTCCATGAACTGCGTGGCGCGGACGATGGAATACGGGACGGACCCGGCTTTGAGGATATTTTCCTGAAGCACCTTCGCGCGGTAGTAATCCAGGCCGGGCACCTGGTCCACGCCGACGATCGAGAGAATGACGAAATGCCCGGCCCCCGTCTTCTCGCTCACCGCAAGGAGGTTGCCCATCGACGTCTGGAAGAAGGCGAGCGAGGCATCGTCGAAGGTCGGGGAATTGGTCAGGTTGATGACGACGTCGGTGGCCGTCACGGCGGCCTCCAGCCCCTCGCCGGTGATGACGTCCACGCCCGTGGCCAGGGAATGCGGCACGGCCTGGTGCCCGGCCGCGTTCAGCTTCCGCACGACCTGTGACCCGATCAACCCGGTTCCGCCGATAACTGCGAACTTCATGATGCGCGCCTTCCTTGCGATGGGTGATGCTGACTGGCTGGACTTGGTACCAGTGTGGCCAGCCCGCCGCATCCGTCATGCCCCATCGGGGGCACCTGGCCGCGCGGTAGCCCGCAGGCGTACGCCTGCGGGCTGACCAGCAGCGCGAGATTGGCCTGCGGGCCGATGTGCTGGCGACCCGGCCGGTGACAGCATCAGCGCATGAACGTCAGTGAGCTCACGAACGGGCGAAGCGATCCGGCTGGAGAGCGCGGGCAAGGCCGCTCGGGTTAGGAGTGGCTCGTGTTCGCATTCAAGGCCGCTGCCGCGGTCCTCGTCCTGCTCACCGCCGGGGTGCTGCATGATCGCCGCAGCTTCAGCAACGCGGTCCTGCTCGGCCTCGCGCTCGCGCTGGGCGCGCTCGGCGCGGCCGGGTGGCTGGCCAGGACGCACGACCCGGCGGGCAGGCTTTTGCTGCTGGCGGTGCTCATGCTGGTGGCCGTCGGCCCGATCGTCATCGCCGGGTACCTGCTCGGCAACGGCGTGACGATGATCCGCAGGGAAGGCCCGCGCGCCGCCAGCTTCCTGCCGCTGCTGGTGGGGGCCGGGATTCTCGTGGTGACCGGGCTCGTGCTGGCGGTGCCGCTGGCCCGCTCGGGCCAGCTGGCGCTGTCCGCCACGATCGTCGTGCTGCTGTCCGGCTACGCCTCGTTCCAGTGCGTCTCGTTCGTCCTTTACGCGTTCCTCTACGGCCGGCTGCCCATGCCCCGCGGCGCGGAGTTCGTCGTGGTGCTCGGCTCCGGGCTGCTCGATGGCGGGCGGGTCCCGCCGCTGCTGGCCAGCAGGCTGGACCGGGGCCGGGAGGTCTATCAGGCACTGGCGGCGGCCGGCAACGACCCGGTGCTGATCGTCTCCGGCGGCAAAGGCGACGACGAGCAGGTCGCCGAGGCCGAGGCGATGGCCGGCTACCTGATCGCGGACGGCTTCCCGGCCGGCCGAATCTTGCGCGAGGACCGGTCAGCCAGCACGGACCAGAACCTGGCCTACAGCAAAACCATCATGGACACGCTCCGCCCCGGCGCCACGTGCGTGATCGTGACCAGCAACTATCACGTGTTCCGCGCGGCCATGACCGCCCGCCGTACCGGCATCCGCGGCCAGGTGACCGGCGCCCGCACGGCCGGCTACTACTGGCCTGGTGCCACCCTGCGGGAGTTCGCCGCCGTCTTCCTCAGGCACAAGGCCGTCAACCTGGCCACCTGCCTGCTGCTCGCCGCGGCGCCGCTGCCGGCCAGCCTGCTGTTCCAGCATTAGGCGAAACGCATGTTTCGTCTAGTGAGGACAGGGCCCGGTCCCGGGCGTGGCCGAGTGGAGCCCCGGCGGGCCGGCTTCATGATCCGGCCAGGTGCCTGCCGCTGCCGGGACGCCACGGATCGGGCCGCCGGTTGGCGGGATCCTTGATTCCCGACCGGACGCCCTGGTCGGCCATCGGCTCGTCGTCGAAGCGCGGGATCACGTGCAGGTGGGGGTGCAGCCCGCCCTGGTCGTTCCAGCCGAGCGTGTAGCCGTCGGGGGCGAGCCGCTTGTGCAGCTCGGCCCGGACGAGTAGCAGAAGTTCCTGCGTCGCCGCCCACTCCTCCGCGGTCAGGTCGAACGGGGAAGCCCGGTGAACCTTCGGGACGATGGCGCCGGCGCCGGGCATGACGTCGGGCGGATCGCGAGGATCTCTGGTCGAGGAGTAGATGCACAAGTCGTTCTCGAAGTACAGATCCGCCCCGCGCAGCAAATCGTGATCGCAAAAGACACAGTCCTCGGTCATAGGACCGTTCTACTCGCTGGTAAACCGGCCTGACGGTCCGCGCGTCTTCTGATGGGTAGCGGGCACAGTCCGAATGCACGCCCCATGAGAACTTTGGGGGCGATGTCGTTGAAGTCGTCGTTGAGAAAGCTAGCGGAGATCGCTGCGCTGGCAACGGCCATGGCCCGGCTGAGGCGCGCCCTGGCCAGGCTGGGATCCCTGCTAAAAGCCGTGCCTATGCCCTATTACAAGGGAGCGGCGACCGGAGGCCTCTTGGCCGCCGCCGTCGTCCTGCTGCTGATCGACTTCGTCCCTGGGCCGTCCCGGCAGCCGACCACCGTGTCCCCGGTGGCGGCGCCGCGGGCGTCCCAGGCAGGCAGCCCGTCGGCAAACTCCAGCCAGTCCGGTCAGAGCGTCCCCGGTCAGACGCCCGGATCCGCCGCTCCCGGCCAGGCCCCCGGAACCAGCGCTCCGGGCACCGCGGGCGCTGCCGGGCAGGCACCCGCGAGCGCCTTGACCGTGCCGCCGGGTTCCACGGGCGCCACGCACCCAGGCGAGCCGTCATCCCACCAGGTCCCGCCGTCCTCGCCATCCACACCGACCCGGCCGGCCTCCGAGGCCCCGTCACCGGTACGGTCGCTGCCGGGGCCGCCGACCTCGTCACCGACGCCCAGCGCCACATCGACGCCCACGCCGTCCCCCACGCCCAGCGTGTCGCTGCCCCAGTCGTAAGGGCGGCGGCAACGCCGTGAGAGGGGACTACCGTGCCCGGAGCCTACAGACTCGGCAAGCACCCGCCGGTCCTCGATGACCGGACGCTGCTCTTTGGCAACTACGTGACGCCTGCCCTGCCATCGCCGCCCGATTCGGTGGCCTACTACCAGAAGGTCCCCTCCTGGCCGATGTACTACAACGACCAGTACGGTGACTGCAGCTGCGCGGCGGCTGGTCACCTGATCCAGAACTGGACCGCCAGCGCGGCGACCGAAGTGACCCCGCCGCCGGAGAAGGTCCTCGCGTTCTACGAGCACTTCGTGGGTACGCCGCCACCGCCCGACCAGGGCTGCAACATGCTGACCGTCCTCAAGTACTGGCGCAAGGAAGGGCTGGACCGGCACAAGGTGCACGCCTTTACCAGCCTCGAGCTGAAGAACCGATCCCAGGCGCAGAGCGCTATCTACCTGCTGGGCGGAATCTACATCGGCGTCCAGCTCCC
>DASYAV010000029.1:0-69120 GCA_036501145.1 Streptosporangiaceae bacterium | reverse complement strand
GTCGTAGTTGTAGGAGCGGCGCAGGAGGCGCTGGTCGGCGGTCGCCGACGTGCGCGGGTTGGCGAGGCGGATGTGGGCGTCGGTGGCGATCACGTTCCCGTTCGGGTCCGCCGTGTAGTTGGGCGTGTCGAACTCGCTCGTGCCGTCGAGGGGGGCACCGGTGTCCCGGCGGCGGCCGAACATGTCCTCCTGCTCGTTGATGGACACGCGGTCCCAGAACTCCACGAGCATCCGGATCAGCCGCACCGCCAGGTAGGAGCCGCCCTGCGCCCAGGCTGGCTCCGCTGCGTCGTCAACCCAGATCAGGCTGTCGGCCAGGGCACCCGTCGGGTTCGCGGTGCCGTCCTTGAACCCGAGCAGGTTCCGTCCCGTGCCTGACGGGCGCGGCGGCGAGTTGTATCCCTCGATCTTCCAGCGCAGCTGCATGCCGTCGCGCGTGTGCTTGGTGATGTCCCTGATCGCGTGGTGGACCGTGTCCTGGTGGTTGGCGCTCAGCTGCAGGAGCAGGTCGCCGTGGAGCCAGGCGGGGTCGGGCGAGTCGTTCGGGAAGGCGGTCAGCGGCTGGAGCTTCAGCGGCTTGCGGTCGGCCAGGCCGTAGCGCTCGTCAAACAGCGTCGAACCCACGGACAGCGTGGCGGTCAGCCCGTCGGCGGGGATCACCGGGCCGAGCACGTCGCTGTCGGACGGCGGCTGGCTGACGCCGAGGTTGGGCGCGATACCGCCGGCGGTGAGGAACCGCGCCCTGGTGGTGATCGTCTGGAGCAGGTCGGCCAGGGCCGCCTTGTCCGTCGCCGTGGAATTGAAGGCCGCCACGCAGGTGGCCGCCTGCTTGGCGAACGGGGTCATGATGCCGGACTGGTTCGCGCCGTGGAAGGGGTACGACGCTTGCTCGGCCGAGGCGTCGGTGGCCTGCGTTGCGGCGCTCGCGTCTTCGTGCGCGCCGCCGATCAGCACGCCGCCGACCAGTGCGGTGCCGGCTGCACCGGCCGCGGTGCCCTTGAGGAAATTGCGGCGGTTGACGTCCACGGGGTTAGCTCCAGAGAGGTTTCTGCCGGCTGATGTCGAGGGTCATGCGCTGGTCAGTGGGTGGGGGGAACTTCAAGGAGGTTAGGAACCTCGGCCAGTGTCTCCAGGAGCTGACCGATGGCCGCGTCCACGTCCTGACGCTGGGTGATGCTGACCGCCGACGCGGGCTGCCACTGCCCGTTGGCCTGGGTGGCTAGCAGCGCCTGGTCGAGCGCGGCGAGCTGGCTGTCCGCGCTGGCCACGAGGCCGGGCTGACGCTCGCTGATCTGGCCGGCCAGGTATCCGAGCACCACCTTGTCGACCTGCGTGTCGGCATAGGTCATCGCGTATGCCTCGCCGGCGCCCTGGTCGTCGATACCCGACAGGTGGTCGCGGAGCGCGTCCTCGATGATCTCGTGGGCGCGGAGCGGCAGCTGGGTGGGGTCGCCCGCGAGGTCGTCGGTGGTCAGGTTTTTCCGGACCGTGGCCACGTTCTTGGCGAGCGTCTCCGTGACGGGCAGCAGTTCCCTGGCCGGCTGGCCGTTGTAGAGGCCGTACTCAAGGCGGTGCAGGCCGGTGAAGCCGGCGTCGGTGACGCCGTTGGGCAGGCCGTCGGGGAGCCCGTCGACCGCGCCGCCCAGGTCGCCGAAGCTGTCGTAGGACGCACCGACCCGCTCCCAGTCGAGCTGGGCGGTGAGCCAGTGCCGTCTGGCGGCGGCCAGGTCGCCGCGGTGCAGGCTGGCCTGGATGGCGGTGATCTCGGACGCCAGGCCGGCGAGCCGGCGTGCCGCGTAGGCCATGTACCGCTTGTTCGGGCCGGTCAGTTCGGCCGCGGTGACCGGCTTGACGGAGACCGGGGCGGCGGCGCCGCCGCGGGCCTGGCTGACGGTGACCGGCTGCGAGCTGGTCACCGGTTTGCTGCCCATCAGGCACCGGAACGTGTAGGTGCCGGCGGTGAGCGTGGCGGTGAGCTGCGCGCTGGTCGCCGGGCCGATGGTCTCGATCTCCCCGGCGACGGCCCCCGAGGCGTCGTCGAGGTTGATCTCACCGGCCAGGCTGGTCTGGTTGTTCACGGTGAACGTCTGGGTGCCGGGCGCGGCGGAGGCCCAGCCGCTGGCGCAGCCGGTGGCAGTGATGGTGACGGTGGTCGCGGACGCGTCGGCCGGGGCGGGAAGGGCCACGATCGCGATCCCGGCGGCCAGCGCGGGGACGGCGACCAGGGCACCGGCCACCGGCCACGAGCGGTGCGCGGCGAGCCGCTCCCAGCGGGATGCCCTGGCGGGCCGCTCCCCGGCGGCGGCCGGCTGGGCTGTGGCCGGCTCGGGGGTGACTGGGGTGGCCGCCTTGGCGGCGGCCGGCCTGACGGCGGAACGGCCGGCGGCCACGAACGCCGGGATGACGACCGCCAGGTAGGCGAGCCAGGCGGTGACCTGGAGCACGGTCATCTTCGGGGACAGCTCGGTGACGCCGGTGATGATCGTGACCCACCACGAGTTCGGGTCGATGTGCGCGGTGAGGTCGAACGCGATCCACTGCTGCCCGGACAGCAGGCCGGCGTCCTGCAGGTCGCCGAGGCCGTAGGCGAACACGCCGGCCGCGATGACGATGAGCGCCAGGGCCGTGCGGTTGAAGAAGACGCCGATGTTCAGCCGGACCGCGCGCCGGTACAGCAGCCAGCACAAGAACACCGCGGCGGCCAGCCCGATCCCGGCGCCAGCGAGCGGTGACACGGTCTGCCCTGACGCCTTGGCCGCGGTCCACAGGAACAGCGTGGTTTCCAGGCCCTCCCGGCCGACAGCGAGGAACGCGGTGAGGGTGAGCGCCCCGGCGCCGAGCGCGACCGCACGCCGCACCTCGCCGCGCAGGTGCGCCGACAGGGTCGCCGCGGTGCGGCGCATCCAGAAGATCATCCCGGTGACCAGGCAGACCGCGAACACGCTGAGCAGCCCGCCGACGGTCTCCTGCGCACGGCTGGACAGCACGCTGGTGGAGAAGGTCAGCACCGCGGCGAAGCTCGCGGCCAGCGACACGGCGCCGACGACGCCGAGCCAGACCGGAGCGGTCCTGGCGCCGGGGGCGATCTTGCGCAGGGCGGCGAGCAATATACTCACCACCAGCCCGGCCTCGAGGCCCTCACGGAGCCCGATCAGGAGGTTGGGTATCGCGTCTGCCCAAGTCACGGGAACTAAGGTTAGGCTAACCTAACTTGAGTGTCCAGACCACCCCGGGAGTCCCGGGCACGGCTGGCCGATCGGGCGTGTGATTAGACTCCTCTGAGCTGAGAGGAGGGCCCGTGCGGAAGGTGCTGATTGCCAACCGGGGCGAGATCGCGGTCCGGATCGCGCGGGCATGCCGGGACGCGGGGCTGGCCAGCGTCGGCGTCTACGCCGAACCCGATCTCGACGCGCTGCACGTCCAGATGACGGACGAGGCGTACGCGCTCGGTGGCGAGACGCCGGCCGGCAGCTACCTGGACATCGGCAAGATTCTCGGCGTGGCGGCGCAGGCCGGCGCGGACGCGGTGCACCCCGGCTACGGCTTCCTGGCGGAGAACGCCGGGTTCGCCCGGGCGGTCACCGGCGCCGGGCTGACCTGGATCGGCCCGCCGCCCGAGGCGATCGACGCGCTCGGCGACAAGGTGAGCGCCCGGGCCATCGCGGCCCGGGCGGGCGCGCCGCTGGCCCCGGGTACGCCGGGGCCGGTGTCCGGCGCGGACGAGGTGCTGGACTTCGCGCGCGAGCACGGCCTGCCGGTGGCGATCAAGGCCGCGTACGGCGGTGGCGGCCGCGGCCTGAAGGTGGCCCGGTCGCTGGAGGAGATCCCTGAACTGTACGAGTCGGCGGTACGTGAGGCGGTGGCCTCGTTCGGCCGGGGCGAGTGTTTCGCCGAGCGCTATCTGGACCGGCCGCGGCACGTGGAGACGCAGTGCCTGGCCGACCAGCACGGCAACGTGGTGGTGGTGTCCACCCGGGACTGCTCGCTGCAGCGGCGGCACCAGAAGCTGGTCGAGGAGGCCCCCGCGCCGTTCCTGTCCAGCGAGCAGGAAGAACGGCTGCGCACCTCGTCCAAGGCGATCCTGCGTGGCGCCGGGTATGTGGGCGCCGGCACGTGTGAGTTCCTCATCGGCCAGGACGGCACGGTGTCGTTCCTCGAGGTGAACACCAGGCTCCAGGTGGAGCACCCGGTGACCGAGGAAGTCAGCGGGATCGACCTGGTGCTGGAGATGTTCCGCATCGCCGGCGGTGCCGCGCTCGGCTACGACGACCCGCCGGCCCGTGGGCACTCCATCGAGTTCCGGCTGAACGCCGAGGACCCGGGGCGGAACTTCCTGCCCACGCCGGGGAAGATCACCGCGCTGCGCCCGCCGTCCGGGCCTGGGGTCCGGCTGGACGCCGGGTACACGGCCGGGATGACCGTGCCGCAGGTGTTCGACTCGCTCATCGCCAAGCTGATCGTGACCGGTGCGGACCGGCAGCAGGCGCTGGCCAGGTCCCGGCGGGCGCTGGCCGAGTTCGGGATCGACGGGCTGCCGACCGTGCTGCCGTTCCACCGGGCGGTGGTGGCCGACCCGGCGTTCACCAGCGAGCCGTTCAGCGTGCACACCCGGTGGATCGAGACCGAGTTCGGCGGGGTGCCGCCGTTCGACGCGGAGGCCGCGGAGGCGGACGCGCCGGCCGGGCGCGAGCGGATCACCGTGGAGGTGGGCGGCAAGCGGCTCGAGGTGGCGCTGCCGGCCGGGCTCGGGACGGCCGGCGGGCCTGGCGCGGGCGAAACCGCGGGCACCGGTGGGCCGGCCGGGCGGCCGTCAGGTGAGCGGTCGCGCGGCGCTGGCCGCCGGGGCCGCAGCCAGGCCGCCGCGGCCAGCGGCGACGACCTGGTCAGCCCGATGCAGGGCACGATCGCCAAGATCGTGGCCGAGGAGGCGCAGCAGGTGCACGCCGGGGACACGGTCGTGGTGCTCGAGGCGATGAAGATGGAGCAGCCGCTGACCGCGCACAAGGACGGCACGGTGACCGGGCTGACCGTGCAGATCGGCCAGACCGTCTCGGCCGGCACGGTCATCTGCCAGCTCAAGGACTAGGGGCCGGAGCGGAGCGGGCCGCGCGGTGACGGCCGTGGCGCAGCGGCGGTCCCGGGAGCGTGGCGGAGCTGCTGGTCAGCGGCGGCCCGGGAACCGGGGCGGGGCGGCGCCGCGGCCCATGCCCCAGGTGGTGGCGCCGATGCGGCCTTCGGCCGGAGCTTCCGGTTCGCGTTCGGTGTAGGCCGCGGCGAGCAGGGATGCCGCCTCCTGGTCCCGGCCGGCCCGCATCGCCTGGCAGGGAGCGAGGTAGGCGCACGGCGGGCAGAGCACCGAAGACGGGTTCGGCCGGGTGCTGCCGCCGGCGGCGGTCATGGCGGCGGCCGCGGCGGCGAGGGCGCGGCCTGCCTCGGCGATCTCGTCCGGGCTGCGGCGGATCCAGGTGCGGCGGAACCGCTCGGTCGTGTGCTGCCCGATCCGGTCGGGCCGGTCCGGCTCTCTGGCCACCGCGTACAGCCGCCGGTGCTGCGGGATGGACCGCCCGCCGCCGCTCGGCTCGTGCTGGCGTACCGGGTCCGGGTCACCGCCCGGCCCGCCGCGCTGGTCTGCGCCGTTCTGGCCGCCGCGGCGACGGCCCAGCCGGTGCCGCAGGCCGGACCGGCGGCGCGGCGCGGTGGGTTCCGCCGGGGGTTCTGACCCGGTGAGCAGTTCAGGCCCGATGCGCAGCTCGTTGTCGATCGTGCCGGTGATCGCCATGCCCGGGTAGAACTGTTCCCAGGCCCAGCAGGCGGTGGCCATCTCCTCGTCGGCCAGCAGCGTCCCGGTGGGCGGCCAGTCGCCGTCCACCACCCGGTGCCGGACGATCCAGTAGGCGTCGCTGGCGTCCACGGCCAGCATGCCGATCCGGCCCCGGTACCGGACCGGCTGGCCGGCCGGGGTGAGCAGCCCGTGCCCGGGGTGGTCCGGGTCGAGCACCATCACGTCGTACTCGGGCCCGACCTGCACCGGCGAGAACCGGTCCACGGCCGGGGCCCAGGCGAAGTACCGCTCGAGCAGGTCGCGGCCCGCCGCCAGCTGGTGCGGCCAGGCCTGCTCGACCGCCGCGTCCGGGTGCTGGTCACGCTGGCCGGCCAGGGCCCGGTCCAGCCCCTGCCGGACCAGCGGGAGGGTGATCTGGCGCGGCCAGTCCCACATGCCGGGGAAGTAGTAGATGTCCAGCGCCTCGCGGACCGCCCGGCCCAGGTCTGGCCCTCCGGCCCCGGGCGGAGCCAGCGGCACCAGGTTGCGGCGGCCCTGCGCGCTCAGGTCCCACTGCCGCCCGCAGCGTGCGAACGCATCCCGGTCGGCTGAGGTCACCAGGTAGGACATGCGCGCAGCCTCCGGATCCCACTGTAAGCCTGGCTGCGGGCGGCGGCCCAGCGTGCCAGCCCGGGCATCTCCGCCGGCTGATCATGAACCGCCGGCGCCCGGGCGGCGAACTGCTCCCATGCCACTGACACGCCAGCGCCGGCATGACGGGCGCGTTCCTGGTGAGTTGACCAGGGCGGGCCGCACCGTCACTAAGCTTGCCCGTGGCCCGGAGCGGGCGTTGGAGGGGGCGTCGTACCCTGTGAGCGAGTCTGTCCCCGCGAGTGGGCGGGATGACCTGGACGACGCCGCCCTCGTCGGGCTCGTGGGCAGATCCGATCACGAGGCGCTGGCGGTGCTCTACCGGCGGCACGGAACGGCGTGCTACCGGCTGGCCCGCCGCGTGACCATGAACGGCACACTGGCCGAGGACGCTGTGCAGGAAGCTTTCACCGGGTTGTGGCGCAACCCAGCCGCCTATCTGCCGGGCCAGGGCAGCGTGCGGGCGTGGCTGCTGGGCCTGACGCACCATAAGGCGGTGGATTTCGTGCGGAGGGAGACTGCTCAGCAGCGGCGGCAGCACGCACAATCCGCGCAGGCGGCACTCGACCCGCCGGCCGGCGACCCGGCCGATGAGGCGTGGGCCGGGATACGCGCGGAGGCGGTCCGCGCGGCCCTGGCCGAACTACCGGAGACCCAGCGGCACGCGCTGGCGCTGGCCTACTTCGGCGGGTACACCCAGCGGGAGATCGCCCAGCTGACCGGCGTGCCTCTCGGCACGGTGAAGACCAGGACGTTCGCCGCGATGCGGCGGCTGCAACTGCGGCTGGCCGCCCGCGATCTCACCAGCGAGGGCTCGTCATGAGCGGCGCGGACACGGGCCACGGGAGTTTCCGCGAGCTGGCCGCGGGCTACGCGCTGAATGCTCTCGACCCGGCGGACGAGGAGCGTTTCCTGCGGCACGCGACGGCTTGCCCGGAGTGCCTGGAGCAGATCGCCGGGTTCCAGGAGGTGGCCGCGGCGCTGGCCGAGACGGCGCCGGCCGCCGAGCCGAGCAGCGACCTCGGTGACCGGATTCTGGCCGCGACCCAGCCGGGCCCGGCCGGCGCCGGGCCGGCGGACACCGGGCCCGCACAGGCTGGGCCCGGACAGGCCGGGGCCGAGGAATCCGGGCTTGCACAGACCGAGCCCACGGACGCCAGGCCTGGATCTGGCACCGTCCCGCCGGGTGTGGTGCCGCTGCAGCAGCGGCGCCTGCGGCGGGCGGCGATGGCCGCGGCGGCCGCCGTTGTCGCCGTCGTCGGGATCTGGGGCGGTCTGGCTGCCACGTCTGGCGGCACGTCGGGGCCGCTGGCCGTGTGCTCGCGGCCGCACACGTGCACCGAGGTCCCGCTGGTCGCCACGGCCACGCACCGGGTCGCGGCCAAGGTGGTCGTGCTGGGCCGCGAGGTGTGGATGCTGCCCGGCGCGATGACGGCCAGCCCGAAAGACGAGATCTACGTGCTGTGGCAGATCACCGGCTCGCAAGCTCCTCGCGCGGTTGGCTCGTTCGACATCCGGACGGGATCGAACGCGCCGATCAGAATCGGCGGCCTGGCCGCTCCGGCCGCGGGCAGCACGGCGTTCGCGGTCAGCCTGGAACATGGCCTGACGATCCCGGCCGCCCCGTCGAACAAGCTGGCGGCAGGCCAGGTCTCCTGACCCTCCAGCCGGCCAGCGCGAGCAGGATGGCGCGGGCAGGATGGACCGCATGACTGCGACGCCTGGACTGTCCGTGCGCCCCGCCGCCGACCGCACCCGGGCGGTCGTCCTGGTCCTGCCCGGCGGGCAGGTCACCAGCCTGGTGCCGGGCTCACCCGGGCAGCTGGCCGCGCGCCGGATGCGCCCGTTCGCGAGAGGCCTGCACCGGGCCGGCCGTGGCCTCGGCCTAGCCGCGTGGGTGGTGCGCTACCGGTACCGGGGCTGGAACGGGGAGCAGGCCAGCCCGCTGCCGGACATCGGCTGGGCGCTGGACGAGGTACGCCGTCGGCACGGCGGCGTGCCGGTCGCGCTGCTCGGGCACTCCATGGGTGGCCGGGCCGCGCTCCGGATGGGCGGCGACCGGTCGGTGCGGGCGGTGGCCGCGTTCGCGCCATGGCTGCCGGACGGCGAGCCCTCCGGCCAGCTGGCCGGACGCCGGGTGCTGATCGCGCACGGCAGCTGGGACCGGGTCACCTCGCCACGGGCATCCGGGCGCTACGCACGGGTGGCCCGGGCGGCTGGCGCCCAGGTCACCTGGCACGAAGTGGGCTGCGACACGCACGCCATGCTGCTGCGCTACCGGACCTGGCAGCGGCTCGCGATCGGGTTCACGCTCAGCTCCCTGGAATGAACCGCCGGCCCTGGAATGAACCGCTGCGCCGCGGGCAGCGAATCCCCACCATAGGAGAGCGGCATGCGGCAGGCAGCCAGCGAGCAGGCACCGGACCCGAACGGCTTCCGCCGGGCCGGCGCCGCGGCCGGATAGTCACCCCTGGCCGGGAGCGAGCAGCCGCGCCAGCGTGTGCACCACATCAGGCAGGGCGGGCAGGGTGAGGGCGCGTTCGGCTCCGGTCATCTGCCGTTCCCAGGAGCGCAGGAAGCAGGCGCCGATGAGCAGTAGCGACGCGGCGCCGGGGTCCACGCCCGGATCGGCCAGCCCGTCGGCGGACAGCACGGCCAGCTGCTGGCTCAGCATCTGCACGCCGCGGTGCGGGCCGAGATCGCCGTCCACCAGCCGCCGCGCGAAAGAGCGCCGCAGGCTGGCATCCGACTGAATGGCGGCCAGCACCGGCATGGCGTGGTCGAAGAAGGCCTCCAGCGCGGTGGCCAGCCGTCCCAGCGTGCCGACCAGCGACTCGCCGCCTGGTCCTGGGGCGGGTGCCTTCAGCGGCGCCAGGCCGGTCAGCACGACCTGTTCGAGCAGCCCAGCCTTGTCACCGAAATGGTAGAAGACGCTGGCCTCGGAGACCCCGGCGCGCCTGGCCACCTCCCGGGTGGTCAGCGTGGCCAGGCCCGCCTCGCTGATCAGGTCCCAGGCCGCGGTCAGGATGGCCTCCCGGGCGCCGGCCGGCGGCCGGCCGCGCCTGCGGGCCTGGGTTTCCTCAGCCACTGGTGACCTCCGTCTCCGGCCGTGCTTGCGGTCGTGACCTTATCCGATTGACTTCCTGAGTCAATACTCAGATAATATTCTATTACTGAGTGAACGCTTAGTAATATGCCAGAGAGGCTGCCTCGTGAAGCTGACCATCTTCGCCGCGACCGGCGGCATCGGCAGGAACATGCTCGAGCAGGCCGTGGACGCGGGCCACGAGGTGACCGCGGTCGCCCGTACCCCGGCCAGCCTGTCCCGTCAGGTGCACGCCGTCCAAGCCGACCTGACCGACCCCGATCCGGACGCGCTGGCGGCCGCGGTGCTGGGCGCCGACGCGGTGCTGTCCGGTCTCGGGCCGCGCGGGCTCAGCCAGGTGGGCGTGGTGTCCGCGGGCACGAAAGCGATCATCGCGGCGATGAAGACGGCCGGGGCGCGGCGGCTGCTGATCGTCAGCGCCGCGCCCGTGGCCAGCACGCCGTCCCCCGGACGGCCCGACACACCCCGGTACGACCCGCGGGACGGCTTCCTGGCCGGGCGGGTGCTCACCCCGCTGCTGCGGGTGGTCTTCGGTAAGCAGTACACCGACCTCGCGCTGACCGAGGACGAACTGCGGGACAGCGGCCTGGACTGGACCTCGGTCCGGCCGCCCCGGCTGACCAATGGCCCGCACACCGAGCGCTACCGGGTCGGCTACGGCCACAACGCCGGGCGCAGCATCTCCCGGGCCGACGCCGCCGACGCCATGCTCCGGCTGGTGACCGACGACCAGGCGATCGGCGAGCCCGTCGGCATCGGCTACTGACCGCGGGCGGCATCCCGGGCCCGCGATGAACCGGGCCGCGACCCACAGCGAATAGGTGACGTCAGACAGTCATCGAACGGGTGGGGTGCCGATTGTGATGACCCAGCGGGTGCGGCGTATGGCCGGCCTGGCGCCGCGGATACTGGTGGCGGCGGGGCTGGCCGTGGACGCCTACGTGCACGCCGACCTGGCTCCGGCCTATGACGGCGTCCGGGCCTCGATCAGCCAGGGCGACCTGTTCCGGATCGAGGCCGGACTGGCCGCCGCGGCCGCGCTGATCGTGCTCGTGGTGGGCCGGCGGACCGGGTTCGGGCTGGCCTTCGCGGTGGCCGCCAGCGCGCTGGGCGCGTTGCTCCTGTACCGCTACGCCGACGTCGGCCGGCTCGGCCCGCTGCCGAACATGTACGAGCCCTCCTGGTTCGCCGGGAAGACGATCGCGGCGGTGGCCGAGGCCGTCGCGGCCGCGGCGGCGCTGGCCGGCCTGTGCTACGGCGTGCGGCGCCGGGAGACCGCCGGCGGCGGCCGCCGCCGGCTGGCGCTGACCATGGCCGGCGGGGCCGTCGCGGGGGTTGCCGTGGCCGGGTTCACCGGCCAGGGCACGGGCGCCCCGGCCGTGCCGGCTGGCCCTACCGCAGTGGGCCCGGCCACGGCGGGGCTCCAGCAGGTCACGATCATGGGCAACAACGCACTGCGGTTCGCGCCGATGACCGTGCACCTGCACACCGGGAAGGTGCGGATCACCCTGCAGGACTCCGGCGCCTACCCGCACAACATCGTCATCCCGGCGCTGCACGTGACGTCGGCGACGGTGACCGGCGATCCGGGCGGTGCGCGGATCTCGTTCACGGTGACCTTCGCCCGTCCCGGCCGGTTTGCCTTCAGCTGCCAGTACCACGCCAGCGCCGGGATGACCGGTGTGTTCGTGGTCAGCTGACGTGCGCGGCCGTGAGCGAACCCACGGGCGAGACCGGCCCCGGCGCTGGGCATGCCGCGCTCGGGCACCTGGCCGCCGGGTACGCGCTGGATGCCCTGGAGCCCTCGGACGAGCAGCGGTTCCTGCGGCACGCCGTCGACTGCCGGCACTGTCACGATCTGGTTGCCAGGTTCCGGCAGGTGGCCGGGGCCCTTGCGGAGACCGCACCGCCGGCCGAGCCCGGCCCCGCCCGTCCCACCGGGTTGCGCTCGGCCAGGTCTCCTGACGCCGGCATCACCCGCGGTGAACCGTGTCGCCGGTTGCTGCGAACCCTCTGTGATCGAAAGTTCACCGATCGAGAGAGAGATGGATCATGCGCACTTCCCTTATCGCCCGGGCGGGCGTGGGTGTGGCGGCTGTTGGCCTGGCCGCGGCCGCCTGCTCGAGCAGCGGCGGATCGAGTGCCGGCGGGAGCGGCCCGCCGTCGCACATGGCCTCGTCCAGCCCGGCGGCCAGCCAGCCCACCAACACGGCGGCCGCCCAGCTGTACGCCGGCCTTGACCAGCTGCTGGTCGAGCACGTGGACCTGACCGCGAACGTGGTGCAGACCGCGATCACCAAGAGCCCCACGTCGGCGCAGACCAGGGCGGCCGAGGCCGCGCTCGGGCAGAACACCGACAGCCTGGGCCAGGCCATCGGCAGCGTGTACGGGCCGGCCGCCCAGCAGCAGTTCCTCAAGCTGTGGCGGGCGCACATCGTCTTCTTCGTGAACTACACGCTCGGCGTGGCCAAGCACAACCAGGCCATGGTGGCGACGGCCAAGAAGGACCTGGCCGGGTACATCGGTCAGTTCAGCACGTTCGTGGCCGGCGCGACCAAGCTGCCGAAGCCCGCGGTCGCCGCCGACCTGCAGGGACACGTATCCACGCTGGAGACCGCGATCAACGCGATCGTGACCAAGAGCCCGGCCGCGGGCAAGGACCTGGAGATGGCGGCCATGCACATGAACGGAACCGCGCAGGTGCTGGCCGGCGGCATCGCGAAGTCCAAGTCGATCTCCGGCGACGTGACCTCCAAGCCGTCATCGCTGCGCGCGGGGCTGACCGGGCTGCTCATCCAGCATGTCGCCGCCACCGGGTTCGTGGTGCAGACCGCGGCCGCGGCAGGCGGCGACCTGAAGAATCCCGAGGTCAAGGGCGCGGTGTCCGCGCTGACCGACAACACCAACCAGCTCGGCGCGGCCATCGGCAGCGTCTACGGCTCCGCGGCCAAGGCGCAGTTCCTGAAGCTATGGAACGCGCACATCGGGTTCTTCGTGAACTACACCCTCGGCATGGCGGCCCACGACAACGCCAAGGTGGCGACGGCCAAGAAGGACCTGGCCGGGTACATCAGCCAGTTCAGCACGTTCGTGGCCGGCGCGACCAAGCTGCCGAAGCCCGCGGTAGCCGCCGACCTGCGGGGGCACGTGTCCACGCTGGAGACCGCGATCAACGCGATCCTGGCCGGCCGCGCCTCCGAGGGCTCGGCCCTGCTCATGGCGGAGAACCACATGGCCGGCACCGGTGCGGTGCTCGCCCAGGGCATCGTGGCCTCGATGCCGTCCAAGTTCGCCACGTGAGCCTTTCCCGGCCGGGACGCCGCGGGCCGGCGTCCCGGCGGGAGGCCCCGGACGGAATGAACCGGGCGGCCTCGTGCGGCGAATCCGGTTCGACGGGCGCGCACCGGGCGTGCCCCCAAAATCCCCTGGAGGACAGGTGGCCGGAAACCTTAAAGGCCGGATGACCGCGCCCCGGCGGCTCGGGCTGGCATTGCTCGGCGTTCTCGGCGTGGCGCTCGCCATCGCGTCCGGCACGGCGTTCGCGTCGTCGGGCTCGGCACCGGCGGGCACGCAGATGGCCGGCATGTCATCGAGCTGGGGTGGTGGCCACGTGGGCACCACCAAGGGCTGGTACCGCGGGCACACCGTGACGTTCCGGTACACCCGGAACTTCTTCTGCAAGACCCCGCCGGCCAGCGGGGCGACGAGCAAGTGCGAGGCCGGGGCGGACTACACGCAGACCCCGTCACGCACCTTCGACCCGCTGTACGTCGTGGTGCCGCTGGGCTTCACCCCGCCCGCGTCCACCCTGCAGTGCCCGAAGGCGGGGCACTGCATCGACCACCCGAGCACGATCGACCTGTCCGCGGTGCTCGGCAGCGGCACCTCCGACGTGCTGCTGCCCGCGCACAGCCACATCGTCGCCACCGCCAACGGCCAGCAGCCGGAGTGGTGGAACGTCGACGTGGTCGCGGTGAAGAAGCTGTCCGCGTGGAACAAGATCGTGTCCGCGAAGAGTGACCGTGAGCTGGAGTACCTGCAGAAGCACGACAGCTCGGCGGTGACCGGGAACATCACCTCGAACCTGTTCCTCTACTTCGCGGTGAAGACCGGCGGCTGGTGCCACAGCCTGATCTGCCTGTCACCCCGCTCCTGACCGAGTTACCGCCGCCGGTCCTGGCCGCGCACCCGGAGGGGGGTGGCCAGGACCGGCTTCCAGGCAAGCTTTACCGCATCCCAAAGGGAAACCCATGACCAGCATGTCTGCCCCGGCGGCCGGGGAGCACGTGACACTGCCGCGCCGCTGGCGCGCCATCGCCGGAGCCACCGGGGTGGTGGCCGGCGCCGTCATCGTGGCCGGGGCGTTCCTGCCCTGGGTGGAAACCTTCACCGGGCTCATCTCGATCCCCGGGGTGCGCGGCAGCTACGGGCGCATCCTGGCCGCCATGGGCGCCGGGATCGCCGTGGCCGGGCTGTGGCACGTCATCCGGGGCAGCCGGTGGCCGCGCTGGCTGGCTGGCCTGGGCGGGTTCGCCGCGGCCGGGTTCGCCGGCTACCTGCTCGTCCAGCTGGCCGCCACGACGAAGTCGCTGGGCGCCGACTCGATGGTGCTGGCCCGTGGCGGCCCCGGGCTGTGGGTCGCCGCTGCCGGGGCGCTGCTGGCGGTCGCGACGCTGTTCCTGCCGATGTCGGCGGTCACCGCGGCCGGCGACGGCCCCGGGGGGCGGCCGCGACGCGGGCAGACCCCGGCCGGGCAGGCACAGGCCGGGCAGGCACAGGCCGGGCGGCTCCTCGCCGGGTGGGCCGCCGCCGGGCGGGCCCTGGCCGGGGAGGGCCGGCTCGGGCGGCTCTGGACGGCGGTGCTCAGCCGGGCCGGCGACCTAACGTCGGCCGGTCCCCGGCGGCGGCTGCAGATCGCACTGGGCCTGGTCTGGCTGGCCGACGCGGCGCTGCAGTTCCAGCCGTACATGTTCACCCGGCCGTTCGCCAGCCAGATGCTGACGCCCGCCGCGGCCGGCAACCCGGCGTTCCTGGCCAGCCCGGCACTGTGGGCCACCCGGCTGATCGGCCACGACGTGCCCGCCTGGAACAGCTCGTTCGCCCTGCTCCAGATGGCGATCGCCGCCGGGCTGCTGTGGCGGCCCACGGTGCGGGCGGCGCTGGCCGCCTCGACCGCCTGGTCGCTGGGTGTGTGGTGGATCGGCGAAGGCCTGGGCGGGGTGCTGACCGGCACCGCCAGCCCGGTCACCGGGGCGCCGGGGGCGGTCATCCTCTACGGGCTGCTCGCGGTGCTCGCGTGGCCCACCTGCGGCACTCGTCCCGGGCCCGGTGACCTGGCCGCCGCCAGCCCGCTGCGCCGCCACGGCAGCCGGGCGGCCTGGCTGGTCCTGTGGGCCAGTTCCGGCTACCTGGTGCTGCAGCCCGCCGTCCGGGCGCCGCGCGCCCTGGCCGGCGCGCTGGCCGCCGGGGCCGCGGGGGAACCCGGCTGGCTGGCCGCGGCCGACCGGTGGGCCGCGTCGGCCGTGGGTTCGCACGGCCTGGCGGTCGCGGTGCTGCTGGCGGTGCTGTTCGTGCTCGTCGCGGCCGGGATCTTCCTGCGCGCCACCACCCGGCCGGCCCTGGTGCTGGCCGTCGTGCTGGCCGTGGCGGTCTGGGTGATCGGCGAGAACTTCGGGGAGATCCTCACCGGCATGGGCACCGACCCGGACACCGGGCCGCTGCTGGTGCTGCTGGCCGCGGCGTTCTGGCCGCTGCGCCCGGCCGCGGGCGCTGCTCGCGCCGGGCGAGTTCGTCCCGTGGCCGCCACGCGGCCGGCAGTGCGGGGCCGCAGCGGGCGCCCGGGTCTGTGAGACTGGCCGGGTGAGCAGACTGCCCGGGGATCCCAGCATCGTGGGGAAGGTGCTGTTCGCGGTGGGGTTCCGGCTGCCGCCGGAGAACCGCGACTGGGTGCGGCACGAGCTGACCGACGCGGGCTGGCGGCTGCGGGTCACGCTGCGCCACCTCACCGTGATGATCCCGGTGTGCGTGGTGCTCGCGGTACTGCCCGGCCCGCCGTGGCTGCACATCATGGTCCCGGCGCTGGCCCTGGTGGGCAGCGTGTTCACCGTGGTGATCTACGCCGACGACATCCGGGCGGCCCGGCTGCGCCAGCACAAGCTGCCGGTGCCCGAAGACCCGGACATCCGCCGCCCGACGCACTGACCGGAGCCGTCTGGACTGCCTGGCTCCGCCGAGCTCTCCGGGGAGCCGGCCCAGCTGGTCAGTCGGACTCGGTGGAGGACCGCATGAGCTGCCGGGCGGCCTCGGTCAGGCTGCCGGACAGCGACGGGTACACGGCGAAGGTGTGCGCCATCTGGTCCACGGTCAGCTGCTGCTCCACGGCCAGCGACACCGGCAGGATCAGCTCGCTGGCCCGGGCCGCCACCACTACCCCGCCGAGCACCGTCCCCGGCCCGGGCCGGGCGTACAGCTTGACGAAGCCGTCCCGCAGGCCGGCCATCTTGGCCCGCGGGTTGGTGGCCAGCGGCAGCTTGACCACCCGGGCCGCGACCTCCCCGGACAGGATCGCGGTGTGCGGCACGCCGACGGTGGCGATCTCCGGGTCGGTGAAGATGGTGGCCGCCACGTGGCTGAGCCGCAGCGGCTGCACCGCCTCGCCGAGCGCGTGCCACATGGCGATCCGGCCCTGCATGGCCGCGACCGAGGCCAGCATCATCACGCCGGTGCAGTCACCGGCCGCGTACACGCCGGGCACCGACGTCCGGGACACCCGGTCCACCTGGACGAACCCGCCGTCGTCCAGCCGGATGCCGGCCTGTTCCAGGCCCAGGTCAGCGGTGGCCGGGGTCATGCCCACGGTGAGCAGGCAGTGCGAGCCGGTCACCTCCGAGCCGTCGGTCAGCGTGACGGTGACGCCCTGGCCGGTCCGCTTCACGGCGGCGGCGCGGGACTGGCCGAGCACGGTCATCCCGTTGCGCCGGAACACCCCCTCGATCACCATGGCGGCGTCGGCGTCCTCGTGCGGCAGCACCCGGGTGCGGGAGGAAACCAGGGTGACCCGGGAGCCGAGCGCCTGGTACGCGCTGGCGAACTCGGCGCCGGTCACCCCGGAGCCGACCACGATCAGCTCGGCGGGCAGCTCGGGCAGGTCGTAGAGCTGGCGCCAGTTCAGGATGCGCTCACCGTCGGGCTCCGAACCCGGCAGCAGCCGGGGCCGGGCACCGGTCGCGATGAGCACGGTGCCGGCGGCGATCTCCCGCCCGCCGACCGCCACGGTGCGCGGGCCGGTGAGCCGGCCGGGCCCCGCGATGACCTCGACACCCTCGGCGGCCAGCCGGCCCGCCACGTCCGCCGACTGCGCCCTGGCCAGCTCCTTGACCCGGCGGTACACACCGGGCGCGTCGACGGCGCCGCTGGCCGGTGCCCGGCCAGGGTCGCGGCCGAGCCGGATGCCCAGGCCCGCCGAGCCGCTCAGCGCGGCCATCGCGCCCGAGGTCTCGATCAGCGTCTTGGACGGCACGCAGTCGGTCAGCACGCAGGCGCCGCCCAGCCCTTCGGCCTCGACCACGGTGACCGCCGCGCCTAGTTGCGCGGCGACCAGCGCGGCCTCGTAACCGCCGGGGCCGCCGCCGATGATGACGATGCGGGAAGCTGACTGATCCACGACGCTTCATTGTGGCGCATCCCGGCATGTCGCGGTGCATCAGCCCACGTCCGGGCCCCTTGGGCCGTACGCTGATCCATCGTGGCCCTGTACGCGGCATACGGCAGCAACATGGACTCCGCGCAGATGTCCGAGCGGTGCCCGCACTCCCCGCAGCACGGTTCCGGCTGGATAGAGGGGTGGCGGCTCACCTTCGGCGGCGAGGAGCTCGGCTGGGAAGGCGCGCTGGCGACGGTCGTCGAGGACGACGCCGAGCGTGTCTTCGTCGTGCTCTACGACGTCGCCGACGTCGACGAGGCCGAACTGGACCGGTGGGACGGGCTCACTCTCGGCTACTACCGCAAGCTCCGGGTGCGGGTGCAGACCCTGGACGGCGACGTGGCCGCCTGGCTGTACGTGCTGAACGGGTACGAGGGCGGGCTGCCGTCGGCGCGCTATCTCGGCATCCTGGCCGACGCGGCGGAGCAGGCGGGTGCGCCGGCCGACTACGTGGGCTGGCTGCGGGGCCGGCCGTGCCGGTCCATCCGGCCCTGACGCCCCGGCCCTGGCGCGGCGGCCAGGCGGGCCGGCTCAGGCGGCCGCGACCACGATCAGCAGCACGACCGGGACGAGCAGCGCGGCGACGGCCGGCCAGTCCCAGCGGCTCACCGGCGGCCCGGCCGGCATCCCGGGCTGCGCGTCGGCCGCCCGGACCCGGTCGGCGCGGGACTGCAGCGAGTTGTAGATGTGCTCGGCGTCGGTCCTGGTCATCGCGGCCCGGGCTTCCTCGGGCATCCTGCTGAACGTCTCCGACCGGCGTTCTTCGGCCCTGACCTTGCGCTGGGCCCGCAGTTCGGTCTTGAGCCTGCTGCGCCGCGGCGAGTGCACCGCCCAGGCGTACAGCTTCCTGCGCTGCGGGCCGTCGTCCTGCCAGGCGCAGCGGATCTCCAGCGAGTCGGCGAGTTCCATGCCCTGCACGCAGCCCCAGGACACCCGGTGGTTGCGCAGCGGATTGCTGATCTGCAGGCCGGTGTCGTCGGCGGTGAGCCGGGGCCGGAAGCCCGCGACGAACGCCACCCCGGTGATCACGAGCAGGACGGCGGCGACGACCGCGGCGAAGTGATCGTGCCCCTGAACGGCCAGGTCGATGAGGTTGGCCGCGGCGAACACCGCCCACACCCACCAGATCACCACGGCCACGGTGGACCGGTACACATCCGGCCCCGGGCCCGCCCTGGCGACCTGGCCGGGCTGCTGCTGGGCTGCTGGCACCTGCTGAACTCCGCGCTGCGCGTCTGTGGGCCTGTGGGCCTGTGGGGAACGGCCGGGATCACCGGAGGTGACCCCGGCACCCACTGTAGGCCGTCGGGACGCAGGGCCGGCACACGGGCGGCCCGGCACGCGCAGACGGGGTGCGCGCGGCCGGGCCGCCTGCCGGGCCCGCCGGGCTACGGCGCGGCCGGGAGGCTCACGCAGTGCGGCACGGGCCCGGTGATGATGCCCCCGGCACCCAGCGAGTCACCCCGGCCGCCGCTGAACGCGAGGATCATCGTGTCCCCCTTCGGGATGCTGCCCTTGATCTTGACCGTGACCGCGCGATGCCCGCTCTTGGACACGCTGGTCCCGACCGACACCGCCGGGTGCGGGGCCGGGTGCGGGCGTGGCAGCGACCCGATCGATGGGCAGCCCGGCCGCACCGGCACAACGACCACGCGGGCGTGGATCTTGTGCAGGGCGGCGTTGGCGCCGGGCACGCCGGACGCGCGGTAGACCGATACCGACGTGGTGCCGTGTTGCTGGGTCACCGCGTACGCGGCCATGGCCGGCGCGCTGCTCAGCGCCATCGCCGCCGCGGTGACCGCCCCCGCCACGCCGACCGTGCCGGTGGCCAGCCACACCGGCCGCCGGGCCAGCCGCCGGGCCGGGTTGCGGGCCGGCGCCGGTGGCCGCGGGTCGTGCAGGTGGTGCCCGTGCTCGGCCATCAGCTGGCCGAACAGATGGTCCTCGAACTTCGTCATGTCCTCACCTCTGGCTCACTCGCAGGATCGGGACGTGCGCCAGAATCCGGGCCGGCCGCCTTCCGCAGCCGGGCCCGGGCCCGCATCAGCCGCATCCGCAGCGTGCCCGGCGCGATGCCGAGCACCTGGGCCGCTTCTTTGGCCCGGAGGTCCGCCAGGTCCACCAGCTCGACCACCGCCCGGTCCGCGGCAGGCAGTGTGGTCAGCATGCTGACCAGCTCCCGGCCCGCGCGTTCGGCATCGATCCGGTCGATCAGGTCCCCGACTTCGTCGGGGGCGAGTTCCCGGCGGCCCGCCAGGCGCTCCACCCTGCTCCGCTGTTGGCTGTGTGCTTCGCAGTGCGCGGCGTAGATCCGCCGGGCGATGCCGAACACCCAGGCACGTGCCGTGCCTTTGCGCGGGTCGAAGGTGGCGAACGACGTGATCGCCTGGACGAAGGTGTCCGTAGTGAGGTCGGCCACGGTCTGCGGCTCCGCGGTGCGCCGGGCGAAGTAGGCGGTCACTGCCGCCACGTTCGCCCGGTACACCGCCTCGAACTCGGCAGCGGCGCCGTCAGCCAGCCCGCTGCGCGGCGGCGCCGGGCGTGACGGCGGTGGGTTCGGCGATGATGACGTTGTCTGGCTCACACCTCTAGTTGGCCCGCTGCCCCGGATGTGTCACACCCCGGCTGCGGCTGCCGGGGAGCGCTAGGCACTCGCGGCGCGGGCCACCGTGTCCAGCGCCGTGCCACCGCCGGCGTCGCGCAGCGCGGTCAGCGAGGTCTGCGCGAGCAGCTTGATGCCGGTGCCGATGGCCCGCTCGTCCACGTCGAAGGTGGCCTGGTGGATGTCGAGGCTGGGCGAGCCGGGGGTGCGGACGCCGAGCCGGGCCAGCGCACCGGGGATCGACTCCAGGTACCAGGCGAAGTCTTCGCCGCCGAGGCTTTGCGGGGTGGAGGTGACCGCGTCGGCGCCGAGCACCCGCTGCGCGGCGGTGGAGAGCATCGCGGCGCTGACCGCCTCGTTGACGGTGGGCGGCACGTTGCGCTGGTAGCTGAGGTCGGCCAGCACCCCGTAGGCGCCGGCCACCGAGTCGATCAGCGCCTTGAGCAGGTCGGGGGCGGCCTGCCAGGCTTCGTCGTCGAGACAGCGGACGGTGCCTTCGACCACCCCGTCGTCGGGGATCGCGTTGGCCGCGGTGCCGGCGCTGATCCGGCCCCACACCAGGCTGAGGCTGGACCGCGGGTCCACCCGGCGGGTGAGCGCGGCGGGCAGCTCGGTGACGATCTTGCCGAGCGCGAAGACCAGGTCGGCGGTCAGGTGCGGCCGGGCGGTGTGCCCGCCTGGGCCGGTGACCCGGACGGTGATCTTGTCGCAGGCCGCGGTGATCGGGCCGGTCCTGATGCCGACCTTGCCCACGTCGAGCCGCGGGTCACAGTGCAGCGCGAAGATCCGGTCCACGCCGGCGATGCCGCCCGCGGCGAGCACGTCGAGCGCGCCGCCCGGGACCTCCTCGGCCGGCTGGAAGATCAGCCGCACCCGGCCGGGCAGCCGCAGCTGGCCGGCGTGCGCGGCGAGGAACAGCCCGGTGCCGAGCAGCATCGTGGTGTGCACGTCGTGCCCGCAGGCGTGGCAGACGTTCGGCACCGTGGACCGGTAGGGCACGGCCTTCTCGTCCTGGATCGGCAGCGCGTCCAGGTCCGCGCGCAGCGCGACGATGGGCCCATCCCCGTCGCCGACATCGACGGTCAGCCCGGTACCCTTGGGCAGCAGCTTGGGCCGCAGGCCCGCCGCGGTCAGCCGCTGCGCGACCCGCCGGGTGGTTCGGTGCTCGTGATAACCGATCTCCGGATGGGCATGCAGATCCCGGCGGAACTCGACGAGCTCGCCCGTGTGCTGGGCGAGGAACGCCTCGAGTTCCCCCGTCAGATCATCTCCCGGCATGCGCTGCCTCCCCAGGGCACAGGAACCGGTCTTCGGTGAACTCCGTCACCAGAGCGTCGACGACCTCGGTCAGCGCGCCACCATCGGCCATGATGGCGCGCTGCCTCTCGTAGGATGCTCCCTGCTCGAGCACTTCTGAAACCACACCGAGCTCGGCGCCGCAGCCGAGCCTGTCCGCGACAGGCTCGAGCTCGCGCGCGAGCTCATAAAGTTCATCACGCATCGGCGCTGTGGCACCGCTGTCATCGGTGATCACTATTGCGTCAAGACCGTACCTTGTCGCACGCCATTTGTTGTCCCGAACGACCCAAGTCGCGGGGCTGGGCAGCTGGTAGCCACGCTCGAGCTGAGCGGTGAACTGCTGTACCAGGCACTGGGAGAGCGCGGCGACCATGCCTATCTCACGCATGGTCGGGACGCCGTCACACATCCGCACTTCGATCGTGCCGAAGTCCGGGTGCGGGCGGATGTCCCACCACACCTCCTTGATGCTCCGGATCGTCCCGGCGCGGACCAGCGTGTCCATGTACTCCTCGAACTCACTCCAGTCGGCCAGCCGGTGCGGTGGCCCCGCGGTCGGCAGCCCGCCGAAGATGACCGCGCGGCTGGATGCCAGCCCGGTGTCCTGGCCGTTCCAGAACGGGCTCGATGCGGTCAGCGCGAGGAAGTGCGGCAGGTACCTGGCCAGTGCGTTGATGATCGGGATCGCGGTACTGCCGTCAGCGAGGCCCACATGGACCTGGACGCTGAAAAGCTCGACCTGCCGGACCAGCCACTGCATCTGCTCGACGAGCTCGGCGTACCGCGGTACCGGCGCCATCTTCGCGTCCCGCCAGTCACTGAAGGGATGCGTCCCCGCGCAGGTCAGCATCATATCGCGGGCGTGGGTGACCCGCTGGAGTTGCGAGATTGTCCCGGCCAGGTCGTCCTTGGCCTCGGCCACCGTGGAGCAGATTCCGGTGGACAGCTCGACCTGGGACTGCATGAGCTCGTAGCGGATCTTAGGACGCTCGCTGCCCTCGGCGAGGTCGGGCAGCGCGGCGAGGACCTCCCTGGCGTCCTGGCGCAGCGTCCTGGTCTTCGCGTCGATGAGCTGGAGCTCCCACTCCACGCCGAGCGTAGGTCCACGGGACGGGTTCCAGTCGATGATCACCGGTTACCTCCAGACAGGGAACAAGTGGGCATCAAGGCCGCCATCCATGCGAATCTGTAACTGATCGTGCACGGATCGTAACCTGGGAGCGGGCTGCCCATAACCCTTTATGGTGATCCTGACACGAGGCTGGGCCAAGGGGGTGTTCGCCTACTCTCAGTGTGCGTCCGGCGGCTGGTAGACGCCCCAGACGTCGCGCAGCGCGTCGCACACCTCGCCGACGGTGGCCCGCGCGCGCAGCGCTTCCCGCAGCGGCACCAGCACGTTCCCGGTTCCTTCCGCGGCCCGCCGGAGCTCGTCGAGCGCCCGCTTGTGGTCGGCAGCGCCGCGCTCGCTGCGCAGCTGGGCCAGCCGGGCGGCCTGCTCCCGCTCGATGCCCGGGTCCACCCGCAGCGGCTCCTGCGGCTCCTCGGTGTCGGCCTGGAACCTGTTCAGCCCGACCACCACGCGGTCGCCCGCCTCGATCTGCCGCGCCACCTGGTAGGCGGACCGCTCGATCTCGTCCTTCTGGAAGCCGTGCTCGATCGCGGCCACGGCGCCGCCCGCCTCCTCGACCTGGTCGATCAGCTGCCGCGCGGCCGCCTCGATCTCATCGGTCATCGACTCGACCACGTAGGAGCCGGCGAACGGGTCCACCGTGGCGGTGAGGTCGGTCTCGTAGGCCGCCACCTGCTGGGTACGCAGCGCCAGCGTCGCGGCCTTCTCGCTGGGCAGCCCGATCGCCTCGTCGTAGGAGTTGGTGTGCAGCGACTGGGTGCCGCCGAGCACCGCGGCCAGCGCCTGGATGGTGACCCTTACCAGGTTCACCTCGGGCTGCTGCGCGGTCAGTTGCACCCCCGCGGTCTGGGTGTGGAAGCGCAGCGTCTGCGACCTGGGATTCCGTGCGCCGAACTCGTCCCGCATGAGCTGGGCCCAGATCCGGCGGGCGGCACGGAACTTGGCCACCTCCTCCAGCAGCGTGCAGCGGGCCACGAAGAAGAAGGACAGCCGCGGCGCGAACTCGTCCACCGCCAGCCCGGAGCGGATCGCCGCCCGCACGTACTCCTTGGCGTTGGCCAGGGTGAACGCGATCTCCTGCACCGGGGTCGCACCGGCCTCGGCCATGTGATAGCCGGAGATGGAGATCGTGTTCCATTTCGGTATCTCGCGGCGGCAGTAGGCGAAGGTGTCCGCGGCCAGCCGCAGCGACTGCCCGGGCGGGTAGATGTAGGTGCCGCGGGCGATGTACTCCTTGAGTATGTCGTTCTGGATGGTGCCGGTGAGGCGGTCCGCGGCGACCCCCTGCTCCTCGGCGACCAGCTGGTAGAGCAGCAGCAGCACGGCCGCCGGGGCGTTGATCGTCATCGACGTGGACACCTTGTCCAGCGGGATGTCATGCAGCAGCAGCCGCATGTCCTCGATGGAGTCGATGGCCACCCCGACCTTGCCCACCTCGCCGTGCGCGATGGGCGCGTCGGAGTCGTAGCCCATCTGGGTGGGCAGGTCGAAGGCCACCGACAGCCCGGTGGTGCCGGCCGCGATCAGCTGGTGGTAGCGGCGGTTGGACTCCGCCGCGGTGGCGAAGCCGGCGTACTGCCGCATCGTCCACGGCCGGGTGGTGTACATGGTGGGGTAGATGCCGCGGGTGAACGGGTACTCACCCGGCTCACCCAGTTTCCCGGCCGGGTCGAAACCGGCCAGGTCGCCGGGACCGTACACGGGCTCGACCGGGAACCCTGACTCCGACTCGTGTGCCATGGGTCAAGGCTAAGCCGCGCGCCGGGCACACAGACAGTGACCCGCACCCGTCACGTGCCACGTCCTGGGCGGCTGACCCAGTACGGTTAGCCACGGGGAACTGCATACGTGCAGTTGCCGTTACAGCACACGAAGCCACCACCGGGACCAGGAGGCCGGCCATGGCAGCCAGGCGGGGGCGCGGCTGCGCCGCGAGGCCCATCGCCGCTGCCTGCGCCGCGGGGGTCGTCCTGCTGGCCGCGCCCGCGCTGGGTGCGGCGCCGGCCGGCGCCGCCGCGTCGGGGAAGACGGCCAGCCACGGTGACTGGACACAGGGCGGCCAGCAACTGGCCAGCCACGGCACCGTGGTGAACTACCCCAGCCACGGCACGCCGCGGCTGCCCAAGCTCAAGGCCAGCGCGTTCGTCGTGGCCAACGCCGGCACCGGCCAGGTGCTGGCGGCCAGGGACGCGCACGGCTGGTTCAGGCCGGCCAGCACGCTCAAGGTGCTCACCGCGATCTCGCTGATCCCGGAGCTGAAGCCGGACGCGACCACGGTCGCCACGAAGTGGGCCGCGCACACCGAGCCGAACGACGTGGGGCTGCTCCCCGGCCACCACTACGCGATCCATAACCTGTTCACCGCGCTGCTGACCATCTCGGCCAACGACGCGGCGGTCGCGCTGGCCCAGGCCACCGGCTCGTTCAGCCACGGCATGACGCTGATCAACGACGAGGCGCACAAACTGCAGGCCGACGACACGGTGGCCAAGGAGCCGAACGGGCTGGACGCGAAGGGGCAGCACACCTCGGCCTACGACGAGGCGCTGATCGCCCGGCAGGCGCTGGCCAGCCGGCCGTTCCTCGGCTACGACCGCACCCGGGCCGCCCGGTTCGAGGTCAAGCCGCGCAAATGGGTCACGCTGGTCAACCAGAACCAGCTGCTGACCAGCTACCGCGGGGACATCGGCGGCAAGCTCGGCTGGACCTCATCGGCCGGCGCCACCTATATGGGCATGGCCAAGCGGAACGGCGTGACGCTGATCGTGACGCTGCTGCACTGCCCGTCACTGACCGAGTTCAAGTACGCTGCCCGCCTGCTGAACTGGGGATTCGCCGCGAACAGCAAGGTCAAGCCGGTGGGTACGCTGGTCGGCCCGCTGCCGTCGGCCACGGCCAGCAGCAAGCCCAAGGTGAGCGCGCGCAGGAAACCCACAGCGAGCCCGTCCCTGCAGCCGGCCGCCGCCGCGGCCAGCAGTTCGTCGTCGGCGGCACCGGTCCTCGTCGGGGTGGCGTTCCTGCTGCTGGCCTTGCTTATCGTGGCCGGCTTCGTGGTGCACCACCGGCGGGCGATGGCGGTCGCGGCCCGGCGCCGCGGCCGCGGCGATAGCCCGCCGTCCCAGCCGCGGCGGTGACCGGCCCAGCCCGGGGTTACCGGCGCGGCCCGGCTCCGGGGGTGACCGGCGCGGCCGCGGCGGTCACCGGTTGCGGGCCAGCCCGGACAGCAGCCCGATGTGCTCCTTGGCCAGCGTCATGGTCTGCCTGGCCACCTGACCGGCCCGGCCGGCTCCCTCGGCCAGCAGCCGGTCCAGTTCGGCCTCGTCGGCGAGCATCTTCTCGGTCCGCTCCCGCACCGCCGCGAACTCCGTCACCACCAGTTCGGCAAGTTCCTTCTTGAACGTGCCGTACCCGGCGCCGGCGTACCTGGCCTCGACCTCGGCCACCGGCACCCGGGCCAGGGCGGAGTAGATCCGCAGCAGGTTGGTGATGCCTGGCTTGGCCGCCTCGTCGGCGCGGACCTCCGAGCCGGTGTCGGTGACCGCGCGGGCGATCTTCTTGCGGATCGCGCCCGGGTCGTCGAGCACGTCCACGATGCCCTGCGGCGAGGACGCGGACTTGCTCATCTTCACCGTGGGATCCTGCAAGTCGTTGATCTTGGCCACGTCGGCCAGGATGTAGGGGCCCGGCACGGTGAAGACCTTCCCGTACCGGTGGTTGAACCGCTGCGCGAGGTCCCTGGTGAGCTCCAGATGCTGCCGCTGGTCCTCACCCACCGGCACCTGGTCGGCCTGGTAGAGCAGGATGTCGGCGGCCTGCAGGATCGGGTAGGTGAACAGGCCGACGCTGGCCTGCTCCACCCCACCACGGGCCGACTTGTCCTTGAACTGGGTCATCCGGCTGGCCTCGCCGAACCCGGTCAGGCAGCTGAGCACCCAGGCCAGCTCGGTGTGCTCGGGCACGTGGCTCTGCACGAAGACCGTGCAGCGCTGCGGGTCGAGGCCGGCCGCGAACAGCTGCGCGGCGGCGACCCTGGTCCGGCGGCGCAGCAACGCCGGGTCCTGCGGCACGGTCAGCGCGTGCAGGTCCACCACGCAGTAGAACGCGTCGTGAGTGTCCTGCAGGGCCACCCACTGCCGCACCGCGCCCAGGTAGTTGCCCAGGTGGAAGGAGTCGGCGGTGGGCTGGATGCCAGACAGGACACGGGGCCGGGACGCCCGGGTCCCAGGCCGGGACGGCGTGGTCATCCCACGATTCTAGGGAGTGTGACCGGGGCTCATCGCCCGCTGGCGGCGGAGATGCCGACCAGCGGCACGATGTCGGGGGCGCCGAGCCGGATCGCGTCGGCGGTCTGGTCGTCGCTGGCGTCCTGCGCGGCCCGCTCGGCGGCGATCCGGCCGCGGTAGTGCTCGACCTCACGCGCGGTCTGCCTGGAGTTCCAGCCGAGCGGCCCGGCCATCAGGGCGGCGGCCTCGGCCGCGACCGACATGCCGTGGTCCCAGGTCTCGATGGAGATGTGGGTGCGCCTGGTCAGCGCGTCGTCCAGGTGCCGGGCTCCCTCGTGCGACGCGGCGTAGACGATCTCGGCGCGCAGATAGTCGTCCGCGCCGCCCAGCGGCCTGCCGAGACCGGGATCGGCGTCGATCAGCCCGAGCACCTCGCCGATCAGCGTGCCGTACCGGTGCAGCAGGTGTTCGATCCTGGCCACGTGCAGGCCGGAGTCGCGGGCCAGCTGGTACCGGGAGTTCCACAGCGCGGGGAATCCCTCCGCGCCCACCAGGGGCACCTGGTCGGTGCAGGAGCGCGGCACGCGTCCGTCCAGCCCGTGCGCCACCGCGTCCACCGCGTCCCTGGCCATCACCCGGTAGGTGGTGTACTTGCCACCCGCGATCATCACCAGCCCGGGGACCGGGTGCGCCACCGTGTGCTCGCGGGACAGCTTCGACGTCTCGTCCGACTCACCGCTCAGCAGCGGGCGCAGCCCGGCGTACACCCCCTCGACGTCGTCCCTGGTCAGCGGGACCCGCAGCACCCGGTTAACCTGGCCGAGCACGTAGTCGATGTCGGACCGGCTGGCGGCGGGGTGCGCCTTGTCCAGCGACCACTCGGTGTCGGTGGTGCCGATGATCCAGTGCCGGCCCCAGGGGATGACGAACAGCACGCTCACCGGGGTGCGCAGGATGACCCCGGTGCGGGAGTGGATGCGGTCCTTGGGCACGACCAGGTGCACGCCCTTGGACGCGCGTACGTTGATCACGCCGCGGCCGCCGACCAGCGCCTGGATCTCGTCGGTCCACACGCCGGTCGCGTTCACCACCTGCTGGGCGCGGAACTCAAGCTCGGCGCCGGACTCCAGGTCCACCGCGCGCACCCCGGTGACCCGCTCGCCCTCGCGCAGGAACCCGGTCACCTGGGTACGGGAGGCGATCATGGCGCCGTAGCTGGCCGCGGTGCGCAGCACGGTGACGACGAACCTGGCGTCGTCCACCTGCGCGTCCCAGTACCTGATCGCGCCGTGCACCGCGCTGCGTTTCAGCGCCGGGGCCAGTTCCAGCGCCGAGCGCCTGGTCAGCTGGCGGTGCCCGGGCAGGCCGCGGACCTGGCCCATGGAGAAGCCGAGGCTGTCGTACAGGGTCACCCCGGCGCCGACGTAGGCCCGCTCCCAGCCGCCGCGGTGAGTGAGCGGGTAGAGGAACGACACCGGGCGGACCAGATGCGGGGCGATCCGGTCGAGCAGCAGCGACCGCTCGGTCAGCGCCTCGCGGACCAGTGCGAAGTTGAGCTGCTCCAGATAGCGGAGGCCGCCGTGGATGAGCTTGCTCGACCGCGAGGAGGTACCGGAGGCGAAGTCCCTGGCCTCCACCAGGCCCACGGACAGGCCTCTGGTGGCCGCGTCCAGCGCCACCCCGGCGCCGACCACGCCGCCGCCGACCACGAGGACGTGCTGCTCACGGGCGGCCAGGCCGCCCAGCGCGGCCGACCGCTCGGCCGCGCCAAGGGCCGCGGCGCGTTTGTCAGGGCCGAGCGCGGTAGCCGCGCCAGCTCCCGGCCTCGCCTTCGCTCTCCCCCCGGCCTTCACATTCCGAACGGTACCCGCGGGTAGCCGGCACCCGGACATCGGCTCGCGGTCGACACCGGCCTGACATCCACCGGACACCCGCCGTACCGGGATGGCAGCCGACCACCGGATGCTGTCGACCTATGTCGGCACACTCCGGCGGCACAGCCTGTGGCTCGACCAGCTCGCTGAGCCGCTCCCGGACCCGGGCTGGGATCCGGCCCATGATGCCGACCGGAAGCCGGTCTTCCTCGTCGCCCGGTGTGCCAGGCTCAGCCCAGCCTGACCGGGCACAGCCGCGATCTCACGGTCAGGCGGGCCGGGCGGCGCCGCGCGGTGCCGCCCGCTCGGGCGCGACCACCACCTCGACCCGCTGGAACTCTTTCAGGTCTGAGTAGCCGGCGGTGGCCATCGACCGGCGCAGCGCGCCCATCAGGTTCATCGAGCCGTCGGCCACGCTGGACGGGCCGTGCAGGATCTGCTCCAGCGAGCCGATCGTGCCGACCTTGACCCGCTCGCCGCGGGGCAACTCAGGGTGGTGCGCCTCGCTGCCCCAGTGGTAGCCGCGGCCGGGGGCCTGGGCCGCACGGGCAAACGGCGAGCCGACCATCACCGCGTCCGCGCCGCAGGCCAGCGCCTTGGTGATGTCGCCGCTGCGGGTCATCCCGCCGTCGGCCAGCACGTGCACGTACCGGCCGCCGGACTCGTCCAGGTAGTCGCGCCGGGCCGCGGCCACGTCAGCGATCACGGTAGCCATCGGCACGGCCACGCCGAGCACCGCCGCGGTGGTGTGGCCGGAACCGCCGCCGAAGCCGGCCAGCACGCCGGCCGCACCGGTCCGCATGAGGTGCAGCGCTGCGGTGTAGGTGGCGCAGCCGCCGACGATCACCGGCACGTCGAGTTCGTAGATGAACCGCTTCAGGTTGAGCGGCTCGGCCTGGCCGGAGACGTGCTCGGCGGAGACCGTGGTGCCGCGGATCACGAAGATGTCCACGCCGGCGTCGATGACCGCCTTGTAGTACCGGACGGTGCGCTGCGGGGAGAGCCGGGCCGCGGTGGTCACCCCGGCCGCGCGAATCTCCTCGATCCGCCGGCCGATCAGCTCCTCCTTGATCGGCTCTGCGTAGATGGCCTGCAGCCTGCGGGTAGCCGCGGGCTCATCCAGCTCGGCGATCTCGGCGAGCAGCGACTCCGGGTCCTCATACCTGGTCCACAGGCCCTCCAGGTCGAGCACGGCCAGGCCGCCGAGCCGGCCGATCTCCATCGCGGTCTGCGGCGACACCACGCTGTCCATCGGGCAGACGACCAGCGGCAGCTCGAACCGGTAGGCGTCGATCTGCCAGGCGATCGAGACCTCTTCCGGGTCGCGGGTGCGGCGGGAGGGCACCAGGCCGATCTCGTCCAGCGAGTAGGCCCGCCTGCCGCTCTTGCCGCGCCCTATCTCCACTTGTGTCACTGGTTGCGTCCCGCGTAGTTGGGAGCCTCGACCGTCATCTGGATGTCGTGCGGGTGGCTCTCGGCCAGCCCCGCCCCGGTGATCTGGATGAACTTGGCCTGCTGGAGTTCGGCGATGGTCCGCGAGCCGCAGTAGCCCATGGCCGCGCGCAGCCCGCCGGTGAGCTGGGTGGCCACCGCGCCCAGCGGGCCCCGGTAGGGCACCTGGCCCTCGACGCCCTGCGGAACCAGCTTGTCCTCGGCCAGCACGTCGTCCTGGAAGTAGCGGTCCTTGGAATAGGACTGGCCTTCCCGGCCGCGCAGCGCGGAAAGCGAGCCCATGCCGCGGTACAGCTTGTACTGCTTGCCGCCGACGAACACCCGCTCGCCCGGGCTCTCCTCGCAGCCGGCCAGCAGCCCGCCGAGCATGACGGTGTCGGCGCCGGCCGCGATGGCCTTGGCGATGTCGCCGGAGTACTGCAGGCCGCCGTCGCCGATGACCGGGATGCCGGCCGGGACGCAGGCCTGCGCGGCCTCATAGATCGCCGTCACCTGGGGCACGCCGACGCCGGCCACCACCCGGGTGGTGCAGATCGACCCGGGCCCGACACCCACCTTCACCGCGTCCGCACCCACGTCGAGCAGCGCCTGGGCCCCCGCCCGGGTGGCCACGTTGCCGCCGATCACATCCACGCTGGCGTTCGCCTTGATCTGCGCCACCGTGTCCAGCACCGGCTGCGCGTGCCCGTGCGAAGTGTCCACGACGAGGAAATCCACCCCGGCCTCGATCAGCGCCTGAGCCCGGTTCTTGGCGTCCTCGCCGACGCCGACCGAGGCGCCGACGACCAGACGGCCGGCCACGTCCTTGGTGGCCAGCGGGAACTTCTCGCTCTTGGCGAAGTCCTTCACGGTGATCAGCCCGCGCAGCCGGCCGGCCTGGTCCACCAGCGGGAGCTTCTCCACCTTGTGCCGCTTGAGCAGGGCCAGCGCTTCCTCGGCGGCGGCCCCGACCGGTGCGGTGACCAGCGGCATCGGCGTCATCACGTCGGCTACCCGGCGGCTGTGGTCGGACTCGAAGCGGATGTCCCGGTTGGTCACGATGCCGAGCAGGATGCCGTCGTCATCGGTCACCGGCACACCGGAGATGCGGTAGGTGGCGCACAGCGCCTCGACGTCGGCCACGGTGGCGTCGGGCCGGCAGGTCACCGGGTTGGTGATCATCCCGGCCTCGGAGCGCTTGACCATGTCCACCTGCTGCGCCTGTTCCTCGACGGACAGGTTGCGGTGCAGCACGCCGGCTCCGCCCTGGCGGGCCATGGCCACCGCCATCCGCGCCTCGGTCACGGTGTCCATGGCTGAGGAGATGAGCGGGATGCGCAGCGAGATGCGGCGGGTGAGCCGCGAGGTCAGCTCCGCGTCACTCGGCATGATCGTGGTGTGCGCGGGCAACAGCAGCACGTCGTCGAAGGTCAGGCCCGGTGGGGCGAACTTGACGTCGTCGGCCATGGTGCCTCCCGGGCGGTAGCAGGTGGGTCTATCCATCCTAGGCGGCGTGGGCCGGCGACTATCCGTTCCCTGAGTGACCGGCCCGGCTCGGGTGGTTATCTCCCGGACGGCGCCGGGTGGGCGCCCCGGCCGCGCATCCAGAACTTCCACGGCTTGCCACCCGGCGCGGGCGCCGGGTGGCCGGCGGCATGGTCTGCGGCGGCATGGTGTGCGGGCGCGGCACCGGTGGGCCGGTGCCCGGCGGGGCCCGCGGGACCGTGCGCGGCCGGAGCGGAGCGCGCGGGCCCGGTGGCGCGGCCGCCGGTGGAACGGGCGGGCCTGGTGGCGCGGTGCCCGGCGGGCCGGGAGTGCCCGGAGCGGCTGCGCTGGCCCGGGGAGGCGTGCCCGGAGCGGCTGCGCTGGCCTGGAGAGGCGTGCCCGGAGCGGTGCTGCTTGGCGGCGGGACCGGTCTTGTGTGCGCTGGCTGGAGCTCCGGGGTGACTGGCGCCGGACCCGCGGTGGCCCGCGCCGGGGTGATGCACAGCTGGGGTGGGGTGCGCGGGCCGTGCCGCGTGCTTGCCGGGCGCGTGGCGGGCGCGGCCGGCCTGGCCCGGCGCGGCCGGCAACTGGGCCGGGCCGGCCATGATGCCCGCCATGGGCCCGCCGACGGCCGCCCGGCGTGCGCCGGCGGCCCGGCCGGCGGCGACTCGGGTACCAGCGGTAGCGGGTGTGTCGCCGCGGGCCCAGGGGTTACCGCGGGCCGGGTTGCCGTGCGCCGCGCTCAGGTTGCCACGGGCTCCCGGGCTTGCCGAACCTGGGCTTGCCGAACCCGGGCCCGCCGGACCGGGGCGGGCGGAACCTGGGCCGGGCGGGCTGTGCCGGGTGGCCGCGCCGGGGTTGGCTGGGGTGCCGTCCAGGCCGCCGGCGGCGGCGGTTCCTGGCGTGGCGGCGGTGCCTGTGCCGGACGGGCCGGGGGCGTTCGTGGTTCCCGGGTGCGTGCCGCGGGCGCCGGCCGTGCTGGACGTCGGCATCTGCTGGCCGGCGGGCTGGAGCTGGCCGGCCAGTGGCGCGGCGGGGGCCGGGCGGGCAAGTACGGCCATCGAGGTCACCGCGGCCGCGGCCACGAGGCCGGTGGCCAGGGCGCGCGCCGCCCGTGCCCGCCGACCGGGAGCGCCCCGCTGGCCAGACGCGCCCCGCTGGCCGGAAGCGCCGGGCCGGCCGAGCGCACCGGGGGTGCTCGCGCCGGCGGCGGCGGAGGCGGTGGCAGCGGCGGCGGTGGCAGCGGCGGGGGGTGGGGTGTCGGCGTCCTGGGCTAGCGCCAGGAGGAGCGCGGCGGTTGGGTCCTTTCTGGCGTCCCGGGGGACGCGGCGGGCCGCGAGCGCGTCGAGCAGAGCCTCGGACCGCCAGATGTCGGCGAGGCTTGTCGGCTGCTCCGGCTGCGTGTCCTCCGGGCCGGTGGCCGGCGCACCAGGATCGCGCCGGTTCCCGCCGGGGGGCATGCCGCCTCCCCCTGCGGTCAAGCTATCGACTCCCGTACCGCGATCGCTCTCAGCCGGGCCAGCGCCCGGTGCTGGGCGACGCGCACCGCCCCCGCTGACATGCCCAGCACATTACCGGTCTCCTCCGCGGTCAGCCCGGATACCACGCGGAGCACGAGCAGTTCGCGCAGGTTCCCGGGGAGCCGGGCGAGCAGGTCCCTGGCCCGCTGGGCCTCGATGCCGGCCACCGCCATCTCCTCGGGCCCCGGCCGCTCGTCCGGTCCGTCCGGCAGGTCCTCGGTCGGCACGGCCGACCGGGTCGCGCTGCGCACCGCGTCGGCCACCTTGTGCGAGGCGATACCGAACACGAACGAGGCGAACGGCCTGCCCATGTCCCGGTACCGGGGCAGCGCGGTGAGCACCGCGATGCACACCTCCTGGGCCACGTCGTCGGCTATGTGGTAGTGCCCGGCGACGCGGCCGAGCCGGGCCCGGCAGTACCGCACCACCATCGGGCGGACCTCACCCAGCAGGCTCTCGATCGCGTCAGGCTGGCCGCTGATGGCCAGGTCGGCCAGGTCGCGAAGGCCGGTCCTGTCCTGTACCGCACGCCTTGCCATGCTCTCCCCCGGGAGCGTGCGCCCGGCAATGCATCCCTCCGTCACGAAAGCATGATGCCCAGGTAGACGCCCCGGCTATCCGCCCTGGCCACGGAAAGTCACATTCGATGTGCACGCCCGTGCAAACTGCCCCCCCCGGCAGCCAAACTGCCACCGGCAACTATGCACGATAGTTGACCGGTGGCAGTTTGGCTGGGCCACCCGCAAAGGGCGGCCAGGTTAAGCCGATCGCCTAGTGGGCGTGGCCGTGCGAGTGGCCGTGGCCGCCCGCAGCGTCCTCTTCCTCCTCAGGCTTGTCGGCGACAAGCACCTCGGTGGTGAGCAGCATGCCCGCGATCGAGGCGGCATTCTGCACGGCGGAACGAGTCACCTTTACCGGGTCGAGCACACCCTGGGCGAGCAGGTCGCCGTACTCGCCGGTGGCCGCGTTGAAGCCGCTGCCCTCGCCGAGCTCGGCCACCTTGGCGACGACCACGGAGCCCTCGACGCCGGCGTTCTGCGCGATCCACCGGCAGGGCTCGGTCAGCGCGGTGCGGACGATCCGCACCCCGGTGGCCTCGTCGCCGGTCCGGCCCAGGTCGGTCAGCTCGCGGCCGACCTGCACCAGCATGCTGCCGCCGCCGGCGATGATGCCTTCCTCGATCGCCGCGCGGGTCGCCGAGATGGCGTCCTCGAGGCGGTGCTTCTTCTCCTTCAGCTCCACCTCGGTCGCCGCGCCGGCGCGCAGCACGCACACGCCGCCGGACAGCTTGGCCAGCCGCTCCTGGAGCTTCTCGCGGTCCCAGTCGGAGTCGGTGGACTCGATCTCGGTGCGGAGCTGGCGGATCCGGTCCTGGATGGCCGACTGGTCGCCGTCCCCGTCCACGAGCGTCGTGGTGTCCTTGGTCACCACGATCCGGCGGGCCCGGCCGAGCTGGTCGAGGTCGATGCTGCTCAGGTCCAGGCCCAGCTCCTCGCTGATCACCTCGCCGCCGGTCAGCACGGCCATGTCGCCGAGCATGGCCTTGCGGCGGTCACCGAAGCCCGGCGCCTTGACGGCGGTCACGTTGAGCAGACCGCGGATCTTGTTGACCACGAGAGTGGACAGCGCCTCGCCCTCGATGTCCTCGGCCACCACGAGCATTGGCTGCTTGGACTGGGCCACCTTCTCCAGCACCGGCAGGAAGTCGTTCATCGAGGAGATCTTGCCGCCGTGCAGCAGCACGTAGGCATCCTCCAGAACCGCTTCCATCCGCTCCTGGTCGGTGACGAAGTACGGCGAGACGTAGCCCTTGTCGAACTGCAGCCCCTCGGTGAAGTCCAGCTCGAGCCCCAGGGTCTGCGACTCCTCGACGGTGATGACACCGTCCTTGCCGACCTTGTCGAAGGCCTCGGCGATCAGGTCGCCGATCTCCTGGTCCTGCGCCGAGATCGTCGCGACGTGCGCGATCTCCTGCCGCTCGGACACCTCACGGGATGCCTTGAGCAACCGCTCGGACACGGCCTCGGCCGCGGCGTCGATGCCGCGCTTGAGCGAGATCGGGTTGGCGCCGGCGGCCACCGACCGCAGCCCCTCCCGGACCATCGCCTGGGCGAGCACCGTGGCGGTCGTCGTGCCGTCACCGGCGACATCGTTGGTCTTGGTGGCGACTTCCTTGGCGAGCTGGGCGCCCAGGTTCTCGTACGGGTCTTCCAGGTCCACCTCGCGGGCCACCGTGACGCCATCGTTGGTGATGGTCGGGGCGCCCCACTTCTTGTCGATGACCACGTTGCGGCCGCGGGGGCCCAGCGTCACCTTGACGGTGTCGGCGAGGCGGTTCACGCCACGCTCGAGGGCACGACGCGCATCTACGTCAAATTCAATGATCTTGGCCATGCGATCTCAAACTCCCCAATCGCACTTGTAGTCCTGTCGTTCGTCTGGCGTCGTGCAACCGCCCCGGGCAGCCCGGGCTCACCAGGAAGCTCAGTGTTTCAAGCACGGGGCTTCCTGGGCCGGGCAGCCCGGGGCGGCAACGGCGGGCTGGCGGCGCCCGCGAGCGGACGTCGCCCCCGCCGCGTAAAAACCGTTACTTCTCGATGATGGCGAGCACGTCACGAGCGGAGAGCACCAGGTACTCCTCGCCGCTGTACTTCACCTCGGTGCCGCCGTACTTGCTGTACAGCACCACGTCACCGACCTTGACGTCCATCGGAACCCGCTTGGCGCCGGCGTCGTCGAACCGGCCCGGGCCCACCGCGAGGACTTCACCCTCCTGGGGCTTCTCCTTCGCGGTGTCCGGGATCACCAGGCCGGACGCCGTGGTCTGCTCCGCCTCGAGCGGACGGACCACGATACGGTCTTCGAGTGGTTTGAGAACAATTTTGGTGGCGGTCGTCACGATCTGACCTCCCCCTCCGGAAAGGCTTATGAGACTTGGGTTGAGAGTCGACCATGGCGGCCTGCCGTCGCGGGTGCCAGACCAGCCTTGTCGCGTTAGCACTCTACCCTACCGAGTGCCAGTTCCGAACAGTATCCACCCAGGGCCCACCACGTCAACACGGGGCCGTGCGGCACCGCCCGGTCAGGGCTGGCCGTCCGGGCCTTCCGCACGGTCCTCGCCGCCCAGGTCGACCAGCGCGCCGGTCTCGTCCAGGTCGAACTCGCCGTCCCTGACGCCGGCCACGAACGCATCCCACTCCGCGGGCGTGAAGACCAGCACCGGCCCGGCCGGGTCGCTGCCGTCCCGCAGCGTGATGACGTAGTCGCTGCCTTCCTTGGAGCCTTCGGTGATGGTCACCTCGACCCGGCTGTCGGACAGGTCGCGGCCACCGCTGGGGTCGCCGGGGCCGCCTGGCTGGGTTCCGGCCGAACTCATCTGCGCATCACCTCTCGCCGAGTCTGTCACGGCGTCTGTCACGGGCCGGTCACCGGACCACGACGTCGGTCACCGGCAGCGAGGAGTCGGCCGGCAGATCCAGCGGGGACGGCGGCACGTCGCGGGCCACCAGCTCGGCGCCGAGCGCCGCCACCATGGCCCCGTTGTCGGTGCACAGCCCGGGCCGGGGCACGCGCAGCCGGATGCCGGCCACGTCGCACCGCTCGGCGGCCAGCGACCGCAGCCGCGAGTTGGCCGCCACCCCGCCGCCGATGATCAGGTCGCGCACTCCGTGGCGGCGGCAGGCGGCGACCGCCTTGGCGGTGAGCACGTCGGCCACCGACTCCTGGAACGAGGCCGCCACGTCGCTCACCGGCACCGGCTCCCCGGCGGCCTGCCTGGCCTCGATCCACCGTGCCACCGCGGTCTTCAGCCCGGCGAAGGAGAAGTCCAGCGTGGCGTCGCGATACTTGCCGCGCGGGAACGCGATCGCCGCCGGATCGCCGTTCCTGGCCTGCGCGTCGATCGGCGGGCCGCCGGGGAAGGGCAGGCCGAGCACCCGCGCCACCTTGTCGTAGGCCTCGCCGGCCGCGTCGTCGATGGTGGCGCCGAGCGGCACCACCTCGGTGGCCACGTCCGGCACCAGCAGCAGCGACGAATGCCCGCCGGAGACCAGCAGCGCGACCGCGGGCACCGGCAGCGGCCCGTGCTCGAGCTGGTCCACCGCGATGTGCGCGGCCAGGTGGTTGACGCCGTACAGCGGCTTGCTCAGCGCGGCCGCGTACGCCTTGGCCGCGGCCACCCCGACCAGCAGCGCACCGGCCAGGCCGGGCCCCGCGGTCACCGCGACCGCGTCCACCGCGGACAGCTTCTCCCCGGCCGTGCGCAGCGCCCGGTCCACCGTGGGCACCATGGCCTCCAGGTGCGCCCGGCTGGCCACCTCGGGCACCACGCCGCCGAACCTGGCGTGCTCGTCCACGCTGGAGGCCACCGCGTCGGCCAGCAGCTCGTGCCCGCGGACCAGGCCGACGCCGGTCTCGTCGCAGGACGTCTCGATGCCGAGCACCAGCGGGGCGGTCACGTGTGGTCCTTTCCTGTGGCCGGGACCGGGTTGGCCGGGGCGGCCGGGACCGGGTTGGCCGGGCGGCGCATCACGATGGCGTCCACGCCGCTGGGCTGGTAGTAGCCGCGGCGCAGCCCGGCCTCGGTAAACCCGTGCCTGCGGTACAGCTGCTGAGCCCGCGGGTTGTCCGCCCTGACCTCGAGGAACACCTCGGTGCAGCCACGCCGCGCGGCCTCGTCGAGCAGCGCGGACAGCAGCGCCGATCCGATGCCCTGCCCCCAGTGCGAGGTGGTGACCGCCATCGTCAGCACGTCCGCCTGGCCGGCCGGCTGCGGGCCACCCCGGCGGGCCGCGCCCGGCCGGTGCGCGAGCAGCCCGGCATACCCGACGACCCGGCCCGCCGCCTCGGCGACCAGGTAGTACCGGCCGTAGCCGGTGGCGCTGACCTCGCGGGCGAACATCTCCCAGCTCCACGCGTCCTCGGGGAACAGCTCGCGCTCCAGCTCGGTCACCGCGGTCAGGTCGCCGGCGCCCATGGTGCGCAGCCGGGCTGTCATGACGGCGACACCCGCTTCGGCGGCCCCGGCACCTGCGCATCTGGTTTCCGCAAGTAGAGCGGCTCCGGCGGGGAGAGCACGTGGCCGAGGCGAAGCCGTTCAGCAGCCAACCCGGCCAGCCAGGATGCCGCCGGATAGCGTGGCCCGATCGGCTCACCGAACGCGGCGGGATAAAGCCAGGGACCCTCGCCGGCCGCGGGGGCCGCCGGGTCGAGCCCGGACGGGGGCCCGACGTCCGGGCCGCTGAGCCGCTCGCCGGACGGCGCGTAGCGGGCCCAGTAGACCTCCTTGCGGCGGGCGTCGGTGGCGGCCAGGTACTCCCGGCCCGCGGCCGGGCGCACCGCGGCCCTGGCGATCGCGTCCAGCGTGCACACGCCGTACACCGGCACGCCGAGCGCGGCACCGAGCGCGCGGGCGGTGACCAGCCCGGCGCGCAGGCCGGTGTAGGGGCCAGGCCCGGTGCCGACCGCCACCGCGGTCACCTCACCCAGGGTGGCCCCGGCCTGGTCCAGCACACCGAGGATGGACGGCATGAGCAGCTCGCCGTGGCGGCGGGCGTCCACCGCGGCGCACTCGGCCAGGGTGCGGTCGCCGTCGTGCACGGCGGCCGTGGTGGCCGGGGTCGCGGTATCGAAAGCCAGCAGGAGCACGGTGGCCAGCGTAACCGGCCCCCGGCACCGGCCGTGACCGGTCGCCGGCTCAGCCGAGTTTGTGCAGTACGTCGGTGGCCGCGGCGGTCGCGCCGGCCTTGAGCAGGCTGGGCGAGACCGGCCCGTAGTGCCCACGGCTGGCGTGCGCGAGGCCGTTGAACTGTGCGGTGACCAGCACGTTGCGGAGCCTGAGCACGACGGTGACCCGGTCGGTGGTGCTGCCGCTCACCTTGATCACCTGGAACGCGCTGAACGCCTGGCTGCCGAGCCCGGGCACCGAGTTGATCTGTGCCGCCGGCTGGTGGCTGCCGTGTGCCGGGTGCTGGAAGGAGGTCATCTGCTGGGCGTAGGCGTCGGTGGCCGCGGCGGTGGCGCTGCCGTTGCCGGTGGCAAGGCCGCTGGGTGCGTAGGCCTGCGCAGTCACCTCGAGCAGCCGGTAGACCGGCTGCTGGTCCAGCGTCCAGTTGCACTGGTTGCCCGAGCTGTCGGGCAGGTTGGGCGCCGCGACCATGGACCGCTTGCCCGGCAGGTACCTGGCCAGCGTGCCGGCCTGCACCGACTGGCAGGCACCGGGCGCGGAGCGGAACTCGCCCGGCTGGTACCTGGTGACGAAGCCGGAAGCGCCGGCCGGGTTGTGGTGCGCGCCGGGCAGCACGACCACCAGGACGGCGATGAGCGCGCCGACGGCGGCCAGGCCGCCGAGCATGACCAGGCGGCGTCTGGTCTTCCTGGCGCGGGCGGCGCGGGCCCGGGCACGCAGCGGCAGGCTGGGCCGGCCGGGGCGGCGACGGCGTCCACCGGCCGGGCGGGTGTCCCGCGGCCGGCCCGGCTCGCCGAACGGCTCGGGCGCTTCGAGGCCGCCGCCGGTGGGATCGATGCCCGGCGGGCCTGCCGGGCCGTCCAGGCCGTCCAGGCCGGGCGGACGGGGGTCGCGCCGGGGCCGGCGCGACTGGCTGGGGATGGCCCAGGCCGGGTAGTCCTCGTCGTCTTCGTGCAGGCCGGGCTCGGTGCCGGGCTGGCTGGCGGCGGGCGGCCGCTGCTCGTCCTGGGGGACGTAGCCTCCGGTGTCCCAGTAGCTGCCGCGGGCGCCGCGGGCAGCGGGACGGCCGGGCCGAGGGGGGCCTGCGCCCTGCTGAGCCACGGAACGCCTCCGGGTGAGGGGACCGGCACCGTACGTGCGCGCGGCACGGTGCGGGACGCTGCTCGGGTGCGAACAGCCGGAACTATTGCGAACAGCCGGAACTATAGAGCCTTTGGGGCGGCCGGTAGGTCCGGACAGCGGGATTTTACGCGTGCCTGGCGCCTTGCGTCCGCGCCGTGGCAGCTTCGCCCGGTACGGCCGGCTCGTCCTGCGGCGCGGTCCAGCGGGGGCCGACGGGCCGGATCCGCACCCGGCGCGGTTCGTCCCCGTCGCCCGGTGTCGCGGCCGCGCCGCCCGCGCCGCCCGGGCCGCCCGGGCCGTGACCGGCGAACCCGATGGTGATCTCCAGCCGGTCGGCGGACAGCCCCTCGGCCAGCCCTTCGCCCCACTCGACCACGGTCACCGCGCCGTCCAGGTCCAGGTCGAGGTCGTCCATCTCGGCCAGGCTGCCGAGCCGGTAGGCGTCCGCGTGCACCAGGTTCGGCCCGCCGCACAGCGAGGGATGCACCCGGGCGATGACGAACGTCGGCGAGGTGACGTGCCCGCGGACCCGCAGCGCCTCGCCCAGCCCCTGCACCAGCGTGGTCTTGCCCGCACCCAGTGGCCCGGCCAGCAGCACCAGGTCACCGGGGCGGAGCAGCGCGGCCAGCCGGGCGCCGAGCGCGCGCATCGCGGCCGCGGTCGGCACCGTGCTGTCCGCGGGCAGGCCGGCAGGCAGGCTGGCGGGCCGCTCGGCGGCCGGGCCGGGGCAGGGGTTGCCGTTGCTGTTCGTGCCGGGGTTGCCGTTGGTGTTCGGGTCGCGGCTCATGTCAGGCGACTCCACGCTCGTTCTCTTCGGGTGTCCCGGCCCGCTCGCCCTTGCCGCGCCGGGACCAGCGGAGCCTACCCGGGCGCCTGGCCTCGGCCACCTCGGCGAGCAGGCTGCGGATCGCGTCGTCGACCACGTCGGGGCGTTCCAGCATCAGCGCGTGGCCGGCTCCGGCCACCATGGCGATCCGCGCGCCGGGGATGCCGGCCGCGAGCTCCGCGCCCAGCCGCGGCGGGATCAGCCGGTCCCGGTCGCCGGTTATCACCGTCACCGGCACCTTGCCCAGCACGTCGAGCACGGCGGACTGGTCGCAGCCGAGCAGCGCGCCGTAGAAGTCCGCGATCACGCCGACCGGCGCCTGGCGGATCATCCGCTCGGTGAACTCGGTCAGCGCGAGGCTGGCGTGCGGGTCGCCGAAGGCCAGGAACCTGGTGGCCAGCAGCTCGGCCTCGCGGGACATGAGCCGGCCGCGCTCGACCAGGGTGGCCCGGCGGCCGGCCGCGACGCCGCGCAGCACCGTGGGCGCGGCCCGCTGCAGGAACGTGCGCAGCGGCGAGGGCCACCCCGGCAGCAGGCCGTCCGGGTTGCTCAGCCCGCCGGCCGCGGTCGCGATCAGCGCGACGCCGGCCACCTGGGAGCCGAACAGGTCCGGGTGCCCGCCGGCCAGCGCCATGATCGTCATGCCGCCCATCGAATGGCCGACCAGGACCACCCGGCCCGGCGCCGCGGCGCGCAGCACCGCGGCCAGGTCGTCGCCGGTCTGGTCCACGGTGACCGGCCGCCCCGCGCCGCGGCCGGACCGGCCGTGGCCGCGCTGGTCCCAGAACACCATCCGGGCCTGGCCGGCCAGGTCGCGCCGCTGATAGTGCCAGCAGTCCTGGTGCAGCGCATAGCCGTGGCAGAACACGATCGTGACCGGCGCGTCGTCCGGGCCGTCCACCTCGACGTGCAGCGGCACGCCATCCGGGGCGGTCACGGTCAGTTCGCGGCCGCGCAGCTCACCGAACGGCTCGCCTGCCTCCGGGTCGGGCAGCAGCCGCAGCCGGCCGGCCGCCAGCCGTTCGGCGGCCAGCACCGCGCCGACCCCGGCCGCGGCCGCGGCCGCGGTAACCCCGGCGATCCCGGTGATCCGCCGCCACCTGGCCATCTGTCCTCCTGGGTTGTGCTGGGCGTCACTGGCTGGGCGTCACTGTATGGCTCTTGCCCCGGGCGGCGCTGCCCAGTTACTCAACGGTAGCTTCTGGGCCACCGGGAGCCGAACGCGGTAACGATCTCATAGGAGATGGTGCCGAGAGTGTCGGCCCAGTCCTGCACGGTCGGCTCGCCGTCGCCGCCTGGCCCGAACAGCACGACCTCGTCGCCCGCCTCGGCCGGCGTGTCGCCGAGGTCGAGGACGAACTGGTTCATGCACACGGTGCCGGCGATCGTCCGGCGCCGCCCGCGGATCTGCACCGGCCCCACCCCGGACGCGGCCCGCGGCACGCCGTCGGCGTAGCCGACCGGAACCAGGCCGAGCGTGGTCTCCGCCGCGGTCACGTAGCGGTGGCCGTAGGAAACCCCCGATCCGGCCGGCACCCGCTTGACCTGTATCAGGCGGCTCCGGGCGGTCATCGCGGGCCGCATCCAGTCCGGCGCGGGACCGGGCCGGGTGTCCAGCCCGTAGATCCCGCCGCCGGTGCGCACCAGGTCGAACCAGGCCTGCGGCAGGCTGAGCGTGGCCGGGGTGTTGGCCAGGTGCCGCACCTCGGGCCGGGCGCCGGCCTTCTCGGCCAGTTCGACTGCGTCGCTGAACGCGGCGACCTGGGCCGCAGCCGACGGGTGCCCGGGGATGTCGGCGCAGGCCAGGTGGGACCACAGGCCGGTGATCTCGATGTGCCCGGCGGCCTGCGCGGCGAGCGCCGCGTCCACCAGGCCGGGCCACTGCGCCGGGGTGGCGCCGCCCCGGGACATGCCGGTGTCCGCCTTGAGGTGCAGCCGGGCCGGCCTGCCCGCGGCGGCCGCCGCGGCGGCGATCCGGCGCAGCGAGCCCTCCGAGCCCGCGCACAGGTCGATGCTGTGCCCGATGGCCTCGGCGTGCGCCGCCCGCGGGTCATCCAGCAGGCACAGCACGGGCACGATGAACCCGGCCGCGCGCAGCCCGAGCGCCTCGGCCACGCTGATCACGCCGAGCCAGTCGGCCCCGCCCGCCAGCGCCGCCCCCGCCGCCTGCACCATGCCGTGCCCGTAGCCGTCGGACTTGACCACGGCCATCTGCGCGGCGGGGCTGACCCTGGCGCCGAGCGCGGCGGTGTTTTCCCTGATCGCGGCGAGATCGATGACGGCTTCGGCGGTGAGGTCCACGAAGCCCAATTCTGCCAGGGCACCCGCGGCCGCGGTGCATGCCGGGCAGCCGGTAACCCGATGGCGCCGGTGCGGGCGCTGGATGCGGCCTGCGGCACCGGCCGGCACACGGCACACCTGGTGGCCAGCGGGCACGCCACGGTGGGCGTGGGACCGCTCAGCGGCCATGCTGTCCGTGGGCCGGACAGCCGCTACCTGGACGCCTTCGCCGGGCTGGGCCTGGCTGTCCACCGGTGCGCGGAATCCCCGATGAGCGCCGATTTTGCTGACGGCTCTACGCCGGGGCCGCCGAGGCTGCGGATGCCCTGTGGGCGGGAATCCCGGTCACGCTCGTCTGGTCCCTGCAGCGGAACGGCTAGCGGGCGAGGGTGCCGCGGACGGTGCGGATGGCGGCGGGGAGCGCGCGCAGGACGTCCGAGGCGCCGATGGGCGCGCCGGCCGGGGTGCCAGGGAGGTCCACGTCCTGCCCCGGCTCCGTGATGTCCTCGGCCAGGGTCTCCTCGCCCACAGCCGCCAGCCGGGCGGCCAGGCCGTGCAGGTAGGCCGCCGCGGCGGCCGCGTCGGGCGGCGCCAGGCCCTGCGCGAGCAGCGAGCCGGCCAGGCCGGACAGCACGTCGCCGCTGCCCGCAGTGGCCAGCCACGGGGTCCCGGTGGCATTCACGTGCACCGGCGCGGCACCGTCTGGGGTGGCGATGACCGTGGTCGAGCCCTTGAGCAGCACCGTGGCCTGGAATTGCTCGGCGGCCCGGCGCACGTGCTCGAGGCGGCGCGCCTCCACGTCGGCCCGGTCCGCGCCGAGCAGCCGGGACAGCTCCCCGGCGTGCGGGGTGAGCAGGGTCGGCGCCTGCCGGGGCAGCAGCCCAGGATGCGCGGCGACCAGGGTCAGGCCGTCCGCATCGACCAGCACCGGGAGGTCGCTGGCGAGCACCTCGCGGAGCAGCCCGGCGGCGTCATCCCCGGTGCCCATGCCCGGGCCCGCGGTCCAGGCCTGCACCCGGCCCGCGGTGGCCAGCACCTGCGCCGGGCCGGGGCCGGCGTCCTCGATGACGGTGATGACCGCTTCCGGCCAGCTCTGCCGGACGATGGCCGCCGGGCGGCCCGCCGACACGAGCCGGACCATCCCCGCGCCGCCGTGAATGCCCGCGCCGGTGGCCAGCCAGGCGGCGCCGGTGAACCGGTCGCTGCCGGCCAGCACACCAAGCACGCCGCGGCGGTACTTGTCCGACTCCGCCGACGGCACCGGCAGCAGCGCCGCCACGTCGGCGGACTGCAGGGCCAGCAGGTCCGGCCGGTCCAGGCAGGGGGCCAGGCCGATGTCCACCAGTTCGGCCAGGCCGGTCAGCTCCGCGGCCGGATCCACCAGCAGGCCCGGCTTCCAGGTGCCGAACGTCACGGTGACGTCGGCCCGCACCGCGTCGCCTGGCACCTCGCCGGTGTCGGCGTCGATACCGCTGGGCAGGTCGACGGCGACGACGGCCGCGCCCGACCCGGCGGCCTGCCTGGCCAGCGTGGCGTAGGGCTCGCGCAGCCCGCCCTTGCCGCCGATGCCGAGCATGCCGTCCACGATCAGGTCGGCCGATCCGATCAGCGCGGCCGCCGCGTCGGCTGCCGGGTCGGCGGGCGGGGCCAGCAGCCGGCCGCCGGCCTCGCGCAGTGCCGCGGCGCCGCCCTGGTGGGTGCGCGACCCCGCGGTGATGGCGTGCACCGCCACGCCGCGCCGGGCCAGCAGCGCGCCGGCGTACAGCGCATCGCCGCCGTTGTCGCCGCTGCCGGTGAGCACGACCACCCGCGCCCCGTAGGGCTGGCCGAGCAGCCGGGCGCACACCGACGCCAGGCCGAAGGCAGCCCGCCGCATCAGCGCACCGTCGGGGAGCGTGGCCATCAGCGCCGCCTCCGCGGCGCGGACCTTCGCAACCTCGTGAGCCTGCCTCATCCGGGCCTCATTCCCTCGTGTTCGCTGTGAGCGAACGGCCTGCCGGGAAGGTCTTCCGGCCCGGGCGGCCGCACTCCCAGCTTGCCAGGAAACGCGTTGCGGACCGGTGGCGGGCGGCCTAGCGTCGGGTCGTGCCCGCCGCGAGTTTCATCAAGTCCGTGACGTTCGACTGTTCCGATGCGCTGGTGGCCGCCCGGTTCTGGGCCGCCGCGCTCAACTCCGACGTGGAGGAGGACTCCACCGCGGACCGGGCGTTCGTGGAGGCGCCCGGCTGGGGCGGGCCGAACCTGTGGTTCATCCGGGTCCCCGAGCCGAAGACGGCGAAGAACCGGATGCACTTCGACCTGCGTGCACCGGGCAGCGTGGCCGCCGAGGTGGGCCGGCTGGAGTCCCTGGGCGCGGTCGTGGCCGAGCACCACGAGTCGCACACCATCATGCTGGACCCGGACGGCCACGAGTTCTGCGTCGAGCCCGGTCAGGTCTGAGCCCGGGAGGCCGCGGGAACGGTCAGCCAGGGCGGGCCGCGGGAACGGTCAGCCCAGGGCGGTGCGGACGGACTCGGCGAGCTGGCCGGCCACCCGCTCGGCCTCGGTGTGGTCGGCAGCCTCGACCATGACGCGGACCGTGGGCTCGGTGCCGCTCGGCCGGACCAGCACCCGGCCCAGGTCGCCCAGCTCGGACTCGGCCGCGGCCACCGCGGCGGCCAGCTCGGGCGCGGAGGACACCCGCGACTTGTCCACGCCCTGCACGTTGATGAGCACCTGCGGGTACCTGGTCATCACCTTGGCCAGCTCGCCGAGCGGACGGCCGCTGCGGGCCACCGCCCCGAGCAGCTGCAGGCCGGTGAGGATGCCGTCGCCGGTGGTCGCGTGGTCGAGCAGGATGATGTGCCCGGACTGCTCGCCGCCGAGAACGAAGTGGCCGGCCCGCATGGCCTCGAGCACGTACCGGTCGCCGACCGCCGTCTCGACCACGTGGATCCCGGCGTCCCGCATGGCCAGCCGGAAGCCAAGGTTGGACATGACGGTGGTGACCACGGTGCCGCCGGTGAGCCGCCCGGCCTCCTGGAAGCCGAGCGCGAGGACGGCGAGGATCTGGTCGCCGTCGACCGGGTTTCCTTCCGCGTCCACGGCCAGGCAGCGGTCCGCGTCACCGTCGTGTGCGATGCCCGCGTCGGCGCCGTGCGCGGCGACCGCGGCGGCCAGCGCGCCCAGCGACGTCGAGCCGCAGCCCTGGTTGATGTTCAGGCCGTCCGGTTCGGCGCCGATCGTGATGACCTCCGCCCCGGCGCGCCGGTAGGCCTCGGGCCCCATCCGGTACGCGGCGCCGTGCGCGCAGTCGACCACGATCCGCAGGCCGGCCAGCGGCCGCGCGGTGGCCTGGGCCCCGTTCCCGGCCAGGCTGGCGAGCAGGTGATCCAGGTAGCCCTCGCGCTCCGCGGCGGCGTCGGTCACCCGGCCGAAGCCGCGGGCCGGCGTCCGGGACGCGGCCGGGCCGTTCCGCCGCATCCGGTCCTCGATGGCGTCCTCGACGTCGTCGGGCAGCTTCAGGCCGCCGCGGCCGAAGAACTTGATCCCGTTGTCCTGGGCCGGGTTGTGGCTCGCCGACAGCATCACGCCGAACTCGGCGGCCAGCTCGGCGGTCAGGTACGCGACCGCGGGCGTGGGGATCACGCCCAGCCTGAGCACGTCCACGCCGGAACCGGCCAGCCCGGCGACCACCGCCGCCTCGAGGAACTCACCTGAGGACCGCGGGTCGCGGCCGAGCAGCGCCAGCGGCCGCCGGCCGGACGCCTCGGCGCCGGTGAACGCACCCGCCTCGGCCAGGGTGCCCGCGGCAGCGACCGCCAGTTCCATGGCCAGCCGGGCGGTCAGGTCGTGGCCGGCGACCCCCCGGACGCCGTCGGTGCCGAAGAGCCGGCTCATCACCGGGTAACCTCCGTTGGTCTTCCGGTCCCTGAGCCCGCGTCACCGCAGAACACCGGCGGCACGGGCTCCCGTCCTGGCGCGCCGGCACCAAACCGGCGCGCCGCGGGGCAGGCGGGGGCGTGATCCCCGCGGGGCAAGATCAGCGCTTGGAGTACTGCGGTGCCTTGCGGGCCTTCTTGAGCCCGTACTTCTTCCGCTCCTTCACCCGGGCGTCACGGGTGAGGAAGCCGGCCTTCTTCAGGGCCGGGCGGCTCTCCGGGTCGACCAGCACCAGCGCCCGTGCGATACCCAGCCGGATCGCGCCGGCCTGGCCGGAGACGCCGCCGCCGGTGATCGTCGCGACCACGTCGAACCGGTCCTCGGCGCCGAGCACCACGAACGGCTCGCTGACCAGCTGCTGGTGCACCTTGTTGGGGAAGTAGCCGTCCAGCGTCCGGTTGTTGATCTGCCACTTGCCGCTGCCCGCGGTGATGCGCACCCGCGCGATGGCCTCCTTGCGGCGGCCCGTCCCGCCGGCCCGGCCGGCCGGAACCTCCCGGCGGGTGGCCTCGCTGGACTCCTCGGGAGCGGAGGACTCGGTGGTGTACTCCGAGACGTGCTCCTCGGTCTCCTCCGGGGCGCTCTCGCTCAGCGTGGTTGTGGGCTCAGCCACGATTCATTCCTCATATTTCCTAGTCGGCGCTACTGCGCGATCTGCGTGATCTCGAAGGGCCTGGGCTGCTGTGCCTGATGCGGGTGCTCGGGGCCGGCGTAGACCTTCAGCTTGCGCAGCATCTGCCGACCCAGCGAGTTCTTGGGCAGCATCCCCCGCACGGCCTTCTCCACGGCCCGCTCCGGGTGCCTGGCCAGCAGGTCGGCGTAGCTGACCGCGGTCAGGCCGCCGGGATAGCCGGAGTGCCGGTAGGCGTGCTTCTGCTCGAGCTTCTTGCCGCTGAGCGCGATCTTCTCGGCGTTGATCACGATGACGAAGTCACCGGTGTCCACGTGCGGTGCGAACACCGGCTTGTGCTTGCCACGGAGCAGCACCGCGACCTGGCTGGCCAGCCGGCCCAGAACGACATCGGACGCGTCGACAACGTGCCATTGACGCTGGATGTCGGCGGCCTTCGGGCTAAAAGTGCGCACAGTCATGAGCCTTCACGTATGCAGCTGATCAAGGGACTCGACCCGCCCCCAGAGCCGGGAACGCGACGATTTTGGTCCGCCACCGCTCCAGGTGCGCTCCGCTGCGCTGGAGCTCCTCGGGTCTGCGGATACGGACGGGCGTCTAGAGAGGATACCGGGCATGTATTCGGTGGTCAAAGCGAACGGAACGCCCGGACACCGTAGATCGCAGGAGCCAGGATACCCGCTGGGCCCGGCTGGGCGGGTCGTTCCTGTCACGCCGCGCAGGCTGGCCGCACCCCTCTGTCAGCACCGTGCCGACCAGGGAAAACGCAAGACAACCCATCTGGCCGCGCGCGCAGCGATACGCTCGACCGCATGGATCACCCGGGCAACCAGGTCACCGCGTGGCTTGGCCAGCAGCGGCGACCCCAGCCCGGAGAGCACCCATCTGGGCCGATTGGCCCGTTCGGGCCGATTAGAGAGACATCCGCCGACGGGGAAGATGGGCTTTCCGGCTACGACGGATACCCCCTCCCCAGCCGGGGCAGGCGCGCCAGGCACGCCGGCCGCGGGGACGCGGCGGAGCCGGGAAACGGGCAGGCCGGGCCGGGTGGCCAGCCGTCCGCCACACCAGGAGCACCCCCGGTGCCCAGTCAGGGACACGGCGGGCTGCCCGTGCCACAGCAGGGCTACGGCGCCGCACCCGGGCAGACCTACGGCACCTCTCCCGCGCCCCGGCAGGGCTACGACGCGAATCCGGCGCCCAGACAGGGCTCTGTCGCGAATCCCGGCGCCGGCCAGGGCTACAGCGGCGGACCGGCACCCGGCCACGGTTACAGCGGCGGCCCGGTGCCACCCCAGGGCTACGGCAGCGGCCCGGTGCCGCGGCAGGGACCCGGCTCGGACTCGGCGCCAAGGGCAGGGCGGCCGCGGCACGCAGGCGGCGGATACGACGACCGCGCGGGCCAGCCGGCCGGGCCGGGCGACACCACGCGGCCTGCCGCCCCGCCAGGCAACTCCACAGGGCCTGCCGCCCCGCCGCGGCGCGGGCCCGCGCACGGCTACCCGCCGCGTCCTGGTGACCGCGGCCCGCGGTACCCACAGGACCAGTTCGCCGCTTGGAACGAGGCACCGGCCGCCCAGCAGGCGTCCGCGCAGCCCTCGACGCCGCTGATGGCCTCGGCGCCCACCTGGGCGGACACCGCCGAGTCGGATCTGCCGCCGGCCACCGCCGGCGGGGTCGCGCTCGCCGAACGGCCCGCCGGGCACCCGCCGCGCGAGCGCCCCGGTGGCTTCGGCGATTACGCACTGCGCGGCGGGACGGGTGATCGCGCGCTGCTCGCCCGGCCCGCCGGCCTCGGTGGCCACTCCGGCGACGAGGTGGACGAACTGGCCGCGGGCCTGGCCGGGCTGACGGCGCTGGCGGGCGAGGCCCCGGTCATCACGGACCCGCCGCCCGCCGAGCACACCGTGGAACCGGCGGCGCCCTGGACGTCGCGCCGGGCGGCGGGCCTGGACCCGGCCCGGCGCAGCCGGGCTGCCGCAGCCAAGGAACGGAACGCGGCCAGGCGCAAGGGCCGCAAACGCAGGCGCGTGCTGATCGCCGGGGCGTGTGTGATCGCCATGGTGTCGGGGGGTGCGCTGGTATATCTGCACCCGGGGGCCAAGGTCGGGACGCATGAGCCGGCCGGGCTCGCCCCGGCCGCGGCGGCCTCGCCGACGAGTTCACCCACGGCGCAGGGCCAGTGGCAGCACATCGGCACCCGGGCCGAGGACAAGACGCCGCTGGCACTCAGCCAGCTGTTCCCTGCGCAGTTCCCGTCCGGCAGCAGCAATACCGCACGGACGGCGGAGGCGGCCAGCACCAAGTGCCCGCAGGCGATATTCGGCAAGGCGCTGCAGGCGGCGGTGCGCAAGCACGACTGCAGTCAGGTCATGCGGGCCAGTTATCTGTCCACCGGGCACAAGCTGATGGGCACGATCGGGGTGCTGAACCTGGGTACCGCGGCCGACGCCAGCGCGGTGGGCAAGGTCACCGGATCGGGTGAGTTCATCGCCCAGCTAACCGCGCACAGCGGCCCGACGCGCAACCTGGCCAAGGGCACCGGCCTGGAAGAGGCCGAGGTCAAGGGCCACTACCTGATCATGACCTGGGTCGAGTTCAGCACGCTGCACGCACCCAAGACGTCGGCGCAGCGGACCCAGCTGAAGACGTTCTCCACCGACCTGATCAACCAGACCGCGAACGTCAGCCTGACCAGCCGGATGGTGACCGGCAGCCCGCAGGTGCCTTAGCCGTCCGCTGGCGGCTCGTCGCGGCGGCGGCGGGTGGCACGGGCCCGGTCCAACAGGTCCGCGTCCGCCGGATAGCGCACCTCTTCCAGGCACAACCCGTGCGGCGGGACCACGTGCACGGCGGGGTCGCGGACCCGGGCGGCGAGCACGTCGCGCGGCCAGGTGACCGGCTGGCGGCCGTCGCCCACCGCGAGCAGCGCGCCGACCAGGGCCCGCACCATGTTGTGGCAGAACGCGTCGGCCACCACCTCGGCCAGCACGGCGTCCCGTTGCCGCGTCCAGGCCAGCCGGATCAGGCTGCGCACCGTGGAGGCGCCCTCGCGGCGGCGGCAGTAGGCGGCGAAGTCGTGTTCGCCCAGGCAGCCGAGCGCGGCTTCGTTCATCCGGGCGACGTCCAGCGGGCGCCGGTGCCAGAGCGTGTCGGCCCGGCGCAGCGGGTCCGCGGCGGCGGGATCGTCGCACACCCGGTAGGAGTACCTGCGGCAGAGCGCGGAGAACCGCGCGTCGAAGCCCGCAGCGGCCGGGCCGGCCGCGTGCACCCGCACGTCGGGAGGCAGCAACCCGGCCAGCCGCCAGATCGCCACGGCGGCAGCAGGCTGCCAAAGCGCCGCCGGCACGTCCACGTGCGCCACCTGGCCGCGGGCGTGCACCCCCGCGTCGGTCCGGCCGGCCACGGTGAGCGCGGGCGCGGGGTCCAGCCGGAACAGCCGGCCCAGCGCGACCTCCACGGTCCCCTGCACCGTCCTCCGGCCGGGCTGCCGCGCCCAGCCGGAGAAGCCTGAGCCGTCGTAGCCGAGATCGAGCCGGAGCCTGGTCTCCCCTTGGGCCGGCGCGTGTTCAGCCACGAGCGTCGCTCACCGGGCCGCGCAGAGCGCCATAGACGTGGCTGGACCGCAGCCCCTGGCGCGGAAGCCGCCGGGGTGGTTCAGCGGGCCGCGGGAACGCGAAAACGCCACCCTGAGGGGAAGCAAGCTTCCCGGGTCAGGGTGGCGTCCCCGGCAGGTAGGGGGCACGGGGGAGGTGGCTGGGGCCGCCGGTCAGGAACCGGCGTTGCCGTCGGTCTCGTCCTCCTTGGTGCCGGCCTCGGCGTCAGCGGTGGCCGGCTCGGCGTCCTCCGCGTCCGCGACAGCCTCGTCCTCGGTGGCGGTGTCCGCGGTGTCCTCGTCCGCGGCGGTGTCCTCGACCTCAGTATCCGCGGCCGCGGCGTCCTCGGTGTCAGCGGCGGCGGCGTCCTCCGCCTCGGCCTCCGCGGAGGCCGTGCTGGCCGCCGCGGGCCGGGGAGCCTGCTGGCGCCGACCGCGGCGGCGCGACCTGGTGGTGGTCTCTTCCTCGTCCTGGACCAGCTCGATCACGGCCATCGGGGCGTTGTCACCCTTGCGCGGGCCGATCTTGATGATCCGGGTGTAGCCGCCCTGCCGGGTCGCGTACGCGGGCCCGATCTCGGTGAACAGCGTGTGCACGACGGTCTTGTCCGGCACCACGGTGAGCACCTGCCGCCGGGAGTGCAGGTCACCCTTCTTGGCGAAGGTGATCAGCCGCTCGGCGACCGGGCGCAGCTTGCGCGCCTTGGCGTGCGTGGTAGTGATCCGGCCATGCTCGAACAGTGCGATGGCCAGGTTCGACAGAATATGGCGCTGGTGGGCCGGGCTGCCGCCCAGCCGGGGGCCCTTGGTGGGCGTGGGCATCGAAATCTCCTCGGTCGCTGCCTGGCGGCCAAACGCTTTCTGTCGTGGCCTGGCGGGTTGCTGCTGCTGCTAGTACTGCTCGGTCTCGACGTAGCTGTCGTCGTCGTCCGCGCCGTAGCTGTCGGCCGCGGTGCCGGGGTCGAATCCGGGCGGGGAGTCCTTGAGCGCGAGGCCCATGTCGATGAGCTTCTGCTTGACTTCCTCGATCGACTTCGCGCCGAAGTTGCGGATGTCGAGCAGGTCCTGCTCGCTGCGCCCGACCAGTTCGCCGACGGTGTGGATGCCCTCGCGCTTGAGGCAGTTGTAGGAGCGCACCGTGAGGTTGAGCTCCTCGATCGGCAGGGCCAGGTCGGCGGCGAGCGCCGCGTCGGTCGGCGACGGGCCCATGTCGATGCCCTCGGCCTCGACGTTCAGCTCACGGGCCAGGCCAAACAGCTCGACCAGGGTCTTGCCCGCGCTGGCCACCGCGTCGCGGGGGCGCAGGCACGGCTTGGTCTCCACGTCGAGGATCAGCCGGTCGAAGTCGGTCCGCTGCTCGACACGGGTCGCCTCGACCTTGTAGGTCACCCGCAGCACGGGCGAGTAGATCGAGTCGATCGGGATCCGGCCGATCTCCTGGCCGGGCTGCTTGTTCTGCGCGGCGGAGACGTAGCCGCGGCCACGCTCGACGGTGAGCTCCATCTCCAGCTTGCCCTTGCCGTTCAGCGTGGCGATGCGGGTCTCCGGGTTGTGCACCTCGACCCCGGCCGGCGGCGCGATGTCCGCGGCGGTCACCTCGCCCGGGCCCTGCTTGCGCAGGTACATGACCACGGGCTCGTCCTGCTCGGAGGAGACGACGAGCTCCTTCAGGTTCAGGATGATGTCGGTGACATCCTCCTTGACCCCGGGCACGGTGGAGAACTCGTGCAGCACGCCCTCGATCCGGATGCTGGTGACGGCCGCACCCGGGATTGAGGACAGCAGGGTGCGGCGGAGCGAGTTGCCGATCGTGTAGCCGAAGCCCGGCTCGAGCGGCTCGATGACGAACCTGGACCGGAACTCCCCTACCTGCTCTTCGGTGAGGGTCGGACGCTGGGCGATGAGCATTGTCTGCTTCCTTTCCGCGGTGCCCGCTATATGACGACCGCGACTCTTCCTTGACGGCTGCGCCGCCTGCCAGGCCGCGTTTACTCAGCCTGGCTTGTCACTTCGAGTAGAGCTCGACGATGAGCTGTTCCTGGACCTGCGTGTCGATCTGGGCCCGGACCGGGAGCGTGTGCACGAGGATCCGCATCTTGTCCGGGATCGCCTCGATCCAGGCGGGCACCGGGCGCTCGCCGGCCTCGGCCTGGGCGACCACGAACGGGGTGAACTCCTGTGACTTCTCCCGCACGTCGATGATGTCGTTCTGGCTGACCTGGTACGACGGGATGTCGACCTTCTTGCCGTTGACCAGGAAGTGGCCATGGCTGACCAGCTGGCGTGCCATGTCCCTGCTCTTGGCGAAGCCGGCCCGGTAGACCACGTTGTCGAGGCGGCACTCCAGGATCTGGAGCAGGTTCTCACCCGACTTGCCGCGCCGCCGGGTGGCCTCCTCGAAGTAGTTGCGGAACTGGCGCTCGAGCACGCCGTAGACCCGCTTGGCGCGCTGCTTCTCCCGGGTCTGGAGCAGGTAGTCGCTCTCCCGGGGCCGGTTCCTGCCGTGCTCGCCCGGCGGGTAGGGCCGGATCTCGATCGGGCACTTCGGCGAGTCACACTTGGCACCCTTGAGGAAAAGCTTGGTCTTCTCGCGCCTGCAGTGCTTGCAGTCCGCGCCTGTGTATCGAGCCATCTGCCGCTCTCTCTCCTCAGACCCTGCGCCGCTTCGGCGGGCGGCAGCCGTTGTGCGGAACCGGTGTCACGTCCTGGATCGTGCCGACTTCCAGCCCGGTGGCCTGCAGCGAGCGGATGGCGGTCTCCCGGCCGGAGCCGGGGCCCTTCACGAACACGTCCACCTTGCGCATGCCGTGCTCGATGGCGCGGCGCGCGGCGGCCTCGGCTGCCATCTGCGCGGCGTACGGCGTGGACTTGCGAGAACCCTTGAAGCCAACCTGGCCGGACGACGCCCAGGCGATGACGTTGCCGGTGGGGTCGGTGATCGAGACGATCGTGTTGTTGAACGTGCTCCGGATGTGGGCGTGCCCGTGAGCGATGTTTTTCCGCTCCTTGCGGCGCACCTTCTTCGCGGTGGTCTGACGGCTGCTGCTTCTCGGAGGCATAGGCTCCTGCTACTCCCTGTTCATGAGGTGATCGGTCCCTGCGGTGCGGGACTACTTCTTGCCGACCTTCTTCCGGCCGGCCACGGTCCGCTTCTTGCCCTTGCGGGTGCGGGCGTTTGTCTGCGTGCGCTGCCCGTGCACGGGCAGCTGGCGGCGGTGCCTGATGCCCTGGTAGCAGCCGATCTCGATCTTGCGGCGGATGTCGGCCTGCACCTCGCGGCGCAGGTCGCCTTCCACCCGGTAGGTCGCTTCGATCCAGTCACGTAGACGGACGAGCTCGTCGTCGGTGAGGTCGTGCACCCGGCGGTCGGCGCTGACACCGGAGTGGTTCAGCGTCTCGAGCGCCCTAGTACGGCCGATGCCGTAGATGTAGGTGAGCGCGACCTCCATACGCTTGTCGTTGGGGAGGTCAACGCCGGCAAGGCGAGCCATCAGTTGCCACGTACTCCTTCGTGTCCGCGTCCGGCGTGTTCCGCGCCGTCAGCCCTGGCGCTGCTTGTGCCGTGGGTCGCTGCAGATGACCATGACACGGCCATGCCTGCGGATGATCCGGCACTTGTTGCAGATCTTCTTGACGCTCGGCTTGACCTTCATGGCTGTGTTTCCTATTCGCAGTGCTTGCTTGACAAGATGTGTTTCTTTACTTGTACCGGTAGACGATCCGCCCACGGCTCAGGTCGTAAGGGCTCAGCTCCACGACGACGCGGTCGTCGGGGAGGATCCGGATGTAGTGCATCCGCATCTTCCCGCTGATGTGGGCGAGCACCTTGTGCCCGTTGTCCAGCTCCACGCGGAAAAAGGCATTCGGCAGTGACTCCACTACCGTGCCCTCGATCTCGATGGCGCCGTCTTTCTTGGGCATATCCTCCGCGCTTCGTTCGTCGGCCCGGCAGACCCGCGGGCTCGCGGGCCGCCAGGTAGTTCGGCCTTGGCTTGGTACTTGGCTGGTGGTCGGCTACGCGGTGCCGCGTCCCTGACCTGCCCGTTCAAAGCAGCCGCCGTGATCAGCGTCCGCCCGACCGGAAGGTGTCCCCGGGGTTCTGGCCACCGGGGCTTCCACTACGGGCAGCGCAAGACGACAGCACACGAGCCGAATGGAAAGTGTACGCGACACGCCGCTCCTATGCGAACCAAAGCGGTGAGGTCAGTATTCCCCGTGCTTCCCAGGCCGGACCGAGGCTCTATGGCCGGTCCTCGTGCCGCCGCAGCCGCTCCTGCATGCGTTCCTGCTGGCGCTGCATGTGCTCCTGGCGGCGCTGCAGGTGCTCCTGCATGCGTTCCTGATGGCGCGCCACGCGGTCGTCGAGGCCCTGCTGGCCGCCCGGCTGGCCGCCAGGGCCTGGGTCGTGCAACCCGGCCTGCGGGCCGCCGGGCAGCTGGCGGGAGCCGGGCCCGCCGCCGGGGTGCTGGCCGAACAGCCAGCGGCTGAGCAGGATCGCCCCCCACGGGCCGGCCACCCAGAGGAACCACATGCCCTGCAGGTTGCCGAAGCCGCTGCTGGCCGTGCCGATCAGCCAGATGACCGCGAGCAGCAGGCTGACCGAGCCCCAGGAACCCCAGGCCGCCCGCCAGTGCGGCGACAGCCTGCCCTGCGGCACCGCGGGCTGGCCACCCTGCCCGGCCTGGCGGCGCATGTCCTGCTCCGGCAGCCGGTACAGGTCGATGCTGGGCAGGTCGGACAGCAGCTCCTGGAGCTGGCCGAGGGTCTTGGCCGCGTAGGTGGCGTCCAGCCGCTCCTGGAACTCCTCTACGGTCAGGCGGCCCGCCGCGTGGTGCTCGCGCAGCAGCGACGCCGTCCGGTCCCGGTCGTCGTCGGAGGCGCGCAGCTGCGGGTCGTCGCTCGGCATCGCCACTCCCTTCCGCGGGCCGCGGGGTATCTTTCCGGCCGGGTAATTCAGCCCGGTTTCGAGCGTGCACCGGAACCGGCCGCTTCGGCAAGCCCGGCCAGCCGCTCCCGGCCGCCGTCCGCCGCGGTCAGCACCCAGGGACCGCCGTCGGTGATGGCCACGGTGTGCTCGAAGTGCGCGGCCGGGGTGCCGTCCGAGCTGACCACGGTCCACCCGTCGGCCAGCTGCCGGGTGTGCCTGGCCCCGAGCACCAGCATCGGCTCGATGGCCACCGCCATGCCCGCCCGCAGCAGCAGCCCGTGGCCAGGCCGGCCGTAGTTCGGCACCGCCGGGTCCATGTGCATCTCGGTGCCGATGCCGTGGCCGACGTACTCCTCCACGATGCCGTACGGCCCGGCCGCCCGCGCGCTGGTCTCCACGGCGTGCGAGATGTCGGTCAGCCGGTGGCCGGCCCGGGCCTGGCCGATGCCCTGCCACAGCGCCTGCTCGCAGGTGTCGAGCAGGCGGCGCAGCTCGCCGGTGATCTCGCCCACGCCGACGGTGAGCGCGGCGTCGGCGTGCCAGCCGCGGACGATCGCTCCGCAGTCGATGGAGATCACGTCACCCGCGCTGAGCACCCTGGCGGGATCCGGGATGCCGTGCACGATCTCCTCGTTGACCGAGGTGCAGATGACGGCGGGGTACCCGTGGTAGCCCTTGAACGACGGGACGGCGCCCGCGTCGGCGATCTGGGCCGCGGCGATGCGGTCGAGGTCGGCGGTGCTGACCCCGGGCTGGGCCGCGGCGGCGAGCACGCTGAGCGTGTCCGCGACCACCAGGCCGGCCTCGCGCATGACCTCGAACTGGGCCTGCGTCTTGATCTGGATCGGCGGCTCGCGCTTTATCCGCATCTCGCGCTCCACTCCGCCTCTCCAACCTCGGCCGCGCACCGGCCGCTTCCGGCCCCACCAACTTACCTTCGGGTAGCCGCCAGCCCGTCCCCAGGAACTAGTTGATGAAGCGGCGCAGCGCGGACATGGCGCGGTCGGTGACCTCTTCCACCGGCCCGGTGGCGTCGATGCCCTGCAGAATGCGCTGGTCGGCGTAGTAGGCGACGAGCGGCGCCGTCTGGTCCTGGTACACCTCGAGCCGGTGCCTGATCGTCTCTTCCCGGTCGTCATCGCGCTGGAACAGCTGGCCGGAACAGTCGTCGCAGGTGTCCTTGCGGGCCGGCGGGTCGAACAGCACATGCCACACCCGGCCGCAGCGATGGCAGGTGCGCCGCCCGGACAGCCGGCGCACCACCTCGTCGTCGTCCACGACGAGTTCCAGCACGACCTCCAGCCGGGTCTCCCATTCGGAGAGCATCTTCTCCAGCGTCTCGGCCTGCGGCACGTTCCGCGGGAACCCGTCGAGCAAAAAGCCCGGCTGTGCGTCGTCTTCGCACAGCCGGTCCCGCACCATCGCGATGGTGACCTCGTCGGGTACCAGGTCACCGCGTTCCATGAACGCTCTCGCCTTGCGGCCCAGCGCCGTATCCCTGGTCACGTTGTACCGGAATATGTCACCTGTCGAAATCTTCGGGATCGCCAGGTGCGACGCGATGAATTGGGCCTGGGTTCCCTTGCCCGCACCGGGAGGCCCGACGAGGACGATGCGCACTATCGCAGGAAGCCCTCGTAGTTGCGCTGCTGCAGTTGGCTCTCGATCTGCTTCACGGTGTCCAGCCCGACACCGACCGCGATGAGGATCGGGGTGCCGCCGAACGGGATCGTGTTGCCCGCCCCCACGAAAGCCAGCGCGAGCATCGGGATGAGCGCGACGAAGGCCAGGTACATCGCGCCGGGTGCGGTGATCCGGGACAGCACGTACTGCAGATACTCGGAGGTGGGACGGCCGGGTCTGATGCCGGGGATGAAGCCGCCGTACTTCTTCATGTTTTCGGCGACCTTCTCCGGGTTGAACGTGATCGACACGTAGAAGTACGTGAAGAACAGGATCAGCACGAAGAAGATGCCGATGTACAACGGCTTGTCCTGCTGGACCAGGTAGGTGTTGATCCAGGTCACCCAGCCCTGCGGGTGGGTCGTGCTGCCGAACAGCGACGAGGCCAGCTGCGGGATGTACAGCAGCGATGAGGCGAAGATGACCGGGATGACGCCGGCCTGGTTCACCTTGATGGGGATGTAGGTGGAGGTCCCGCCGTACATCCGGCGGCCCACCATGCGCTTGGCGTACTGCACCGGGATGCGGCGCTGCGCCTGCTCCATGAAGGCGATGAAGCCGATCACGGCGATGCCGACGATGACCACGATGATGACCGCGAATGCGTGCTTGGCCCGGTAAATGCTGGTCAGCTCGCTGGGGAACACGGCGATGACCTGAGTGAAGATCATCAGGGACATGCCGTTGCCGACGCCGCGGTCGGTGATCAGCTCGCCCAGCCACATGATCACCGCGGTGCCGGCGGTCATGACGATCACCATCGTCAGGATGGTGAACACACCGTCGTTGATGAGCAGCGACTGCTGGCAGGAGCTGAACAGGCGGCCCGACCTGGCCAGCGCGACCACGCCGGTGGACTGCAGGATGGCCAGCCCGATGGTCAGGTACCGGGTGTACTGGGTGATCTTCGCGGTGCCGGCCTGGCCCTCGTCCTGCAGCGTCTCCAGCCGCGGGATGACCACGGCCAGCAGCTGCATGATGATGCTGGCCGTGATGTAGGGCATGATGCCCAGCGAGAACACCGTCAGCTTCAGCAGCGCGCCGCCGCTGAACAGGTTCACCAGCTGGTAGACGTTCGCCGAGCCGCCGGTCGTCGTGGCCTGGTTGACACACGCGTTCACGGCCTTGACCGAGATGCCGGGTGTCGGCAGCGTGGACCCGAGCCGGAAGACGATGATGATGAATAGTGTGAAGAGCAGCTTCCTGCGCAGGTCGGGCGTCCGGAATGCCCGGATGAACGCGGTCAGCATGCGCCGTCCTCGGTTTGAAGGGTCACGGATTGGGTCGGCGGGATCCCGACCATGGCAGTCGCCGCAGTCTAACCCGCTCGGCGCACTCTAACAGCCGCCGCCAGCAGCCGGTACCCCTCGGTTGGCGGCACCGGCGGCGGCTGCGCATCGGCTTATGGCTAAAGGGTTGTCGTGGTTCCGCCGGCCGCTTCGATCTTCTCCTTGGCGGACGCGGAGAAGGCGTGTGCGCTGACCCGCAGCCCGCTGGGCGCGTCGCCGTTGCCGAGCACCTTGACCGGCTCGCCGGCCCGCACCGCGCCCCGGGCGGCCAGGTCGTCCGGGGTCACGTCGCCGCCCTCGGGATAGATCTCGGCCAGCCGGCCGGTGTTGACCACCTGGTAGCTGGTCTTGAACAGCGCGTTGGAGAAACCGCGCATCTGCGGCAGCCTGCGGTGCAGCGGCATCTGGCCGCCCTCGAAGCGGGCCGGCACCTGGCCGCGCGCCTTGGTGCCCTTGGTGCCCCGGCCGGCCGTCTTGCCCTTCGAGGCCTCACCACGGCCGACCCGCATCCGGTCCCGGCGGGCGCCGGGGGCCGGCCGCAGGTGGTGCAGTCTCAGCCCCGCCCGGCCCGGGCGCTGGCCAGTGCTTGGGGTGTCAGCGTCTGCCATGTCAGTCAACCTCCTCGACGGTGACCAGGTGGCTCACCGTCGCGATCATGCCGCGGAACTCGGGCCTGTCCTCGCGGATGACGACATCGCCGACCCGCTTGAGCCCCAGCGACCGGAGGCTCTCCCGCTGCGCGTGAGTGCCGCCGATCTTGGACCGTTCCTGGGTGACCTTCAACCGTGTCATGTCGATCTCCCGCCTACTTCGAGCTCGCGGCGGCGGCGCGCGCCCGCAGCATGGCCGCGGGGGCGACGTCCTCGATGGGCAGCCCGCGCTTGGCCGCGATCTCCTCGGGCCGGTTCAGGCTCTTCAGCGCGGTCACTGTGGCGTGCACCACATTGATCGGGTTCGACGACCCGAGGGAGCGCGACAGCACGTCGCTGATCCCCGCGCACTCCAGCACCCGGCGGACCGGGCCGCCGGCGATGACGCCGGTTCCCGGGCTGGCCGGCTTCAGCAGCACCACCCCGGCGGCGTCCTCACCCTGCACGGTGTGCGGGATCGTGCCGGCGATGCGCGGCACCCGGAAGAAGTGCTTCTTGGCCTCCTCGACGCCCTTGGCGATCGCCGTGGGCACCTCCTTGGCCTTGCCGTAGCCGACGCCAACCATCCCGTTGCCGTCGCCCACGACGACAAGTGCGGTAAAGCTGAACCGCCGGCCACCCTTGACCACCTTGGCCACGCGGTTGATCGTGATCACGCGCTCCAGGTACTGGGCCTGCTTGTCGGTGGACCCGCCGCGGCGGTCGTCACGGCGGTCCCGCCGTTCGCCACCACCCGAGCCGCGCCGCGGTGCCCCTGGCATCAGTTCGTCCTCTTCTCGTTGCTCGTTGCTTGTCCGGGCGCGCGCATCAGAACTTCAGCCCGCCTTCGCGTGCGCCGTCGGCCAGCGCCGCGACCCGGCCGTGGTACCGGTAGCCGCCCCGGTCGAAGACCACGGCCTCGATACCGGACTGGCCCGCCCGCTGAGCGAGCAGCTCGCCAACCTTGCGGGCCTTGGTCTTCTTGTCGCCGCCGGTGGTGCGGACCTCGGCGTCCAGGCTGGACGCGGCGGCCAGCGTGTGGCCGGCCACGTCGTCGATCAGCTGGGCGAAGGTGTGCCGCGCCGACCTGGTCACCACCAGGCGGGGCCGGGCCGGCGCACCGCTGACGCGCTTGCGCACCCGGGTGTGCCGGCGGGCGCGCGGGATGGCACGGCCGGGGCGGCCGTCCGCGCGGGCGCCGCCGGTGCGCGGCGCGACCGACGCGGCGCCACCCGCGCGGGCGCCTGCTCTGGTCTTTGTTGCAGCCATGTCCTACTTCCCAGCCTTCCCGACCTTGCGCCGGATCTGCTCGCCCTGGTACCGGACGCCCTTGCCCTTGTACGGGTCCGGCTTGCGCAGCTTCCGGATGTTAGCCGCGATCTCGCCCACCTGCTGTTTGTCGATGCCCTCGACCACGAACCTGGTGGGCGCCTCGACCCGGAACGAGATGCCCTCGGGCGGGGTCACCATCACCGGGTGGCTGAAGCCCAGGGAGAACTCCAGGTCCTTGCCGCGGGCCTGCACCCGGTAGCCGACCCCGACGATCTCCAGCGTCTTGCGGTAGCCCTCGGTCACCCCGGTGATCATGTTGGCGATCAGGCTGCGCGACAGGCCATGCAGGGCACGCACCTCGCCCTCGTCGCTCGGCCTGGTCACGGTCAGCACGCCGCCGGACTCCGACACCTCGATCGGCGACGCGACGATGTGCCGCAGCGTGCCCTTCGGGCCCGTCACGGTGACCTCGCGGCCGTCGATGGCGACGTTGACGCCACCCGGCACGGTCACGGGCATCCGCCCAATTCTCGACATCCCGCTGCTCCCTTACCAGACGTAGGCGAGGACTTCCCCGCCCACGCCGCGCTTGCCCGCCTGCTTGTCGGTCATGAGACCGGCCGACGTGGAGATGATCGCGATGCCCAGGCCACCGAGCACCCGCGGCAGGCCGTCCTTCTTCGCATACACCCGCAGGCCCGGCTTGGAGACCCGCTTGATCCCGGCGAGCGAGCGCTCACGGGACGGGCCGAACTTGAGCGAGACCACGAGCTTCTTGCCGACCTCGGCGTCCTCTACGCTCCAGCCCGCGATGTACCCCTCTTGCTTGAGTATCTCCGCGATGTGCACCTTGATCTTCGAATACGGCATCCCGGTGGTGTCGTGGTATGCCGAGTTTGCGTTCCGCAGACGGGTCAGCATGTCTGCGATCGGGTCGGTCATCGTCATGGCCTCGTGGCCCCTCCTCGCCAGAGTTTCCCCGCGCCCTTGTGGCGGCCGGGACTTCCGGCGTGGTCGGTGTGGATACTTACCAGCTGGATTTCGTGATGCCCGGCAGTTCGCCGCGGTGCGCCATCGAGCGCAGGCAGATGCGGCACAGGCCGAACCTGCGGTACACGGCGCGCGGCCGGCCGCAGCGCGAGCACCGGGTGTAGGCCCGCACTGCGAACTTGGGCTTCCGGTTCGCCTTGGCGATCAGTGCCTTCTTCGCCATAAGTTCTCTGGCTCCTCTTAGTTTTCCCGGAAGGGGAAGCCGAGCCGCCGCAGCAGCGACCGGCCCTCCTCATCGGTGCTCGCGGTGGTGACCAGCGTGACGTCCATGCCCCGCTGCCGGTCCACCTGGTCCCGGTCGACCTCGTGGAACATGACCTGCTCGTTGAGGCCGAAGGTGTAGTTGCCGCGGCCGTCGAACTGCCGGTCGGACAGGCCGCGGAAGTCACGGATCCGGGGCAGCGCGATGGTCAGCAGCCGGTCGCAGAACTCCCACATCCGCATCCCGCGCAGCGTCACGTGCGCCCCGATCGGCATGCCCTCGCGCAGCTTGAACTGGGCGACGGACTTCTTCGCCCGGGCCACGGCCGGCCGCTGGCCGGTGATCAGGGACAGGTCCCGCACCGCACCCTCGATTAGCTTGGCGTCCCTGGCCGCCTCGCCCACGCCCATGTTGACCACGATCTTGGACAGGCCGGGGACCTGCATGACGTTGCGGTAGCCGAACTCCTCGCGCAGCGCGGGGGCGATCTCGCTGCGGTACCGCTCCTTCAGCCGCGGAGCCGGCGCTGCCTGGCCCTCCGCCTCCGGGGCGGCCTTGTCCTTCGTCGTCGCTGGCATCAGATATCCCTGCCACCCGGACGGAGCGTCCGGATCTTGTTGCCGTCCTCGTCGAACCGGAAGCCGGCCCTGGCCGGCTTCCTGGTCTCCGGGTCGATCAGCTGAACGTTGCTCACGTGCACCGGCGCCTCCTGGTGGACGATGCCGCCCTCCTTGGCACCCCGCACGCCCTGGTGCGTGACCTTGGTGTTCTTCTTGATCATGTTGACACCCTGGACGAGGACCTTGTCCTTGTCCGGGTAGACCAGGATGACCGTGCCCTCCAGGCCCTTGTCCGCCCCGGCGATGACCAGCACGTGGTCACCCTTCCTGACCTTCGCCATTACAGCACCTCCGGGGCGAGCGAGATGATCCGCATGAAGCGCTTCTCCCTCAGTTCGCGGCCCACCGGACCGAAGATCCGGGTACCGCGGGGGTCCCCGCCGTCCCTGATCAGCACGGCGGCGTTCTCGTCGAAGCGGATGTAGGAGCCGTCCACGCGGCGGCGCTCCTTGCGGGTGCGCACGACGACAGCTTTGACGACCTCGCCTCGCTTCACGGGCGCGCCGGGGATGGCATCCTTCACGGTCGCCACGATGACGTCACCAATTCCCGCGTATCGCCGGCCTGAGCCGCCGAGCACGCGGATGCACAAGATCTCCTTGGCTCCGGTGTTGTCGGCGACCTTGAGCCGCGACTCCTGCTGGATCACGTCAACTCCTGCTTCTTCACGCCGCCCGGGAGGGCCGCGAATCTATGAGACTAAGCCTCTACTTGGCCTTCTCCAGGACTTCCGCCACGCGCCACCGCTTGGTGGCCGACAGCGGCCTGGTCTCCATGAGCAGCACCCGGTCGCCGACGCCACACTCGTTAGCGCCGTCGTGCGCGATGTACTTCTTCGTGCGCCTGATGACCTTGCCGTACTTGGGGTGCTTGACCCGGTCCTCGACCAGCACCACGACGGTCTTGTCCATCTTGCCGCTGACGACGAGCCCTTCCCGGGTCTTCCGGTAGGCGCGCCCCTCGTGCCCGGCGTCCCGCTCCCTGGCACTCGGCTGTGCGTCACTCACTGTCGGTCTCCTCCTCGGCCTGCGCCTCGCCAAGCTCCGTCTCCTCGACGAGCGTCACAATGCCGAGCTCGCGCTCGCGCTTGACCGTGTAGATCCGCGCGATCTCCTTGCGGACGGCGCGCAGCCTGCCATGGCTCTCGAGCTGGCCGGTGGCGGCCTGGAAACGGAGGTTGAACAGCTCCGCCTTGGCCTCCGCCAGCTTGACGTTCAGTTCCTCTTCGGTCTGGGTGCGCAGCTGAGATGCGGTCACTCCGGCCGCCATCACGCCTCACCCGCCTCTCGCCTCACGAACCGGCATTTCATTGGAAGCTTGTGCGAGGCCAGCCGGAGCGCCTCCCGGGCGACCGGCTCGGGCACCCCGGACAGCTCGAACATGACCCGGCCCGGCTTGACGTTGGCCACCCACCACTCCGGAGACCCCTTGCCGGACCCCATCCGGGTCTCGGCCGGCTTCTTGGTCAGCGGGCGGTCGGGGAAGATGTTGATCCACACCTTCCCGCCACGGCGGATGTGCCGGGTCATGGCGATACGGGCGGCCTCGATCTGCCGGTTGGTCAGGTACGAGTGCTCCAGGGCCTGGATGCCGTACTCGCCGAACGTCACCCTGGTGCCGCCGGTGGCCATGCCAGACCGGCCCGGCCTGTGCTGTTTGCGGTGCTTGATCCTGCGCGGGACGAGCACGGCTCAGCCCTCCTCTGTGCTAGCCGGCGCGCCTTGTGTCTCGGCCGGCGCGGCCGCCTGCTGAGCGGGGGCCTGTGCTGCGTCCGCCTGCTGAGCCGGGGCCTGGCCCTGGCTCTCGCCGCGCGGCGCACGGCCCCGGTCCGGCCCGCCGGGCGGCCCGGAACGGTCACGGTCGCCACCGGGCCGGCGCCCGCCGGCCCGCCGCTGCGGCGGCCGGTCGCGGCGCTGATCGGCCCGCTGCGCCAGCTGCGCGGCCTGCCGCTCGGCCCGGGTCAGCGGCGCCTCGCCCAGGTAGATCCAGACCTTGACGCCGATCCGGCCGAACGTGGTGCGCGCCTCGTAGAACCCGTAGTCGATGTTGGCCCGCAGCGTGTGCAGCGGCACCCGGCCCTCGCGGTAGAACTCCGAACGGGACATCTCCGCGCCGCCGAGGCGGCCCGAGCACTGGATCCGGATGCCCTTGGCGTTGCCCTTGATCGCGCTCTGCATGGCCTTGCGCATGGCGCGCCGGAACGAGACCCGGCTGGACAGCTGCTCGGCCACGCCCTGGGCGACCAGCTGGGCGTCGATCTCGGGGTTCTTCACCTCGAGGATGTTCAGCTGGATCTGCTTGCCGCTCAGCTTCTCCAGGTCGCCCCGGATGCGGTCGGCCTCGGCGCCACGGCGGCCGATGACGATGCCCGGCCGGGCGGTGTGGATGTCCACCCGCACCCGGTCCCTGGTGCGCTCGATCTCAACCTTGGAGATGCCGGCCCGCTCCATGCCGCGCTGCAGCATCCGGCGGATCGCCACGTCTTCCGCCACGTAGTCCTTGTACAGCTTGTCCGCATACCACCGGCTCTTGAAGTCGGTGGTGATGCCAAGCCTGAACCCGTGCGGGTTCACCTTCTGGCCCACTAGCGGGTCCTCTCCTTCGTCTCGCCAGCCGTCTCATCGGAGACGATGACGGTGATGTGGCTGGTGCGCTTGTTGATCCGGTAACCCCGGCCCTGCGCCCGTGGCCTGAACCGCTTGAGCGTCGGCCCCTCGTCCACCCACGCCCGGCTCACCCGAAGCGACGACACGTCCGGCCGCTCACTGCTGTGCTCGGCGTTCGCGATCGCGCTGGCTAGCAGCTTGCCGATCGGGTCGCTGGCCGCCTGCGGCGCGAAGCGCAGAACCGCCTGGGCGTCTGCCGCAGGCATCCCGCGGATGAGGTCCACCACGCGGCGCGCCTTGCGGGGCGTGACGCGGATGTACCGGGCCTTAGCCGTCGCTTGCATCGGTGTCCTGTCCTTTGTCTATCTACTGGCTACCGGCGGCTGCGCCGGTCGTCCTTGACGTGGCTGCGGAAGGTGCGGGTGGGCGCGAACTCGCCCAGCTTGTGGCCGACCATCGCTTCGGTGATGAACACCGGCACGTGCTTGCGCCCGTCGTGCACCGCGATCGTGTGGCCCAGCATGGCCGGGACGATCATGGAACGGCGCGACCACGTCTTGATCACGTTCTTGGTGCCCTTGTCGTTCTGCACGTCCACCTTCTTCATCAGGTGGTCGTCGACGAAGGGCCCCTTCTTCAGGCTACGAACCATGGCGAGCTGCTCCTACCGCTTCTTCCTGCTGCGCCGGCGGGTGATCAGCCGGTCGCTGGGCTTGTGGGCCTGGCGGGTGCGCCCCTCGGGCTGCCCCCAGGGGCTGACCGGGTGGCGGCCACCTGAACTCTTGCCCTCGCCGCCGCCGAGCGGGTGGTCCACCGGGTTCATGGCGACACCGCGGACCGACGGGCGCTTGCCCTTCCACCGGTTGCGGCCGGCCTTGCCGAGCTTGATGTTGCCCTGCTCGGCGTTGCCCACCTCACCGACCGTGGCCCGGCAGGCGATCATCACCCGCCGGATCTCGCCGGAGGGCATCCGCAGTGCGGCGTACCCGCCCTCCTTGGCCAGCAGCTGGACCCCGGAGCCGGCCGACCGCGCGATCTTCGCGCCACCGCCCGGGCGGAGCTCGATGTTGTGCAGCACGGTGCCGGTCGGGATGTTCCGCATCGGCAGGCAGTTGCCCGGCCTGATGTCGGCGCCCGGCCCGTTCTCCACCGTGTCACCCTGGTGCAGGCCCTCCGGGCAGATGATGTAGCGCTTCTCCCCGTCCGCGTAGTGCAGCAGGGCGATCCGGGCGGTCCGGTTGGGGTCGTACTCGATGTGCGCCACCCTGGCCGGCACGCCGTCCTTGTCCGCGCGGCGGAAGTCGATCATGCGGTAGGACCGCTTGTGACCGCCGCCCTGGTGCCTGGTCGTGATCCGGCCATGCACGTTACGGCCGCCCTTGGAGTGCAGGGGGCGGACCAGCGACTTCTCCGGCTCGCTCCGCGTGATCTCGGCGAAGTCGGAGCCGCTCGCCCCCCGCCTGCCGGGGGTTATCGGCTTGTACTTGCGGATGCCCATGACTGCTGTGGTCTCCTTGGCTGTCTGCCCGGTCGGCTAGCTGATCGGGCCGAACAGGTCGATCCTGTCTCCCTCGGCGAGGCTGACGATGGCGCGCTTGGTGTCGGGCCGCTTGCCCCAGCCGTACCTGGTGCGGCGGCGCTTGCCCGGCCGGTTGGCGGTGTTCACGCCGGTCACCCGGACGGTGAAGACGGCCTCCACGGCCTGGCGGATCTGGGTCTTGTTGGCTTCGGGTGCGACCAGGAAGGTGTACTTGCCATCGTCGGCGAGCCGGTAGCTCTTCTCCGAGATGACCGGCCTGATCAGGATGTCCCGCGGGTTGGCGATCCGGCCGTTGCTCACGGCTGGGCCTCCTTCTCGTCCGTGCCCTTGTCAGCTGGGCGCTGGCCGGCCCGGGTGCTCAGGAAGGCCGACAGCGCGTGCTCGGTGAACACCACGTGGTCGCTGGCGAGCACGTCGTAGGTGTTGAGCTGGTCCACCACGAGCACGTGCACGCCGGGGGCGTTGCGCAGGCTCTTCCAGCCCGCCTCGTCGTCGCGGTGCAGCACGACCAGCGCGCCGGCGCCGCGGCGGGCGCCGGTGATGCCGTCCAGCACGGCGACCGCGTCCTTGGTCTTCGGCTGGCCGTCGCCGGTGAGCGAGCTCACCACGTAGACCCGGTCGTTCCTGGCCCGCTCGGACAGCGCACCGCGCAGCGCGGCCACCTTCATCTTCTTCGGCGTGCGCTGAGCGTAGGACCGGGGCACCGGGCCGTGCACGGTGCCGCCGCCGACGTATTGCGGGGCGCGGATCGAGCCCTGCCGGGCGCGGCCGGTGCCCTTCTGCCGGTACGGCTTCTTGCCGCCGCCGCTGACCTGGCCGCGGGTCTTGGCGGCGTGCGTGCCCTGCCGGGCCGCCGCCTGCTGGGCCACCACGACCTGGTGGATCAGCGGGATGTTCGCCTGCGCGTCGAACACCTCGTCGGGCAGCTCGGCGGTGCCCGCCGTCTCCCCGCTGGCCGACACGATGTTTACCGTCTTCATCAGGCCGCGTCCTCCGTGCTCGCGTTGGCCGGCGCCGGCGCCTTGGCCGCGCTGCGGACCAGCACCAGGCTGCCCGCCGCCCCGGGCACCGCGCCCTTGATCAGCAGCAGCCCGCGCTCGGTGTCCACCGCGTGCACGGTCAGGCTCTGCACGGTGATCCGCTCGTTGCCCATCCGGCCGGCCATCCGCAGGCCCTTGAACACCCGGCCCGGGGTGGCACAGCCGCCGATGGAGCCGGGCGAGCGGTGCTTGCGCTGGGTGCCGTGCGAGGCGGACAGCCCCTTGAAGCCGTGCCGCTTCACCACGCCCGCGGTGCCCTTGCCCTTGCTCTTGCCGGTCACGTCGACCAGCTGGCCGGCCGCGAACGTTTCCGCGGTGACCTCCTGGCCGAGCGTGTACTCGCTGGCGTCGGCGGTGCGCAGCTCGGCCAGGTACCGGCGGGGCGTGACCCCGGCCGCGGAGAAGTGGCCGGCCACCGGCCTGGTCACCCGCCGCGGGTCGATCTCGCCGTAGCCGAGTTGCACGGCGGCGTACCCGTCGCGCTCGTCGGTGCGCACCGCGGTCACCACGCACGGCCCGGCCTTGACCACCGTGACCGGCACGATCCGGCCTTCGTCGTCGAAGACCTGGGTCATGCCGAGCTTGGTGCCCAGAACTCCCTTGACTTGCTTGGTCATGTCGCTGCGTACCTCAGAGCTTGATCTCGATGTCGACGCCGGCGGGCAGGTCGAGCCGCATCAGCGAGTCCACTGTCTTGGGCGTCGGGTCGAGGATGTCGATCAGGCGCTTGTGCGTGCGCATCTCGAAGTGCTCACGCGAGTCCTTGTACTTGTGCGGCGACCTAATGACGCAGTACACGTTCTTCTCCGTGGGCAGCGGCACCGGCCCGGCCACGCGCGCACCGGTCCGCGTCACCGTGTCGACGATCTTGCGTGCCGAGTCATCGATGACCTCGTGGTCGTATGCCTTGAGCCGGATGCGGATCTTCTGTCCCGCCATGTGGCTTCGGTGTCCTTACTCTTGCGTGCCGCTGGGTTTTCTTTATTCCGAGACGGTGGCCAGGCTGACCGCCGTGGCCAGCGTGGCCACCGTCCAGGAAATTGAACTACTTGATGATCTTCGTGACCCGGCCGGAGCCGACGGTGTGGCCGCCCTCGCGGATGGCGAAGAGCAGGCCCTCCTCCATCGCGATGGGCTGGATCAGCTCCACCCGCATCTCGGTGTTGTCACCGGGCATGACCATCTCCGTGCCCTCGGGCAGGTAGACCACGCCGGTCACATCCGTGGTGCGGAAGTAGAACTGCGGCCGGTAGTTGTTGAAGAACGGGGTGTGCCGGCCGCCCTCGTCCTTGGACAGGATGTAGACCTGGCCCATGAACTCGGTGTGCGGGGTGTTGGTGCCCGGCTTGATGACGACCTGGCCGCGCTCCACCTCCTCGCGCTTGATGCCGCGCAGCAGCAGGCCGACGTTGTCGCCC
>DASYAV010000028.1:0-2756 GCA_036501145.1 Streptosporangiaceae bacterium | reverse complement strand
CTAGCGGTAGTTTGTTGACCCTGGAGCGGTCTGGCGGTATGCCAGGTAGTGGTGGTGCGCGATGCTCTGGGGTGTGTGATGACGGCACGGCGGCCGTGTCCGGCGGCACCGGGACCTTTGGAAGGGTACGCGGCCCGGTTTGATGACCTGTTCGGGTCGCTGGCGCAGCGGCGGGGGTTCCGGGAGTACCTGGCGGGGCTGCTGGCCCCGCGGGACCGGAACAAGACGCTGACCGCGCTGGCCGGGGCCGAGCCGGTGGCCGGTGCGCAGCACCGGTCGGTGCAGCGGCTGCAGTTCTTCTTGTCTGAATCGCGGTGGGACCCGGAGCGGGTCAATGCCCGTCGGCTGGAGCTGCTGCTGGCCGATCCGGTGACCGCGCCACACGGCGGCGGGGTGCTGGTGATCGATGACAGCGGGGACCGCAAGGACGGCGCGAAGACCGCGCATGTGGGCCATCAGTGGCTGGGCCGGTATGGCAAGACCGGCAACGGCGTGGTCACGGTGACCACGGTGTGGGCCGATGAGCGGCTCTATTACCCCGTGCATGCGGTGCCCTACACCCCGGCCCGGCACTTCGCGAAGGGGAAGAACGACCCGGCGTTCCGCACCAAGCTGGCCATCGGCGCGAATCTCGCGGCCGGGGCCAAGGCTGCTGGTTTCCTGTTCCGCGCGGTGGCCGCCGACAGCGCCTACGGCGACCAGGACGGGTTCCGCGGCGAGCTCGCCGAGGCCGGGCTGCCGTTCGTGATGGCCCTCAAACCCCGCCACGGGACCTGGGCCTACGGCGCTGATGCCTACACTCCCGTGGACGCCGCCCGCGCCCTGGCCTGGAACGGGCCCGCCGATCCCGGCGACTGGCAGGCGGTGACCCGCTCCTTCCGCGACGGGCACACCCAGACCTGGTTCGCCGCCGACGCGACCCTGGGGTGGTGGGGGCCGGACGGCTTCACCCGCCTGGTGGTGGCCACCGCCGACCCGGCCACCCTGCCGGAGAAGGCCACCTGGTATCTGGCCACGAACCTGCCCCGGCCCGGCGGCCCGCGCGAGGCCGCCAGCGCTCATCCGCCGGCCGGCCTGGCCGAGGTCACCCGGATTTACGGTATCCGGCACTGGACCGGGCAAAGCTACAAGCAGGTCAAGGACCAGCTCGGCTGGGCCGACTTCCAGGTCCGCTCCGACATCGCGATCCGCCGCCACCAGACCCTGGTCAACTGCGCGTTCTGCTTCTGCTGGGACGCCTGGTTCCACGATCACCCCGCCAGGCACGACACCGCGGCTCCGCGGCCGGAACCCGGCCGCGGAGAGAGGGGGGCCGCACGGCACAGTCCCCCCGCCGGCACCGTCCTGGCCGCACGCGCTGCGCGCGATACGCGCCTGGCTGTCCCCCTGGATCGCGCTGCAGCGCTGGTGGCAGGCATGGTCCACAGCGCCCCCGCCACCGCAGCTGCAAGCCCTGATCAACTCGGTCGCGGCAGGCTGCGGCCTGCACCTCTACATCCCAAATTAACAAACTACCGCTAGTGCCTGCGAAGCGCTGGGGGACGCATTCTGCGCCGCCTACGCCGGCGCCGTGATCCCGGACGGGACCCACGCGAATCTCTCCTTCGCAAGCAGCTCCTCATGAGCTGCGGATTCCGGATGCCGACGGATCGCAGACGCCGCCCCGGTGCATATCAGGAGAGAACTTTGCCCCCTCTTGTTCCCGGGGGCGAAGCCCGATAGGGCGCAGGTGCCAGCAACGGAGAACTACGCTGGGCTCTGCAGTTGGATGCTGCGGCCGACACCCCTCCGGACCGGCCCTCGCATAACGGGAACATACGCGTTTCCGGATTCAGGAAGGCCCACGGATCCAGCAAGCATTCCTATTCGGCGCTCGGGTGCGGTGCCTGTATCGGTTAGTCCAGCTGGGACTCACGGTGCGCACATGGTGAAGGGTGCCAGGCCGATTTACCGTGGGGTTTCCGTCCGTTGCTGGGACCTCGGTTGTTGTCCCAGCGTCCGGGGTCTCAGCCGAACCCCGGAGGCACCTCAATGCCCACCACGACCGTCTCGACCGCTCTCGTCCCTCTCGTGCCTATGTTCAGTCCTGCCGAACGGCTGGCCCTAGCCGGGTTCCTGGCTGGCTACAGCGGCCTGACCCGCCAGGCTACGAACTGGACTTGCGCCAGTTCACCTCGTGGTGCCAGCAGCACCAGCTGGCCTTGTTCCAGGCTCGCCGCGCCGATATTGAATGCTTCGCCCGCGACCTGGAAGCTCGTGGCCGAGCACGGGCCACCATCACCCGCCGCCTATGTACCATCGCCGGACTCTACCGGTACGCCGTCGAAGAAGAACTCCTGGACCATTCCCCAGCCGCCCATGTCCGCCGGCCCCGGCTGGACTATGAGCCGCATGCGATGGGGCTGGACCGCAACGAACTCGGCGCCCTGCTGGTAGCCGCCGGGCTCGGCCCACCCGCCGAGCACGCGCTGATCTCGCTGCTCGCGCTCAATGGTCTTCGGGTGTCGGAGGCCACCGGCGCTAATATTGAGGCGCTGGGCCTGGAGCGTGGGCACCGGACGCTGGTGATCACTCGCAAGGGTGGCAAGGTGGTCACCATCCCGCTGGCGCCGCGCACGGCCAGAGCGATCGACCTGGCCATCGGGGAGCGTTGCGAGGGGCCGATCTTCCTGGCGCCTGATGGGCGGCGGCTGGACCGGCACGGCGCCGGGCGGATCGTGCGCCGCCTGGCTCGCCGCGCTGGGATCGCCAAACCG
>DASYAV010000027.1:0-24722 GCA_036501145.1 Streptosporangiaceae bacterium | reverse complement strand
ATGACCGCGGTGTCCGCGCTGGCGCTGGCGACGGCGGCGGTCACCCGCTCGGCGAGCACCGGTGTCGCAGCGGGCCTGGCCTCCTGGGTGATCACGGTGCTGTCCGCGCAGTCGGCTTCAGGCCAGGTCGCCACGGCGGTCGCTAACTCGATGCTGGTCCTGCCCTACCTGGCGGTCGCCGCCGCTTGCGCGGCCATCGCGTGGTTTGCCACCCGTATTCCGAGAGGAACGTCATGAACGTTGAGATCAGCGAGGTGACCAGGCGGTTCGGCCGCACTCAGGCGGTGGCCGGGGTGAGTCTGGAGACCGGTGCCGGGGTGTTCGGACTGCTGGGCCCGAACGGCGCGGGCAAGACCACGCTGCTGCGGATGATGGCCACGGTGATCCCGCCGAACTCCGGCCGCGTGCGCCTGCTGGGCCGCGACCCAGGCGGATCCGGGCCGCGGCGGGAGATCCGGCGCAGGCTCGGGTACCTGCCGCAGAGCCTGGGCTACTACCCGGGATTCACGGTGGCCGAGTTCGTCGAGTACTTCGCGCTGCTGAAGGAGATGCCGCCGGGCCGGGTGCCGCGGGCGGTAGCCATCGCGCTAGAGCGGGTCGACCTGGGCGGCCGGGCGCGAGCGAAGCTGCGCACGCTGTCCGGCGGAATGCTGCGCCGGGCCGGGATCGCCCAGGCCATCGTCAACGAGCCGGAACTGCTGTTGCTGGACGAGCCGACCGCCGGCCTGGACCCCGAGCAGCGGGTGACATTCCGCACCCTGCTGCGCGACCTCGGCGAGCGGGCCACCGTGATCGTCTCCACCCACCTGGTCGAGGACGTCGGCGCCGCCTGCGGCGAGGTCGCGCTGATGGACGCCGGGAAGATCGTGTTCCAGGGCACGCTGGACGAGTTGACCGCGCGCGGCGAGGGCACCGGCGCGGCCGGCGACGCGCCGCTGGAACGCGGCTACAGCGCGGTGCTGGCGGCCGCCCGGTCCGCGCGGGCGGCGGCGTGATGACCGTCGCGACGAGCGCACCGGTGCGGCGCCGGGCACCGCGCGCCACCAGCGTGGTCCCGCGCAACGCCCTGCGGCTGCTGCGGGTGGAACTGCGCCGCAACGCGATGCCGTGGATGCTGCCGCTGATCGCCGTGCTCTTCTGGTTCGACTCCTACCGGCCCAGCCTGAGCACGGCGCCGCTGTACGGGGTCCGCACGTTCTGGAACATGGGCCAGGGGCACACAATCGGCGACTTCGCGCCGTTCGTGGCCGGGGTGGCCGCCTGGATGGGGTCGCGGGACGGCCGCCGCGGCCTGGCCGACCTGGTGACCGCGACCGCCCGCCCGCGCTGGGCGGCCCAGCTCGCCACCTGGGCCGCGACCGCGATCTGGGCGGTGGCCGCCTACCTGGTCTTCGTGGGCGCCATGTTCGCGATGTACGCCCACCAGGGTGTCGGGGGCACGCCACCCTGGTGGTGGGTCGCCGTTGGCGCCACGGCGGTGGCCGCGTTCAGCGCCGCCGGGTTCGCCGTCGGGGCCTGCTGGCCAAGCCGGTTCGCCGCACCGGTGGCCGCGTTCGGCACGTTCCTGGCTCTCGCGATGTCGTCGAAGTTCGGGTTCAGCCAGACCAGCGGATGGGCGCTGATCCTGCCGGCCAACTCCAACGGCAACTTCCAGACCGACTCCGGGATCTTTTACCCGTGGCTGCCTGACCTGCCGATTGCCCGGGTCATGTTCCTGGCCGGGATCGCCGTCGCGGCACTGGGCCTGACCGGGCTGCCCGCCCGGGCCGGCGGCCGGCGGCTGCGCCGCGCCGCCGCGGTCCTCACGCTGGCCGGCGTGGCGTCGGCGGGGACCGCCGTCGGGCTGGCCCGCACCGCCCGGCTGTCGGCGCACGGCATGGTCATCCCGGCCCTGCACGACGCGGCGAACGACGCCCCGATCAGGTACGCTCCCGCCTGCGGCCTCGCCGCCGGGGTAGCGGTGTGCGTGAACCCGGCCTACCGTCGCTGGCTGCCGGACGTGACCGCCGCGCTGGCGCCGGTGCTCACCGAGGTGGCGGGCCTGCCCGGCGCGCCGGCGCGGGCCAGCCAGGCCGCCGCGGCATACTCCAGCGGCGAAGGCGGGATGGGCCGGCCGATGACGCTCGGCGGCCAGCCGCCGGTGCTGCGCATGTCGCTCGGCTTGCTCAACATGCCGGGATCATGCGGCTTCTGCAACGGGCCGGTGGCCACGAACCAGTTCGCCGGCCAGGTGCGGCTGGCGTTCGGGCACACCTTCGTGGGCGCGGGAATCGGCTCAGGCAGCCCCGCGCAGCAGGCCGTCCAGGCGGCGCTTCTGCAGGGTGCCGGGGTGCCGTTCACGGAGCAGCCCAAGGCGCTGGCTATCGCCGGGCTGCCGATGTCCGGGCCGGGCGGCCAGAATGGCCCGGGCCCGGCGGCCGGGCCGGTCTACGCCGCGGCCCGGCGGCTCGCCGCTCTGCCCGCCACGACCCAGCACGCCTGGCTGACCGCGCACCTGGCCGCGCTGCGGGCCGGCCAGCTCACCCTCCAGGATCTGCCGTGACCACCGCGGGCCTGCACCGGCCGGCACCGGACAGCGCCCCGCTGCCGGCCACCAGGACCCGGGACCGGGCGGCGGCCGGGTGGCGGCTGGCCCGGCTGTACCTGGTCAGCCGGCGGGTGCCGGTGGCGCTGACGCTGCTGGCCGGGCTCGGCGTGCTGCTGTGGGCCGCGCTGCGCTGGCACTGGAACATCGCCGGCGGCGCCGCGGCGCGGCAGTTCATCCCGCTGACGATCGAGACCGGGGCCGCGGCGGTGATCTCGGTCAGCACGCACGGGCCGTTCGGGGAGGCAGAAAGGGCGGCCGGCCGGTGGCTGCCCTGGCTGCGGCTGGGCGCGGCGGTGGCGCTCACCGCCATCGCGTTCGGCGCGCTGGCGGCCGGGGCCGCGGCGGGCGGGCTGCCGGGCGGCACTCTCGCCCTGCTCCGCAACGTCGGCGGCATGGCCGGCATCGGCCTGCTGTCGGCGGCCGTCCTCGGCGGAGCGTTCGGCTGGATCGGGCCGATGGCCTACCTGCTGATCACCGAGGGCGCGCTGGCGCACCGTTCGGCCACGCCGTGGGTGTGGCCGACCCGGATGCCGCACGACCGCGGGGGCGCGATCTGCGCCGGTCTGGTGATCGCCGCCGGGCTGGTGCTGATCACCGTGCGCGGGCCGCGGGAATCGGGCCGGGAGCCCGGCCCGGCGGGCTGAGCCCGCGGTCAGCCCGCGGCGGATTCGATCAGCCGCTGCAGGTCGCCGAGGCCGGCCTCGAACTCGGCGTCCCAGTCCACCGGGGCGGCGAGCCAGCGGGCCAGCGCGTCGTGAGCCGGCAGCGTCCCGGCCGGCGGCCGGCCGCGGCGCGCCCGCGGGTTTTGCTCGGCGCTGTCGAACCGGCCGCCCACCTCGGACGCGGCGTAGCCGATGACGAAGGTGCTGACCAGCCGCTCCAGGCGTGGCACCTGCGCGGCCGGGACCCCCGCGTCGAGCAGCGCCTGGTACAGCAGGTCGACGACACGGGCGGCGTCCGGAGCCACGGACGGGCGGGAGAACAGCAGCGACGCGGCCCACGGATGCCGGTGGGTGAGCAGCCGGGCAGCCCGGCCCAGGGCGCTGAGCCGCTGCCGCCAGTCCTGCCCGGGCGCGGCGTCCGGCAGCAGCTCGGTGAGCAGCCGGCCCACCATCTCGTCGAGCAGGTCGGCCTTGCTGCCCACGTACGGGTACAGCGCCATCGCGGTGAGCCCGGCCCGCTCGGCTACCGCCCGCATGGACACCGCCGCCAGGCCCTGCTCGTCGGCGATGGCCAGTGCCGCGTCGAGGATCGATTGCTTTCTGTCCGGCATGACTCTACACTGTAGATCTCTACAGTGTAGATCACAATGAAGAACGGCGGTGCCTCATGCTTGCGGCGCAGGGACTCAGGAAGCGGTATGGCACCGTCCATGCCCTCGACGGGTTCGACCTCACGGTCGAGCCGGGCGAGATCGCCGGCCTGATCGGTCACAACGGGGCCGGCAAGACGACGTTCGTCGAGGTCGTGACCGGCCTCACCTGCCCGGACGCCGGCCAGGTGACCGTGGGTGGCGTCGATGTCCGGCGGGATCCGCGCGCCGCCCGGCGGCTGACCGGGGTCGCGCCGCAGGAACTGGCCCTTTACGCCAGCGCGACCGTCCGGGACAACCTGCGGCTGTTCGCGGCGCTGGCCGGCCTGCGCCGGGCCGCGCTGCGGCGGGCGGTGGACCAGGTCGCCGGGGAACTGAAGCTGACCGGCGTGCTCGGCCAGCGGGCCGGGCTGCTGTCGGGCGGCCAGCGGCGGCGCACGCAGGCGGCGGCCGCGCTGGTCGGCGGCGCGCCGCTGCTGCTGCTCGACGAGCCGACCGCGGGCGCCGACCCGCAGACCCGGTCCGCCCTGCTCGACGCGGTCCGGGCCCGCGCGGCGCAGGGCGCAGCCATTCTTTATACGACTCACTACCTGCCTGAGCTGGCCGATCTGGGCGCAACGATCGCGGTAGCGCAGGCCGGCCGGGTCATCGCCCGCGGCGAGCAGGCCGCGCTGATCAACGGGCTGCCCGGAGAACTGCGGCTGCGGTTCGACCAGGTGGCGGGCCGCCAGGACCTGCCCGGCGCGCTGGCCCGCCGGGCCCGCAGCATCGACGGGGAGCTGCGGATCACCAGCGCCGACCCGCCGGCCGACCTGGCCACGCTGCTGTCCGCGGGCTGCGTCCCGGTCTCCGTCGACGTACGCCGCCCCGATCTCGATGACCTCTACTCCGCCCTCGCCCGGGAGGCCGTTCATGCTGCCTGACGCCGGACACCGCACCGCGGCGATCATCCGCCACAACACAATGCTGCTGCTGCGCGAGCCCGGGCCGCTGGCCAGCCGCCTGATCATGCCGCTGGTCTTCCTGGCCCTGCTGCACCCGCTCTACCAGGCCGCGCAGGGTCGCGGCGCCGGGACCAGCCAGGCGGTCATCGCCACCCTGGTCACGTTCTCGCTGCTCGCACTCAGCATCGTGGGCGGCTCGATCCTCACCGAGCGCGTCTCGCACACCTGGGAGCGGATCCGGGCCACCGCCGCGCACCCCGCCGAACTGCTGGCCGGCAAGGCCGTCCCGGTGCTGGCCGCGCTGCTCACCCAGCAGGCGCTGATCATCGGCTTCGGCGTGCTGGTGCTCGGGCTCACCACCGCCGGGCTGCCGCTGCTCGCGGTGACCCTGCTGAGCTGGACGATGGCGCTGCTCGGCATGGGGGCCGCGCTCGGCGTGCTGGCCCGCAGCATCAGCGAGCTGTCGGTCATCTACGACGTCGGCGGCCTGGTGCTGAGCAGCCTCGGCGGGGCGCTGGTGCCGCTGTCGGCGATGCCGGGCTGGATGCGGCACGTCGCCCCGGTGTCGCCCGGCTACTGGGCGGTGAGCGCGCTGCACGCGGCCCTGCACGACGACGGCGCGGCCACGCTGCGGGCCTGTGCCGTGCTGGCCGGGTTCGCGGTGGCCTTCGGGGTGCTCGCGGCGGCGCGCGTCGGGCGCGGCGCGGTCCGCTCGGCCCGGATGTGACCGTGCCGGCCAGCTAGGCCGCGACGACGGGGAAACGCTCCGGGCCGTCCGGGGACACCTGCCCGTAGGCGTCGGCCAGGAAGCCGCTGGCGAGCAGCTCGCCGAGGTCGAGGCCGGCTGGCTGTGACCAGCGGTCAGCGGGTGACCAGCGCGCGGCGGTAGGACGCGGGGGTGATGCCGAGGTAGCGGGTGAACCAGCGGTTCAGGTGCGGCTGGTCGGCGAATCCGGCTTCGGCGGCGGCCTCGGCGATCGGCCGCCCCTGGGCGATCAGCCGGCTGGCCCGGCGGACCCGGAGCAGCCGCTGGTAGTCGCTGGGGGCGAGCCCGTACATGGTGCGGAAGGCCCGGCAGGCGGTGTACCGGCTGCGGCCGGTGGGCGCGGCCACGTCGGCCAGCGCCAGGTTCTCGGTGTAGTTGTCGTCCAGCACCTGGCGCACCGTCCGGGCGACCCGGGCCGCGTCCCCCCGGGTGACGTGCTCGGGCTCCGGGGTGCACCGGGCGGCGTGCGCGGCCAGCGCGGCAACCGCGGTGCCCAGCGCCTCGTCCCGGGCCAGCGTCGGCGCGCCGGCGGTCAGCGACCGGTGCAGCCGCCGGACGGCCCGGGCCAGCACCGGGTCGGCGATCACCGGCTGGGTGAACAGCGGCAGGGCGGGGCGGCTCTGCTCCCGGCCGGCCCAGTCCCGGCCGGCCCGGTCGGCGAGCAGGCCGGCCACCAGGTCCGGGCTGATGTGCACCATGCGGTAGGTGAACCCGGCCGGGCGGGCGGCGTGGCCGTCGTGCGGGTCACCCGGGTTGAACGCCATGACCATCCCCGCGCCGCTGACCCGCGCGCCGCTGCGGCAGGTGAAGGCCTGGGCGCCGGATTCGGTGACGCCGAACGAGTAGGTCTCGTGGGCGTGCCGGTGGTAGACATGCCGCTCGAAGTGGGCGTGCATCGCCTCCACCGGCTGGCCCGCCCAGCGCCAGTACCGCACCCAGTCGCCGGTCACGACCCCATTCTCCCAGCCCGCACCAGCGTCCAAGACGGGCCGTGGTGTGCCGCGGCACCGTGGTCGTATGCGTTTCGACACCAAGATCGGGATAGCGGTCCGCGAGGACCTGGCCTCCTGGCAGAAGCTGAACGTGACCGCCTTCCTGGCCAGCGGGCTGGGCACCGCGGTGCCCGAGGTCGTCGGGCGGCCCTACCAGGACGGCACCGGCCACCGGTACCTGCCGATGTTCCGCCAGCCCGTCCTGGTCTTCGCCGGCTCCGCCGGGCAGCTGTCGGCGGCCCACCAGCGGGCGCTGACCCGCGGGCAGGTCACCGCCGTCTACACCGAGGATCTGTTCAAGACCGACAACGACGACGACAACCGGGCCGCGGTCGCCGCCGTGCCCGGCGGCGAGCTGAACCTCGCCGGCATCGCCGTCTACGGCCGCCGCAACGACGTCGACAAGATCGTCAAGGGCATGCCGCTGCACCGGTGAGGGGCGCACAACTGAAATCGTTCTCATCTGAGGCCGCCGTACCGGACGCCGCACCAGGTGCTCCTGGTGCGGCGTCCGGCTGTCCACGACGCGGCAACCGCCCAGGTGACAGCGCTGCTCAGCGCCGAAGGCCGGGGGTGCAGCTGGTGGGCGGGGGCGCAGCCGTTCGTCAGGAAAAGACCTGACTCTCTTGCGCGGGGATGCCGAACGGGCCTACGTTTATTTGAAACCGATTTCAAAACGGGTGCGGCCCTTTGCCCCAGAAGGTAGGTACGCATGAAGCCGCAGGCATCGGGTGACAGGGGAACCGGGACGCCGGAGATCAGCCGGACCGCCCCCCGTCTGATGGGACGCAGGGACTTCTTGTCGGCAGGGCTCAAGGGCGCGGCGCTGGCCGCCGCCGCGGGGCCGCTGCTCGCCGCCTGCGGCGGCTCCGGCGGTTCGTCGGGTGGCGACGAGCTGACGATCGGCCTGCCGATCACCCCCAAGGACTTCAAGCAGACCACCAAGTACCTGGCCGCCTTTACCAAGAAGACCGGCATCAAGGTCAACCCGTTCACCACGAACACGGCCACGAACACCTGGGTCTCGGTCTTCCAGGAGGTATCCACCCGGCTGGCCGGCGGCGAGGCCATCGACAGTGCCTACATCGCCACCGAGGGGATGCAGCTGTTCGAGAAGCGCGGCGTGCTGGACCCGCTGGACAGCTACATCGCCAAGGACAAGTCCGCGGTGAACAGCTTCTACGCCGACGTGAGCCCGCAGATGCTGGCGAACTTCCGGCGGCTGGATGAGCTGCACGGCCAGACGTACTTCATCCCCATCGGCTACAACGTCATGTCGATGTGGTACGACCGCAAGCTGTTCTCCGACATCGGGCTGGCGGACCCCGCGCCCGACTGGACCTGGGACGACTTCGATAAGGCCGCGGTCAAGATCGCGTCGGGGTCGGGCCGGCTCGGGTTCGCCATCGGGGCGCCCGCCCCGGGCCCGTTCACCGACGTCTACCCGTGGGTGCTGACCGCGGGCGGCCAGGTCCTCAACAGCGACCAGACCAAGTGCGTGGCCGACAACCCGCAGGCCATCGAGGCGGCGACCTACGTGCGCAGCCTGGTCACCAGGAAACTGGTGAACCAGCCCGGCGGCTCGTACAACGTAAACAACGCGCTGGTAGCCGGGAAGCTCGGGATGTTCGGCGGGGGTATCTGGCCCAATGCGGGCATCCCAATGCCGCAAAGTGAGATCAACAAGCAATTCGCCATCGTGCCCTGGCCGCGGCGCACCGCTCCCGGCACGCCGGTCGGCCTGGGCGGGTTCCCGATGTTCAAGGCGACCAAGAACAAGGACGCGCTCTGGGAGTTCATCAAGTTCACCATCTCCCCGGAATTCCAGGCGGGGCCCGTGGTCCCCTTCGCCGGGGACATGCCGATCCGGCAGTCGGTGGCCAGGAGCCAGGAATTCCTCAAGGGATTCCCGCCCGGGACGGAGAACTTCAGCAATGAGCTGGCCTACTCGACGATGATCGTCGGCGTGCCGAACGGCAGCGCGGTGGAGAGCGAGATGAGCACCGTCTGGGAGCAGATCCTGACCGGGGCGACCAGCCCGGCGGCCGGCATGCAGACCATGCAGGCCAATATCACCTCGCTGATGGCCCAGACGGTCTGAACCGCGTGTCCCCGAATGCCGTGAAGCGCGTTTCCCGCGCCGGGAACGCGCCGGGCGATGCCGCCCTCGGGCACCGGCCGGGGGGAGGCGGCCGCGCGCGGGCCCGGCGGTGGTTGCCGCGCCGGGCCGGGCCGCGGCAGACGCTGGCGGCCTACTGCCTGCTCAGCCCGGCGCTGATCCTCTACATCGCGTTCATCGGCATCCCGCTGATCGGGATCGTGCTGATCTCGTTCGTGCAGTGGGACCTGATCTCCCCGCCGCACGTGGTGGGCCTGGCCAACTACCGCGCCGTCGGGCACGACCCGCAACTCGGGCAGACGCTGTACAACACGTTCCTGTTCGACGTGATGACGACGGTGGTGCACCTGGTTCTCGGCATGGGGCTGGCGCTGACGGTAACCGCGGTGCGGTCCCGGGTGGTCCGGTACTGGGCACGGACGGCGATCGTCACGCCGTTCCTGATGTCGGCGGGCGTCGTGGCGATCATGTGGTCGTACATCATGGCCGATACCACCGGGCCGCTGAACTACTACCTGCGCAAGATCGGCCTGCACCCGCCGAACTGGCTGGCGTCGGGCACCTGGTCGCTGCCCGGGCTGGTGATCATCGACGTGTGGGCCACCCTCGGCTTCACGTTCATCATCTTCCTGGTCGGGCTGCAGTCCATCCCGGCCGAACTGTACGAGGCGGCCTCGATCGACGGCGCGAACGCGCTGGCCAGGTTCCGGCGGATCACCCTGCCGATGCTCTCCCCGGCCACCTTCATCGCCTCGGTCACCGCGTTCCTCGGCGCGTTCGAGATCTTCACCTGGCCGCTGATCGACACCAACGGCGGGCCGGGCATCGCCACGCAGACCGTGCTGCTGTACATCTACCGGGCCGCGTTCCAGAACTACCAGTTCGGTTACACCGCGGTGGTGTCGCTGATCAACGTGGCGATCCTGGTCACCTTCGTGGTGATCATGGGCGTGATCGGCCGGAAGTGGGTGCACTATGAGCGTGTCTGACGCGGCCGTCCGGGCGGCCGGCGGGTCGGCGGCCGGCGGGCGGGCGGCCAGCGGGCGACGGCGGGGCCGGGCGCCCGGTTTCGCGGGGCGGGCTCTGCTCGGCCTGTTCCTGGTCATCGCGGGCGCGGTCATGCTGCTCCCGGTGGTCTGGGTGGTGCTGCAGTCCTTCGAGACCGCCAAGGACCAGTCGGCGCTGCCGCCGGTGTGGTTCCCCAGCCAGTTCACGCTGAACAGCTACCGGACGCTGTTCTCGGCCTCGCCATTCCTGGTGAACATCATCAACTCCGTGGTGGTGACGGCCGCGGTGGTGCTCGGGGCGGCCGCCGTGGCCGTGCTGGCGGCGTACGCCTTCGCCCGGCTGGAGTTCCCCGGCCGGGACGTGCTGTTCGTGCTGTTCCTGGCCGCCCTCACGCTGCCCAGCCAGGTCTCGGCGGTGCCCGAGTTCGTCGTGGTCAAGTACCTGCACCTGCTCAACACGCAGCTGAGCCTGATCATCCCGGCGCTGATCCAGGTGCTGGCGGTGTTCCTGCTGCGGCAGCACTTCCGGACGATTCCCACCGACCTCGACGACGCCGCCCGGATCGACGGCGCCGGTCACCTGAAGATCATCTGGCACGTCATCGTGCCGCTGTCCTGGCCGGCCATCTCGGCGGTCATGGTGATCACCGGCCAGTACATCTGGAACGACTTCTTCTGGCCGAACCTGTTCATCAACAACACCAACCGGATGACCGCGCCGCTGGCGCTGTACAACCTGGAGTCGGTCGCGGGCGGCGGCCCGCTCGGCGCCGTGTTCGCCGGGCTCGCCGTGCTCTGTGTGCCGTGCATCATCGCGTTCATCTTCCTGCAGCGGCGGCTGATGGAAGGGATCGGCTACCGGGGTATCTCGCGGTAACGGCCTCGGGTGACGAAGACCCGCCAAGCAGAAGGGACAGCGGTACATGGAGGAGACCGGCGTGGCAGATCTCGGGGAGCAGGGCGAGGCCTGGCCGGGGGCGTGGCCGGTGGCCCGCCGGTACACCGGGCAGGACCGGTCGCGGATCTCGCTGCCGCTCGGCGGCATCGGCACGGGCACCGTGGGGTTCGGCGGCCGGGGGCAGTTGCGGGACTGGGAACTGGAGAATCACCCGTCCAAGGGAGTCACCTCGCCGCTGACGTTCTTCGCCTGCCGGGTCGCCGGGGAGGGCATGACCCCGCGGGCGCGGGTGCTGGAGGGGACGCTGTTCGACGAGGAAGTTCAGGGCTGGACCGGCTCGCAGGCGCCGCTGGCCGGGCTGCCCCGGTTCCGCGAGTGCGCGTTCGAGACCAGCTACCCGTTCGGCCGCGTCGTGCTGGCCGACCCAAACTTCCCGCTCCAGGCCAGCGTGGCCGCGGTCAACCCGCTGGTGCCAGGTGACGCGGACGCCAGCGGCCTGCCGCTGGCCGCGTTCCGGGTGTCGCTCACCTCGCGGGCCAGCGTGCCGGTCGAGGTGAGCGTCATGTTCTCCGCGGAGGCGATGACCGGGCACGGACCGCGGGATCGCGGCGAGCCGAGCCGCCCCGCGGTGATGCCCAGGACCGCGCCCGGTCTGGCCGGAGTCCTGCTCGGCGACGAGGCCATGGATCCGGCGCACGAGGAATGGGGCACGATCGCCGCGGCCGCGTCAGGCCCGGCCGCCTGGACCGGCCCGGCCTGGGGCAAGGGCAAATGGGAGCAGGGCCTGCTCAGCATGTGGCGGGGCTTCGTGGCGACCGGGCGGCCGGCCGCCGGGCAGCCCGTCCGGGGCGGAGCGCCGATGAGCTCACCGGCGCTGGCCGGCACCGTCGGCACCCGTCTGCTGATCCAGCCGGGCGGCACGGCCGAGGCGGTGTTCCTGCTCGCCTGGCACTTCCCGAACCGCCGCTCGTGGCGCGGCGGCGGCAACGGGCCGCGCGGCGCCGCGGGCCCGGAGACCGTGGGCAACCACTACGCCCGCGGCGCGGCCGACGCGTGGGACATGCTCACCGCGGCCGCCGCCCGGCTGGACGATCTCGAGGCACGCACCCGGCGGTTCGTGTCGGCCTTCTGGTCCAGCGACCTGCCCGCCCCGGTCAAGGAGGCGGCGCTGTTCAACGTCAGCACGCTGCGCAGCCAGACCTACTTCCGCACCGCCGACGGCCACCCGCTGGGCTGGGAGGGATGCCTTGACGACGCCGGGTCCTGCCTCGGCTCCTGCACCCACGTGTGGAACTACGACCTGGCCACCGGCTACCTGTTCGGCGGCCTGGCGCGGCAGATGCGCGAACTGGAGTACTTGCACGCGACCGATGCGGACGGCGCGATGAGCTTCCGCATCATGCTGCCGCTGAGCAAGGCCCAGGAGTGGCCGCTGACGGCAGCCGACGGCCAGTTCGGCTGCGTGCTGAAACTGTTCCGGGACTGGCGGCTGTCCGGCGACGACGGCTGGCTGGCCCGGCTCTGGCCGGCCTGCCGCCGGACCCTGGAGTTCGCCTGGATCTCCGGCGGCTGGGACGCCGACCGGGACGGGCTGGCCGAGGGCGCACAGCACAACACGATGGACGTGGAGTACTACGGCCCGACGCCGGTGATCCAGGGCTGGTACCTGGCCGCGCTGGCCGCGGCGGCGGTGATGGCCGGTGCCGTGGGCGACGAGGAGTTCGCGGCCACCTGCCGGTCGGTGCTGGAGTCGGGCCAGAAGGCCACCGAGAGCCGGCTGTTCAACGGCCGGTACTACGAGCAGCAGATCATCGCCCCCGGCGACTTCGCCACGATCGCGCCGCGGCTGCGCTCGGACAGCATGGGGGCCGAGCGCGCCGACGAGCCGGAGTTCCAGATCGGCGACGGCTGCCTCATCGACCAGCTGGTCGGCGACACCTACGCCCGGCTGACCGGGCTCGGCCCGGTGCTGGACACCGAGCACGCCCGGGCCGCCCTGCAGGCCATCCACCAGCTGAACTACCAGGCCGACTTCGGCGACTGGACCAACTGCGTGCGCACCTACGCCACCGCCGGCGAGCGCGGGCACATCGTGCTGTCCTACCCGGCCGGGCTGCCCGAGCACCCGATGCCCTACTGGTCGGAGGCGTGGACCGGGCTGGAGTACGTCTACGCGATCGGGCTCATCCAGCAGGGCCGGCAGCCGCTCGCCGAGGACGTGGTGGCCGCCGTCCGTGAGCGGTTCACCGGCGCCCGCCGCAACCCGTTCGACGAGGCCGAATGCGGCCATCACTACGCCCGCGCCATGTCCAGCTGGGGGCTGATCGTGGCGCTGACCGGGTTCGGCTACGACGGCCGTACCGGCACGATGACGTTCGCGCGGGCCGGGCAGCCCGCCCGCTGGTTCTGGTCGAACGGTTACGCGTGGGGCACCATCGAGCAGTCACCTGGAGCCGCGGGGGGCGTGCGGGCCCGGCTGCACGTCGGCGGCGGGTCGATCCGGGTCGAGCAGGTCGTCATCGGTGGTGCGGAGTTCCGGGCCGGGAGCGGGGGGACGCTGGCCGAAGGCGAGACTTGCGAGCTGACACCGGCCGGGTAGGCGAGCAGTTGCTCAGTCGTGGCGTGGGATCAGATCTACGGCGCGGACGGCGGCGGCCAGGACGGCCGGGCTGCCGGTACGGGCGTGCACGTCCACGGCGGTGTCGGCGAACTTGATCACGTGCTCGTCGCCGTGGCCGACGGCCCGGGCGAAGGTCTCCGCGGCGGCATCCGGCCCGGGCGGCGCGTCCGGCAGCTCCTCTGGCGGGGCGGCCGCGCCCGGCGCGTAGATGCTGGTCAGCGCGGCCGCCGCGGCCCACGCCGCGGCGGCGCTGGGCGCCCACAGGTCCTTGCCGAGGGCGGGCAGGCTGCGCAGGATGGCGGTGGGAGCGGTGGCGGAGTGCACCAGCATCACCGGGTTCCCGTGCGCGTACTCCAGATACCGCAGGGCCGCCGCGTCGGCCAGCCCGGCGAGCCAGGCCGGGATCTCTTCGCTGGCGGCGGGGAGGCCGGGCGCGGCCAGTGCCCCCGGCCAGCCCGCCAGCCCGTCCAGCCGGGACAGCCGGTCCCGGATCCCGCCGGTCTGGTCGCCGATCCGCGGGACCGCACCGAGCGCGGCCGGAGAAACCGCACCGGGCTCGGCCGGGGAGACAGCCCCCGCGGGCGGCTCCCCCGGCCCGGTCTCAGCGCCGGGCACCGGCTGCCAGCGGGCGGCCCAGTAGGCCAGGCCGTGCGCCAGTTCGGCCACGTGAGCGGGGTCGTCGCCGTCGGTAAGCAGCGCCCGCACGGCGTGGCCGGTGCGGATCACCCCATGGGTAGCGGCGGCGACGACTCCGGGCAGCAGCCGCGGCCACCAGATGCCCAGCACCTCTTGCCACGGCTGGCCGGCCACCGCGCGGCCGAAGAACACGGTCCAGTCGGCGACGCGCCGCGGGTCGCCCAGCGCTTCGCGCCAGTCCGGCCCGATGACGGCGGTGCCGCGCGGGAACTCCTCCAGCCGGTCCATATAGCCGTCCAGCCAGCGGGGCACGTCCTGCGCGTGCCCGTGGCGGGCCATCGCCTCGGCGGCCATCGGTCCGTGATTGGACAGCCAGCCCTCGAACTCAGGCCCGGTGTCGTGCAGCCGCTCGTAGGCCTCGTCCAGGATCCCGGTCGTGTCGGTTGCCACCGTCTTCCTCCCTCGCGCGCCGTCACCGGAGGCACTGAACGGCCCCCTCGATCGTCTCCGATGAGATGCGCGGGAACAACAGCCGCCCACGCCGGCCCGGCAGGATTCATTGAATGAACGGCTGTCGCCTGACTGGTAGCGACATGCTGGCAAGCCAGATCTAACCGAGCCCCGGAGCAGACCCCGACCAGGAATACAAAGTCATAGTTTTCAAAACTATACTTTTGTATCCTAGTCACAGGAGCGACGGAGGCACGGTGACAGCCAAGCCGGAGCACATCTTCGACCGGGAGCACGAGTGGGCGGGACTCGATGCCTTCGCGCGAAACGCGTACCCGGCAGCCATGCTTGGCGTGGTCAGCGGGCGGCGGCGGCAGGGGAAGAGCTTCCTTCTGGAGGCGCTCGCCTCTGCCACGGGAGGCCTGTACTTCCCTGCGGTGGAGGCGACCGAGGCAGTCAGCCTGCGCGCGTTCACCGCGGCACTCGTCAGGCAGGGCGTCAGTGTTACCCGTCCGCTGCAGAACTGGGACGACGCGATCGCGTTGCTCTTGTCCGCGATCACGGGGCAGCCCCGCGTCGCGGTGATCGACGAGTTCCCGTTCCTGGTCAAGGCGAGCCCGTCGCTGCCGTCAATCATCCAGCGCGAATTTGGCCCTGGCGGTTCTGGGCAGCAGAGTTCTGTCCGGCTGCTGCTATGCGGGTCGGCCATGTCGGTGATGGGCAATCTGCTCGCGGGGCAGGCCCCGCTACGCGGCAGGGCCTCCCTTGAACTGCTGGTGCGCCCGTTTGGCTACCGGGACGCAGCCCGCTTCTGGGGTACCGATGATCCGGAGCTCGCGGTGCTCCTGCACTCCGTGGTCGGCGGCACGCCCGCCTACCGACGTGAGTTCGCGGCCTTCGACGCCCCAGCGGGGCGTGATGATTTCGACGCGTGGCTGCTGCGCACCGTGCTGAACCCGCAGAGCCCGCTCTTCCGCGAGGCACGCTACCTGCTGGCGGAGGAAACCGAGATCAGGGACCCGGCGCTTTACCACTCGGTGCTGGCCGCGATCGCTGACGGCAACCGCGCCAACGGCGCCATCGCCAGCTTCGTGGGCCGCAAATCCGCCGACATCACCCATCCGCTGAACGTGCTCGAGGACGCCGCACTGGTCGCCAAGGAAGCTGACATATTCCGCCGCGGCAGATGGCTCTACCGGGTGACCGAACCACTCATCACCTTCTACGAGGTCGTGATGCGCCCCGAGTGGTACCGGCTGGAGTCGGGGCACGCGGAATCCGTCTGGCGCGACCGGCAGCCCGACTTCCTCAGCCGGGTCGTCGGCCCGCACTTCGAGTCACTCTGCCGGTCCTTCGCCATGCAGGCCGGCTCCGGCCTCTTCGCCAGCCATGTCGGGGAAGTCGGCTCAGGCATCGTGAACGACCCGGCCAACCGAACCCAGATCGAAATCGACGTCGCCGTGCTCGCACCCCCCGAACCCGGGCGCCCCGGACGGCTGCTCTCCCTCGGTGAAGTCAAATGGGGTCAGGTGATGACCCCACGGCACACCGCCCGGCTGGCCCGGGCGCGCGACCTGCTCGCGACCAACTTCGACGTCAGCGACTGCACTCTAGCCTGCTACTCCGCCGCCGGATTCAGCGCCGACCTGCGCTCCGCCGCCGGACCTGGCCTGGCATTGATCTCATCCAGTGACCTCTACAGGTGACAACAAATATTCACATCGGTACCGATGGTGATCACTCAGCAAGGGCTGGTCAGGCTAGCCAGCCGGGGAAGTCGCGCAGGCGATCCCTGCTCGGAGCCGCCATCTGCTCCAGGTCGTCCTCGAGTTCGGCGAGCCGGCGGGGTCCGAGCACGTCGCCGAGACGAGCGCGATACGTGTCGAAGAACACGGCGCTCAGCGCGAGCATCTCCTCACCGCGCGCGGTCCGTAGCACCCGGACCGCGCGACCGTCCGCTGGATCGGGCTCACGGCAGACGTAGCCGGCCTGCTCCAGCGCTGTGACCGTCTTGGCGGCCGCCTGCTTGCTGACTCCAAGCTGCCGCCCCAGCTCCGAGGTGGTGCAGCCATAAGGCCCGATCGCCTGAAGCGCGAAGCCGTGAACAGGGCGAGCTTCGTGGTGGCCGCCCTCGGCCAGCCAGCGATGAAGCTCATCGATCACCGATCTGAACGCCCCGACCAGCAGAAGCGGAAGTTCGAAGCCTGCGCGCTCACCCGAAGCCACGTGCCCATGCTCGCACAGAAAAGACAACGCGGTGTACTATCTAGACAATGTGGTTGTCGATCGAAGGGATCCTGCCTTGTCCAACGTGATTCGCGCGGCCGGGCGTCGCCGCTCTGCGACCCCAGCGGGTGTGATGACGACTCTTGCCTCCCCCACGCAAGGCGAGACCGCTGGTCTCTCGCTCTGGGAGGTTGAAATGGCGGAAGGAGGGTCTGGCCCGCTTCACGTGTTCGATACCGAGCAAATCTGGACCGTCCTCGAGGGAGAGCTTTCGGTGGACATCGCGGGCGAAGCCCAGATGCTCGGCGCCGGTGACACCGTGGTGATCCCGGCCGAGCTCGAACGGAAGGTCGCTGCCAAGACTGACGTCCGTCTCGTTGTCTGTGGCCATGGAGGCGCCATCGCGCGGGTTCCCGGGGAGCCCGCGCCGCGCGGAACTCCGGCCTGGATCGGGTAGGCGCTGGCCCCGTCCGCTCTCACAGGCGGCCGCACGCCCGCGCGGCGTCACTCGTCGCCGGACACCACCGCGCCGCCCGCGACGGTCAGGTCGACCGAGGTGGCGCCGATGTCGCGGGCCGGGATGGCGTAGAGATCCTGGTCGAGCACGGTGACGTCGGCGCGCATGCCGGGCAGCAGCCACCCGGCCAGGTCCTCGCAATGATTCACGTAGGCGACCCCGGAGGTGAACGCCTCGATCGCGGTGTCCAGGGTGACCGCCTGAGCGGGCAGGAACGGGCGGTCGCACTCCGGGGTGCCCGGCCTGCCGAGCCGCTCCGACAGCGCCCGGTTCACCGCCACGTGGATCTCCTGCAGCGGATCGGGGCTGGACACCGGCCAGTCGCTGCCGAACGCGATCCGGGCGCCGCGGCTGGCCAGCGAGCCGATCTGGTACTGCCAGGCGGCGCGTTCCGGGCCGACGAACGGCAGGGTCAGCTCCTCCATCTGCGGCTCCGAGCAGGCCCACAGCGGCTGGAAGTTCGCCACCGCGCCCACCGCCCGGAACCGGTCCAGGTCCTGCGGCGCGATGAACTGCAGGTGCGCCAGGTGATGCCGGTGGCGGCGGTCCGTGGCCGGAAGGGCCTCGAGCGCGTCGAGCGCGGTCGTGACGGCCAGGTCGCCGAGCGCGTGGAAGTGCAGCTGGAACCCTTCGGCGGCGAGCCGCCCGGTGGCCTCGCGCAGTTCGCCGGGCTGGATGAACAGCTTGCCGCTGTGCGTGGTTGAGTGGCCCTGGCCATCCAGATAGGGCGCGGACATGGCGGCGGTGAACGTCTCGCACACCCCGTCCAGCATCAGCTTGACCGAGGTCGCCCGGAACTGGCCGTCGCGGGCCTGCTCGCGGCGGGTCAGCAGGTCCTCGACCTGGCTCATCCCGCGGGCCCTGTCCCACCACAGGGCGCCGGTCACCCGGCAGGTGAGCAACCCGTCGGCGGCCGCCTGCCGGTAGGTGCCGAAGGCGTCCGGGATGCCGAGCTCTCCGGCCACGCCCACGCAGGCGTCCTGGAAGCTGGTGATGCCGAGTGAGTGCAGGTAGGACTGGGCGGCGAGCAGAGCCTGGGTCAGCTCGGCGTCGGTGGCGGCCGGGACGTGCGCGGCGACCAGCCGCATGGCGCCGTCGTGCAGCGCCCCGGACGGTCGGCCTGCCGCGTCCCGCTCGATCCGCCCGTCCACCGGGTCCGCGGTTCGCGCGTCCACTCCCCCGCGTTCCAGCGCGGCGGTGTTCACCCAGGCACTGTGGTGGTCCCGGTTGGGCAGGAAGGCCGGCCGGCCGCCGGTGACCGCGTCCAGGTCGGCCGCCGTGGGCGTGCCGCCGGGAAAGGCCTCCATCGCCCAGCCGCCGCCGAGCACCCACGCGCCCGGGGCCAGCCGCTCGCTGTAGGCGGCCACCGCGGCCAGGTAGTCCGGCCGGGCCCGCAGCCCGGTCAGGTCGCAGCGCAGGCTCTCCAGCCCGCCGCTGACCGCGTGGATGTGCGCGTCGCCGAAGGCCGGCAGGGCCAGCCGCCCGCGCAGGCCGACCACCCGGGTGCGCGGGCCGCGGAACGCGGCGATCTCCTCATCGGTGCCCAGCGCCACGATGACGCCGTCCCGGGCGGCGAGGGCCTGGGCGAAACCCGACGGCTGGCCGGGGGTGCGGATCTTCCCGCCGGTGAGGAGAAGATCGGCCGGGGCCTGCGTCACCGGCGGGCGGGCGCTTCTTCGATGGCCACCGTGGCCGGATCGGGCGGCTCGGCCGCGGCCAGCCGGGCCCGCCGGCGCATCAGCCAGTCCGGGCGGCGGACGGCGACCGAGCCGCACAGCACGTCGCAGCGGATCACGATCACCGGCGCCCCTGCCACGGGCTCGCCGCGCAGGTCGGAAGACTTGGCGCCGAGCACGGACCGGCCGGTCATCCGCACATCAATCCCGTCGGGCACGAAGACGGTCACCGTCCCGAACCTGACGGTCGCGTCGATCGTCGTGACATGCTGCCCGATGACCGCCTGCTGCATCTCCAGGTGGCAGTCGCCGAGCACCGAGCGGACCGTCAGGTGCGGCGGCACGACCCAGGGGCCCTTGCGCGACTCGTTGCCCAGCACGGCGGTGATCTCCTCGGGCCCCGCCGCGACGGCGCCGTGCGCTGCCACGGGCAGGGCAGCCGCGGGCAGGTCGGCGGTCAGGACGGCCAGATCGCCGAGGGTGCGTGCGGCGAGGGCGGCCTGGCTGCGCTGGGAGTATTCCTCCAGGGTGAGCCGCCCCTCCGCGCTCGCGGTGGCGAGGGCCTCGACCGTCTGGTCCCGGTCGGCGTCCGATGCGCGCACCGGGCTGGGATCTGGTTCGGCGTGCGTACTGTCGGGGCTCACGGCCGCCTCCCGGAGCTAGACGCTGATCGCTGTGTATGACAGTTACTGTAAGGCATAGCATAAGGCGATGGAGAAACAGGCGCCGCTGCGGCAGCTGACGGCCGACCCCGGGTTCCTGCTGTCCCGGGTGGGCGCCGCCGCCCGGGCCGGGTTCAGGGACGTCCTGGCGGGCTGGGACATCCGGCCACTGCAGTACCTGATCCTGCTGATCCTCAGCGCGCGGGACGGTGTCTCCCAGCAGGAATTGTGCACGGCCGCGGGCGTGGACAGCGGCAACATGGTGGAGCTGGTCGACGGCCTGGAGGCGCTGCGGTACGCGCAGCGGTCCCGCGACGCCCGCGACCGCCGCCGGTACGTGGTGACGGTCACCGCGGCCGGCCGGTCCGCGCTGGCCGGGATGCACGAGGCCGTCGAGGAGTACAACCGGGGCTTCCTCAGCCCGCTCACCGGACAGGAGCAGCGGCAGCTGGCCAACATGCTCGGCAAGCTCTACGTCACCACCGCCCAGGGCCAGCCGGGAACGCCGCTCCCCGGGCCCTAGCAGCAGTGCGATCTGCTCCTTGACGGCTGCGCCTGCCCAGAGCGGTGTGTGCGGCCGGCCCCGGCGCGGCGTGAGGCCCGCAGGGCCGCACGGTCTTCCTGCTCGGCCAGCAGATCGGCGCGGAACGTGTCGAGCTTGATGAACAGGTCGATCGGCAGCAGGCCGCGCATCTCGGTCAGCGCCGAGGTGTGCTCGATGAGCCGGTCGAGATCGGGCTGGGTGAGCTGTCGCGGATAGGTCGTCACGGGCTTCGCCCTCCTCATTCCATGAGGTCCCACGGGGAAACCGGCGGGTTATGACGCGACAGCGGGAACCCAGATTGCGAACGGTGTTCCTGAAGAGGTAACCTAATTTGCGAACGATGTTTGCGAAGCAGACGGGAGAGGGCATGACCACTGCGGGAGCGGGAGAGGTGCGCTACGCACGCCACGGCGACGTGCGGATCGCGTTCGAGGACCTGGGCGGCGCGGGCGGTGAGCCGCTGCTGCTGGTCATGGGGCTCGCCGTATCGCGGTTCTGGTGGCCGGAGGCTCTGGTGGCCGAGCTGGTACGGCACGGCTTCCACGTCGCCGCCTACGACCAGCGGGACGCGGGCCAGTCCAGCCACTTCCCGGACGCCGGGCAGGCCAGCCCGCTCGCCGCGGTACTGCGCAGATCCTCGACCGCGTACACGGCCGAGGACATGACCGACGACGCGGTGGCGGTGCTGGACGCGCTGGGCTGGGAGTCGGCGCACCTGTTCGGCCATTCCATGGGCGGGCAGATGGCCCAGCGCATCGCCGTGCGCCACCCCGGCCGGGTGCGCAGCATCGCCTCCTCGGCCTCGCTGCCCGGCGACGTGGGTGGCCTGGCCGCGGGGCGGTACGTGCGGATGGGCACGGTGGCCAGGCTCGCCCGCATGAAGTTCCCCGAGGGCCGGGAGGGCGACATCGAGCTGGCCGTCGCGGTCAGCCAGGCCGTCGCCTCCCCCGGCTACCCGGCCGACGAGGCGGCGGTGCGCCGGGCGGCCGGGCGGGACGAGGTCAGCGGCGCCCGGGACACCGCCGCGCAGAGCCGCCAGGCCGGCGCCAAGTGGCACGGTGGCCCGATGTCCCAGATTCGCGTCCCGGCCCTGGTGCTGCACGGCTCCGATGACCCGCTGCTGCGCCCGGCCGCCGCCCGCCGCACCGCGGCGCGGATCAGCGGCGCCCGGCTGGTCATCCTGCCCAGGGTCGGCCACTACCTGCCCGAGGCGGTGTACCCGCAGGTCGCCGGCGAGGTGCGGGCGCTCGCCGACCGGGCCGGCGCGGTAGCGGCCCGGTAGCGGCAAGGCAGCGGCACGGCAGCTAAATCGGGAAGCCGGCCGCCGATGATGGCTGGTGGGTAGCTCCGGCTCCTGCGTGCTACCGGCGGCAGGGCTTCCTGGCCACAGGCCGGAGCCGCCCGTTCCCCGGTAGCAGCGGCCGGTTCATCGACGAGATGCGGCTGGTCCTGAACAGCACGGGAAACGCTGCGGCCGGCGGTGGCCCGCGACCGTAGCGGAACCGTCTGGCCTGCCTGGGCGGCTCAACGGCGGATTGACGCTTCCTCTTATTTACGTTACATTTTGGAACGTAACTTAAATAAGGAGGCTGTTATGACTGGTCATCAGGTCACCGGGAGGTCGGAGCGGGCGTCCGGGGCAGCCGGGCTCGTGAAGCGCTACGGGCTGGTCATCGCCGCGCTCGTCGCCGCGGTGGTGTTCCAGCTCGGGTTCGTCGCGTCGTTCACCGGGGCTGAGGCCCGCCCGGTGCTGCACGATGTCACTATCGGACTTGTGGGAAAGTCTCCTATTCCGGCCGGTCGCACCGCCCCGCTCCCCGCCTCCCCGGTCAGCTACCAGCGGTTCGCCCGCGCCGGGGCGGCGCGGCAGGCGGTCAGTGACGGCCAGCTGCCCGCGGCCCTGCTGGTCACGGGAAGCCATCAGACGCTCGAGGTCGCCGGGGCGGCCGGGCTCGCCCTCACCGCGGCCGTCGAGCAGGTGGTCACCGCCGAGGCGGCGGCCGGTCACGCCAGCCTGGCCGTCCGGGACGTCCGCCCGCTCCCGGCGGGCGACCCGCACGGGTTCGCGAGCTACCTGCTGGTCCTCGGCTGGATCATCGGCGGCTACCTCGGCATGACGCTGCTGACCCGGGTGCTGGGCGCCAGGGCCCGGGGCGTGCGGGGAACGGCCACACTCACCGCCTGGACCGCGCTCTACGCGCTGGCGTCCGCCGGGCTGGGCGTGGTGCTGACCGACCCGCTCATGGGCCTGCTCACCGGACACCCGTGGGCGCTGCTGGGAGCCGGCACGCTGATCGTTTTCGCCGCCGCGATGACCACCGCGGCGCTGATGTCGCTGCTGGGGATGTCCGGGATCGTGGTCGCCATCGTGGCCTTCGTCATCCTGGGCAACCCGACATCCGGGGGCTCGGTGCCGGTGCAGATGCTGCCGGCCGGGTTCCGGTTCCTGGCCCAGGTCCTGCCCAACAACGCCGGCATCTCCCTGGTGCACGGGGTGCAGTACTTCAGCGGGAACCAGACCGGCCACCCGCTGCTCGTGCTCGCCCTGTACGCCGCGGCCGCCGTGGCCGTCTGCTTCGGCCGGGCGATGCGCCGGTCCCGGTCTGCCCACGCCACCGTCCCGGCCGCGCCGGTACTGGAGAGGGCGGCGCAGTGAACCTCGATGCGGACAACGCGGGCGTGAAGCACACGCACACGCCGGCCCCCCGGGGACGGCCGCGAAGCGCCGAAGCCGAGGAGGCGATCCTCCGGGCCGCGCTGGACATCCTCGATGACGTCGGGTACGGGGCGTTCAGCATCGAGGCCGTGGCCGCCCGGGCCGGGGTCGGCCGGCCGACGGTCTACCGGCGGTGGCCATCGAAGCTGGAACTGGCCGTGGAGGCCGTCGCCCGCCTGGCGCCGCCGCTCCAGGTGGCCGGCACCGGCGACCCGCGGGCCGACCTTCGCCACCTGCTGACCGTGTTGCTCGCCGAGATGACCAGTTCGGCGGCGGGCCGGGCGATCATCGCGCTGGCGAGCGACCCCAAGGCACACGCCGAACTCGCCAACCGGCTCGACGAGCGCTACCTCCAGCCCCGGAAGGCCGTCACCATCGACCTGCTGCGCCGGGCCGCCGAGGCCGGCCAGATCAGGCCAGGCCTGGACCCCGACCTGCTCGTCGAGCTGCTCATCGGGCCCGCCCTCTACCGCTGGCTGGTCACCGGCAAGCCGGTCAGCCCCGAGGCCGCCGCACACATCATCGATACCGTCCTGGACCTGGCCGCCGCACGCCCGTGACGGCCGCCCACCGCGCACGCTGGAGGAAGCACGTCTCCGGCGAACAGGAGGAGGACACGATCATGGACGCCCACCCACCGGTCGGGGTGGCCAGCTCCGGCGCCCGCGCCGCGGCCGAGGAGTTCGCCGCCGGGCTGCAGGCCGGGCACGACCAGCGCGACGCGGAGATGCTCAACCGCCAGTTCGCCGCGGACGTCATCTGGGGCAGCCCGTACGGGGCGCTGGTCGAGGGCTACGACCAGCTGCACCCGATCCACGTCCGCTTCCAGCGGGCCGCGGCGGACCGCCCGCGGTTCCGCTACCAGGTCCGGCACGTGCTCGCAGTGAGCAGCGACGTCGTGGTCGCGCACATCGCCCGGCTGGCCCTGGGGCCCGGCGGCGAGCCGCTGGCGCCGTCCGCCGGCCCCAGCCAGCCCTTCTCCGAGATGGCCATGTACGTGCTGGTCTCCCGGGACGGCGAGTGGTGGCTCGCCGCCGGGCAGAACACCCCGATGCGGCCGGGCGGCGCCGTCCCGGCAACCAGCTGAGCCCGGCGACGGGGTACGCCGCTGCCCAGGGACCATCCGGCCGCCTCGGGTCCGGCGGGAACCTGCTGCGTGCCCGGCCGTTGACGGCAGGTCAGACGAGGGTGGCCAGGGTGTTCTCGATGATCAGGCGGATCTGGGCGAGGGCTTCGTCGGCCGGCCCGGTGGGCGTCACCAGGTGGCTGAGGGTGAGCCGGACGATGATCTCGCTGAGCCGGCCGACGGACGAGCGGTCCAGCGGGAGCTCGCCGTAACGTTCCTGGGCCTCGGCGCTGACCGCGGTGATGGCCCGGACCAGCACGGGTTCGGGCCGGGTGGCGACCAGCGGCAGCAGGCCCGCGGCCCCGCTGCGGCCGTCGGTCAGCAGCGCCTTGACCAGTGGGTCGCCCGACGCGGTATGCAGCACGTAGCCGGCCGCGGCGGTGATACCGGCGACCGGGTCGGCGCCGTGCGCGCGCAGCCGGCCGATCACCCCGGCGAGCACGCGCTCGGTCGCCCGGGCCACGACGGCCTCGCCCAGCGCGTTCTTGCTGCCGATCTGCTTGTAGGCGGCCTGGCGGCTGACCCCGACCAGCCTGGCGACCCTGGTCATGGTCAGCGCGTCCCAGCCCTCGGCGCAGATCAGCTCGGCCGCGGCGTCGAGCAGGCGCTCCCGCAGCACCTGGTGCATCTGCTCGTAGAACCCGTGCGACCTGCCCACGGCAGCGAGCATACGGCAGGGTCTTTCCAGCCGATCCGGTTGACAGGCCGCCTCCAGTTGTCCTTAGCTGGGACGGCACATAACGGGGTGTATTTCAGTCGGGGGGCGCGAGAACGTTGCTGCGCGGGTTCAAGAATTTCCTGATGCAGGGTGACCTGATCATCATCGCGGTCGGCCTGGTGGTCGCGCTGGCCTTCAGCACCCTGATCAAGGCCTTCACCGACAGCATCATCACCCCGCTGGTCAACGCGGCCGGCGGGAAGACC
>DASYAV010000026.1:0-2402 GCA_036501145.1 Streptosporangiaceae bacterium | reverse complement strand
CTCACGTTCCGCGCTTCTCGCATCGGTTTTCTTCGGGATTAGCGGGTCGCGGACCGGGGCTCAGTGATCTTCGTGTAGGCGGTGGCCGGGATGCCGAGCAGTTCCAGGATCTGGAGTTGCAGGTTTGTGAGCTCGGGTTCGAAGACCTGCACGAGCGCCCCGGCTGAGTCGCGGAGCTCGTGCCGGGCGACGTGCGCGAAGATCTCGAAGATCCGGTCAGCGGACGGCGCGGCGCAGCCGCGCAGCTCGGGATAGACCGGGATCATGGCGATCTCGGCGGCCTTCATCGCCATCTGGATCTGGCGCTCGATCAGGGCCCCGATCAGCAACGCGATGAAGTGGCACAAGAAGATCGCCTCGATGCGCGGGATGGTCTTGATCCAGACCGGGGCGGCGTCCTGCACGCCCTTGAGCAGGTGGTGGCGGCGCTCGAGGTTGGGCTGGTACCGGTAGGCGGCGAGCACCTCGGCGCCGGTCATGTCCCGGTCATTGGTGACCAGGGGCCAGCAGCCATCGCTGACCGCGTCGTAGCCGACCTGGTCGTAATCGACGTCGCAGGTCACATCGAAGGTCTTCTTCTCGATCCGCCGGTAGCCGGTGTCAGGGCCGGGCCGTCCCGGTCCCGCCTGCTTGAACGACTCCAGGGTCTTCTCGGTCACGGTGAACCGGACCCAGCGACTGGCGCCGGCGTCGGCGAGGGCGGCCTCGGCCGCGGCGTGCACCGCCGCGGCGGTGCGCAGCCGGACCCGCGGGGAGGACAGCCGCCCGGCCAGGTCATCCTCGATTGCCTGCACGCCCTTCTCGATCTTCCGGGCGCGGGCGGCGGCGTCACGCAGCTGCTTGCCGCTGTCGTGCACCCACAGGACGCGGTATCCCTCCGCTGAGGGCCACGGCGCCTCGCAGGTGGACCACACCTGGTCGGGCTCGCCGATCCAGGCGCCGGGCGCGCGGTGCGCCTCGGCCCAGGCCGGCCGGTGGCCTGCATCCAGGCGCGGAACGCCGCGTCCTCCTTGCGGCTGCGCGGCAGTACGGTGATGAACCTGCCGCCGCCGCGGTGGATATGGCCCATCGCCTCCTCCGAGGCGAGCTTGCAGTCCGCGACGTAGAGAAAGCCAGGCCCGCCGGTCAGCTTGACCAGCGCGTCCCAGGTGGGGATATGGGTCGGGTCGTCGCTGGTGTTCCCGTCCGCCAGCCGGTAGATCAACGGCACGGCATGGTCGGAGGACACCGTCAAGATGAACACCAGCTGCTTCAGGTCCGGCCGGTGATCCCTGGAGTGCCCCCGCGTGATCGCCGGCGTCGGAGTGCCAGCCGCCGGCGTGCCGTCGGCGGCCTTATAGGCGCCGTGCACGCTGACCGAGGTGGAGTCGTTGTGCAGCTGAGAGCAGTCGATGCCGAACTCGCCGATCACCCCCACCATCAGCTCTGTGAGCAGGCTGCCCCGGTCGGCGCGGAACAGCCGGTCCAGCACCCGGCCGACCCGGTCGTCGTTGAGCAGCCCCGGCCCGTCCTCGCCCAGGTACAGCAGGGACGGCTCGTAGGCGGCAGCCCACTCCGAAAGCGCATACAGCGGCCGGTGCTCCACGGCCAGGTTCGCCACCACCGCCGCGATCACCACCGCCGGGTCCAGCGCCAGCCGGGCGTCATCAGCAGGCACCCACGCGTCCAGCAGCCGGCGCAGGCCCATCCGGCCGGCGAAGTGGCCGGCCAGCGGCAGCGCGCCCAGGTAGCGGGTGGTCAGCGTGAACCCGGCCGGCGCGCTCATCGCCACCGCCATGACGGTAGCCTTCCCTTTAACCGGAAGTATGTATACTTACGGCGAACGCGCCTAGCCGCCACGCCGCACCGCCGGGAGAGTCTCGTGTCCGACCCCACGCTGGCCAGCCTGCAGGCCCGCTACCACGGCCTGGCCGACCAGATCGCCCGGATCGGGTTCACCGCCACCGGTACCCTGCTGCGCACCCGCAACGAGTGCGGCAGCGCCGGCTGCTCCTGCCACACCGACCCCGGACGCAGGCACGGGCCCTACTGGCAGTACACGAGGAAGATCAACGGCAAGACCGTCACCCGGCGCCTCAGCAGCGACCAGGCCGGCCTCTACACCGAGTGGATCGGCAACGGCCGCGCGCTACGGGACCTGCTCGCCGAGATGAAGCAGGTCAGCGACCAGGCCCGCGACCTGATCCTGACCACGCCAGCTGAAGGCCGGCAGCCAGGCAACTAATCCCCGGGAAAACCGAGGCGAGAAGCGCGGAACGTGAGTCGTGGCGGGTGGCCGGGCGGCGGTTCTTCGACCCTGGCGGGCGGCCGGGTCCCGGTTTGCCGGGTTTCGGCGCGCTGGCCAGATCGGGCAGTGCCTGGCGGATGTTGCGGAACCCGCGGCGGACCCGGGCTGGGGTCAG
>DASYAV010000025.1:0-3668 GCA_036501145.1 Streptosporangiaceae bacterium | reverse complement strand
TGTCATTTGCCAGCAGCATGGGACCGGGGTTTTGCCATGACCTAGGGACCACCATGGCCGGGCTCGGTGAGCATCATGGGGTAGTTGCGGAGGGTTCGTCAAGTCTGGTGTGGGCGGGGCGCTGGCGCTGGCGGTAGGACTCGCCTTCGACGATGAGCTCGTGGCAGGTGGAGGTGAGGCGGTCGACGGCGGACTGGGCTAGGAGCGGGTCGGTCATCAGGGGGAGCCATTCACTGGCGTCGCGGTTTGAGGTGATGATGGTGGCGTGCTTGCGGTGCCGGGCGACGGTGAGCTCGTAGAAGTCGGCGGTGGCGGTCGCGTCGAGGGGCTGGAGCGCGAAGTCGTCGAGGATGAGCAGGTCGACGGCGGCCAGGCGGCGCATCTCGGTGTCGGTGGTGTTGTCCAGGCGGGTGGCTTTGAGGCGCTTGAAGAGCTGGCCGGCGCGGGCCATGTGGACGGTGCGGCGGCGGCGGACGGCGATGTGGCCGAGCGCGGTGGCCAGGTGGGTCTTGCCGACGCCGACGGGCCCGAGTATCAAAGCGCCGTGGGGGCCGTCGAGGAACCGGAGGCTGGCCAGCTCGTTCCATAGCTGCTGGTCGTAGCGGATGGCGGCGCTGTTGTCCCATGCTTCCAGGTGCATGGCGGGGTCCAGGCCGGCGGCGCGGGCGCGCAGGGCGGCGGAACCGGATTCGCGGCGGGATACCTCGTCGGCCAGGACGAGCTCGAGGAAGTCGGCGTGGGTCATGTTCTGCTGGCGGGCCAGGGTGAGGCGCTCGGGGAGGATGTCCAGGAGCCTGCCGAGCTTGAGGGCGCGCAGGTGCTGTTTGAGGTCGGGGCCGATGGGGCTGGTCAGGACGGTCACGGGGGTGCCTTTCGCTGGGTGGTGTGTGCCGGCAGCCGTGCCCGCCCCGGCGGGGCGGGCACGGCTGGCTGTCAGGTGCCGGCTGGCCGGCCGGTCCTGGTCCTGGCGCGCCGCGGGGCCGGCTGCGGGCCGGTGCTGTCTTCCCCGGTACCTGGGTCCGGGTCCGCGGCCGGGAGCACCTGCCGGGCGCGGGCGGCCTCTAGCGCGGTCTCGGCGCGTTCGGCGCGGTCGCGGTGCAGGTCGGCGAGCTGCCCGCAGGCGTGCAGCTGGGCGGCGTGAGCAGCGTGCAGGGCCTCACGTTCGCGGGCGGCGTCGGCGCGGGCGCGCCCGGTCTCCTCCCGGGCGCTGGTCTCGGCCTGCCGGGCGCGGGTGACCTCGGTCTGGTCGCGGATGCAGGCCGCTGCCGCGTCGTCGGCGGCGTGGCGGGCCTGCTGCTGGCAGGCAGCGGTCTCGGCGCCGGCGGCGGCGATCGCCGTTTCCGCGCTGGCGCGGGCAGCGCTGACCGCCGCGGCGGCATCGGCCGATGCGGCTGCCGCGCCGGCTTCGGCATAGCCGGCGCGTGTCTCAGCCGCCTGCTCCAGGCGGCGGGCAGCGTCGAGGGCCTCGAGGGCGGCCTGCAGTTCCTGGCCGGCTTCGGCGGCCTGGGCGTGCGCGACCACGGCGGCTGCCTCGGCACGGCGCCGCCCCGCGTCGGCATCAGCGAGCTGCGCGCGGACATGAGCCGGGTCGAGCAGCGCGGCCTGGTCGCGGGCGTGCCGGGCCAGCGCGGCGCCCTGCCGCAGCAGGGCCTCCAGCCCGGCCAGCATGTCACCGTCCGGCCCGCCGGGCAGGCCGTCTGCCTCAGCGGTCACGGTGCCGGGGTCCGCGCCGCGGGCGCGGGAGGCGCGAGAAGCGTTGTGGTAAGCGCTGGTGCACGCATCGCTGCAGTACAGCCTGGGCCGGCCGTGGCCGGCCTGGGGGACGGGGGCGCCGCAGCCGGGCCGGCGGCAGTACCGCACCAGGTCACCTGCCTGGCCGGGAGCATGATCGGGGGTCTGACCGGTCATCGATGATCCTTTTCTTTTCTTTCCTTTCCTCTCACGGGGAAATGAGCAGGAAGGGGGATGAGGGGATAAGAAAGCAGAAGCAGCTGCGCGGGTATCGCGGACGCCGCGGGCTGTGCCGGGACAGGCGGGTCGTCAGGACAGGGCGGCAGGCCCGGCCTGCGGCTGCGGGCCGCCGTCCAGCACGTGCAGGACGGCGCCGGTGGCGGTGGCGAACTCGCGGGCATCACGGGCGAAGCGGGCCTTGCCTGCCGCGGCGGCTGACTGCGCATGACGGGCGGCTTCGGCCGCGGCGTGCTTGCCGGTGCCCTTCTCCAGCATCGACTTGATCTTGGTGACGTTGACCACGTCGAGTTCCAGCGCCGTCGCGCACGCCGCGTCGGCCGCGGCGTCACCGTGGGCGCGGGCCAGCCCGATCAGCGCGTACACCGCCCGCATCCGCGTCCACGGCAGCGGGGTGTCCAGGATCCGCGCGGCGTAGATCCCGATGTGGTGCCCGTGCGCGGCCGCCTGCGCCGCCAGCTTGGTGATGTCACGGCGGGCATACACATCGGTGCCCTCAGGGAAGTCGCCCGCATCGGTACTCCGGCCGCCCGGCTCCTGCCGCGGATGGGTCTTGACCAGCCTGTCCTGGTGGTAGACCTTGACCAGCACCGCATCGGCGCGGGCCGTTACCTGCTGGCCCGCCAGGGCGTGCGGCACCGAGTACAAGGCACCGCCGGCCCGGATATGGCAATCACGGTGCACCTTGACCTGTGTCCACTTCGGCACCTGGTACCGTTCCGCCGGCGCGGGCAGCAGCGCGCCCTGCTCGGCCTGCGCGAACACCTCCGCGGGCCGCTGCCGGGTCGTGCCGTGAACCCGCAGGCCCGCCCGCTGCGTGCACCAGATCAGCCCCCGCGCCCGCGCGTCCGCCAGATCGGTGAACTGCTCCCCGGCGAAGAAGCTGCGCTGCACGAAAAACACCCCGGACTCCACCCTCCCCTTGTCCTGCGGGGAGCGGACCCGGGCCGGATCAGTGTGGAACCCCCGCGCCTGGGAGTACTCCAGCCAGCTCCGGTTCCACACCGGGTTCACCGCATCAGCCCTGGTCACGACCGGTTTCAGGTTATCCGGGACGAGGATCTTGAACACCCCGCCGAAAAATATCCACGCCTCCTCGCAGCCCGCGATCACCTCCTCCACGGTCTGGGAGAACGTCAGGTAGGCAAAGCAGTACCGGGAGAACACCGCGGTGAACACCAGCGCCCGCAGCAGCCGCCGGCCGCCCTCATGCGGGATCATCCCCAGATCCCCGAAATCGACCTGCAGCTCCTGGCCCGGCTCGCCGTCATCGACCCGGACCGTGACGCCCGCCCTGCCGCCGGTGAACCCGCACCGCCCGACCGCGAACCGGTGCAGCGTCCGGTACGGCACAACGGTCCCCTCCCGGGCCAGCAGCTCGCCGATCCTGGTGACCGTCAGCCCGGCCTTCACCCGCTTGCTGATCTGCTCCTGCAGCGGCACCAGCTGCTCCCACGAATCCCCGTGCCCGTCCGGCCGCGCCGGACGGACCGCGCCCAGCACCGCGCCCAGCAGCTCCTCACTCAGCTGCCCCTCACCGCCATCACGGACCAGTCCTGCCGCCACCGCAGCCTCGATATAGCGGCGCGCGGTCTTCACGTTCACCCCGCCGCGCTCAGCCGCCGGCCGCGCCCCCGCCCCCGACAGCCACGCCCGCAGCACCTCTTGAACCTCAACCACCGAAACCTCCCGGTATGACA
>DASYAV010000024.1:0-127236 GCA_036501145.1 Streptosporangiaceae bacterium | reverse complement strand
AGCCCTTCGGCCCGCGCCTTCACGTAGGACACCAGGTTCCCGGCCACCAGGCAGAACAGGCATACCCCGGCGAGCAGCGGGTTGCGGCCGCCGAGCATGAACCAGACGACCAGGCCGCTGAAGATGCCGGCGTCGGCAATCCGGTCCATGGTCGAGTCCAGGAACGCGCCATAGGTGCCGCTGGTGCCCTTCAGCCGGGCCAGCACCCCGTCCAGCATGTCCAGCAGCACGAAGATCGTGCAGGTGAAGGCGCCGGGGAACAGCTCGCCGATCGGGAACAGGCCCAGGGCGCCGCCCGCGACGCCGACGGTGCCGATGACCGTCACGGCGTTCGGCGTGATCGGGGTACGCGCGAGGGCCCTGCCCGCGGGCGTGAACACGCGGGTCATGACGGGACGCAGGGGGTTCAGCATGGCCGTCCGATCCTACCGCCGGGCTGAGCTTGCGTTTTCAGCCGCTGGCCCGGGCTTCACTTTCCGGCAACCGGGGAGATTCTCTGTGTGGGTCTTGTGGACACGGTGTTCACGGGTAAAGGCTGGTCGTGCTTGACGTTGGGCCGGCGGGAGAAGCAATCGCAAGGAGGCGACCTCAATGGCAGCTACAGGCAGTGGGGCGGGAGGAGCCGCGGGCAGGGCACCAGCGGCCGATCAGGTACGGAACGTGGTCCTGGTCGGCCATTCCGGGACGGGGAAGTCCAGCCTGGTCGAGGCGCTGCTGGCGGCGACCGGCACCATCCAGCGGTCCGGCAGCATCGGTGAGGGCACGACGGTCAGCGACTTCGACGAGACCGAAGTCAGGCAGCAGCGCTCAGTCAACCTGACCCTCGCACCGATCATCCACAACGGCATCAAGGTGAACCTGCTCGACACGCCCGGCTACGCCGACTTCACGGGAGACCTCAGGGCCGGGCTCCGCGCGGCCGACTCGGCGCTGTTCGCCGTGTCCGCCACCGACGGGATCGACGGCGTGACCCGGATGCTGTGGGACGAGTGCGCCGCCGTCGGCATGCCCCGCGCGGTCGTCATCACCAAGATCGACCACCAGCGGGCCGAGTTCCAGGCGACCCTCGACGCCTGCCGTGAGGCCTTCGGTGACGCCGTGGCGCCGCTGTACCTGCCGGTCGGCGAGCCGGTGTCCGGCCTGATCGGGCTGCTGTCGCAGAAGCTGTACAGCTACTCGGGCGGACAGCGTTCCGAGAGCGCGGCCGCGGCCGAGGACGAGGACCGCATGGCCGAGCTGCGGGGTGAGCTGATCGAGGGCATCATCACCGAGAGCGAAGACGAGTCCCTCATGGACCGGTACCTGTCCGGTGAGGAGATCGACCCCAAGGTGCTCATCGAGGACCTGGAGAAGGCGGTCGCGCTGGGCAGCTTCTACCCCGTGCTGGCCACCGCGGCGGGCCGCGGGATCGGTCTGGAAGAGCTGCTCGAGGTGATGACCCAGGCGTTCCCCGCTCCCAGCGAGCACCCGCTGCCCGCCGTCACCACGCTCGACGGCAAGCCGGTCAGCGGGCTGTCCAGCGACCCGAAGGGCCCGCTGCTGGCCGAGGTGGTTAAGACCACGTCCGACCCTTACGTGGGCCGGGTCAGCCTGGTCCGGGTGTTCTCCGGCACGCTGCGCCCCGACGCCTCCGTGCACGTGTCCGGGCACGGCATGGCCGAGCGCGGCCACGCCGACCACGACGCCGACGAGCGCGTCGGTGCGCTCACCTCACCGCTCGGCAAGCAGCAGCGGCCGATCTCGGCCTGCCCGGCCGGTGACATCTGCGCGGTCGCCAAGCTGGGCACCGCGGAAGCCGGCGACACGCTGTCCGACCCGGCCAAGCCGATGCTCATGGAGCCGTGGTCGATGCCCGAGCCGCTGCTGCCGGTGGCGATCACCGCCAAGTCCAAGGCGGACGAGGACAAGATGTCGCAGGCCCTGGGCCGGCTGGTAGCCGAGGACCCCACGCTGCGGATGGAGATGAACGCCGAGACCCGCCAGCTGGTGCTGTGGTGCATGGGTGAGGCGCACGCCGACCTGATGCTGGACCGGCTGGCCAACCGGTACGGGGTCGCGGTGGAGACGGTAGAACTGCGGGTGCCGCTGCGCGAGACCGTGGGCGGCAAGGCGCAGGGGCTGGGCCGCAACGTCAAGCAGAGCGGCGGCCACGGCGAGTACGGCATCGCGCACATCGAGGTCGAGCCGCTCCCGTCGGGCAGCGGCTTCGAGTTTGTCGACAAGATCGTCGGCGGCGTGGTCCCGAGACAGTTCATCCCCTCGGTGGAAAAGGGCCTCAAGTCGCAGATGGAGCAGGGCGTCATCGCCGGCTACCCGATGGTGGACATGCGGGTGACCCTGTACGACGGCAAGGCACACTCCGTGGACTCCTCCGACATGGCCTTCCAGAAGGCCGGCCGCGCGGCGCTCCGCGATGCCGTGGACAAGGCGAAGGGTGTGCTGCTGGAGCCGGTGGACGAGGTGTCGGTGCTGGTCGCCGACGACTACGTGGGCGCGATCATGTCCGACTTCCCGTCCCGGCGCGGCCGGGTGATCGGCACCGAGCCGGTCGGTTCCGGCCGCACTCTGGTCAAGGCCGAGGTGCCCGAGCTCGAGATCACCAGGTACGCCATTGACCTGCGGTCGCTGTCACACGGCACCGGCTCGTTCAGCCGCACCTACCTGCGGCACGAGGCGCTGCCGGCGCACGTGGCCGAGAAGCTGGCGAAGGACTCCGCCAGCGGCTGACGTTTCCGGCCGGCCCGGCATCCACACGGCACGCGGGCGCCCTTTCGAAGATCCTGTGGGGGCGGCCCGCGTGCCGTTATGCTGATCCCTTTCTGCCGTCTCCGTCCCACGGATTGGGTGACTCATGTCGCAGCCGGTTCCGGCTCCAGCGGGAAAGCCACGCATGTACCAGAAGGGCAAGAACAAGACCGCCGAACGGGCCGCCCCGATCATCATGGCGGCGGTTGGCCCGTCGGAGCAGATCCTGGTGGGCGCGCGGGTGGAGAGCGGCCCCAGCACGTGGTGGATGCTGCTGTCCGACTGGGTGGTCTTCTTCAAGAAGTACTGGTACATGGCGCTCACCGAGCACCATGTGGTGCTGGTCCGCAACTCCAGGTGGTCGGGACGGCCCAAGCAGGTCGAGGCCGCGACCCCGCGGAACCAGGTCGCCATCGGTGACTTCACCCCCGGCGCGCTGTTCAGCAGGTTCAAGTACAGCTACCCGGGCCGGACCAAGCCGATGCGGATGCGGGTGCACCGCATCTTCCGGCCGGAGATCGAGTCGATGCTCGGCCAGCTCGGCGCGTTCGGGCTCGGCCCTGGCCAGCCTCCCAGCATGGCCCCTTACGCACCCCCGCCAGGGCAGCCGGGTCAGTACGGACCCCCGCCAGGCCAGCCCGGCCAGTACGCACCCCCGCCGGGCCAGTACGCACCCCCGCCGGGCCAGCAGTACTAGCAGGCGGCGGGGCGGTCAGCTGGTGGGCCAGGCTTCGGCCAGCAGCTTGCGGGTGTCGGCCAGCAGCTCGGGCAGCACCTTGGTCCGGCCGACGACCGGCATGAAGTTGGTGTCGCCGCCCCACCGCGGCACCACGTGCTGGTGCAGGTGCGCGGCGATGCCGGCGCCGGCCACGCCGCCCAGGTTCAGGCCCACGTTGAAGCCCTGCGCGGCCGACGCCGTGCGCAGTGCCGTGATCGCCCGCTTGGTCTGCTCGGCGAGCTCGGCGGTTTCCGGCACGGTGAGCTCCACGTAATCGGCGACATGCCGGTACGGGCACACCATCACGTGCCCGCCGTTGTAGGGGTAGCGGTTGAGCACGGTGTAGACCAGTTCCCCGCGCGCGACCACCAGGCCCTCATCCTCGGGCAGCCCGGGCGCCCGGCAGAACGGGCAGTTCTCCTCCGGCGACGCCGACCCGGCCGGGCCGCCGTGGGTCTGCTCGCCACCCTTGATGTAGGCCATCCGGTGCGGCGCCCACAGCCGCTGGAATCCGTCGGGGGTGCCCACCTCGCACTCGGGCTGCGCGGTCTCATCGGGCCGGGGATCAGGCATGGATCTCAGCCTAAGGCCCGCCGGGAGGCAAGCCCCCGGCGTCCCCCCGGGCCGTGCGCTACACCTGCACCCGGTCGCGGACCGCGGCGGCGATCTCGGCCACCGCCTCGTCCACCGGCACACCGTTGCGCTGCGTCCCGTCCCGGAACCGGAACGACACCGCGCCCGCGGCCACGTCGTCGTCGCCGGCCAGCAGCATGTAGGGCACCTTCTGCCGCTGTGCGGTGCGGATCTTCTTCTGCATCCGGTCGTCGCTGGTGTCCACCTCGACCCGGATGCCGTGCCCGCGCAACCGCTCCGCCACCTGCTCCAGATAGGGCACGTGCGCGTCGGCGATCGGGATGCCGGTCACCTGCACCGGGGCCAGCCAGGGCGGGAAGGCACCGGCGTAGTGCTCGGTCAGGATGCCGAAGAACCGCTCGATCGACCCGAACAGCGCCCGGTGGATCATGACCGGCTCCTGCCGCGAGCCGTCCGCCGCCTGGTACTCCAGCCCGAACCGCTTGGGCTCGTTGTAGTCGAGCTGGATGGTGGACAGCTGCCAGGTGCGGCCGATCGCGTCCCGCGCCTGCACCGAGATCTTGGGCCCGTAGAACGCAGCGCCGCCTGGGTCGTCGACCAGCTCGAGCCCGGATTCGCTGGCCGCCTCGGCCAGCATCGCGGTGGCGTGCTCCCAGTCCTCGTCGCTGCCGACGAACTTCTCCTTGGCCTCGTCCCGGGTGGACAGCTCCAGGTAGAAGTCCGACAGGCCGTAGTCGCGCAGCAGGTCGAGGACGAACTTGAGCAGGCTCTTCAGCTCGGCTCCCACCTGCTCGCGGGTGCAGAAGATGTGCGAGTCGTCCATGGTGAGCCCGCGCACCCGGGTCAGCCCGTGCACCACGCCGGACTTCTCGTACCGGTACACGGTGCCGAACTCGAACAGCCGCATGGGCAGCTCCCGGTAGGACCGGCCGCGGGACCGGAACACCAGGATGTGGAAGGGGCAGTTCATCGGCTTGAGGTAGTAGCTCGCCCCCTCCATCTCCATCGGCGGGAAGATGTTCTCGGCGAACCAGCCCAGGTGCCCGGAGGTCTCGAACAGGTCCGACTTGGTGATGTGCGGGCTGTTCACGAACTGGTAGCCGGCCTCCTCGTGCCGCCGCCTGGAGTAGTCCTCCATGATCCGGCGGATGGTGCCGCCCTTGGGGTGGAAGATGGGCAGCCCGCTGCCGATCTCCGGCGGGAACGAGAACAGGTCCAGCTCGGTGCCGAGCTTGCGGTGGTCGCGCCGCTCGGCCTCTGCCAGCAGGTGCAGGTAGTCGTCCTGCGCTTCCCTGGTTTCCCAGGCGGTGCCGTAGATCCGCTGCAGCTGCGGGTTGCGCTCGCTGCCCCGCCAGTAGGCGCCGCCGGTGCGCATGACCTTGAACGCGGGGATGTCCCGGGTGCTGGGCACGTGCGGGCCGCGGCACAGGTCCTTCCAGCACACCTCGCCGGTGCGGGCGTCGGTGTTGTCGTAGATGGTGAGCTCGTGCCCGCCGACCTCGACCGACTCCTCGTCGCTGGCGCCGCCCTTCAGCCCGATCAGCTCGAGCTTGTACGGCTCACCCGCCAGCTCGGCCCGCGCGTCGTCTCCACTGACCACCCGGCGGGAGAACCGCTGGCCCTGCTTGACGATCTGCCGCATCCGCTGCTCGATGCTCTTCAGGTCGTCAGGGCCGAACGGCTGCGGCACGTCGAAGTCGTAGTAGAACCCGTTCTCCACCGGCGGGCCGATGCCCAGCTTGGCCTCGGGGAACAGCTGCTGGACAGCCTGGGCGAGCACGTGCGCGGTGGAGTGCCGGGTGATCGACCGGCCGTCCGGGCTGCCCGCGGTGACCGGCTCGACCACGTCGCCCTCACCGAGCGGGCGCGCGAGATCGCGCAGCTCGCCGTTGACCCGCGCGGCGATCACCCGGTCCGCACCGCCGCCGCGCGGCGGCGGGCCGCCGTCCGGGCCGGCCAGCGCGTCGCCCGCCGTCGTGCCGGCCTCGACCACATGCTCGCGGCCTGCGAGGGTGATACGAAGCTTGCTGGCGGACACGGTGCACTCCCGGATGTGTCGGTGAATTCTGGGTCATCGGCCGGGCGGATGCCTGGCCTGTGCACAGATGCTATCCGGGTGTGACCGGCCCGCCGACTGGATTACCTGTTACAGGCCGGCCAGGTCGATGAGGTCGTCGAACACCGGGCCGAGGCCGCCAGCGCCGATGGACAGGTGCCCCTCGCCGCGGCGCAGCCGGGCGCGCGCGCCGGGGATGTGCCTGGCCAGCCAGGCGCCGTGCGCCTTCGGCACCATCAGGTCCTCGCTGCCCTGCCAGACGGCTACCTTGCCCACGGCGTCGAGGCCGAAGCCCCAGTCCGTGACGAAGGCCAGGTCGTCATCGCGCCAGCCGGCCAGCCCGGTGCTGCACGCCGACCGCATGGACGCGGCCAGGTAGTCGGCGAACTCGCCGGTCAGGAAGCCGGCATCCACGCTGGACAGCAGCCCGCCGAGCTCGGCGGCGAGCTGCGTGCCGGCGATGGTCGCCAGCCCGCCCGCCGCGTCGCTGAGCAGCGCGGTCAGCGCCGCCTCCCCCTGCGCCGCGGCGCCGAACTCCTTGATGTTCTCCGGGCCCATCCCGGCCAGCCAGTCCAGGCCATCCGCCTGGTACGGTGCCACCCCGGCCACCGTGGCGGCGGCCAGGCACCGGCCGTGCAGCATTGCGGCACAGGCCAGCGCGTGCGGGCCGCCGCCCGACCAGCCGGCCGTGACGAACGCGTCGCAGCCGAGCGCGTCCAGCACCGCGGCCACGTCGGAGGCCACGTCGGCCACCCGGCGCCCCGGCCGCGGCGTGGAGCCGGCGTAGCCGGGCCTGGCCGGGGTGATCAGGCACAGCCCGCGCCGTCTGGCCGCCTCGTCCATGGCTGGCCAGCTGGCCAGCCCGCCCGGCGTGCCGTGGTGCAGCACCAGCGGCAGGCCGTCGGGCAGCCCGCCGACAAGCACGTTGACCGTGCGCTCACCGGGAACACCGATGGCGCGCGGCCCGTCCTGCGCCGCCGTGTCTTCCCGGTCACCCGTCTCCCCTGCCACCATGGGGTTCACCCTAGCGGGAGGAACGAACGGTGACCTGGCTGCTGTATGGCGCGAACGGCTACACCGGCACGCTGGTGGCCCGGCTGGCGGTAACCCGTGGCGAGCGGCCGGTGCTGGCCGGCCGGTCCGCCGGCAAGATCGCCGCGCTGGCCGGCGAGCTCGGGCTGGAACACCGGGTGTTCGGCCTGGCCGACCCGGACGCCATCCGGCGCGGCCTGGACGGGATGGCGGCGGTGGCGCACTGCGCCGGCCCGTTCGCCGCGACCGCCGGCCCGATGGCCCGGGCCTGCCTGAACGCCGGCGTCAGCTACCTGGACGTGACCGGCGAGATCGACGTGTTCGAGGAACTGCACGGCCTGCAGGACCGGGCCCGCGCGGCCGGCTGCGTGCTGCTGCCGGGTGCCGGTTTCGACGTCGTGCCGACCGACTGCCTAGCCGCGCTGCTGGCCCAGGCGCTGCCCGGCGCCACCCGGCTGGATCTCGCGTTCCTGGCCGGCGGCGGGCCGAGCCCCGGCACCGCCCGCACCACCGTGCAGGGCATGCTGGCCGGCGGGCGGGCCCGGATCGGCGGGGAGATCAAGCCGGTGCCGCTCGGCTGGCGGACGATCCGCGCCCCGTTCCCCGGCGGGGCGCGCACGGTCACCTCGGTGCCGTGGGGTGACATCAGCACCGCCTGGTATTCCACCGGCATCGGCGACATCACCACCTACACCGCCGTGCCGGCGGCCGCGCTGCGCGCCGAACAGGTGCTGGGGCTGCGCCGGCTGCTGCGGCTGGGCCCCGCGCTCCGGCTGGCGGAGGCGGCGGCCGCCCGGCTCGCCGGGCCCGGGGAGCAGCGCCGGGCGGGCAGCAAGGCAGAGGCCTGGGGCCGGGCCAGCGGCGGCGGGCGTACGGTCGAGGCCACGCTGGCCATGCCCAACCCCTATGACCTCACCGCCGACTCGGTGCTGCGGGCCGTCACCCGGCTCGGCTCGGTGCCGCCGGGGGTGCACACCCCGGCCACCGCGTTCGGGCCGCGTTTCGTCACCGAACTGGACGGGGTCACGCTGACCGGGCCTGACGAGGGCGCGGGCTGACCTACCGCACCGCTGGCGGCCCGGTTCCGGCGGCGCCGGCCCGATGTTCTATTTGGCCCGCGAGTCGCGTAAGAATGGTGCATGAGCAAGCAGCCGAACTCACCGCCGCCGGGCGACCGGCCCGCGGGGTCCGCGCCTCCCCCGCCGCCGACCTGGCGGCACTGGATTTGGCCAATCGCCATCGGGGTGATGCTGCTCCTGTACCTGTTCCTGCCGGCCACCCACCTGGGGACAACACCGGCCCAGCTGACCTACTCGCAGTTCATCACCAAAGCGAGCGCCGGCCACATCAAGACGGTGACGTTCTCGTCGGACACCGGCAACACGAGCGCCAGCGGCACGTTCAAGAACGGCAGCCAGTACACCACGGTCGTGCCCGGCACGCCGACGCCGGAACTCACCTCGCAGCTCAGCAAGGACGGCGTGGAGATCACCGCGGCCTCGCCGAGCGCGGGCTTCGGTACCGAGCTGCTGTCCTGGCTGATCGTGCTGCTGCCGCTGGTGTTCTTCTTCTGGATATTCCGCCGGGTGTCCCGGGGCGCGGCCGGGGGCCTGCAGGGGGTGATGGGGGTCGGCCGGTCGCGGGCCAAGGTCTTCGACGAAGAACGGCCGAAGACCAAGTTCTCCGACGTGGCCGGCTACCAGGGAGCCAAGGCGGAGATCGCCGAGGTCGTGGACTTCCTGCGCAACCCGCAGCGCTACCAGCGGGCCGGAGCGATGGCACCCAAGGGTGTGCTGATGGTCGGCCCGCCCGGCACCGGCAAGACGCTGCTGGCCCGGGCGGTGGCGGGTGAGGCGTCGGTGCCGTTCTTCTCGGTGACCGGCTCCAGCTTCGTGGAGATGTTCGTCGGGGTCGGCGCGGCCCGGGTCAGAGACCTGTTCAGCGAGGCACGCAAGCGCGCCCCCGCCATCATCTTCATGGACGAGATCGACGCGATCGGCCAGCGCCGCTCGGGCACCGGCCAGGTGGTGTCCAACGACGAACGGGAGCAGACGCTGAACCAGCTGCTCGCCGAGATGGACGGGTTCGACCCGTCAGTGGGCGTCGTGGTGCTGGCCGCGACCAACCGGCCCGAGGTGCTGGACCCGGCGCTGCTGCGGCCGGGCCGGTTCGACCGGCAGGTCACCATCCCGCTGCCGACGCTGGCCGAACGGCAGGCGATCCTGGCCGTGCACTGCCGCGGCAAGAAGCTCGCCCCCGACGTGGACCTGAACGTCGTCGCCCGCGGCACACCCGGCTTCTCCGGCGCCGACCTGGCCAACCTGGTCAACGAAGCGGCGATCTTCGCGGCCAGGGAGAACCGGGATGTGGTCACCGCCGCGGACTTCTCCTCCGCCCGGGACCGGATCCTGCTCGGCCGGCGCGAGGACTCCAACGTGCTGCTGCCCGAGGAGAAACACGCGGTCGCGGTGCATGAGTCCGGGCACGCGCTGGTCGCGGCGCTGTCCCCGCACGCCGACCCGGTAGCCAAGGTGACCATCCTGCCGGCCGGCCAGGCGCTCGGCGTGACCGAGCAGCTTCCGCTGGTGGAGCGGCACCTGTACGGCGAGGACTACCTGCACGAGTCGCTCGCCGTCCGGCTGGGCGGCCGGGCCGCTGAGCTGGTCATGCTCGGCCAGGGCTCCACCGGCGCGAGCAACGACCTGGCCGGTGCCACCGACCTGGCCACCAAGATGGTGCGCGAGTTCGGCCTGTCCCCCGCGGTCGGCCCGGTCGGCTACCCGTCCGGCGGCTCGGTGTTCCTCGGCTCGAACGGCCAGGGCATGAGCAGCAGGCCGTTCGCCGAGGAAACCCAGGCCACCATCGACCGAGAAGTGGCACGGCTGCTGCGGGAGGCGGAGAAACAGGCGGTCGATCTGATCGGCTCGCACCGCAGCGAACTGCAGCAGGTCGTCGACCTGCTGCTGGAGCACGAGACGATCGACGGCGACGCGGTGTACCGGATCGCCGGCCGCCCGGTGCCCCGGCACGGGCCGGATGACCTGTCCATCGCTCCCCCGGCCGCGGTGGCCACCAAGTCCGCGGGCACGCCCGGCGGCAGCCACAGCGCCGTCGCAGACGGCCACGCCGCCGGGGCCGACGGGCAGGGGTGACCCCGGCCCACTGGGCGGCGCTGGCCGAGCGGTTCGCGCTGGGCGCACCGCGGGCGGTGCCGGGCTACGTCACCCGCGGCGCCATGGGCGAGATCTGGCGGCTGGACACCACCGGTGGACGGTGGGCGGTGAAGTGGCAGTTCCCGTGGGCGCCCACCGATCCCCGGCCGCCCGACCTGGCCGTGCAGGCCGCGGCGGGGACGGGGAGGCGTGCTTCGACGCCACGGCCGCCGCGGCGCTGGCCGGCGGCTACGCCGCCGAGGCCGGCCACCGCCCCCCGGTGGACCGTGACTGCTTCGGCACAGCGGCAGCCGTTCATCTCAATTTCCTGTACGGCATGACCGCCCAGGCGCTCGATGACCCGGAGCACCGCCGGTTCGCCGAGCGGCAGCTGGCCGGCCTGCTCGGCGGCGGCCTGGACGGCCTGCGCCGTGACATCGCCCTGGCCACCGCGGCCCTGGGCGGCTGACCGCGGCGCTCGCGGTCAGCCGAAGGCCATCAGCACGTGGTCTTCCACCGGCTGGTAGCCGAGCCGCTGGTAGAGCGAGTTACTGACCGGGTTGGCCAGGTCGGTGAACAGCAGCACCTCACCGGCGCCAGCGTCCAGGGCGGCCTGGGTGACCGCGGCGGTCGCCCCGCCGGCGTAGCCGCGGCGGCGCAGGGCCGGCGGCGTGTACACCGGCCCGACCCTGGCCATGCCGGCCACCTGACGGCTGGCCGCGGCCATCGACACGGGTGTGTCATCGTCCTGCCAGATGACCAGGGTGCCGCGGCCGATCATGCGGGCGGCGGCAGTGCCCTGCTCCTCGCGGTCCCGTTCGGCCAGGCTGCCCGCTTCGGTGTGGAACTCGGTCAGCCACGCCGCGACCAGGCTGCGGTCGGCGTCGGTGGCCGCACGGCCCCGGCCCGCCGGGGCTGGCTCCGGCGGCAGCAGAGCGCGCAGCCGGTACAGCCGGTGCCGCTGGTGCACGGCCGCGGCCACCCCGGCCCGCCGCTGCCAGCCGGCCGCGAACTGCGCCGCCTCCGGCCCGGCCGCGTTGACCCCGGGCAGCGTGCGGCCCATCCCGGCAAGCACTGCCGCCAGCTCGCCGAAGGCGCCGGCCGGGCCGGCCGACAGCACCAGCGGGAACGGCGGCGTCTGCAGGCACGCCGCCTCCACCGGGCCGCCGGTGCGCCGCCACCAGCCGAACACCGGCTGCTGGTTCCCAAACGTCTGCAGCCCGGTGACCAGCAGCGTTTCCGCGATGGTGAGCGGCAGCGTGTTCTGCACGGGCCGCGCCCGCAGGAACGGGCCAGCCGTGGCCGCGAACTCCTCGAGATCCTCGCTCAGCGTCCAGGGCATGCCTCATCATCACGGGGCAGGACGGCCGCGCGCAGCTGATTTTCACGGCCACGCAGCAGGTCACCGGGCCGCGGCGGCCAGCTGTAACCCAGGCCCGGCTGTGACGCTTTGCATATGCGCGGTTATGGGTAGTTATCCGGACGTGGCGTGGCCGGCGGCGGGCAAGGCGCAGTGTGACTGACGCGGAGACGGCGCGGCGGGCCACCTTCCGTGACGTGTTCGCCATTGGCGAGTTCCGCTGGCTGTGGCTGGCCTACCTGCTGTCGATCGCCGGGGACCAGCTCGCCCTGGTCGCGCTGACCGTGCTGGTGTACGCCCGCACCCAGTCACCGCTGGCCACCGCGGCCGCCTACACCGTGGGGTTCCTGCCCTGGCTGATCGGCGGGCCGACGCTGGCCGCGCTGGCCGACCGGATCCCCCGCCGGACCGTGATGATCGGCTGCGACCTGGCCAGCGCCGTGCTGGTCACCGTGATGGCGCTGCCCGCCGTGCCGCTGTGGGCGCTGATCGCGCTGCTGTTCGTGGTGACCCTGCTGGGGTCGCCCTACCGGGCGGCCCGGTCGGCGATGATGCCGGACATCCTGGCCGGCGACCGGTACGTGCTGGGCACCGCGGCCATGCAGACCACGAACCGGGCGGGCCGGCTGCTCGGGTTCGCGGCCGGCGGTGCCGTGGTCGGCGCGATCGGCGCCCGATCGGCCATGGGCATCGACGCGGCCACGTTCGTGGCCTCGGCGGTGCTGCTGGCCGCCGGGGTGCGGGCCCGCGCGCTGCCGCGCCGGCCGGACGGCGGCGCCGCCCCGGCCCGGCCGGCCACGTCCGGGGTGCGGCTGGTATTCGGTGATCGCACGCTGCGCAGCCTGGTGCTGCTGGGCTGGCTGGTGCCCTTCTACGCGGTCCCGGAGGCGCTGGCGGTCCCCTACGCCGCGCGCTTCGGTGGCGGCGCCGCCGTGGCCGGGCTGATCCTCGCCGCGGGGCCGTGCGGGTCGCTGATCGGCACGATCGCGTTCGGCCGCCTGGTGGATCCGCCGGCCCGGCTGGCCTGGATGGGCCCGCTCGCGGTGGCCTGCTGCGGGGTGCTCGTGCTGTGCGCGCTGAACCCGGTGCTGGGTCTGGCCATGGCCGTCATCGCCGCGGCCGGGGCACTGTCGGCCTACCAGCTGGCCGCGAACGCCGCCTTCGTGATGGCCGTGCCCAGCGAGCGGCGGGGCCAGGCGTTCGGCGTGGCCAACGGCGGCATCAACGTCGGGCAGGGGCTGTGGTTCGCGCTGGCCGGGCTGGCCGCCGAGGCGATGGGCCCGGCGGATGTCATCGCGGTCAGCGGTGCGATCGGCGCCGCCGCGGCCGCCGCGCTCGCGGTCACCCGGCGCCCCCGCCGGGGGTGAACACGTCGGCGGTCCATGCCGCGGGTCCCAGCGCGTCCAGTGCCTTTGCTATCCGGCGTTCTTCATAACCGAAGTGCGACTCGAGAATCGCGGTGAGCCCATCGAGTTCCCGCACGAGCACGTCCGGGCTGGCCAGGATGCCGTCGGTGGTGAGCAGCGCGCGGATCTTCTCAAGGATCCCGGTGACCAGGGCGTGGTCCTCGATGAGGTTGCCGATGACCGGGGCCAGCTCGGGTGCCGCGGCGCGCAGCGCGGGCAGGATCTGGCTGTCTTCACCGGTGTGGTGAGTGTGGATCGCGGTGCAGAAGGCGAGGCAGTGACCGAGCAGATCCCCGCCGGTGGCAGCTTGCGCGGCACGAGGGCTGGTACCGCCGGCCGCTTCCTGGCGCAGTGCGGCGAGGTGCTCCCGCAGAGCCTGGTGAACGCTGATCAACTGCTCGCTGAGTGCCGCCGTGCGGTCAGGCACAGGCAACGGGAGTGATGACCTTCCATGACGGTGCCTCCATGCCTGACGCGATCCGCCACCGGCACGCGGCACTTCGGCATGTAAACAGCCCCGGCGGAGCAGTGTCAAATCCCGGCTAGCGCCTGGCCGGTGAACTCGCGGTGCCCGCGGCGCATCCGGCCCAGCGTGGCTGTGTCCATCCCCCACGACGACATCCTGCCCGCCGGCCGCAGCGCGGCGCACAGATCCCAGACGGGCAGGGCCGCGTAGTCCAGCGAGCTCAGCACGGCACGGTAATGCCCGGTGAACTCCCGCATCGCCGCCATACCCAGCAGCATCGCGATCTCCAGCCGCCCGTTGGCCAGGTCGGCGAGCGGGTCGCCGTATCCGGCGTCCTCCCAGTCGATGACGGCGGTCAGTCGCCCATCGCACCAGAGCGTGTTGCCGGGCCAGAAGTCGCCGTGCAGCAGCACCGGCTCGTTCCGCCGGGCCGGCGGCCAGGCGTGGGCGAGCGCGGCCCTGATCCGGCCCTCGCTCAGCGTCTCGTCCAGCACGGCCGGGCACTCGCCGAGCCGCGCGCTGAACATCTCCGCCTTGTCCCGCAGGAATCGCAGCCCGGCCCGGGGCCGCGGGACCCGGTGCAGCGCGGCCAGCACGGCGGCCAGCTGCCTGGCCGCGTCAGCGGGACCGGCGGCCGGCTCCCGCAACGCCTCGCCGTCGGCGAAGTCCACGACCAGGTACGGGCCGGGCAGTATCCGGCCTGACTCGTCGGCGTACCTGGGCCGGGGCACCGGCAGCCCGGCCGCCCGCAGCACGCCGAGCAGTTCGGCCTCGCTGGACGCGGCGTGCGGGTCGGCGGCCAGGTTGGCCGCGCCGTACTGGCGGACGACGAGCCTTCCCCCGCGTCCGCCGGGCAGCCGGACTTCCAGCGCCGTCACCTGGGCCGAAACCCCACCGGGCAGCGGCCACGCGCGGACCAGCTCCGCCTGCGCGTGCACCGCCCTGGCCACCTGGGCGAGTCGCGGATCCGCGGCTGCCGCTTCCATCGGGCGTGAGTGTATCCCGGCCGCGCTGACCTGCCCCGGCAGCGCCCCCGTAGACTCACCGACCATGGTGACGGCGGGAAGCCTCCCCCGGATCGACGAGCACGCCACCACGGTCAGCGCGCCCGCGCCGGTGGTCTGGGACGCACTGCTGCACATCGCGGAACACTCGCTCGGATCGTCGCGCAGCACCGCCGTGGCCCGCGCCCTCGGCTGCCGCGACGACGCCCCGGCCGGCCCGCGGCCGCTCGCCGCGGGCTCGGCCTTCCCCGGATTCCACGTCGTCGCCGCGGACGCCCCGCGGCAGCTGGAGCTCGCCGGAAGCCACCGGTTCTCCCGGTACGCGCTGATCTTCCGCCTCGATGAGCTGGCCGCCGGGCGTGTCCAGCTGCGTGCCGAGTCGAGTGCGGAGTTCCCCGGACTGCACGGCGCGCTCTATCGCGCGCTGGTGATCGGCACCCGCGGTCATGTACTGGCTGTCAGGCGGCTGCTGGCGACAATCAAACGCCGCGCCGAGCAGAACGTGGGCCCTGCCTGACCTCAGCGCCCGACAGCCCGGGCGAGCACGTCGGCGACGGTGGTTCCGGTGACCGGCGATGTGCAGGATCTCGTCCATGATCGCTCTCCGTCCAGGCTAGCCAGACCCGGTGGTCAGAACAGGATGACCGCCGCGGCCAGCAGTGCTGTGTCGAGAAGGATGTGGGTGACCATCGAGGGGACGGTGGAGCCAGTGCGCACCCGGGTGGCGCCGGCCGCGATGCCGTAGGCGGCGACCAGCGGGAGCAGCACCGGGAAGGTCGAGCGCCTCGCCGCCATGGAGGTCGGCGAGGCGCTCGGCTACCTATGGCCCCGGCTCCAGGAGCTGACGAAGGCCATGCTCACCTCATAAGGCAGTGCCGCGCGGGCCAGGAACTGTCAGAGCTGCCGGGTAGCTTCCCCCGGGAAAGCGGAACACACGTCCGCCAGTCCACCCGGATTGGAGCATGGCCCGTGAGGTATTGCCTGAACCTGCCGATCGGCGGTGAGGCGGCCGATCCCCGGACGCTGGCTAGCTTCGCCGCGGCGGCGGAAGACGCCGGCTGGGATGCGGTGTTCGTGGAGGACTACATCGTCTATCAGAACCGCCAGGATCTGCCCACCTACGATCCCTGGGTGGCACTGGCGGCGATGGCGGTCGCCACCTCCCGGATCCGGCTGGGCACGATGGTGACGCCGCTGGCCCGGCGCCGTCCGTGGAAGCTGGCCCGCGAAACGGTGACCCTGGACCATCTGTCCCAGGGCCGGGTGACCCTGTGCGCCGGGTCCGGCGACCCGACGGACTTCACCTATGCCGCCTTCGGTGAGCAGACGCAGGCCCGCGCACGGGCTGGCATGCTGGACGAGGCGCTGGATGTGCTGGCCGGGCTGTGGTCGGGCGAGCCGTTCAGCTACCAGGGCCAGCACTTCACGGTGGCCGAGGTTACCTGCCTGCCCCGGCCCGTCCAGCAGCCACGGATCCCGGTCTGGATCGGCGGCGGCTTCCCCAACCCGGGGCCGCTGCGCCGGGCCGCCCGCTGGGACGGGGCATGCCTGTACCCGGCGGCCGAGCCGGGCAGCGGCGAGGACAGCGAGGAGCCGATCTTGGCTGGGCACGTCGCCGCGATCCGGAGCTTCGTCGAAGCCCGCCGCCCGGGCGGGGAGCCGTTCGACATCGTGGCCGGCGGCCCGCAGCGCGGCCCGGATCCGGGCCGTACCCGGGAGCTGATCCGCCAGTGCGCGCAGGCCGGCGCCACCTGGTTCGGCGAATGGATCCCGCCCGGCGACCCCGCCGGCATGCGCGCGTCCGTCGCCCGCGGCCCGCTCCGGATCGAAGCGGGCTGAACGGCCCGGCCTGCGGGTGTCAGGCCGGGGTCACGTCGCCTGGCCCGGCGGTGGCGTCGGCCGTCGCCCCAGGCGCGCCCGTGGCCGCGGCGGGCTGCGCCGCTCGGTGCCGAGTCTGCGGGCGGCTGGCCAGCAGCGCCGCGGCCAGCCCTACCACCACAGCGATCACCAGGAGCAGGACGCGGTAGCTGACCACCGCGATGAGCGCGGCGCCGAGGCCGATCGACACGGTCTGCGGGGCCGTCAGGCCGAGCCCGAACGCCCCGGAGACCCGGCCGCGAACAGCACGGAGGCCGGCCCGCGGTCTGCGGCACACCCGGCCGGAAAGCAGCCGGCTACATGGTCCAGCGGCGGTACTTGCGCCGGGATGCCTTCCGCCAGACCTTGCGGGCCCGCGCCCGCAGCCGCGCACGGCTGCCGGACTCGCGCTCGCTTATCAGGCCGTAGCTGAACGCGTTCTCCCCGGCCAGGTGCGCGCTCACGCCCAGCTGACGGGCCACCTCACCGGCGAGAACAGCGTCCTGGTGATCCCCGAGCACGGACTGAACGTGCTTCATCTGGCGGGCGAACCGCCGGGCGGGCCGGCCAGCCACCGGGACCACGGCCTCGGCGGCGTACCGGGCCTGCCTGGCCGCTTTGCGTGCCTCGTGCAGGGCCGCGTCCTGGCGGCGGCCGGGCGGCAGGCGCCAGGCGCGGCGCATCCGGCGGGCGGCCCTGCGGTAGGTCCGGTGCACGGCGGCGGGCAGCACCGCGGCGGCCGGCCGGCCCGCGTCCGGGCCGTCTGGCGGCGCGGCCAGCAGCCGGTCCAGCTCGTCGAGCAGCGCGAAGTAACGAGCCGAGCCGAGCGCGTCCAGCACCTCGGCCCGGGCGGCCGCGCCCATCGGCGCGAAGTGCGCCTGAATGCGCGCCCGCACCGGCCCGACCAGGTTCTGCACCGGGATGTCGCGGGTGGCGGCCAGCAGGTGGGCGGGCAGCACCTCACGGTCGCGCGCCTCGCCGAGCAGCCCGCCCAGCCACTTGAGCTCGGCGGACAACTGCCCGGTGGCGGCCCTGGGCAGCACCCGGCGGAAGGAGCGCAGTGTGCCGCGCAGCCGGCGGGTGGTCACCCGCATCTGGTGCACCGAGTCAGGCTCGTCCTCGCGCACCAGCGGATCGAGGGCGGTCAGCCGGCCCGCCTGGGCGCGCAGGTAGGCCAGCACCACCTGGCCAGCCGGCGTGGCGGGGGTCAGCTCCGGCTCGCTGGCCGGCCCGGCAGGCTCGCGGTCCAGGGCCCGCTCCAGCTTGGCCGCGTGCGCCGCGGGCCGCAGCCCGTCGCCGCGCAGTACCCCGTCCACCGCGGTCAGCAGACGGCGGTCGCCGCCGGTCAGTTCCACCTCGAGCTCGTGCCACTGCGACACGGTGGTGGTGCCGCCCATGGTCTGCGCGCGGACCTCGTCGGCCGCGACCTCGGCCAGCGAGCGGCCGCCGCCGCCGAGCAGGATCAGCCGCCGCCGGGTGGTGACGATCCGCGCCACCGGGCGCAGCGGCCGGCCGCGGGTGTGCACCAGAACCAGCGCGGCCAGTTCCGCCGGGACGGCGGGGCTCCCGCCAGGCAGCCGCACCTCCTGCCTGGTCTGCGGGCCGGCCGGCAGCTTCAGGTGCCAGCCGGCGTCGTCGCCGCCGGTGCGCCTGCGCAGCGTGATGCCGACCCGCAGCAGCCGCAGGTCGCCGGTGTCGTAGTACTCGGCGTCGAGATGCTGGTCCTCGGGGCCGGTGGTGCCGGTGACCTCGGGCAGGTCTTCCAGCAGTCCCGCGAGCAGCGGCAGGGCCGTGCCGGACGGGGCCTCGTACTTGGTCTCGGTTTCGCTGACGCGCACTGCCATGCCTGACAGCTACCCGGTGACAGGGGCCCGATACGTCCGGAACTCACCAGGTTCTCCCAGGGATGTCTGGGGGTTTTCTGAGCCGCTGCCACGTTCGTCTGCAGGTGCGGGGGGCATCATGACAATAACAGTGCCCAGGTATGCACAGAGGGTTACCAGAACGCGGGAAATCCAGTACTCTGGTTACGGACAGCGATCCAGTCGATGCAGGAGGTGAGCAAGGTGGCACAGGTGGCGACCATCAACGCGCCTGTGGCGCAAGCCCACGGGATGCCTGTCATTGACCCCAAGCCGCTCAGCCGGGCCCAGCGGCACGGCCGGCGCTGTGCCGTGCCCAACTGCCAGCGTCTGCTCGCCGACCTCGCGTACCAGGTGGGCTGCCTCCCCGGTGGCCAGCCGGTGCTCGTCTGCGAAGACTGCGCCCCGCCGTTCAGCCCGGCGCTGACCCGCGGCGTCGCCTGACCACAGCCGACCCGGCGGCCCGCACCAGCAGGCCGTGCCCCGGCACCGCCGTGCGGCACTCCCCGGTGCCCAAATGCCCGGGTCCTCAGCCAGGTGATCGATATCGTGGTCACGTCCGCCCATGACCACTGGCTGAGGCGGCACTGGAGGCGTGCACCATGGACCCGCTGCGCCCACTGACGGCGCTCGGCATCAGCGATCTGGAGACCGAACTCTACCGCCAGCTGCTCCGCTGCCCCGGCAGCACGCTGGCCGATCTGGGCCAGCACATGTCCGCCCCGCCCGACTCGCTGTGCGAGGCGGTGGCCGCGCTCGAGCGGGCCGGCCTGATCACCCGGACGCTGGACCAGCGTTTCGTGCCCACGGCCCCCGACGTGGGCCTGGAGGCGCTGATCGTCTGGCGGCAGGCCGAGCTGGAGCGGGCCCGCACGCTGGCCGGCCACCTGATGGCCGACTTCCACGAGGGCCGGCGGGCCCTGTCCCCGGATCTGGTCGAGGTGGTCACCGGGGCGCAGGCCGTGCACCGGCGCTTCGAGCAGCTTCAGCGCGGCGCCCGGCGCGAGGTGCAGGTCCTTGACACGCCGCCCTACATGGGCCCCGGCGGCACGCCCAACGACGTGGAGTACGAGGGCCTCGCCCGGGGCGTCGTCTACCGCGGGATCTACGACCGGGCGGCGATCGAGGCCGCACCCCGGACGATCAACGCCATCGCGCGCTACATGGCGGCCGGCGAACAGGCCAGGTTCGTGCCCCGGCTGCCGCTCAAGCTCGCGATCATCGACCGGGAGTTCGGCTACCTGCCGCTCATCGCCGACCAGCCGGACATCGCCCGCTTCCTGCTCATCCGGCCGTGCTCACTGCTGAACGCGCTGCTGTACATCTTCGACGTGCTGTGGAAGCAGGCGGTGCCGATCCCGGTGGACGGCAGCGAGGCCGAACCGCCGGCCGACGGGCCGGGCCCCCGGCTCACCGCCGCCGACCGCCAGCTGCTGCGGCTGCTCGCGGCGGGCATGAAAGACCAGGCCATCGCGTCGCATCTCGGGATGAGCTACCGGACCGCCAGCCGGCGTATCTCCGCGCTGATGGCCTCGCTGGGCGCCGAGTCCCGGTTCCAGGCCGGCCTGTACGCGGCCCGGCACGGCTGGCTGTGAGCAGGCCGGGGGCTGCGGTGACAATTGGCCACTTTCAGCCATTGTCGAGATATGGACGCTAGTTCCGATTGACCCGGCCTGGCTGTGCGGTCATCGTTACCGGAGTCACTCGTGTGTCCCGCGTGGGCCTGGAGGATCGCCGATGAGGCTTGGACTGCGTTCTCTCGCACTGCTGACGGCCGGCGTGCTGGGCGCTGGCGGCATGGCCGCCGGCCCGGCCGGGGCGGCCACCCAGGCCGGGCCGCCCGGCCGGGCCGGCGCGGCGGCGGGGAAAGCACACAGCGCGTCCCACCTCAGCGTGCTCTACCGCAACCTGCACCTGCTGAACGGTGACGCCGCGACGGTGTACTCCAACGGGCTGGCCGAGGTGTGGAACGCCAGCCACTCCAAGGTCGAGTACCGGACGGTCCCGCCGGACGGGCAGGGCGAGGCAGGCACCGCCGCCGCCCTGCCGGGCCGGGCGCAGCTGACGTTCGACCTGCTCAAGGCGCCGGCCCAGCCGTACGTGGCCGGCCAGCTCGAGATGGTCCTGTCCCCCACTGTCAGCGCCCGTCCGGCCGTCACGGTGGCCGCCGCCACCCTGGCCCAGCTACGGAGGCACACCGCCCGGCCCGGCGCGCTGCCGTCCGGCGCCGTTCCCGCCTACACCAGCGATGCCGCCGTCAACCGGGTGCTGGCCGGGCTCGGCGTGGACCGGATGACCGCGGTGTTCCCCCGTGCGGCGGCGGCAGCGCTGCGCACCCAGCCCGGCGGCCTCGACCTGGCCAACGCGTACGTGGTGCGGATGACCAGCGCGACGATGCCGCAGGCGCTGGCCGCGCTGAGCGGATCCGGCGCGGTGGCGTACGCGGCCCCGGACTGGACCGTGACCAGCACCGCCACCAGCCCGCTGCCGGTGCCGCCGGCGACACGGCGGGCCGCGGCCCCGGCCGCGCGTCAGCTCGGCCGGGCCCCGGCGGCCCGGCGGTCCGGGGCGGCGCTGCCCGCGCTGCCGTCCAACTTCGCGCTGGCCTCCAGCGCGCAGTCGCTGCTCAACAAGCCCGGCGTGGACTGGACGCCGGCCTACGAGACGCTGGAGTCCCGCTACCACCAGCTGCCGGGCACCGGCGAGGTGATCACCGACGTCTCGCTCGGCGACCTCGACTCGGCCGGGATCCCGTCCACCGACCCCTGCTCCGGGTACGTGTCGGCGTTCGGGCCCACCACGATCCTGCAGAACGGGCAGCGGTACCTGGACTGGCCGTCCATGCCGCTCATCCCCACCTATGTGTCCTCCGATACCGCCACCGTCAACCCGGCGGGCGAGGTCTGCGGCGAGGACCCGTTCGACGCCGAGATCGGCCTGGACTTCGCGATGATGGCGCCGCTGCCGGACGGCATGCAGCGGGCCGGCGAGACCGGCGCCGGGCTGACGGACCTGCTCGGCATCGCGCCGGGGGCCAAGTACCGGCTCGTCGTCCCCGCCGACACCACCGGCGCGGTCACCAGCGTGGACCAGGCGTTCCTGGCCGCCGCGCAGCAGTCGCCCCGGCCGAACGTGATCACCGCCAGCCTGGCCTTCGGCGAGGACTCCTACGGCTTCCCGTCCCGGTACCTGGAGGACGACCCGCTCACCGAGGCGCTGATCACCTCGCTCGTCCGGCAGTACCACATCAACGTGTCGGTCTCCGCCAACGACGGGCTGCGCACCCCGACCAACGCCCCGGTGGCACCGTCCGGCGGCTCGGCGGCCACCGACACCGCGGCGGCCGGCGGCACCCCCAGCAACCTGAACAGCATCTACCTGTCCACCGGGCCCTCACGTGACTACGACTCCGGGGCGATCGACGCCGGCGGCAGCACGCTCGACGACGTCTTCGCCGCGCCGCCGCAGGACCCGGGCAACGCCGCGCTGGACAGCCAGCACGCCTTCCCGGAGACCCGGTGGGACGGCTACGGCAGCTTCTCCTCCGGCTACGGATCCCGGGTCAACCTGTCCGCGCCCAGCGACAACCTGCTCGCCTTCGAGCACCCGTCCGGCGGCGCGGCGGACGCGGTGACGGTGGACAACATCGGCGGCACCTCGGCCTCCTCCCAGGAGATCGGCGCGGCCGCGGCCGTCGTGCAGCAGGCCGCCCGGCTGGCCGGGGACAGCAGCGTCGCCAGCAACCCGCTGGCGTTGCGCACCGAACTGGAGAAGACCGCCACCCCGGTGCCCGGGGTGAGCCAGGCCGACAGCACGCTCAACGTCGGCCCGCAGGTGGACCTGGGCCAGGCGGTCACCGCGGTGACCGGCGGGGGGCTCACCCCCGGCGTGGCCCGGGTGGCCGTGCAGCAGCGCCAGCCCACCCCCGGCTACCTCGACGGGGTGTTCTCCACCGCCACCGACCCCGGCAGCATCTCGCTGTCCGGCGGCAACCAGAACGCCTACATCACCATCTCCCCCGACTGGGTCGGCCTGCCCGCCGGAACCGACTACCAGCTGTCCGCGCTGCGGGAGAACGGCGGGCGGCGGCTGCTAGCGTCCGGGCCGTGGGCCCGGCTGCAGCCCAGCGCGATCTTCCGCGCGGCCGGCGTCGCCCCGCCGAGCACCCAGACGCAGGCCGTCGCGCTGTCCTACACCGCCAGCGCGGGCGGCAAGGTGCTGGCCAGGGCCACGATCCCGCTGTCCTTCACCGCCGTCTCCGGCGCCCCGGGCGCGCTGGCCCCGGTGGTCCCGCCGGTGGTCACCGGCGGCACGATCCCGGTCCGGTACGACTTCACCGGCCAGCCCAGCTTCACCGCGCCGCAACTCGTAGTCTCGGCCCCGGGCCGGATGAACCCGCTCGACGACCACTTCTTCCGCGACATGTACACGGTGCCGCTGACCAAGACCTCCGGCACGGTGAACGTGCCGGTGTCCGCGCTGGCGGGCGGCGGCATGTACGGGATCGCCATCCAGGCCGCCCCGGACAGCTTCGAGTTCAGCGACTTCGCCTACACCCGGGTGCAGGACGCCGCCAGTGACGCCCGGCCGGCCGCGCCGGTGCTGGCCGCGCCCGGCTCACCGGCCGGCTACCTGCTGACCATTCCCTACCACGGCAAGTTCTCGGTGTCCTGGAACGTCAGCCACGTGCCGGGCGCCGCCGGGGCCTACCTGGAGCTCAGCGCGCCGGGGCCGAACGACTTCAACTCCTTCGCCACCTTCAACAATCCCAACGGCAGCATCAGGGACGACAACGGCTACGACAGCGGGTCGGTCTATTACGCGAAGCTGCCCGGCACCTCGGGCAAGGTCAGTGTGTCCTCGGCTACCGCCGGCCTGATCCCGACCATGTACAGCAACGTGCGGGTGCTCCCGGTGACCGCCTCGGGCACGGCGGCCGGTGAGGCCTCCGACGTCAGCTCGATCTCGATGAACGGCGTCGTGCCCGCCGACGGCGGGGCACCGGTTGACGGGTTCGGGGTCGACGCCACCGGGTCCACCGGCTTCGTCACCTCCAACGGGGCGGTCAGCGCGACCAGCGAGCCGGTCAGCTCGGTCGAGACGTTCAGCCAGCGGACCAACGCCATCACCGGGACCGTGCTGTCGTCCACCGGCTCCGACAGCTACAGCACGCCGGACGACGGCGGCGCGGGCATGTTCGCCGGCCACACCGGGCTGGTCAGCGACAGCACGGCCAGCACGAGCAGCTACGACGCGCTGCACCCGGTGGGCACCGCGGCCGGGCCGTGGAACCCGCCCACCAGCAACGCCTCGATTCAGCCGGCCGACAACCAGCAGACCTCCAGCGCCGCGTTCGGCACCTGGACCAACGGCGGGCAGGGCGTGCAGGACGCCGGCGTGTTCACCGCCAACGTGAAGGCCGGCACGTTCGGCCCGGTCTACCCGATCCAGTCCGCGCTGGCGGGCTTCACCCTGCCGGTGCTGTCCGGGGTCGCGCAGGACACCGCCACCGGCACGGCTGTCGTCGCGGGGTCTGACTTCACCAATCTGTCGGCGCCCCCCACGTTCATCACCGTCAACCTGGCCAGCGGCGCCACGAGCAGCTTCACCGGGGTGGGCAGCGGCATCCCGGACGGGGTGGCGGTGGACTCCTCCACCGGCACCGCGGTCAGCCCCGAGCAGGGCAACGTGGCCGGGATCTACGACCTGGCCACCGGCAGCGGCACCCTGGCCACGCCGGGCGGCACCATTTACCAGCATCCCGCCGCCGACGCCACCCACCACGACTTCGTCATGCAGGAGGTGTCCTCGCCCGACGAGAACCTGGTCGCCCCCGGCCTCGGCGCGGTGCCCAACGACAACGCCCTGTCGGCCATGGTCACGCTGAACGAGCAGGGGCAGCTGGTCAGCCGGGTCGAGCAGTGCAACTTCTTCAACGTGTTCATGTCGATCGCGGCGCAGGCCACCCAGCTGGATCCGGCCACCCAGCGTGGCTACACGCTGGGCCTGGACGGCGACGGCCTCCAGCCGTTCGGTTACTGACCGGCGCCCGGCTGGTCCGGGTCACCGACCACCGCCCGGGCGAAGGCGCGCATCAGGCCGAGGTCGCCCGCCGCGTCGGTGCTGTCGGTGAACTGGTCGGCCGACCCGGTCAGCGGCAGCCGCCGGATCCGCGGGTCGGTGATCGCCCCGCGCAGCGCGGTGGCAAACCGCGCCGCGCCGATGACCCGGTAGGGCCGGTCGTGGAAGCCGCGGGTGCCGGGGTCCAGCGGAGCGGTGAGCCCCAGCTGGTTGTGCAGTGCGGCGGTCGCCTCCCAGGCACGGCACAGCGGCACCTCGCGGTCCCGCCACCGGCCGGCCGACACCGCTTCGGCCAGCTCGGCCGCCAGGCCGGCGCCGCCGGGAAGCCGCGCGAACGCGGTGCCCAGCCATTTGCTGTACGGCGGGTAGCGCCGGTGCATGAGCAGGCACAGCCGCATCAGGTCACGGGCCAGCCGGGCGGTGACGACGGCCGAGCCCAGCTCGTCGCCCACCTCGGCGCACCGGCCGGGGAAGGCCTCCTCCTGGCCGATCAGCTGCCACTGGCTGGCCAGCAGGTAACGCCACACGTCGTGCGGGTACCAGGCCAGCGCGGCACGGGCCCGGGTCAGTTCGCCGGGCTCGTCGTGGAAGACCGCGCCGGTGGTGGCCTCGGCCAGCCGCTGCGCCGGGGTGGACAGCCAGTCGAGCAGGGTGATCCCCGCTCGCGGGTCGAACCCGAGCTGGCCGGTCAGCCAGGCGCCGAGGGCGGTGACCTGTACCCGGTGCCGGGCGGCGCCGCCCGGTTCCCTGGTGACCGGGAACGCGACGGGGTAGCCGTGGAAGGACGCCGGCAGGTGGCTGGCCAGCATGGCGTCCACCGTCGCGGCGGGCTGCCGGCCGTCGTCGGCGAGGAAGATCTGCAGGCGCGGTCCCCAGTCGTGATCGGTGGACCGCGCGGTGTCGAACCCGGCGACCTCCGACCCTGGCCCGAGCAGCGCGGCCGCGTAGCGCAGCCGCGGGAACCGCCCGGCCAGCAGCGGTGCCACCACCCCGGCGTAGAACTCGCGGGCCAGCTGCAGGCCGGGCACATGCGCCGCGGTCACGTCACAGCCGCGGGTCGACGGGTTCTGACTCGAGCGCGAGCACCGCGAAGACACACTGGTGCACCCGCCACAGCGGTTCACCGCGGGCGACCTGGTCCAGCGCCTCGAGGCCCAGTGCGTACTCCCGCAGCGCGAGCGACCGCTTGTGCCCGAGCCCACGGGAGCGCAGACGCTCCAGATTCGCGGGCTCGGTGTAGTCAGGGCCGTAGATGATCCGCAGGTACTCCCGCCCGCGCACCTTCAGTCCCGGCTGGGTGATCCCCTTCCGGCCGCGGCCGAAGTTGGCGGCCGGCTTGACGACCATGCCCTCGCCGCCGCCGGCGGTGCGGGCGGACCACCAGTCGGCCCCGGCGGCCACCGAGCCCGGGTCGGTGGTGTGCACGGTGATCCGGCCGGTCGCCGCGACGAGCTCCGGGTCGGCCGCGGCCAGCCGGTCGGCGAGGTCCAGGTGCCAGGCGTGCGGCTGCCGGTGATGGGCGGCTCCCTCGGTGGCCAGCAGCTGGAAGGGGGCCACGCGCACGCCCGCCAGGCCGTCGGTCGGCCAGCAGTAGCGCCGGTAGGCGGCGGTGAACGCTACGGCGTTCCGTTCCCTGGCGGCGGTGCGTTGGAGCAGGCCGGCCACGTCGAGGCCGGCCGCCGAGGCCTGGCCGAGCAGCTCGGCGGCGCGCGGCAGTGACGCCCGCGCGGCCGCGCCGACCGCGGCGTACTGGTCGCGGATCAGCTGCCCGGCCTTGACGCTCCACGGCATCAGCTCGGTGTCGAGCAGCAGCCAGGATGTGCCGAGCTCGCCGAACAGCCCGGCCTTCTCCGCGGCGGCGCACAGCCGCCCGATCAGACCGGCGGTGAATTCCGCGGAACCGAACGCCCGGCCGGTGCGCGTCCAGATGGCGCCGGCCTGCTCGCCGGGCACGCCGAACCGGTCGCGGGCGGCGGCCGGGGTGCGGCAGGCGAGCACGACCGCCCGCGACCCCATGTGCTTCTCCTCGCAGACGACCTGGTCCACACCCTCGGCCCGGAAGTACTCGAATGCCTGGTCGGGATGTTCCAGCAGGTCAGGCCGTGTCGCGGTGGCGGCGGGGCTCATCGTCGGCGGCAGGTAGACCAGCCACCGGGGGTCGATCGCGAACCGGCTCATCACCTCGAGCGCGGCGGCGGCGTTCTCCTCCCGCACCCCGATCCGCTTCTGGTACTGCGTTTCGATGACCCGGGTCCCTGTGACGTCGCTGATATCCAGGACGTCGGGGTCGCGGCGGGTGGCCGAGTCGCGCGCCGCCGCTGCGTGGCTGGCCGGGAACGGCCTGGCCGGCTCGTAGTAGACCTCGGCCGCGGGCACCGAGACGAGTTCCCGTTCCGGATAGCGCAGCGCGGTGAGGTGGCCGCCGAACACGCAGCCGGTGTCCAGGCAGAGGGTGTTGTTGACCCACTCCGGGGTGGGCACCGGCGTGTGGCCGTAGAGCACCATCGCCCGGCCGCGGTACTCCTCGGCCCACGGGTAGCGCACCGGCAGGCCGTACTCGTCGGTCTCGCCGGTGGTCTGCCCGTACAGGCAGAAATCGCGGACCCGGCGCGACGCCCGCCCCTGGTAGCGCTCGGTCAGCCCGGCGTGCGACACCACCAGCCGCCCGCCGTCGAGCACATAGTGGCTGACCAGGCCGTCCAGGAACCGTTCGGCCGCGGCGCGGAACTCGCCGGGTTCGGCGGCCAGCTGGGCCAGCGACTCGGCCAGGCCGTGCGTGACCTGCACGTCGCGGCCGCGCAGGGCGCGCAGCAGCTTGTGCTCGTGATTGCCCGGCACGCAATACGCGTCGCCGGCGGCCACCATGCCCATCACCAGCCGGAGCACGCCCGGGGTGTCCGGGCCCCGGTCGACCAGGTCGCCCAGGAACACCGCGCGGCGGCCGTCCCGGTGCGCGCCGGTGGCTCTGCCCTGGCTGTCCCGGGTGATCTGGTAGCCGAGCCCGGTGAGCAGCAGCTCCAGTTCGGCGCGGCAGCCGTGGATGTCGCCGATGACGTCGAACGGGCCGGATTCGTCCCGCAGATCGTTGTAGAGCTTGGTGCGGACGACGCGGGCGCCGGCTATCTCCCCGGTGCCGCGCAGCGTGTGCACGGTCCGGAATCCTTCCCGCCGCAGTCCGCTGAGACCGCGGCGCAGCTGGTCACGCTGACGGCGGATGACATGGGCGCCGAAGTCGCGGTCGGGGCGCTCGGCGTTGCGGGCCACGCAGACGTCCTCAGGCACGTCCAGGACGATCGCCACCGGCAGCACGTCGTGCTCGCGGGCCAGCGCCACCAGCTGCCTGCGCGCCTCGGGCTGGACGTTGGTGGCGTCCACCACCGTGAGCCGACCGGCCTTCAGCCGCTTCCCCGCGATGTAGTGCAGCAGCTCGAAGGCCTCCGGTGTCGCGGCCTGGTCGTTCTCGTCGTCGGCCACCAGCCCGCGGCAGAAGTCCGACGAGATCACCTCGGTGCCGCGGAAGTGGCTGCGGCCGAACGTGGACTTACCCGATCCGCTGGCGCCGATCAGCACGACCAGGCTCAGCTCGGGAACCGTCAGCTCGCGCGGTTCGCCCGTCATGTGACCGCCTTGCTGAACACGGCCATCTGGGTCGGCGGCCCGGCGGCGGGATCCTCGGCGCCGACCGGGAGGTGGCGGACCGTGTAGCCGTAGCCGGCCGCCACCCGCTGGGACCAGGACCGGAACTCCGCTCTGGTCCACTCGAAACGATGATCCCGGTGGCGCAGCTGCCCGGCCGGCAGCGCGTCGAACCGGACGTTGTGCTCCGCGTTCGGCGTCGTCACGATCACCGTCGCGGGGGCGGCGAAGCCGAACACGACCCGCTCGAGCGCGCCCAGCCGGGGTGGGTCGACGTGCTCGATGACCTCCATCAGCACCGCGGCGTCCAGGCCCGCGAGCCGGTCATCGCGGTAGGTCAGCGCGGACTGGAAGATCTGCAGCCGGTCACGCTGCCGTTCGGGCATCGTCTCCAGCCGCAGCCGACGGCCCGCGGCCCGCAGCGCCCGGGCCGACACGTCGGTGGCGACCACCTGCTCGATGCCCCGTTCGGCCAGCAGGTCGGCGACCAGCGCGCCTTCGCCGCAGCCCAGGTCGCCGACCCGCCGTGCGGCCGACGCGCGGAGCACCGCGAGCACCGCCCCGCGCCGCTGCGCGGCCAGCGGGACCGGCCGGTCCGGGGCTTCCAGCACCGCCCCGCCACCGGCCGGGGTGTCGAACTGCCCGGGCTCGGTGTCGTCCACCTCGGCCAGCCGGGCCAGCGCCGACCGTGTCAGTTCCCGCTGATGGGCCAGGTACCGGCGGGTGATCAGCGCCTTCTCCGGGTGCGACGCGAGCCAGCCGCCGCCCGCGCGGATGAGCTTGTCCACCTCGTCGTTGCTGACCCAGTAGTGCTTGGTGTCGTCGAGCACCGGAAGCAGCACGTACAGGTGGTTCAGGGCATCGGCCAGCCGGAGGTCACCGGTCAGCCGCACGTCCAGGTAGCCCGAGTCACCCCACTCCGGCATCGCCGGGTCCAGCGGGGCGGTGGCGGCATCCACCCGCCAGCCCAGTGGCCCGAACAGCTTGCCCAGCAGGCCTGCGCCACCCCGGCATGGCACAGCCGTCACGGAAATCTCCAGGGGTATAGGCGCCGCGGCCAGCTCCGGGCGGGCGGTGCAGCGGCCGGCCAGCGCGGTCCGGAAGACGTCCTTGACCGCCATCGCCAGCATGCTGGAGGCCGCGTACGGGCGGTCGTTGACGTACTGCCCCAGCGCGAATCCGTCACCCGATGGCCCCTTACGCCCCCGGACCAGCCCGATCGGGTCGACCTCCAGCAGCAGCGCGGCCGTGCATCGTTCGTCCCCGGCGTCGGGGTAAAACACGTGCGCGGTGCCCACCGACTGCGGGAACGACTGAACCCGGCCCGGATGCTTGTGCAGCAGGTAGCCCAGGTCCGTCGCCGGTGCGTGGGTGGTGGACACGGTGAGCAGCATGATCACTCAGTTTGCCCGATCCGGCCGCGAGGCGTCGCGCGCATTACGGCCGGCCGCGGGAGGCGCCGGGAAAACGGGGCTGGCCCCATGCGCCCCCTGTGCCCCATGATGACTGCATGCGCCCCCTTTGGTGGAAACCCCAGCCCCGCTTCGTCAGCCTCGCCGCCGCGGTCGCCACCACGGCGGCCGTCACCGCCGTGGCGGTGGGCGGCTCCGCTTCGGCCGCGCCCCGCCCGGGCTACCTGCGGCTGCCCGGCAGCGCCGCGCCGTTCACCAGCCACACCCGGGCCACCGGCGCGGTGGCCGGCACGGCCCGGCTGACCATCCAGGTCTGGCTGCAGGCAAGCCAGCTGGCCGCGGCGCAGCGATTCGCGACGGCGGTGAGCACCCCGGGCAGCAAGCTCTACCACCACTACCTGAGCCCGGACGCCTACACCGCCCGGTTCGGTGCCACCAGCGCCGCCGCCCAGGCGGTCGGGTCCTGGCTGCGCGGCAAGGGGTTCACCGGCATCCAGGCCGACCCGCAGCGCAACTACGTGCGGGCCACCGGCGCCGTCTCGGCGATCGACGGCGCGTTCCTGGTCCAGCTGGACAACTACCCGTCGTCGGCCGGGGTGAACGCCGGGCCGTACCAGCTGCACGCCAACAACCAGGCGGTGGCCATCCCCTGGTCGCTGTCCCGGTACGTGCTCGGGGTGACCGGGCTGGACAACGCCGCACCCAAGCTCCCGCTGATGAAGCTGCACAAGCAGCAGGGCGGCAGCGCCGGGCAGCCCACGGCCCCCTGCTCGCAGTACTACGGCCAGCACCACATCGCCGGGCTGCCCACGCAGTTCGGGCGGACGTCGTTCCCGACCCAGCTCTGCGGCTACCAGCCGGGCCAGATGCGGGCCGCCTACGGCATGAACACGCGTAACGACGGCCACGGCCAGACGGTCTCGCTGGTCGAGCTGGGCCTGACCCCGGACATGTTCACCACCCTGCAGGACTACGCGCGGGCCGGTCACTTCCAGGCTCCCTCCGCGCAGCGCTACGCCGAGCTTTCGCTGGGCAAGAACACCTGCGGCGACCCGTTCGACGTCGAGGAGCAACTGGACGTCGAGACCTCCTACGACATGGCGCCGGGCGCGAACCAGCTGGTGATCGGCGGCGACAGCTGCAACAACGGCGACTTCGGCAACCAGGGGCTGTTCGATGCCGACATCGTCAACATCGACGGCACCGCCGGCTATCACCACCCGCTGACCACCATCAGCTCCAACTCCTGGGGCCCGGGTGACGACACCCAGCCGGCCATCCTGACCAACATCATGCACGCCTACCTGGTGCGCGCCGCCGCGCAGGGCGTCGGGATGTACTTCGCGTCCGGCGACTCCTCCGGCGTCGAGACCCCGGACGACCCGTTCTCCATCCTGGTCGGCGGCACCTCACTGGGCATCGGCCAGCACAACCAGCGGCTGTTCGAGACCGGCTGGTCCAGTGGCTTCTCCGCGATCAGCAACGGCCACTGGGTGCTGGGGGGTGAAGACGGTGCCACCAGCGGCGGCCCCAGCCTGATCTGGGCGCAGCCGGCTTTCCAGCGCGGTGTGGTGCCGAGGGCGCTGGCGCGCCTCGCTCCCGGCAGCCGCCTGGGCCTGGCCCGGTCCGAGCCTGACATCGCCGCCGACGCGGACCTGTACACCGGGTTCGCCACCGGGCTGCTGAAGCACCCCAAGGGCAAGCCGCCGGTGTTCTCCGAAATCCCGGTGGGCGGGACGAGCATGGCCTCGCCGCTGGTGGCCGGCATGGTGGCCGACGCCCAGCAGGGGCAGCCCGTGCCGTTCGGGTTCACCAACCCGGTGCTGTACCGGCTGAACGGCACGAAGGCGCTGCGCGACATCCTGCCGTCCACCGCCAGCACCCAGGGGCGGTACCGCGGCGTGGTGTGCAACGTCGCGTTCTGCCGGCACCCGGCGCTGATCACCTTCGACGACCAGAACCGCTCCATGGCCGGCTACACCGGCCAGGTCACCTTGAAGGGTTACGACAACATGACCGGGCTCGGCGTGCCGCGCGGCCAGCAGTTCATCAGCGCGCTGCGCAGGTCGGACAGCTAGCGCCGCTTCCCATGCCATGCTTGGGCGATGGCTTCACAGCCAGGCAGCAAGGCACCGGCCGAGCAGCTCGCCGCGCGGGTGCTGGAGCGGGTCCCCGCGCTGGCCGACGCGCTGGTACGGACGATCGAGGAACAGAACCCGGGCTACCGGACGATGGCGGTCGTGCCGCGCGACGAGCTGTGGCACTCCTGCCACGACAACCTGACCAGGGTGCTGCAGATGATCGCCCAGCCCGGGCCGGACAGCGGGCCGGCGGGCAGCCGCGAGCACTACGACGCCGCCTGGGCGACCGGCAGCCGGCGGGCCGAGCAGGGCATGCCGCTCGACGACGTGCTGCGCTCGTTCAGGCTGGGCGGCCGGCTGGTGTGGGAAGCCCTGATCGACCAGGCGCACGCCGATCAGCTGACCGACACCGAGGGCCTGCTCGACGTGGCGACCCGGGTCTGGGAGGTGGTCGACGCCACCTCGGCGCAGGTGGCGGCGGCGTACCACTTCGCCGAGAGTGACCTGCTGCGGACCGACGCGCACCGGATGGCCATGCTGTGGGAAGGCTTGCTGAACGGCCGGGCCAAGGTCATCACGTTCGCCTACGAGGTGTCCCGGATTCTGGGCGTCCCGGTGGAGGGGCCGTACGCGGTCGTCGTGGCCGACCCCAGCCCGGCCAGCGCCGACCCGGCGCTGCTGCGGCAGCGGCTGGCCGCACAGGAGATCGTCTCGGTGTGGCAGGCCCGGGCCGACGCGCTGGTCGGGATGCTCGCGCTGCGGCAGCCCACGCTGGACGGGGTGCTGGAGCCGGTGCGGGAAACCTTGCAGACGCGGGCCGGCCTGTCGCTGGTCGTGCGCGGCCTGGCCGAGGTGGACGCGGCGTACCGGCAGGCCATGCTCGCCCGCCGCACCATCCTCGGCGACCAGGCCGAAGCGGCCGCACTGGAGCAGCGGCTGCCGGACGCGCTGCTGCTCAGCTCGCCGGAACTGGCCCGCCAGCTCGTCCGCCGCTGGCTCGGCGGCCTGCTGGAGATCGCGCCGGCCGAACGCCGGCTGCTGCTGGGGACGCTGCAGATATGGGTGGCCACCGGCGGCTCGGTCAAGCGCACCGCCGACGATGCGTTCTGCCATCGCAACACGGTCATCAACCGGCTGCAGCGGATGCAGGCCATCACCGGCCACGACTTCACCGACCCCACCGGCCTGGTCGAACTGAAGCTGGCGCTGCGGGCCGCGGCGCTGATGCCCGACGCGGACACGTTCGGGCAGCGCTATCCGCAGTAGTCCACTCCGGACAACTTGTGCACCACGCACAGCGAGAGCACCACAAGAGTAGGCACCGTGTCGATGGTCACTGGGTGTAGGCGATGGAACACTCTCAAGCACCATTCTGGGCCTGGCTCCTGGCCGCAGGTCACCAGGCCATCGAGAGGACCCCCCGTGACGAAGCACCAGCATTCACCACAAGATCCTGACGTCCCGTCGGGCGGGTTCGGCCGCCGCCGGTTCCTGGGTTACCTGCTCGCCGCGCCCACGCTGGCCGTGGGAGTGCAGCTCGCCCCGGATCTGGCTCGCACGCAGGCGGCCAGGGCGTCGATCATCACGCCGCCGGAGCCGGAGGAGATCCTCGACCTCGGCGACGCGCAGGACCTGGCGGCCGCGGCGACCTCCGGCCTGATCACCGTGGTGGTCAACGCCGACGGGACAGCGTCCTTCGCGGCGATCAGGACCGAGGTGGGCCAGGGCATGACGACCGCGATCGCGATGATGATCGCCGAGTACATGGACCTGGATGTGGACCAGGTGAGTGTCACCCTGGCCGACGCCCGCCCGGAGCTGATCTTCAACCAGCTCACCGGCGGCTCCAACTCGATGCGCAGCCAGTACGGCCCGACCTGCGCGGCCGCTGCGCTGGCCAGGCAGCAGCTCGTGCAGGCCGCGGCCGGCCGGTGGGAGATCGGGCCGGCCCGGTTGCGCACCGAGCGCGGCGAGGTGATCCACCCGGACGGGCGCCGGCTCGGCTACGGGGAGCTGGCCGCCGAGGCGGCGAGCAGCCGCACGCGCCGGGTGGCCGTGCCGAAGCTCAAGGCCTCCTCGAAGTTCCGGATCCTCGGCCACGCGCACAACCGCATCGACGCGCTGGACATCGTGACCGGGAAGAAGCGGTTCGGCATGGACCTGCAGGTGCCCGGCGCGCTGCCGACGATGATGGTCAGGCCGCCGACGGTCGGCGGGACGGTCAGGTCGGTGAACAACACCAAGGCGATCCTGGCCATGCCCGGCATCACCGATGTCGCGGTCGTCTCCACCGGGGTGGCCATCCGCGGCAGGACGTTCGGCGAGTGCATCTCCGCGATCCAGATCGCCGATGTGACGTGGGGGCCCGGGCCGGTGGACGGCCAGTCCGACGCGACCGTGCTGGCCGCGCTGAAGGCCGCGGCACCGCCGCTGGCCGCCGTGCCGGACGGCGCGCTGTCGGTATCCGGTGAGTTCACCTTCTATTTCGCCAGCAACACGCCGCTGGAGCCGGACTGCGCCATCGCGGACGTACGGGCGGACAGTGCGGAGATCTGGTCCTGCCTCAAGGTGCCGATCGACGCGCTGCAGGACATCGCCCTGCAGCTGGGCCTGCCGCAGTCCGCAGTGACCGTGCACGTGACCGAGGGCGGCGGGTCGTTCGGCCGGCACCTGTTCCATGACTGCGCCACCGAGGCGGCGGCGGTGTCCAAGGTGATGGGCAAGCCGGTCAAGCTGCAGTGGTCGCGCACCGACACCTTCCGCCAGGGCCGCACCCACCCGATGTGCGTCTCCCAGGTCCAGGCGACCACACTGCTGGGCAACGTGGTCACCTACACCCAGCTGCACACCAGTGTGCAGACCAGCTTCAGCCACGGGCTGGGCGAGATCCTCACCGCCACCGCGGCCAGCCTGCCGGTGGGGAACCTCGGCTTCTCCGAGACGATCTTCGAGCTGACCCAGTCCTCGCCGTACAACTTCGGCGTCACCGCGCAACTGCTCAACGAGATCCAGCTGGAGTTCAGCACCGGCAGCATGCGCAACATCTACTCGCCCAACGTGGTGACCGCCGAAGAGCTCATCGTGGACCAGATCGCCGCCCGGTTCGGCCAGGATCCGGTGGCGTTCCGGCGGGCGTTCCTCAAGGACGACAGGGTGCTCGCGGTGCTCAACAAGGCCGCCACGGTCGGCAACTGGGGCCGGGCGATGCCCGCGCACACCGCCCAGGGGATCGCCGTGCACTCGGAGTACCAGGCTGCGGTCGCGGTGCTGGCCGAGATCGACTGCTCCCCGGCGGTGGTAAACCGCACGATCCCCGACGGGGTGGGCGGGCCGCGGGTCACCAAGATGGTGATCGTGGTCGATCCCGGGTTCGCGATCAACCCGCGTGGCCTCGAGGCGCAGATGATCGGCGGCGCCGAGGACGGCGTCGGGCTGGCGCTGACCGCCAGCCTGCACCTCAAGGACGGGCTGTTCCTGGAGGGCAGCTGGGACAACTTCTTCTACACCAGGGAGTGGAACACCCCGCCCGCGATCGAGGTGGTGATCATGCCGAGCACCTCGAACTCGCCGTCCGGCGCGGGGGAACTGGCCGTCGCGCCGTCGATGGCCGCGGTGGCCTGCGCCTACGCCCGTGCCACCGGCACCATGCCGACCTCGTTCCCGATCAACCACGGCACTCTGGGCTTCACGCCGTACCCGGCCGAACCCTCCACGCCGCAGTCCCCCACCAACGGCCTCAAGTACACGTTCTGAAGGAGCCCCGTGCCCAGCTATTCGTTCATCCTTAACGGCAAGAAGGTCAGCGTGGACGTCGACGGAGACGTGCGGCTGCTGTGGGTGCTGCGCGACATCCTGGGGGTCACCGGGCCGAAGTACGGCTGCGGCCTGCGGGTCTGCCGCGCGTGCACCTGCCACATCAACGGGCTGGCCTTCAACCCCTGTTCCGTCCCGGTCAAGCAGATCAAGCCCACCGACGAGATCACCACGATCGAGGGCCTGCCGGCCACCGTGGGCGAGAACCTGCACCCGATGCAGCAGGCCTGGCTCGACAACGACGTCGCCCAGTGCGGCTACTGCCAGCCCGGCCAGATCATGGCCGCGGTCGCCCTGGTCAAGCAGGCCCAGTCCGAGGGCCGCAAGATCACCGAAGCCGACCTGGACGGCATCCGGAACATCTGCCGGTGCGGCACCTACTTCCGCATCCGGGAGGCCATCGTCGCGGGCGAGAAGAACATGTGAGTTCTGGCAAACTTCGACCGGGGGTATGCGGATCAGCCGCTTCCGGAGTTAACGGGTTGTGAGCAGCGAGCAAAAGGAGTTCGCGGAGTTCTTCCAGGCCAGCTGGCAGCCGTGCCTGCGCGCGGTGCTGGCTGTCGTCGGCCGTCCGCAGCTGGCCGAAGATCAGGTGGCGGAGGCGTTCGCCAGAGCCTGGGCATCGTGGCCGAAGGTCCGCCGTCATCCAGCCCCGCGGGCGTGGGTGGTGCGCGCCGCGCTTAACACCGGGGCTTCGTGGTGGCGGCGCCGCCACCACGAACTGCCCCTGGCCGGGCACGACGTGGCCACTGCCGGCGACCTCGGCGGCGGCATCGACGCCACCCTGCTGACGGCGATCTGGCGGCTGCCCGCCCGGCAGCGTGAGGTGATCGCGCTGCGGATCTTCCTTGATCTCGACATCGCCGTCATCGCCAGGCAGCTGGGGATCGAGGCGGGAACGGTCCGGATGCACTTGTCCCGGGGCGTAGCGGCGCTGCGTCACGAGCTCACCCCGACTCAGAACACGGAGGCCGGTCAATGAACGTGCACGATGACATGAGCGACGCCGAGGTGCTCCGCGCCGCGGCCGGCCCGCTGTCCGCGATACCCGTGGCCAGCCCGCCCGACGTCGAAGCGATCATGGCCAGGGGCCGCACGCGGAGGCGGCGCCGGCGAATTCCTGGCGCAACCGGAGCGCTGGCCCTCGCGGCCGGGGTGGCACTGGCCGTGACCACGCTGCTGCCATCTGGCCATCAGCCCGTCCATCCCGCCCAGCTGGCGGCCTGGACGGTAACCAGGCAAGGCGACGGCGGCATCCGTGTCACCATTCACGAGCTGCGTGACCCGGCCGCGCTGCAGCGCACGCTGCGGGCCGATGGCGTGCCGGTCAGCGTCACCTTCACCGGCCAGGCGAACCTGGCCTGCCAGCCCTACAACGCCGGCGGCAGCCCGGGCCAGCACCGTCATCTCCTGGCCAGCATGGTGACAGCGCTCCCCGGCCACGGCAACCTCCGTGTCCTGGTCATCCACCCCTCGGCCTTCCCGGCCGACGCCGGCCTGGCTATTGCCGCCGGGCATCCGCACCAGGCATCGCGTGGCGGCGGCGTCGAACTGACGATCGGCCCGCCGGTGAAGGCCAGCCCGCAGTGCACGGGAAGCTGACCTGCCTCCCGGTCAGCCGCTGGCCTTGTCCACGGTGGCGATCCGGCGGACCGCGTCGAGCAGCCCGGCACCCAGGCTGGCGTGCGTGTTCAGCGCCGCGCCGACGGCGGACTCGGCGGCCTTGTTGTCGGGGTAGCTGGTGACCAGGTACGTCGATTGGTTGGTGGTGAGCACCATGGTGCCCGCCGCGTCGGCTCGGCAGCCGGCGATCGCGGTGGCCAGCGCCCGCTGCCCGCCGCCGCTGGCCACCGTCGCAGGCCGGACCGCGGCGATGTGGATCCGGCCCGCGTCCACCTGGCCGATCTCCGCCCGCAGCCTGGTCACCTGCGACGCGGCGAGCAGCGAAGACCCAGGGTCAACGTAGACCGGCTGCCCGGCCAGGGCATTGGCGATCTTGAGCGCGGTCACCGAGGTGCCCACCGGGCACCGGCCGGGACCACCCGGGCCGGGGGTTCGTGTTCGTGTCCGGGTTCGCCGCCTGGCTGCTCCCGGCCGCGGCCCCCTGAGCGGGCGAGGTCCCGGAGCCGGAGGACAGCACCCCGACGAGGATGCCGGCCACGGCCAGCCCACCCACCCCGGCGGCGAGCCACGCGTTCCGGTGGCTGCGCCGCGGCGCGGGTACGGCCGACCGCGGGATGTCCCGGGTGAGCGCGGCGAGCTCGCCCTGGGTCCGTGCGGCCACCGCCTTGCCGACCCGCGCCTCGAACTCGTCCTGGGTCAGCCGCTCATCCTCGAAGGCCTGCTTGAGCACGGCCTGCGTGGCCTCCCGGTCCGCCTCCGAGGCCAGCAGATCAGGGCCGCCCGGCAGGTTGCCTCCCCGTACACCATGCCGCCTCCCTAGATGCCTATACCGGACCTTAACGGTCTGAAGGCTGGCCAGCACGGAGTATCCGGACAAGATCGCCGGCCAGGCGGTGAGGGGTTGCGGACGGCCGGGACGCGCGGCAACGGGACCTATGGGTGAGCGAGTGTGTGATCAGCTACGACGGCACGCCCTCCCACTCGGTGAGCATCATGGAGTTCTCCGGCGGCCTCGTCACTCATGAGACCCAGTAGTTTTTTTGCCGACGCCTTCGACCCGCCCCCGTGGCGGGCCGCCCTGGCCGAGCCGATGCCGACCATTCAGGCTGATGCCGGCCTGCTGCTCCGAGAGGATCAGAAACGGCCGGCCCCTGCTGGGTACCGGCCGTCTGAGTTGCGTAGCGGTTGCGTGGGCGATGCTGGGATCGAACCAGCGGCCCCAGCCGTGTGAAGGCTGTGCTCTTCCCCTGAGCTAATCGCCCATGCCGCGATCTTGCAAGGTCCTTGCGGCGAACACAGACTAGCGCATCCTGGTCACCGCCGGGCTCACCACCGCCACCGTCCCACCGACGGCCCGCAGCGCCCTTTCGCTGACCGTCCGCAGTGCATTCGTTACTGTCCGAGGCGGCTGGGGCACATATCCGGCCCGTCCGAATTCGACTATTTGTCCGGGGAATGCGCTATCGGGGGGGCAACCAAGATCGTTGTCCAAAAAAATTTCTGGCTGTAATCATAGAGTGAACAATGGCCGACACGCTGTTATACCTACTGGTCAGGGGCCCAAACCTGGGCACCTGTGCCACCAGGCACGGAAGCGCGTTTGCCCAGGTCAGGTGGGGTAGTGGGCGTTTTGTGAACGAGTGCCCGACGTTAGGTTCGGCGAGAAAGAGGAATCACCTCGTAAAAGTTTTCACGGACGAGCGCGTCATAACTCAGGGGCGGCGACGTGAGATTCAATGAAAGCCCGGCGCGCCGGGGTCGCGAGAAGTAAAGGTGTGGGGGCCAAGATGATGGACAGCGGCACCACCGTTTCAGCCGAGCTAGGCCTCATGCTCGTAGTTCCGCAGCACGCGACCGTACCGCTGGTGGCCAGCCTGTTCTACTCGGGTGAGGACCCGTATGCGGTCCGCATGGCGTTCCACGTGGGGACGGACGAGCCAGTTGAGTGGATCTTCGCCAGGGACCTGCTCTCCGAGGGAATGACCGGTCCCTCGGGAGAGGGTGACGTCAGGGTCTGGCCGTCCTCATCCGAGGGCGAGCCGACGCTGAACCTGGTGCTCTCCTCGCCGTTCGGGCAGGCGCACTTCGAGGCGCCGATGCCGACGCTGGCCGGCTTCCTGCGCCGCACGTACGAGGCGATCCCAGCCGGGCACGAGGGTGAGTACTTCGACATCGGAGGCGAGCTGGACGGTCTGCTCTGGCAGGCCTGATCCCTGTGACCTAACCGGCCGCAAGCCGCTGTCACGGGTCGGGGAACTGGGCCGCGTGGGTGCTGAATACCTGCGCGGCCTTCCTCGTGACCGGGCCCGGAGCCTCCGGCAGTTCCACCCCGTCGACCGCCCTGATCGGCTGCACCTCCCGGGTGGTGGAGGTGAGGAAAGCCTCGGACGCGGACGCCAGCGCCGACATCGGGACGTCCCGCTCCGCGCCGCCGAACCACTCCAGCACCAGTCCCCTGGTGACGCCGGCCAGGCATCCCGCCGACAGCGGCGGTGTGACCAGTTCGCCGCCGATCACCAGGAACACGTTCGACCCCGTCCCCTCACACAGGTCGCCCTGCGTGTTGGCGAAGATCGCCTCGCTCCCGCCGCGCCCCCCCGCGTAGGCCAGCGCCCGGACGTTCTCCGCATAGGACGTGGACTTGATCCCGACCAGTGCCCCGCGCTCGTTACGCACCCATGGCACGGTCACCACGTCGCAGCTCTCCGTCCACGTGGTCAGCTCGCCAAGCGCGATGAGCACGGTGAGCGGCTCGCCACCGCGCTGTGAGCCGAGCGGCCCCCGCCCGCCGGTCACGGTGATCCGCATCCGGGCCTGGTCCGGGCTGCCCGAGGCCTTGAGCACCGCGTAAGCCCCGGCGGAGATCGCGTCGATATCCGGGGCTGGCAGCCCCAGCCCCGCGGCCGAGCGGCTCAGCCGCTGCAGGTGGCGGCTCAGTGCGAATGGCACGCCCCCGGTTACTTTGGCCGTCTCGAACACGCCGTCGCCCACGGTCAGGCCGTGATCGAAGATCGAGATCTGCGCGTCCGCCTCGTCAAGCAGGGCACCGTTCAGAAATATCGCCATGACTCAGAACGGTACCTAAGGCACTCCCGGGCACCCGAAGCCGCCAGCCGGAGTCCCGGACGGTGGGCCACTGACCGTGGTGAACCGCGTGGCCGGAGTCCCGGCTCCGGCCGCCGGGCCCGGCGGCCGCCGGCGCGCCGGCCACCAGGTTGCCGATGTAAGTTTGAACGGCGGCCTGGATCGGCTAAAGTTCATACGCACGCCGGCCCAGGCCGACGGCACGCGGACGTAGCGCAGCTGGTAGCGCATCACCTTGCCAAGGTGAGGGTCGCGGGTTCGAATCCCGTCGTCCGCTCGGAGGCGCCGGATCCCGTATCGCCGGCCGGCGGCCAACACGGCTCTTCGGCACCGCGGGTTTCAAGGGTCGTGGCACCCCGCGGCGGAGTGGCCGAGTGGCTTAGGCAAGGGCCTGCAAAGCCCTGTACACGGGTTCGATTCCCGTCTCCGCCTCGCAGTATCCCGGGCGATTAGCTCAGCGGGAGAGCACTGGCTCGACAAGCCAGGGGTCACTGGTTCAATCCCAGTATCGCCCACGAAAGGCAACGAGCCCGTAGGATATCTCCACCCCCTACGGGCTCGTTGACTGACGGAGGTGGGCTAACACCATCTCAGCCATCGAGCGGGCTATAGCCGCCCAGGGACTATGCGGGAAGTGGATGCCCCGCAAGAAGACGTACTGCGCCCGGAGAGCCGGGCACGCCCCTCCCTGCCACACCCCGGAGAAGATGGCCCGCCAGCGCGAGCGAGTTGCTGAGCCCAGGCCCACGAGGGTGATCACGCCAGAGGACCGGGCGCGCTGGAGCCGGGTGTCCAGGCTCAGGCGATTCAGCCTCACCCCGGAGCAGTTCGACGCGATGCTGGAAGCCCAGGGCCGAACGGCTGCCGCGTGCCGTACTGGTCTGTGAGGCCGACAGCCATCAGTGCCTGGCGTGCAGCGGCAGATCCAAGCTAGCGGCATGATAGCGACATGGCCTTGCAGCTAGCCGCGGTTGAGCCCGAGGCCGGGCCGTGGCACGTGGAATTGCTGAGTACCGTCGTCACCGCGGTGACCAGGCGGAGACCGGACGGGAGCGGTCCTGGCCGCCCGGCGGTGCTGGCCGTCGACGGGCGCAGCAACAACGGCAAGACCACAGTGGCAACCCGGATCTGCGACATGGTCCCCGGATCAGTGGTCATCCACACGGACGACATCGCCTTTGCGCACTCTCGCTTCGGCTGGGCCGACCTGCTGATTGACGGGATCCTGGTGCCCGTGCACCAGGGCCAGGCGGTCAGCTACCGGCCGCCACGATGGGACGACCACGGCCGGGACGGATCTATCGAGGTTCCGGACGGCTGCCCGCTGCTGATCATCGAAGGGGATGGTGCCGGGCGGCGGGAAGTAGCGCACCTGATCGACACCCTGATCTGGGTGCAAGCCGACGAGAGGGAGGCCGGACGGCGTGCCGCCGCCCGGGCGGCAAACCCGCCCGCAGCCGACCTGGCCAACAAAGACCCGCATGGGGAGCCATTCGACGAAGCGGGGTGGATGGCCGAGGAGATACCTTTCAACGCCGCCCAGCGGACCTGGGAACGCGCCGACATCATCGTCTGCGGCACCCCAGAGATCCCCCACGACCCGAGCACCGAGATCGTCGTCGCAGCACCATCGTCTGCCTCCCCGGAGGGTGGCCCGACGGTGACGGAATGAACAGGCAAGATCCAGGTGCCGGGCGACCGCTTGACATATGCCGATAGTGGAATACATTGGACGGGTAGCCCGCGCTTCCACGACGTCGATGTCGCAGCCTGCGGCTGGATCGGAGACCTTCAGTGACACCTAACCGGCATGGGTCCGCGGTCGTCGAATACCCGAGCGAGCTCGTGATCGTCACCACCCGCGAGTTCGACGCGCCGATCGAGATCGTCTTCGACGTGCTGACGAAGCCCGAGCATGTGCGCCACTGGTTCGCTCCCTTCGAAGACAAGATGACGGTGTGCTCGATGGACCTGCGCGCCGGCGGGGACTATCACATGGTCTTCGTCACGCCGGACGGGAAAGAGTGCTCGTTCCGTGGGACCTACCTGGAGGTCGAGCCGCCGACCCGGATCGTCCAGACGTGGCTGTTCGAAGGCTGGCCCGACGCGTGGGCCGACGAGACGGATGAGCTGAAGGAGACTGACGGAGTAACCACGCTGACGTTGACGATGGCGTTCCGTGACAAAGCCGGCCGCGATCACATGACCAAGAATGACGGCCAAGAATCCAGCTTCGACAAGCTGGAGGACTACCTTATGTCGCTGCTCGACAAAGAGGGGGCGGAGTGAAACTTCTCCTTACCTCGTCTGGCATTGCGAACACGACCATCCACGAAGCGCTCACCGGCCTGCTCGGCAAGCCGATCGAGGAGTCCAGCGCCCTCGTCATCCCGACGGCGATATACCCCTTCCCCGGGGGTGCCGGCCACGCATGGGAGGCCATCTGGGGAAGGAGCAAGAGTCCTTTCGCCGGATTGGGCTGGAAGTCTTTGGGAGTGCTGGAGCTCTCCGTGCTGCCCAGCATCGACGAAGAATGCTGGGTCCCGGCGGTCCGGGAGACCGACGCCCTGCTCGTCTGGGGCGGCGATCCGGTGTTCCTGGCCTACTGGATGCGGCGGTCCGGGCTTGCCGACCTCTTGCCGTCGCTGCGTAGCGAGATGGTCTACCTGGGGGTGAGCGCCGGGAGCATCGCGGCAACGTCCACCTTCGCCGAGACTTACCGGGAACCGCGACGCGGCAGCGGTGAAGCGCTCTCGACGGAAGACATCGTGTTCGATACACCTGATGGCGAACTCCGCATGATCCTGGTCAAGGCCCAGGGGGTCGGACTGGTTGATTTTGCGATCATTCCGCACGTGGACAACGCCGATCACCAAGACATGGCCATCGCAGAACAATGGGCCGCGAGGATACCGGCGCCGACGTACGCGATCGACGACCAGACCGCTATCAAGGTGACCGACGGCAACGTCGAAGTCGTCTCCGAGGGGCACTGGAAGCTCTTCAGCTCCTAGTCGGCGAGCGCCATCACCCGGTGATGTGACCGCGATGTCATCTGAAGCCCTGCCTTGTAACGCTCTGTTCGCCTGGTGCAGTAGCGTTCCGCGTCATGGACGATGAGCAAGGCACCCCGTGGGTGCCGGTCCTGGCCGATATCGGCGGGCTGACCCTGGCCGAGGCGGCCGATGATCCCGGTTGCGCCGCCTTGCGGGACGCACTGGCCCGCGAGGGTGAGCCGGGCGGCCCGCTGCGCCGCCGCACCGCCGAACTGACCGCGGCGACGGGGCAGGGCCTGCGGCCCCGGACCCGGGCGAACCTGGACCTGCTGGCCGCCTACGAGCGGCTCGAGCGGCTCGGCAGGCCGGTGAACGCCGTGGCCGCGGCGGCCCCGCTGCCCGCACGGGCGGCGGACGGACCGCTTGCCGGGCGGCCAGTGGGAATCAAGGACATCATCGCGGTCGCAGGGCTGCCGACCCGCTGCGGCAGCCCGGCCAGCGACCCCGCGCCCGCCGCCGCGGACGCGCCGGCCGTGGCGCGGCTTCGGGCCACCGGGGCCGAGGTGTTCGCCACCACCCAGTGCCTGGAGTACGCGGCGGGCTTCGCGCACCCGCAGATCGGCGACACCCGCAACCCGCATGACGTCACGCGCACGTCGGGCGGGTCATCAGGCGGTTCCGCCGCGCTGGTCGCCGCGGGTGTCTGCGACCTCGCCCTCGGCACCGACACCGGCGGCTCCATCCGCATCCCGGCCGCCTACTGCGGCGTGGTCGGCCTCAAGCCAAGCTACGGGGCCATCCCTGAGACGGGAGTGTTCCCGCTGTCGCCCTCGTGCGACCACGTCGGCACGCTGACCGCCACCGTGGAAGGCACCACGGACCTGCTGACGGTACTGGCTGAGCCGGGTGCGCTCGGGCCGGCCGGAGCGGAACAGAAAGGGCCAGCAGGAAAGGGAACGGCGCCGGGACACCAGGCCCCGGCCGCCTTCACTCTCGGCGTGCTGACGTCCCAGCTCGCCGACCCGTCGGTGACGCCCGCGGTGCGGGCCGCGCTGGACGCGGCGCTCAGCACCCTCACCGCGGCCGGCTGGACGCTGCGCGAGGTGGACGCGCGGTGGCTCGATGACCTGCGGGCCTGGGAGGACGTCCTCGGAATGATCGTGGCCAGGGAGGCCGTGCTCGCCCACCAGGGCCGCGACACCGCCCGGTACGCCGAAGGGACCAGGGCGCTGCTCGCGTACGGCGCCACGATCGGCGACGCTGCCTACGCCCAGGCGCTGGCACGGCGTGACGAACTGGCCGCCGCGATCGACGCGAGCCTGGCCGGCTTCGACGCGCTTGCGGGCCCCACGGTGGGCTTCCAGGCCCCCGAGCAGGACCCGCCGTTCGGCGTCGGCGAAGACTCCGGCGAGGGCCGCTTCACCGGCCCTTACAACCTGTCCGGCCACCCCGCGGTCTCGCTGCCTGTGCCCGTCGCCGGGCTGCCCGTGGGCCTGCAGCTGGCCGGGCGGTGCGGCGGCGACTTCGCGCTGCTGGCCACCGCCGCGGCCGCGGAGCGGACCGTGCCCGGCGCGTAGACGACGAGCGGAACGTCCCGGTCGCCCGGGTTGTCGCCGCCGTGTTCGGCGATCTTCGAGCCGGTCGTGTAGATCGTGCCGACCTGCGAGATCCCGAACACGTCCGGGTGGTGCGGGTCGGAGAACGGCACGCCGAAGAAGTGCGCGGACTGGTGGCCGGCGAAGATCTCCCGCAGGCCGGAGTGCTGGACGGTGATCGTCTGCCCGGCGTAGTTGACCGCTGGGGCGGTGTGCGTCCACAGATAGTTCTTCACGAAGTCAGTCGCCGCCTGCGAGCGGTCCGACAGCCACCACAGCAGCCCGTCGTCGGCCTCCTGGACGACCAGCGCCGGGTTCTTCGGATGCTGTTTGGCCCAGGCGGCGTTGACGCCGGCAATGATCGAGCCGCCCTCGTCGAAGGAGGGGAAGGTGTTGCCGCTCCCGTTATGCAGCAGGTCCGGCACGGCGGGAAGCTTGTCGTCCGGCGAGTCGTAGATCACGTCGCCGCCCGGGACCGGCCCGGAGCACTTCGTCGTCCCCGGCGGGAAGACGCCGTGGCTGTATTCGTCGTCGTAGTAGATGCCGGTGACCTTCGGGTCGCCGCCGGTCATCAGCGCCGTGCCGCCCGGATCGGAGTCCGACGGGTCGGGGGTCTGGGCGCCGGTGTATTCAGCGCCGCCGGTGGCCAGCCGGGCAAGCTCGGAGCCGGGATGCTGGGCGGCGTACCACTCCAGGTCGGACTGGTGCATCCCGTCGACCGAGATCAGCAGCACGTGCTGGATCTGAGCGTGGCCGGCAGCGACGGCGCTGGAGGAAGGCGTCGCCAATAGCGTCGCGGCCGCCAGCGCAGCGACTCCCGCAATCGCGGACTTCGTTCCCGAGTTCAATGTTCGCTCCCATAGCCGGAATCGACCCCAGGAACGTATGGGCCGTGCACAAACGGCCGCTAACTATGCGATGGCCCGCATATGTTGAACATGTGCATAGTGCGCGGCCTAGTGCTCAGCCAGCCAGCGCAGCGCCGTGGCGGAGAGCCAGTCGCCATGTGAGATGTGGATGTCGTGACCGGCGCCGTGCGCCTCGGCGAACTGGCCGCGCGGGATGGCTTCCGCCAGTTGCCTGGTCTTCCCGGGCGGGCAGAACTTGTCGTAGGTGCCCGCCACCAGCAGCGCCGGGCATCGGATCCGCGCCGCCAGGGACCGGCTGATGTCGCCGCCAGCGTCGAGGATGCCGCGCATCGCCGACGACCACGTCTGCGTCATGACCGTGGCGTTGGCCGTCCCGTACGCGGCCGTCAGGTAGCCAGCCAGCGGTGCCAGCGCGTCGGTGGGACTGGTGATCGCCGCGGCGAGCTCGTCAAGATCCGCGGGTGAGGCCACGATCTGCCCGATCGCCCCCCAGGTGAAGACCGACAGCGCGCAGCCGGGCCGCAGCGCGGCCATGAGCAGCGCCTCTTCTCCGCCGTCGCTGAACCCGGCCAGGTGCGCGGCACCGATGCCAAGGGTGTCCAGCAGGTCCAGCAGGACGGCGGCATCCTCGTGGTAGTAGCCGGGCGTGTAATGCCGCGGCTGGGGCTGCGACCTGCCGGAGCCGGGCAGGTCGACGGCGACGACGCGGAACCCGTCTGCCAGGTCGCGCCGGAGCCGGCCCAGGTCGGCGATGCTGCCGCCCCAGCCCGGCATCAGCACGACCGCGTCGCCACGGCCGTTGTCCTCGTAATAGACCTGACGGCCCGGCGGTCCGTGCCAAGCCATGTTCGGCCCCCTACTGGTTCTCACAGTGCGCCAGGATCGTATCGGCAGCCGGCTACCCCCGGCACGGAACGTCACATCGATGTGCTGGAGACGTGGCTGGGCGCGAAGGACGCGGGCCGGCCCGGCCGTCCGGTGTGGGACTGGCCGGGCCGGCCTTCGCCGTGCTGCCGGGAGGCTACTTCGTCGTCACGTACACCGTGGCGGGCTTCGCTCCTGACGCTGCGGGCTGCGCCAGCACGTGCACCGCGTAGGAGGTCTTCTCCTTCAGGTGCCCGGCCGTGTAGCTCGTGCCTGTCACCGTGGCTGTCTTGACGGTCACGGTGCCCTTGTGCGTGGTGACGGTCACCTTGTACGACGTGGCACCCTTGCTGGCCTTCCACGTGGCCGTCGCGTTCGTGTACTTGGCCGTGGCCTTCAGCCCGGACACCGGGTTGACCGCCGGGACCTGGCTGACGAGTGGTGTCCCGTCAATGGAGGTCACGTAGCCGGAGGCGTCCGGGGAGGTCTGGATGCCGATCCACGCCCACACCTCCGGATCCGTGGTGCCATCGTCCGTGCGGGCCTCGAACGCCTTCTGCACATCCGTCATGGTCATGACACCGGACAGGCCGTCCGGGTACGGCGTGCTGTCCAGTGCGGAGTTGCCCGCCCCGGCCTCCCCGGAGAACGTCGTGAAGTCGGCCTGGCCGTCGCTGCCGTTCTCCATGCTGGCGGCTGCGTCACCGTTCTCAGACGTGAAGACGTACGGGTCGTGGCTGCCCCAGCCGAAGTAGGTGCCGTCCCCGTTCACGTCGAAGTACAGGTTGTAAGCCAGATTGCTGCTGCCGGTGATCGCCGGCGGCACGAACTGGCCGTTGCTGAAGAGCGTGTCCAGCTTGCCCAGGTCTACGATCACCGCCGAACTGGCGTAGTTCGGGCTGCCGCCCACCGACAGATCCACGCCGTTGCTGGCGATCTTCTGGCTGGCGTCGGAGTAGCTGAACGGCGAGTTGGACACCAGGAACGGCGATGACGAGCCGTCGGTGTAGTTGCTCGCGAACTGGTAGTCGCCGCTCTTGACGTAGATGGCTGAGGCCTGCGCCGCGGGAGCGGCGGTCAGGGCCAGGGCTGCCACTGCGGCGGCACCCGCGGCCGTGGCCTTGGACAGGGCAAACTTCATCGTGTTCCCTTCACGGTGGGGATGACACGCGCCCGGAATGGACGGTGCTGGATCTTGGCGGCGGGGGCCGTCCCGTAGGACGCGGGGCAACTGGAGAAGGTTTACCGGCGCGGCGGGCAGATACTCGGGAGGCGATAGTTTCGCCCCGATAAGGTGGGATTGTGGCGACGAACCTGCGGCTGGAGCTGGTCACCCAGGACAACGTCAGGGCTGCTTGCAAGCTGCAGCTGCGCGCCGACCAGGAGGACCTCGTCGCCCCGGTGGCCTGGTCCCTGGCCGACGCCTACACCGTGCCCGACATCGCCTGGCCCCGGCTGATCTACGCCGGCGGCCAGCTGACCGCGTTCGTGATGGCCGCGTTCGCCCCCGACCACGAGAACCCGCTCTTTCACGCCTATCTGTGGCGGCTGAACGTGGGCGCCGAGCACCAGGGCAAGGGCTGCGGGCGGTTCGCCGTCGAGGAAGTCATCCAGGAAGCCCTGCGACGTGGGCACCGCCGGCTGACGGTGACCTACCACGAAGGCCCGCACGGCCCAGAAGAGTTCTACCGGCGCCTGGGCTTCCGCCCCACGGGCGAGCACAACCAGGGCGAGGCCGTAGCTGAGCGGTTTCTGGACTGAGAACAATAGCGTCATCCAGACCTTGCCGGGCCAGCCGCTGAGTCCGTGTGGTGTGCTAGTGACGTGACGACTCAATCCGCTTCGGAGTTCAATGCGCTGCCGGAGGACTGGGCATCAGATCCGAGCCTGATCGCGGGGCTGCGGGTGGACGACGACGACGAGCACGACGACCCGGTGCTGCGCTGGCCGGACGGCCGGGTGATCGACACCTGGCGCGAGGACTACCCGTACGCCGAGAAGATGACCCGCGACGAGTACGAGTACTTCAAGCGCCCGCTGCAGGTCGAGCTGGTCAAGCTGCAGAACTGGGTCAAGTCCGTCGGCGAGCACATCGTGATCGTGTTCGAGGGCCGCGACGCGGCCGGCAAGGGCGGCACGATCAAGCGGTTCACCGAGCACCTGAACCCGCGCGGCGCCACGGTGGTCGCGCTGACCAAGCCGAGCGAGCGGCAGCAGACGCAGTGGTACTTCCAGCGTTACGTGCCGCACCTGCCCGCGGCGGGCGAGATCGTCATGTTCGACCGCTCCTGGTACAACCGGGCCGGCGTGGAGCGGGTCATGGGCTTCTGCACGGACACCGAGTACTGGGAGTTCATGCGGGAGGCCCCGGAGTTCGAGCGGATGCTGGTCCGCTCCGGGCTGCACCTGACGAAGTTCTGGTTCTCGGTCACCCCGTCGGAGCAGCGCACCCGGTTCATCATCCGGCGGGTCGACCCGGTCCGGCAGTGGAAGCTCAGCCCGATGGACATCGAGTCGCTGGACAAGTGGGACGCCTACACCGACGCCAAGGAGGCGATGTTCCACTACACCGACAGCGAGCACGCGCCCTGGACGGTGGTCAAGAGCAACGACAAGAAGCGGGCCAGGCTCGAGGCGATCAAGCACGTGCTCAGGAAGTTCGACTACGAGGGCAAGGACGAGGACGTCATCGGGGAACCGGATTCGGCCCTCATCGGGCCGCCGTCGGTGCTGTCCGAGCACAACGCCGGCCTCTCGTTCCCTGAGCTGTAACGGATGAGTTCTGCTACGGCTCTGGTAACGCGGGGGCCCAGCGGTACTTCGCGCACGCACACAGCGCGCAGTCCAGCCCGCGCCGGTAGTGCTGGTGCGCGTTCCTGGAATGGCCACAGCGGCACAGCGAAAGACGGGAGGGCCGCAGCAGGGCGAGGAAGGCACCCAGCAGCATCTGCCCAGCCCCGGCTCGTGCACGGGCCCGGCGTCGCACGTCTTGAACATACCCAGTTCTGCGCCGCACGCCGGGTGAATCCCGCCGCCTAGCTGTGCGGCTGCTGCCTGCCCGGTGGCTGGCGGAGCAGGATAGCGCCGATGACGGCTCCGGCGGCCATCAGCAGCCCGGCGACGGCGAAGGCGCGGTCAGTACCGGCGGTGTGGCTGGTGGCGGCGTTGGCGATGGTGACGAGCACGGCCAGGGGATCGGAGTTGCCGCCGCCTCGGTCATGCCCGCGGCTCCAGGCGGCTGCCGCGGCGCGGGGTGATCGCCTGCAGATCGGTCGGCCCGTCGATCTCCAGCCGGTGCCAGCGGTTCTGCGGGATGACGCAGCCCGTGCCCGGCCGCAGCGTCACCGTCTCGTCCTGGCCCTGGCCGGCCTCGGCCCGCAGCACCAGCCGGGCATGGCCGGACAGGACGCTGACGACCTCCTGGCCGGCCGGGTGGATCTCCCAGTGGTCGCCGTGCACGTCCTGGTCTGACTCGACGTGGAAGCTGGCCACCATCCAGCCGTCCTGGTCCCCCGACATCCGAGGCGGAGTCTCGACGTCGATGGTCCCGCCGGCGTGCAGGCGCAGTCCCGACGGGGTGAACAGATTGATCACTGACAGTGCCATGTGGGCTCCTCCGGTGCTAGTTTCTGAACGTGTTTGAAAACATAGCACACGCGACCGCGTGCGAGGATGAGCCGGTGCCACGACCAGCGACAGGCGGCCCGGGAGGCCGGCCGCCCCGGACCTCACGCGGCGAGATACTCACCGCCGCGCACCGGCTGGTCGACCGCGACGGCTGGGAGCGGCTGACCATCCGCCGGCTGGCGGCGGAGATCGGGACCTCGCCGGCCACCGTGTACTACCACGTGCGCGACAAGGACGACCTGCTCGTGCAGCTGCTCAACGACTACGCCGACCAGGTCCTCGTGCCACCCCCCCGGCTCCCCGACGATCCCCGTGAGCGCATCGTGGCGGCCGCGACTCTGATGCACGACGGGCTCGCCGCCCGGCCCTGGGTGGTCGAGGTGATCACCGCGGACGATCTGCTCGGCGACGCGGCCCTCTGGCTCGTCGAGCAGATCATCGGCGGCGCCATCGAGGCCGGCGCCGACGCCGAGGCAGCCGTCCACCTCTACCGGCACATCTGGTACTACACGGCCGGCGAGATACTCATCCGGGCGCGCCGCACCCGCCGCGGCGGCCAGCGCGGCGGCCCCAGCTACCGGGACCAGGCCCTGGCCCGCCTCGACCCGGCGACCCACCCCCGGCTGGCCGGCCTCGCCGGCCGGTGGCCCGCCCTCACCAGCCAGGACACCTACACCCAGGGGTTGCGCGCCCTTATCGGCGGCGCGCTCCCGAATTGAGCCGGTCGCCGCGCAGCACCCGGTGCACGTGGGCGCGGGTGTCCTCGATGTGGCTGGCCATCGCCGTGCGGGCCAGGGCGGCGTCCCGGTCGGCCAGCGCCTGCAGCACGGCGGCGTGCCCGGTCACCGACGCCTCGATCTGCTCCTCGAAGTCGAGGGTGTCAGCGGGCACGAAGAACTCCCCGCGCGCCTCGGCGACGAGCCCGGCGAGCCTGCTGCTGCGCGCGGCGGCCGCGACCATGGCGTGGAACCGGGAGTCGGCGAGCCGGAAGGCGCTGCGCGTCACGGCCTGCTCCATGTCGGTGAGGGTGGCCCGCAGCGCGCCGAGTTCGGCCCCGCTCCCCCGCTGGGCGGCGAGGAACGACGAGTGCCCCTCCAGCGCGATGCGCAGGTCGAGGATCGCGTCGAGCTCGCCGGCCCGGTTGCGCATCTGCGCGAGCCAGGCCTCGTACGGCATGTCCAGCCCGGCCACGAACGTCCCGCCGCCGGCACCGCGGCGGACGGTGACGTAGCCGCCGCTGGCCAGCAGCCGGATCGCCTCCCGCACCGAGACCCGGCCCACGCCGAGCCCGGCGGCCAGATCCCGCTCGCCCGGCAGCCGGTCGCCGGCGCTGAGCGCGCCGTCGTGGATCAGCCGCCGGATGTGGTTGGCCACGTCCTGCGCCACGGTAGGTGTCGCGATCCGGTTAACCATGGGCCCAGGATAGGACCATCGCTAAATCTTCTGCAGTGTGCGGGCTTGCTGCCTGCCACCCAAGCCTTGACATGCACTTCCGCTTAAGGTCCTATATAGGAACCTTGACGGCTGCGCCGAACACCGGGCCCGACATCCCCCGGGGCCGGGGGTGCAGGCGGAGAGAAGGCGGCATGGCAGAGCAGGCGCACCCACGCGGGACAGTGCGGCCAGGAACGCTGCAGCGCGGCAAGCTCGGCAACGGCGCGGTGTTGTTCCAGTCGGTCTCCCAGATCGCCCCGTCGGCGGGGAGCCTGGGCACCTACGTGTCCCGCGGCCTCGGCGGCGGCACCGGCCTTCGACGAGGCCGCCAGCGACGCCGTCCCGGCCGGTCCGGCACCGCGACTGCGGCCTGGGCCGCGCGACGCCGGGGCGAAGCCGTTCAGCAGCAATTGACCACACCGAGAGAGGACGGTTAGCGGCGAATGGACCAGCAACGACATGCCGGGCGGGCGGCCTTTGTGACCGGCGCGGGCGCGGGTATCGGCCGGGCGATAGCCGAGCGGCTGGCCGCCGAAGGCTGCGCGGTGGCGTGCACCGACGTCCAGCCGGGCCAGGCGGCCGAGACGGCGGGGAAGATCACCGCCGGCGGCGGGACCGCGGCCGCGTTCGCCGCCGACGTCCGGGACCGCGCCGCCGTGCGGGCCGCGCTGGAGGGCGCCGTGGCCGCGTTCGGCGGCCTGAACTACCTGGTCAACAACGCCGGTGTGGTCACCATGGTGGGACTGGCCGAGCTCACCGACGAAGACTGGGACTTCGTCATGGACACCAACGTCAAGGGGCAGTTCATCGTCAGCCAGCTGGCCGCGCCCTACCTGGCCGCCGCGCGGCCGGCCGCGATGGTGAACCTGTCCAGCGTCGAGGCCGAGGTGATCGTCTCCTCCACCGGAGCCTGCCAGCCGCACTACAACGCGTCCAAGGGCGCGGTGAGGATGCTCACCAAGGCGCTCGCGGTGGAGCTGGCCGGCCAGGGCATCCGGGTCAACGCGGTCGCGCCCGGCCCGGTGCAGACCGGCTTCATCCCCGGCCACGACCCGCGGAACGCGGAGCTGCCCGGCGTGCTGCGCGACCGGCTGCTGATCGGCCGGCTGGCCCAGCCGGCCGACATCGCCGCGGCCGCCTCGTTCCTGCTGTCGGACGAGGCCGCCTACATCACCGGCACCCAGCTCGGCGTGGACGGCGGCTGGCTGGCCCGGTGAGCAGCGACCGGCCGAGCCCGCCGACCTCGGCCGGCTCGGCATCGACACCGTCATCCTCGCGGGCGCCGACATGCCGGGCCGGCTGACGCGGTCGCGGAGTTCGAGTGGGCGGAGTTCATGCGCACGGTCACCGACTGGGAGCGGGTGCGCTACCTGGACGCGATCTGATCCCGCTCCTCCTCCTTGGGCCCGCGGGACATCATCTCGGCCAGCGCCTTGCGCACGGCCTTGACGCCGCCGCCGCGCGGCACCTTCAGTGAGACGTAGGCGGCCGCCCCGGCCGGGATCGGCAGCCAGAAGTTGACCAGCCGCCAGCTGAGCACGCCCAGCGTGGCCACGCTCCGGGTGACGCCGAAGCTGACCAGCAGCAGCGGCGCGGTCGAGTCGATAACGCCCAGGCCGGCCGGAGTGATCGGCAGCACGCCGAGCACGTTGGCGATCCCGTAGGCGGCGAACAGCTCGGCCGGGTTGACGTAACTGCCGAACGCGGCGACGAAGCACCACAGCGACGCGGCGTCCAGCAGCCAGTTGAGCGCGGCCCAGCCCAGCGACTCGGCCAGCACCCGGCGGTCCCTGGCGAGATCCCGCAGCGAGTTGCCGACGTGCAGGAACAGCTCCTCCAGTTTGTCGCCGTCCAGGCCCGGCACCTTGCGGCCGACGGCGTGCACGATCCGGCTGGCCCGGCCCTTGCCCCGGGTGAGCCCCCAGATGGCCAGGGCCATCAGCGCGAGCGCCACCGCACCGACAACGGCCACCGACACGTAGATGGGATGGAACCCGGCCAGCGGGATGGAGATCACCAGGGACAGCCAGAGCAGCACGTTCAGCACGACGGTGGAGCCCATGCCCTTGGTCGCCATCATCACCCCGGCATCCCGCCCGGGTATCCCCTCGGCCGTGAACAGCTGGTAGCCGATGCCGGCGCTGCCCACCGTGCCGGCCGGGATGACGTGCGCCACCGCGGCCGCGGCCAGGTCGATGCGGAACAGCCGGGACAGCGAGGGCCGCCCGTCCGGCGGCAGCAGGACCCGGGTCAGCAGCGCGTAGCAGAACAGCGACACGCCCTCCAGCACCAGCCCGGCGGCCATCCAGCCGGCGTTGACGCGGGCCAGCAGGTAGAGGTTTTTGCTGGCCCCGACCAGTTCCGGGATGACCAGGTACTCGATGATGAGCAGCAGCGCGAAGATGACCAGTCCGCGCCGCAGCGGGGACGGGATCCGGTCCTTCAGGCTCACTGCCCGGGCCGCCACTCGTCCGGCACCACGGCCAGCGCCGCACCGGGCCCGGCGAGCGCCGGGTAGTCCGGTACCTCGGCCTCCGGCCAGCGGCGGGACAGCTCGGCCAGCAGCGCGGCGGACAGTCCGGCCAGCCGGGACAGCTCGCTGGTGCCGCCTGCCGCGTCCAGGAAGCTGCGCAGCCAGGCCAGCAGCCGCGGCCGCATCGTGGTGGTGCCCCATTCCGGGTCCTCGCTGAGCAGCCGGCCCAGCACGCGCCCGCGGGCCACGATCCAGCAGACCAGCGCGGCGGCCAGCGCGGCCTGCCAGTCCGGCCCGAGGCCGATCCCGGCGGCCGCCAGCGCGGACCGGTAGGTCTCGGTGGCCGGGCCGGCCACGTCGTCCGGCAGCCGGGCGAAGCACCAGCAGCTCGGGAACGGCGCCAGCAGGAAGACGGCGTCGATGGCGGCGGCGCCCCAGGCCGCGGTCTCGAAGTCGAGGAACCGGCACGCGCCGCCGAGGAAACGCACGTTGTCCGGGCAGCCGTCACCGTGCACCAGGGCGGCGAAGCCGGTCGCGGCGAGCAGGCCGCCGAGCCCGGCGATCTCGTCCTCCACTCCCCCGGCGGGCAGGCCCAGTTCGGCGGCGAGCGCGAGGAACGGCCGGGTCCCGCGGGCCAGCGCGGCCATCAGCCGGGTGCCACCGCCGGTCCGGGCCGCATACCGGTCCCGCAGCGCGGCCAGCTCGCCGGGGTGCCGGCTGGTCCACGCGTGCATGGCGGCCAGCGACCGGGCGTAGGCGGCCAGATCCGCCTCGACCTGCGCCCGGTCCCCGGCCATCAGCGAGTCGGCCAGCGTCGCCCCCGCGCCCAGGTCCTCCATGACGATCAGGCCGGCCGGCAGGTCGGCGCCGAGCAGCCGGGGCGCCACCGGCTCGGGCATCGCGTTCAGGTACTCCAGCGCGGCGAGCTCGGTCTGGAAGTCCGCGGAGCTGCGGTCGCGGTCGGGTGCGTCCCCGCGTTCTGGCCCGGGCCGGCGCTTGACCACCGCCGGGCGGCCATCGGCGAGCCGGACCCGCACCACGTTCGCGCGCCCCCACAGCACCTCGGCGTCCCGCACCGGGACGTGCTGCCCCCAGGCGGCGGCCAGCAACTCCGCCACCACCCGCATCTCGTCTCCCGCCAGCGCGGGCCCTGGAGCGGAACCGGTCATGGCATCTAGGATGCCAGCCATGCACAGACGAGGGCGTCTCCGGCTGACCGTGACCATCACCGCCGTACTGGCTTTAATTGCCACAAGCGGGCCCGCGCTGGGCTCAACCGGCGGCGGCGGGTTCTCCCTGCTGCCCACCTACCGGGCCGGCGACTACGCCGGCGGGCAGGCGATGGACATCCTCCCGGCTGGGGAGAACGGCCTGGTCAACCAGCAGCAGTTCCTGAAGTTCATCAAGACGGGACAGCGCCCGCCGTACAGCCAGGACGAGCTCGCGCCGTATGAGAACCTCGAGTTCGGCTACCGGTCGCTGACCGACTCCGCGCTCGGCCACTACTACCTCGACGAGTCGTTCGGGGTGAAGCCGGGCCAGGTCATCAAGACCGAGCACCCCTCGCCCACCGAACCGGTGGTCATCTACCGCGACAAGGCGGACATCCCGCACATCTACGGGAAGACCAATGCGGCGCTCTCGTTCGGCGCCGGATACGCCCAGGCCCAGGACCGGCTGTTCCTCATGGACGTGCTGCGGCACTACGGCGAGGGCACGCTGACCTCGTTCCTGGGCGACTCCTGCGCGGACGAGCAGATGGACCACGACCAGCTGCTGCTCGCGCCGTACACCAAGGCGCAGGCGACCGCCCAGGTGAACAACCTGCCGCGCGAGTACGGCGCGCAGGGCCAGCTCGCGCTGACCATGATCCGCAGCTACGTGCGGGGCGTCAACGACTACATCGCCCAGGCCAAGACGAACGCGGCCATGATGCCGGTGGAGTACCAGGCGTTCGGCGGCACCCCGCAGCCGTGGAGCACGGCGGACGTGGTCGCGGTGGCCGGGCTCATCGGCGGCATCTTCGGTGACGGCGGGGGCGGCGAGGTGGCCAACTCGGCCCTGCTGCAGTACCTCCAGCAGCAGCTCGGCAAGACCAGCGGGACCAGCGCGTTCAGCGAGTTCAAGGAGCAGGACGACCCCGCGGCCCCGGCCACGGTGGTGAACCGGATCTTCCGCTATGAGATCCCGGGACACGTCAACCCGGCCACGGCCGCCATCCCGGACAACCCGGCCGCGCCGCTGAAGGGCGGCCCGGCCGACACCACACCCGGCTGCACGTCATCCCCGCTGACCAGCTTCGACCGGTACGGGCTGTCGATCATCCAAGGCCTGCTGAAGTTCCCCGCCCAGATGAGCAACGCACTGGTCGTGGGGGCAGGCCATTCGGCCGGCGGGCACCCGGTCGCGGTGTTCGGCCCGCAGGTGTCCTACTTCGCCCCGCAGATCCTCATGCAGGAGGACCTGCACTCACCCAGCTACGACGCGATGGGCGCGTCGTTCCCCGGCACCGGCCTGGTCGAGCTCGGCCGCGGCGAAGATTACGCCTGGTCGGCCACATCGGCCGGCAGCGACCTGACCGACCAGCGGCTGGAGCTGATCTGCAACCCGGACGGCGGCCGCCCCGCCGCCACCGGCACCTCCTACATGTACGACGGCAAGTGCATCCCGATGGTCAACGAGACGTTCACCGACGGGAAGGGGCTGGTGCACAAGATCCACCTGACCGTGCACGGCGTCGTGCAGGGCTGGACCACCGCGCTGGGCGGCCAGCCCGTGGCCGAGGTGAACCAGCGCTCCACCTACGGCCACGACGTGGACTCGATCATCGGCTTCCTGGGCTTCGGCGAGCCGTCACTGACGCACAGCCCGCAGTCCTGGATGAAGTCGGCCGGCAACATCGGCTTCACCTTCAACTGGTTCTACGTCGACAGCAAGAACATCGCCTACTACGCCAGCGGCCGCGACCCGATCCGGCCACCGGACGTGAACCCGAACCTGCCCACCTGGGGCACCGGCGGCTCGGAATGGCGCGGCTTCCTGCCCGCCGCCCGGCACGTGCACGAGATCAACCCGCCGCAGGGGTTCTTCGACAGCTGGAACAACAAACCCGCGCCGGGGTTCTCCGCGGCCGACAACCAGTACGGCTACGGGCCGGTGTACCGGGTGCAGATGCTCACCGCCCAGATCCGCCACCAGTTCGCCATCCACCACGGGAAGATCACCCGCGCGGACCTGGTGCAGGCGATGGAGACGGCGGCCAGCCAGGACCTGGACGGGCTGACCATCCTGCCGGCCTTCCTGGCCGCGGTGCGGGGCCGGCCCGAGCCGCCGGGGGTGCGGCAGATGCTGGCCGCGCTGAAGGTCTGGTACACCGACGGCGCGCACCGGCTGCTGTCCGCGCCGGACGACACGCAGTACGAGCAGGCGGCCGCGGTGGCCATCATGGACCAGCTCACCCCGGCCATCATCAAGGCCATCTTCGACCCGCTGTTCGCGGCCGGCGGCACCAACGGCAACGGCTACAACGTCTTCCCGATGGGCTTCACCAACACCCCCGACAACGGCGGCGCCCACCAGGGCAGCGCCTACGACGGCGGCTGGGAAGGCTACACGCAGATGGCGCTGGACCAGATGGCGGGCCGCAAGGTGGCCGACCCGTTCGGCCCTGCGGTCACCGCCCGGCTGTGCGGCTCCGGCGGGCTGAAGAAGTGCGGCCCGGAGCTGGACGCCGCCCTGAAGTCCACCTATCAGGCGCTGGTCAAGGCCAACAAGGGCTCGACCGACGTGGCGCTGTGGACGCAGGACAGCGCCACCCGCGCGGCCAAGGTCACCATGCCGGAGTACGACGCGATCGGCTTCCAGATGCTCGGCGTGGTCGGCCAGCCCTCGCTCCCGTGGCAGAACCGGCCCACCTTCCAGCAGGTCGTGTCGTTCCCGTCACACCGTCCCGCCGGGTAACCGGGGCCAGGCGGCGGGCCCGGCTGGCGACCGCGTGCCAGATCGCGGCTAGCTACTTCGACCTGAAGAACTCCGTCGGCGGGTGATCTTGCTCGGCGCTGGGAAAGATGGCCTCGACCCCTTGGGCTAGAAGGGATCGAGGCCATCGTGTTTCGCACTTTAGGCGATCCGGTGTCGGTGTGGGAGTCGCGGCTGCCGGAGGAGGTGCTGCGGCTGCCGGTGGGGCTGGCGCGGGTGGATGCGCTGCTGGATGACCCGGCGTTCTTCGCCCCGTTCGCGCCGTATTTCCATCCGGTGCTCGGGCGCCCGTGCACGCCGGTGGAGTGTTACCTGCGGCTGATGTTCTTGAAGTACCGGTACCGGCTGGGGTTTGAGAGCCTGTGCGCGGAGGTCAGCGACTCAATCTCCTGGCGGCGGTTTTGCCGGATCCCGCTGGATGGGACGGTGCCGCACCCGACGACGCTGATGAAGCTGACCACCCGGTGCGGCAGCGCGGCGGTGGCCGGGCTGAACGAGGCGCTGCTGGCCAAGGCGGCCGGGCAGAAGCTGCTGCGCACCGCCCGGCTGCGGGCCGACACCACGGTGGTGCCCGCGAACGTGGCTTACCCGACCGATTCGGGGCTGCTGGCCAGGGCTATCCGGCGGATCGCCGCGACCGGGCGGCGAGTCCAGGCTGCGGGGGGCGCGACGCGGATCCGGGTGCGGGACCGCAGCCGGGCCGCGGGCAAGCGGGCGCACGCGATCGCGGTGAAGCTGAGTTCGCGGGCCGCGCAGGCCCGCGAACACAAGCAGGCCGCGGTGGCCCGTGCGACCGGGGAACTCGCGGAGCTGGCAGAACGCGCTGCCGCCGAGGCGCGGCGGCTGCTGGGCAACGCGCGGCGGGCGCTGCGCCGCGCCGGCACGAAGGCGGCGGCGCTGGCCGCCGCGGGGGTCAAGGACGCCGCCGCGGGCAGACGGCGGGGCAGGCTGCGCCGTGCGGTCCGCGACCTGGCAGAACTGCTGGAAGTCACCCGCCAGGTCGCGGCGCAGACACGGCAGCGGCTTGCGGGCACGATGCCCGGCGGGGCGACCCGCCGGGTCAGCCTGCACGAGCCGGACGCCCGGCCGATCGCCAAGGGCCGGCTCGGCAAGCCCGTCGAGTTCGGCTACAAGGCCCAGGTCACCGACAACGACGATGGCGTCGTCATCGACTACCGCGTGGAGCGGGGCAACCCCCCCGACGGCCCGCAGCTCGCCCCGGCCATAGGACGTGTCATCCAGCGGACTGGGAAGACGCCCCGGACCGTGACCGCCGACCGCGGCTACGGCGAGAAAGCCATCGAAGAGGCCCTGCACGCACTCGGCGTCCGCCACGTCGTCATCCCGCGCAAGGGCAAACCCGGCAACGCCCGCCAGGCCACCGAACACCGGCCCGCGTTCCGCCGCGCCATCAAGTGGCGGACCGGCAGCGAAGGCCGGATCAGCACCCTCAAACGGCAATACGGATGGGACCGCACCCGCCTGGACAGTACCGAAGGAGCCCGGATCTGGACCGGGCACGGGATCCTGGCTCACAACCTGGTCAAGATCAGCACTCTGGCCAGCTGACCCCGCCAGGCCCAGATCCCGCACCCAGCCCAAACTCAGCTCTCCGACTTTTTCAGGTTGAAGTAGCTAGCGTGTGCTGGCCCGCCGCCGCCGGATGACCAGGTAGCCGAGCAGCAGCACGCCCGCGGCGGCCGCCGCCACGGCCACCGGCACCGGGCGCTGCCGAGCCTGGCTCACGCCGCGCGTGACAGCCTGCTGACCTTGCTGAGCCGCCGCGTCGGCCTTGCCCTTGAGCTGGCTGGCCCGGGCCCGCATCTGCGCCCGTAGTTCGGCCGCCTCGTCCTGCGCCTGCTTCTTCACGTCGGCCTTGGCGGCCAGCTGCTCCACTGTCTCACCCAGCCGCTCACGGGTGCGCTCGATCTCCTGCCGGAGCTCGTCGGGGTCAGGAGCGGCCTGGCCAGGGCTACCGCCGGCCACGGCTCCGGTGGCACCAGCCATGTTGTCGTCGTCGGCTCCGCTCATCGCCGCGCCCTCCCCTTGATCTCTTCGACGTCGTCCTTGACGCTCCCGATAGCTTCCCGCGGCAGCGGCGGTGTCCCCCGCCGGAGCCGGCCCCTGCCAGTCAGCGCCATCAGGCTGGCCACCACCAGCAGCACGGCGCCGACGATGAGGGCGGACAGCCACGCGGCTAGCACCCCGCTGATGGCGATGATCGCGCAGGCGATCAGGCAGCCCACGCCGTACAGGGCGATCAGGCCGCCGCCGCCCATCAGGCCAAAGCCCATCCCGGACTGCTTGCCCTTGCGGGTCATCTCCAGCTGGGCCAGCCGCAGCTCGTCACGCACCAGCACGGACACCTGCTCGGACAGCTGCTTGACGAGTTCCCCCGCCGAGTGTTCCTGCTCGGCGGCTGTCCGCGCCGGGCTGCCGGTGTCGCTCATCATGTCCCCTCACCAGGTTCAACGTCCGTAGTGAGGTGGCAGCTACCCTTAACCCGCGCCGTCATGCAGGCGTTCTGGGCGGTGGGTCAGCGCCCGGCCGCGCCGGTGACGCCGGACGGCGCCGCGGCGAACGCGGCGGGTGAGGTGCGCAGCGAGGTCTCCAGCACCGCCTCGCGGCGCCGCGGGTCCATCAGGTTCCACCCGATGGCGGCCAGATCCTCGGGCCCGGGCGTGAGCACGGTGACCCGGACACCCGCCGCGCGCAGCGCCTGCGCGGACCGCAGCAGGCCGCGGGTGATCATCCGCCGGATCCGCCGCTCGGCCCGTTCCAGCGTCCGTGACGGCCGGTCGGGGACGACGCTGGCCATCGGGGCCAGCACGTAGACCTCGTCCAGGCCGGCCCCGGCCATCAGGTCCAGCGAGGTGGCCGATGCCACCCCGCCGTCCACGTACCGCCGCCCACCGATGCTCACCGGCCGGTACCAGCCGGGGATGGAGCAGGAGGCCACCACGGCGTCCGGCAGGTCCGCACCGGGCGCGCCGTCCCGGCCGAACACCACCCGCCGACCGCCGTCGTAGTCAACGGCGACGATCCAGGTCCTGCCGGGCGCCCAGCCCGGCCTGGCCGGCCGCCAGCCGGGCTGGGCGCTGGCCCGCCCGTGCACCGCGTCCAGCATGGCCCGCAGCGCGATGTGCTGCCCGCGGCCGGACGGCAGCCACCCGCTCGCCGCCACCCACGGGTGCACCGGGCGCCGCAGCAGCGTGCCGCAGATCAGCCGGGGCGACCCCGGCCGCCAGCCCGGCAGCGGAGGCAGCGGCCCGTCGGTGACCTGCAGGGCCGGGTCGCCCAGCAGGCCGGTGCCCGCACCTTGCTGGTAGGCGACCATCTCCTCGATCGTCACGTCGCAGCGCAGCGCAGCGGCGATCACGCTGCCCGCGCTGGTCCCGGTGATCACGTCGACGCCGTCGATGCCGCCGGGCAGCCGCCCGGCCAGCGACGGCAGCATCCCGGTCATCCACGCGGCGCCCAGCACCCCGCCGGCACCCAGCACGAGTCCGGTCCGGCCGCCGGGCAAGCTTGATGAGCCCATGGCGCCCAGTTTATTACTCGCGAGTTACTTACGGTCTAGCCGCTGGTCAGCTAGCGGTCCACGGCTCGGCGGCGAGCACCGCGAGATGCAGCCCCATCAGCGTGTCCTCCAGGCTGGTGAGGCTCTCCCCGCTGTCGTGCCGCACCTGGGCACGGACCAGCTCGGTGGTCGCCCCGGCCAGCGCGAAGTAGGCCTGGTAGGGGACGTCCGGCCAGTCCGGGTGGTCCCGGCGGGCATGTTCGTGCCAGGCCTGGTTCAGCCGGGCGAAGACGTGCTGGGCCGACTCGATCCGGGCCACCGCGCGGTCGCCGACCGCGGGCATCCAGATATAGAACGCCCGGGTGAAGGCGGGCTCGGACGCCAGGAACTCCAGGAATGCCCGGAGCCCGGCGCGCAGCTGCCCGTGCGCGCCGCCCGGCGGCAGCGGGTGGCGGCCGGCCGCCACCACCCGGTCGATCATCAGCTGGCGGCCGGTCCCTGTGGCGGCGAGGAAGCAGTCCTCCTTGCCGGCGAAGTGGGCGTAGAAAGCCGCCTTCGACACCCGGGCACCGCGGACGATGTCGGCCACGGTGACGTCGGCAAACCCGGTCTCGGCCACCGCGGCGATCACCGACCGGAGCAGCCGCTCGCGCTGCGCCGCCCGCACCGTCTCGGCGGGCAGCCCACTGCGGCCACGAGGCAGCCCCGGTTCGTCGTGGGTACCGCCCAGGCCCCCTTGTCTTCGTGAGAACACGGTCCTAACATTAGCCAACACACAAAAGTACACAAAAGTATTTCTGCCGGGCCCCCTCGACGAGCGCTTGCGAGGACCGCATGAACGCGACTACCGCAGATACCGTCCACCAGCCCGGCCGTGGCCTGTCCGTGCTCTGGCACCGGCAGCTTGGCAGCTACCCGGACACCCGGCCGCGCGTGCTGTTGCTGGCCCTCACGGTGCTGGCCACCATCACGCTGTACTACGAGCTGTACGTGGTCGGCTCGGTGTCCACACTGGTCCTGGCCGACCTGCACATGAGCTTCACGTTCTTCGTGGCCATCCTGGCCTTCGGCAACCTGCTGGGGGCGTTCGGCTCGCTGTTCGCCGGGATCACCGACCGGTGGGGCCGGGCCAACCTGGTGGTCATCGGCCTGTTCTTCACCGGCATCATCACGCTGGTCGTACTGCCGAACACCACCAACCGGTGGGCGTTCGGCATCGCGACGTTCGTGGTCGGCCTGGTCGAGGGCATCTGCCTGGTGGCCACGCCCGCGCTGATCAGGGACTTCTCCCCGCAACTCGGCCGGGCCACGGCGATGGGCTTCTGGACCAGCGGGCCAGTGGTGGGCAGCCTGGTGGTCGCGGTCGTGGGCAGCGCCACGATCCCCGCCGTCGTGCACAATCCCAGGATCTGGACGCACCAGTACATCATCTGCGGCGTGGTCGGGCTGGTCGTGTGGGCGATCGCCTTTGTCGCGCTGCGCGAACTGTCGCCCCAGCTGCGCGACCAGCTCATGGTGACCATGCGCGACCGGGCGCTGGTCGAGGCCCGGGCCAAGGGCCTGTCCGAGGCTGACATCGACACCGCGCTGCGCCACCCGTTCCGCCAGCTGCTCAAGGCCGACGTACTGATCTCCTCGTTCGCGGTATCGATCATGCTGCTCATCTACTTCACCGCGGTGGGTTTCAGCTTGATCTACCTGACCACGGTGTTCGGCTTCTCGGTCAAGGACGCCAACGGCCTGGGCAACTGGAACTGGGGCTTCAACGTCATCGCGGTCATCCTGGTCGGGCTGATCTCCGACCGCTTCCGGGTGCGCAAGCCGTTCATGGTGCTCGGCGGGGTGATGGCCGCCGTGATGACGGTGATCTACCTGATGCAGGCCGGCCACCACCCCGGCTACTACACGCTGGCCATCATCCTGGCCATCCTGTCGTTCGGCCTCGGCGTGGCCTACACCCCGTGGATGGCCAGCTTCACCGAGGCCGTCGAGGCCCGCAACCCGGCGCTCACCGCGACCGGCCTGGCCATCTGGGGCTGGATCATCCGGGTGGTGGTCTTCATCTCGTTCCTGGTCATCCCGGCGGTGATCAACTCGGTCACGCCGCTGGTCACCTACGGCTCCACCGTGTCGGCCTACGCGGCCACCTACAAGAACGAGATCGCCTTCGCGCAGACCCACCCGGCCGTGGTGGCCACCGCCCAGAAGATCCCGCCGGCCGTCCTGGCCACCGCGAAGAAGATCCCCCCGCCGGTCCTGGCCACGGCACAGCGGGACGCGGTGCAGCTGACGAACGCGGCCAGGCTGGCACCGGAACTCGCCGTGATCCAGGCCAACCCCGCGCTGTTCGCCAGGCTGGCCGCATACCCCAACCCGGCCAAGATCCCGCCCGCCCTGGCGGCCCAGGCGCTGAAGGCGGCCGGCGGCGGGGCCACCGGCCGGAAGATCCTGGCCACGATCGCGGCCAACAAGGCGGCCATCGGCGGCGTGATCGCCGCCGCGCCCGCGCTGAAGACCGTCGCGCCGTACGCGTCCGACCTGAAGACGATCGCGCCCTACTCGGCCCAGCTGAGGGCCATCGCCCCCTACTCGGCGCAGCTCACCGCGCTGTCCAAGGTCCCGCGGGGCGTGTTCCCCTACCTGCAGGCACACGCGGCCGCGGTGCAGAAGGCGGCCGCCCAGGCGCCTGGCCAGTGGCAGACCTGGTACTGGGTGTGCTTCGGCGGGATCATCTTCTTCCTGCTCAGCATCCCGCTGCTGCGCGGCCGGTGGAAGCCGTCCGACGCCCGCCGGGACGAGCAGGAGCACGAGGCGATGGTGGCTGCCGAGCTGGCCAAGATGCACGGCTGAGGCTGGTCAAGCGGCGCTGACGTCGGCGCTAGGTCCCGGCCGTCACGTTTTCATCCTGGACGGCTGCGCCTCCGGCCGAGGTGTCCTGGCGGCGGAAGCCGGGCAGCAGCCAGGCCAGCAGCAGCGCGCCAGCCACGCAGGCCAGGCCGCCGGAGACGACCGACACCGTATCGCCGAGCGCGGTGGCCACGCCGCCGGACTCCAGGTCGCCCAGCCGGGGGCCGCCGGAGACCACGGCCATCTGCAGGCCCTGCAGCCGCCCGCGGTATTCGTCGGTCACCGACAGCTGGATGATCGTGTTGCGGAACACCGCCGAGATGACGTCGGCCCAGCCGGCCACAGCCAGCAGCACCAGCGCGGCAGGCAGCCAGGACACCAGGCCGAAGCCGGCGATGGCCAGGCCCCAGACGATGACCGCGATGATCACCGCACGGCCCTGCCGCCGGACCCCGCCGACCCAGCCCGTGGTCAGCGCGCCGACCAGCGCCCCGGCGCCGGGCGCGGCGTACAGGAAGCCGACCGTCGAGGCGCCGCCGCCGAACACCGTCATGGCGAGCGCCGGGAACAGCGCCCGCGGCATGCCGAACACCATCGCGTTGATGTCGATCAGGTAGGCGCCCTGGATGCCCTGGCGGCCGCGCAGGAAGCGGAAGCCGTCGATGATCGAGCGCAGCCCGGGCTGGTGGCCGCCGCCGGCCGGCCGCTGCGGCGAGATGGCGAACACCGCGACCATGCCGACCACATAGCCGGCCACATCCATCCAGTACACGAAGCGGATCCCGGCCCCGGCCAGCAGCAGCCCGGCGGCCGCCGGGCCAGCCACCGAACCCACCTGGGACAGGGACTGGAACAACGCGTTCGCGGCCGACAGCTCGGAGCGGCGCACCATGCTGGGCACGACCGCGTTGCGGGCCGCGCTGTCGCACCCGCTCAGCCCGGCCGACAGCGCGGGCAGCAGGAACAGCGGCCACAGCGCGGATCCGGTGTCCGCGTTGACCGCCAGCCCGGCGCTGCACGCCGCCATCAGCAGCTCGACCACCAGCAGCAGGCGGCGGCGGTCCACCGCGTCGGCCAGCGAGCCGCCGATCAGCGACCCGGTGATCAGCGGGAGCAGCGCGGCCAGCGACACCAGCCCGACGACGAGGGAAGAGTGGGTGAGCTGGTACACCTGGTAGGGCACGGCGACCTGGGTCAGCTGGCTGCCCACCACCGACACCAGATCCCCGGCCACCAGGGCGCGGAAGTCCCGGGACCGGCGCAGCGGCGTGATGTCGATGAGCAGCCGCCGGGCCGGCCGGCCGAACCGGCTCACCGCGTCCTCCCCAGCCGCTGGCCACCAATCCCGGCTCCGCCGCCGGGATACTTATGTAAAACGTCCTAGTCGTTAGCACGGCGAAGGAACCAGTCTAGTTTGACGTTAGCCTCCGCATGCGGGCGCTATGACCGAAGAGCAGGAGGACGCCGCATGTCCGTGGTGTTCATCACCGGATCGGCCGACGGGCTCGGGCTGGCGGCCGGCCGGCGGCTGGCCGGCCAGGGCCACCAGGTCATCGCGCACGCGCGCAGCGAAGCCAGGGCCGCCGACACCAGGGCCGCGCTGCCGGGCGCGGTGGCCGTGGTGACCGGGGACCTGTCCAGCATCGCCGCCACCCGGGCGGTGGCCGCCCAGGTCAACGCGCTGGGCCGGGCCGACGCCGTGATCCACAACGCCGGGGTCGGGTACCAGTCGCCACGCCGGGTGGAGACCGCGGACGGGCTCGGGGAGGTGTTCGCGGTCAACGTGCTGGCGCCCTACCTGCTCACCGCGCTGATCACCCCGCCGGGCCGGCTGATCTACCTCAGCTCGGGCATGCACCGCAGCGGCGAGCCGGACCTCACCGACCCGCAGTGGGCCCGGCGCCGGTGGAACGGCCCGCAGGCCTACTCCGACAGCAAGCTGTTCGACGTCCTGCTGGCCTTCGCCGTGGCCCGCCGCTGGCCCCGGGTGCGGTCAAACTCCGTGGACCCCGGCTGGGTGGCGACCAGGATGGGCGGGCCCGGCGCGCCGGGCAACCTGGAACTCGGCACCGCCACCCAGGCCTGGCTCGCGGTCAGCGACGACCCGGCGGCCAGGGTCAGCGGCGGGAACTTCTACCACCTCCAGCCGCAGACCCCGCATCCCGCGGCACGCTCCGCCGCCCGGCAGGACGAGTTGCTGGACTACTGCGCCGGGCTGACCGGCACCCTGCTGCCACCCGCTCCGGGCTGAGCCTCTCCCTGCTGAGCTTCGGCCTGTCTCACGACCGCTGCCGGGCGCGCAGGTTCCTGTTCTTGATCATGTTGCCGCAGGTGGCCATGTCGCACCACGCCCCGCGGCGAGCGTGCGAGCGGTCGTAGAACGCCCACCGGCACTCCGGGTTCCGGCAGGCCTTCAGCCGCGCCCAGGTACCCTGCCGCTGCGCGTCACCGGCGATGAGCAGCAGCCCGGCCAGGCCGCTGGCCAGTTCGCCCGGTGGCCCGCCGGCCAGCAGGATCTGCCCGTCAGGGGCGACCTCGAGCCGGGGCTGGCTGGCCCGGGCCAGCGCGCCGAGCGGTGCCAGCGCGTCCGGGCCGGGCGGCTGCGCGCCGGCGTTGTGCTCGAGCAGCGCGCGCAGGCTCTCGCGGACCTCGCGGGCCTGCCGCAGCCCGTCAGGGGTGACCTGCCCCGGCCCGGCCACCAGGCCGGCCTCACGCAGCCACGGCGCCGCGGTCTGCGTGCCGGCCAGCATGTCGCTGCCGGATTCTGCGTCCCACGTGTTGACGAAGGCCTGGACGACCAGCAGCGGCTGCGGGGCCGGCTTGCTCTCGTCGTCTCGTACCCAGTTCGGCAGCGTCACGGCACCGAGAGTACCTCGATTCCGTGACCGTTTAAATACTTTGACTGGTCATGCGTGACCTCTATAATTGACTTGGAGGTCATGGACGACCACGGAGGTGATCCCGTGCTGCTCGTTACCGAACTGCCCGGCACCTGCCCGGTGCCCCGCAACCCCGGCCCCTGGGACCGGCTCATGGCCCGCGCCAGGGCCCGCGCCCTGGACGGCGACCTCGCCCAGGGCGTTTCCCCGGACGCCACCGTGCGGCTGTCGCTGCGCGCCCAGCGGCTGACCGGCATGCGGGAACGGCGGGCGCTGGCGCACGCCATCCGCCGCTTCGTGAACCAGGCCGGCCATCCGGCGGGCAAGCGCTGGCCGCCCGTCCCGGTCTGCTGGGACCGGGTGCGTGCCGCCGCCGCGGAGTTCGAGACGCTGGCCGGGCGGCTGGCCAGCCCGGCTCCGGTGTCGGCCCGCGGCGTGGCGCAGGTGAGCATGCTGCTGCACGACGGATGCGGGCCGCTGTACCGGCGCAGCGGCCCCGGCGTCCTCACCGCCCGCGTGCACCAGGCCGTCAGCGCGCTGGACGTGCCCGGCACGTGGTGAGGCCCCCTACCCCGGACCCTGGCGTGCTCCTGGTGCGCTCCCACCCCGGGCCCGGCACGCTTCCGCTCCGCACCCGGTGCGCTCCTGCGCCGGACCCAGCACGCCCCCAGGACGCTCACATTCCGGACCCGGCGCACCCCCAACCCGCACCCGGCGCAGCGCCAGTCAGCCGAGTTCGAGTGACTCGCCGGGGAGCAGGCGGGTGTAGGAGGCACCGGTGCCCGGCCCGTTCTCGCCGAGCAGGGCGCCGGCCACGGTCAGGCCGGTGTCGTTGAGCAGGCCGTCGTGGATGGCCAGCGCCTGCCTGGGCTGACCTCGCGCACCCAGTCGATCAGCTCACCGGTGCGCGACCAGGGCGCGTGCACCGGGAGCAGCAGGGTGGCGACCGGCACCCCCGGCACGGTCAGCGCGTCACCCGGGTGGAACAGCGAGCCGTCCAGCAGGAACCCGGCGTTGCTGATCCGCGGGATGTCCGGGTGCACGACCTGGTGCCACTGCCCGTGCACCTGCACGCCGAACCCGGCGACGTCGAAGGCGTCGCCCTCGCCGATCACCTGCACCGCCGGGCCGAGCCCGTCCAGCTTCGTGGCCACTGCCGCACAGGTGTAGACGCGCAGCCCAGGGTCGCGGTGGCAGGCGTCCCGCACCCGCCGCTCGGCGAAGTGATCGAAGTGCTCGTGGGTGATGAGCACCGCCTCGGCACCCACCGTCGCGTCCTCAGGGGTCAGCTCGCCGGGATCCAGCACGACCCGCCGGCCGTCCTTCTCCACGGTCACGCACGCGTGCCCATGCTTGGTCAGGTGCATCAGGGATCTCCGTTCCAGACGCTCGCCCGGCAAGGATAAGTCTCCTAGTTGACACGTTCTCACCGGTCACTGCGATGCGGGCGTCGAACACGAAGAGCAAGGGCGCATTCGCGACCTACCAGAAGGACGGCAACTTCGTGGTCTACTCGGCGGCGAAGAAGGCGCTGTGGGCCACCGGCACGAAGGCCGGCGCCAGTTCGTTCCTGACCACGCAGAACGACGGCAATGTCGTCATCTACTCCTCGCCGGGCGGCTCGGCCATCTGGGCGTCCGGCAGCTGACCCCAGCCACCGCGCCCGGCTCGGCGCGGGCAGCCGGGCACGGCCCGCGGGGGTCAGCCGGCGTCCGGCAGCTCCGCCTCGACCGAGGAGATGACGGCCTGCGGGGCGAACCCCGCGATCAGGGCCAGTGCCCGTTCGTGCGCGGCGGCGTCCAGGCCGGCGCAGGCATCGGCGGCAATCCGCACGCTCGCCCCGGCGTCGACCGCGCCCAGCGCGGTCGCCAGCACGCAGCAGTCCGTGCTCACCCCGCACAGCACGAGTTCCCCCTCGGCATCCAGCCGGGCGGCCAGCTCGGGCCCCCACTTGGAGAAAGCAGGCTTGGCGATGGCATCGGCCGCCCGGCCCGCCCACGGCGGCACGAGGTCGGCCAGCTGTTCGGTACCGGGCCCGGTGACCTGTGGCCACTGCCGGTAGTAGGCCACCCAGCTGCCCCGCGGCCGGGCGGGCACGACGAACCGGGTGAACACCACCCGGTCGCCGAACCCGTTGACCAGGCGGCCGATCGGCTCGATCAGCTCGTCGAAGCCCGGTGTCGCCCACGGCTGCCGGGGCGCGAAGAACCGTTGCATGTCGATCACGGCGAGCAGCGGGCTCACCGGCTCGCCTCCGCCGGGGTGGCCGCGGTCGTTCTGGACTGGGAGTCGCTGATGCCCATGACACCTCTGCGGGTGGTGGTTGTGCGATTGTGCACGGGTCGCCTGGGCGAGATCGTAACAAAGCGGGCGGGCGCGGATCCGGGCCGGCGCGGTACCGTGCCGCCATGACCGATGCCGAAGGAAATCTTTCCGGCCAGGCAAAGGCCGCAGCTCACCCACCCCCGGCCGGGAACGCGGCCGGGATGCTCGAGGTCGCCATCGAGGAGGCCAGGGCCGGGCTGGCCGAGGGCGGCATCCCGATCGGGGCGGCGCTGTTCGCCGCGGACGGGAGCCTGCTCGGCCGGGGCCACAACCGGCGGGTGCAGGACGGCGACCCGTCCATGCACGCCGAGACCGCGGCGTTCCGCGCGGCGGGCCGGCAGCGCAGCTACCGGGGCACCACGATGGTGACGACGCTGTCCCCCTGCTGGTACTGCAGCGGGCTGGTCCGGCAGTTCGGCATCACCGGCCTGCTGGTCGGCGAGGCGGACACGTTCAGCGGCGGGCACGAGTGGCTGGCCCGGCACGGCGTGACGGTGACCGTGCTGGGCGATGCCCGGTGCCGGCGGCTGATGACCGAGTTCATCGAGCGCCAGCCGCGGCTGTGGTTTGAGGACATCGGCGCAGATGAACCGGGGGGTCATTCAGGCACATCGTGATAACACCGCCCCTACCTGGACGTTCTGCGGATACGATGCGCGGGTGGACGCTCAGAGCGGAAACGTGCTGCCGCGCCGCACCGCCGCCCGGCCCCGGCGGGGCGGCCGTCATCGCAGCCCGGACCGGATCTCCGTGCCGGCCGCGGCGCCCGCGCTCGTGCTGGCGGTTCCCGCCGCCGAGTCGCCGGTTACGGCCCGGGTCGCCGCAGGGGTCGCCACCGAGGCCGCCGGGCTGTGCCCGGGAGCGGCGATCAGCGTCGGCTACGCCGGCGGTGGCCCGGCCGGCCTGGCGCCCGTCCTCGAGCGGGCCGTCCAGGCACAGCCCCCGCAGTCACAGGGTCTCCAGGCACAGGGTCTCCAGGCACAGGCCGGGGCCGCAGGTGAGGCCGACGGCGGAGGGCTGGCCTGCCGGTACGCTGCCGTCCTGGTGCCGCTGGCGCTGACCCCGGACGCCGCCAGGGACGCTTTCGTCGCGTCGGCGGCGGCCCAGGCCGGGCCGGGTGTCATGGTGGCCGGGCAACTGGGCCCGCACCCGGTGCTCGGGGCCGCGCTGCACGACCGGCTGGCCGAGGCCGGGCTGGTCCGCCCGCGCCGGATGGCAGGGCTCAGCCTGGTCACGCTGGACACCGGGGTGCTGCTGGCCGCGGCCGGCGGCGAGGACGCGCTGCCCGCCACGGAGGCCGCCGCCATCATGCTTGCCGCCAGGCTCGGCGTACCGGTCGCGCCTGCCTGTACCGGCAGCCCGGCCAGCGTCGACGCCGCCGCGGCCACACTGCGCCGTGACGGGGTGACCCGGCTGGTGCTGGCGCCGTACCTGATCGGGCTGGAGATCAGCGCCGAGGAACTTGCCTCGGTGGCGGCCGCGGCCGACGCCGAGTGCGCGGCGGCGCTCGGCAGCCATCCCGCGGTCGGCCAGCTGGTGACCATGAGCTACGGGGCCGCCCTGCTGGAGGCTGGCGCCCCGGCTCCCCCGGGGCCGGGCGGTGGGCGGACAGAAGGTCAGGCCGAGTACCGGACGACGCCGCCGTCCACCGACGAGCGCAGCCTGCCCCGGCGGACCAGCACGTCCAGGTGAGCCGCGGTCTCCATGACCGCCAGCATCTGGTTGAACGGGTCCAGGTCGTCCAGCCGCCGCTCGCGGCGGGTCCAGGTGAGCATCCCGGCTGCCTCGTATCCGGTGGCGGCGCCGCGCCTGACGACCTCGGCGGTGGCGTCCAGCCGCCGGTCGTGATGGGCGATCAGCTCGTCGATCCGGGCGTGCGCGCTGCCCGCCACCGGCCCGTGAGCCGGGAGCAGGCGCAGGTCGGGCAGCGACCTGACCAGGCGCAGCGAGCTCAGGTAGTCGCCGAGCGGCAACTGGGGCCTGGCCGTTTCGAAGCCGATCGACGGGGTGATGTGCGGCAGCACGTGGTCGCCGGCGAACAGCAGGCCGTGGCCCAGGTCGGCGAAGACCACATGCCCGCGAGTGTGGCCCGGAGTGTGGATCACCCGCAGCGTCCGGCCGGCCAGCTCGATCTCCTCGGTGCCGGTGAGCCACCCGTCGGGCTTCTCCCAGTCGCTGCGCTCGGCGCGTTCCCGCGGCGCCCGCCGCAGCGCCTCCACGACCGGCCGGGCGCCACAGCGCAGCAGCAGTTCGTGGTAGGGGTTCATCGACTGGGCGTCGCCACCGAGTATGAGGTCGAGCGAGGGCTGCTCACCCGCGCCGAGCAGCACCCGCGAACCGAACAGGCGGCGCACGGTGAGGGCAAGCGTGTAATGGTCGCGGTGGATATGGGTCACCAGGAACCTGCGCACGTCGCCGAGTTCGTGGCCGAGACCGGCCAGCGCGGTCTCCAGCCGCTCCCTGGCCTCGGTCAGCGCCCAGCCGGAGTCCACCAGGGTCAGCCCGGCACCGTCGGAGATGGCGTAGACGTTGACCGCGCGCAGCCCGTCGTTCGGCAGCGGCAGCGGAATCCGGTGCACCCCGTCCGCCACGGCGAATGCCCCCGGCTGCTCCCATTCCCTGCTGATGCTGCCTCCTCCGGCCGGGTACGCCCCTCGGCACAGACCGTACTATCGCGCCCGGCCAGGCGGCCGGCCCGGGGCGTCCCTTTCCTCTACACTGCCTGCGGGAATTAATTACGGGCAGGGTCGCGAACCGGTGATTATCTGCAGATCCCGGCGCGTAGGTGGAGGTACCGGATCTCATGCGACACGGCAGCCGCGAGCGGCGCGCCCCGGCACGCTGGGCCGGGCCAGGTTCTAAGGCACGATCCCAGGAGGTGCGGCGGTTCTCGTGGGATACGGCAGCCGCAGCCGGCGGGGCCCGGCGAACCGGACCGGGGTGCTCTGCGCCGGGGTGGCGGTCATGGCCGTCGCGGTGGCCGCAGGTGCGGCACTTCCGGGCCGCTCACCGTGGGCGGCCATTCGTCCAGCCCCGCCTTCGATACCTCGCTCTATACGAAGCCCGGTACCGGGCCGCCCAGCGACCGCCGGGAGCCATCGTCGGAACCCGGACCGGCCTGGGACCCGACTCCCAGCTCGGCCCAGCCGTGACAGACAACGACATCCCGGCGGTGTGGGTGAAGGGCAACGTGCCCGGCTCGGCAGTACCGCCGACGGCCACTCAGGTCAAGCAGATCTGCCTGCAGATCCAGGGCAACCTGTAGGTCCGGGCCCGGTCCGCGGCGGAATCTGATCTTCGGCGCGGCGGCGGCGCGAACTGCTGACCACCGGCCCGGCCACGGCTAGGCTGCCAGGCAAGGAGCGGGGAATTCAGCGCCGGGCTCCGGTCCCGCCCCCGGCGGGTGCCCGGCAGAGGAGGGCGACCTTGGCAGCCGGTACTGGCCTGGAATTCGTGGCCGACGACGGCCCTGGGCCGGTGCCGGAACGAGTCAGCGCGGCGCTGGAGCCCGCCTACACGGTGGTCCAGGAGGCCACCCAGCGTACCCGGCAGGTGTGGCTCGACACCTTCGACTGGCGGCTGCACGCCGCCGGGCTCGCGCTGCGGCAGGTGACCGCGCCGCCGTGCGCTCAGCTGGTGCTGACCAGCCACGCGGGCGAGCCACTGCTGGCCGGGGCGCTGCCGCGGGCGATCCGCTGGCCGGGCGGGCTGCCGGTGCTCCCGGACGGCCCGCTGCGCGACCGGCTGGCGCCGGTGCTCGACGTCCGCGCGCTCCTGCCGCAGGCCAGGACAATGAGTGTGCAGACCACGCTGCGGGTGCTGGACGGTGAGCTCAAGACCGTGGCGCGGATCACCGTGGAGAGCGCGGCCCTGGCCCAGCCCCGGACAGCCCGGCCGGGCACCGGCCAGTCCGGCAAAGGTCAGCCCGGCGCAGCACCGCCCCGGAAAACACCGCCCCGGACAGCACACTCCCGCACAGCACAGCCCGGCACGGCACCGCCGGCCACGGGGCCGCTGCCGTCCCGGCTGCTGGTCGTCCCGGTCCGGGGTTACATCCCAGCCGCAAGGCGCGCCGCCCAGCTGCTGGCCACGGCGGACGGGTTCACTGCGGCGTCCGAGCCGATCCTGGCGACCGTGCTCACCGCGGCCGGACGTACGCCCGGTGACTACACCGGCGCGGTCGACGTGGTGCTGCGCCCGGCCACGCCCGCCCGGGAAGCGGTGGCGGCGGTGCTGCTCCAGCTGGCCGGCACGATCGAGGCGAACGTCGGGTACGTGCTGCGCGACGTGGATACCGAGTTCCTGCACGACCTGCGGGTTGCGGTGCGGCGCACCAGGTCGGCGCTGAAACTGGCGGGCGACGTGCTGCCGGCCGGCACCGCCGACCGGTTCGCGCCGGAGTTCAAGTGGCTGGGCGACCTGACCACCCCTATCCGCGACCTCGACGTCTACCTGTCCGGCTTCGGCGAGATGTCGGCGCGGCTGCACGCGGCCGCGCCCGGTGATCTCGAGCCGTTCCACGGCTATCTGGCCGCACGGCGGGCCGCCGAGCGGCGCAAGCTGGCCCGCGGGCTGCGTTCGGCCCGGTTCACCGAGCTGATGGCGGACTGGCGCGCCGCCCTGGAGAAGGCGGCGGCGCCGGGGCCGGCCCGGGTCGGCCGCCTGCGCATCGCCAACCTGGCGGCTGACCGGATAGCGATGGCCTACCAGCGGGTGGCCAAACGGGGCAAGGCCATCACCACCAGCGCCGACGCGGCCGTGCCGCCCGCCGACGACGTGCACGCGCTGCGCAAGCGCGGCAAGGAGCTGCGCTACCTGCTTGAGTTCTTCGGGTCGCTCTATGAGCCTGCCGCGCTGCGCCGTGCGGTGAAGGATCTCCGCGCGCTGCAGGACTACCTGGGTGATTTCCAGGACGCCGAGGTGCAGCGCAACGTGATCAGGGAGTTCGCGGTCTGGGCGGTGGACCGGCACGGCCGCGAAACCAGGGCGCGGGCGACGCGGGGCGCGTCGGCCCGGCGGGCGGGTGGTGAGCTGGCCGGCACGCTGCTGGCTCTTGGCGAGCTGACCGGCGGGCTGCAGGTCGAGCAGGACCGGGCCCGGGCCGAGGTGGCCGGCCGGTTCGCCGGGTTCGCCCGGGCCGGGCTGCTGGGCACGCTGGGCATCCCGCCGCGGGGGGGCCGGTCATGAAGGTCTTCGCCACGTACAACATCAAGGGCGGGGTGGGCAAGACCTCGGCCGCGGTGAACCTCGCTTACCTGTGCGCCGCCGACGGCCACCGCACGCTGCTGTGGGATCTTGACCCGCAGGCGGCCGCGACCTACGTGTTCCGGGTCCGGCCGCGGGTCAAGGGCGGCGCCAAGGGCATCATCCGCGGCGCCACCGTGCTTGCCGACGCGATCAAGGGCACCGACTTCGACGGCCTCGACCTGCTGCCCGCCGACTTCACCTACCGCAAGATGGATGTGCAGCTGCACCAGGCCAAGCGGCCGACCCGGCAGGTCGCCAGGCTGCTGGCCCCGCTCGGGCAGGAGTTCGATGTCGTCTTCCTCGACTGCCCGCCCAGCATCTCGCTGCTGTCGGAAAGCGTGCTGCGCGCGGTGGACACGCTGCTCGTCCCGCTCATCCCCACCACGCTGTCGGAGCGGACATTCGACCAGCTCACCAGTTTCGTGGCCGGCCTGGACGGGCACCAGCCTGACGTGCTCGCCTTCTTCTCCATGGTGGACCGGCGCAAGCGGCTGCACCGCGACATTGTCGCCCGGCTGACCGCCGAGCGGCCGGGGATCGCCACCGCGATCATCCCGGCGATGACGCTGGTCGAGCAGATGGCGGTGCGCCGGGCCCCGGTGCCTGCCTTCGCGCCGCGCAGCGCGGCGGCGCAGCACTACCGGGAGCTGTGGTCGGAGCTCCGCACCCAGTCCGGCCTTGGCCCCGGGCAACCCGGCCTGGGCCCCGGGCGGCCCGGCCTGGCATGACCGGCGGTCCCGGCGCCGCCGGGGCGGGCGATCCGGCGGCACTGCGCGCGCGGCTGGTGGCCGGGTTGCGGGTCAGCGGCGCGCTGCGCGACGAACAGGTCGCGGCCGCGCTGGAACAGGTGCCGCGGCACCTGTTCCTGCCCGGGGTCGATCCCGGCCAGGCGTACGCCGACGACGCCGTGGTCACCAAGGTCGATTCCGGCGGTCACCCGGTAAGCTCCGCGTCCCAGCCCGCCATCGTGGCGCTCATGCTCGAGCAGCTTGGCGTCCGGCCCGGTGACCGAATACTCGAGATCGGCGCCGGCACCGGCTACAACGCGGCCCTGCTCGCCGCGCTGGCCGGCGGCGAGGGCCGGGTCAGCACGGTGGACATCGATCCCAGCGTGGCGGCCGGCGCCCGCACCCACCTGGACGCCGGCGGCTTCAGGCAGGTCAGCGTGGTGCAGGCGGACGGCGCGCAGGGCTGGCCGCCCGGCGCGCCCTACGACCGGATCATCCTGACCGTCGGCGCCTGGGACATCCTGCCGGCCTGGGCCGGCCAGCTGGCGGCGGGCGGGCGGCTGGTGCTGCCGCTGTCGCTCGGCCCGGCGCTGCAGTACTCGATCGCGTTCCAGCCCGCGGACGGCCACCTGGCCAGTGTGTCGGTGCTGCCCTGCGGTTTCATGCGGCTGCGCGGACCGTCGGCCGGGCCGGAGGTGATCGTGCGGCTGCCGGGGCAGGGCGGCATGCTGGCCGAGACCGGGCCGCGGCCCGCCGGGGCCGAGGATCTGGACACCCTGTTCAGCCAGCCCGGCCAGCCGGTCAGCACCGGGGTGCGGGCCAGCCTCGGCGACCTGTACGCCGGGCTCGGCCTGTGGCTGGTCACCCACGAGGCAGCCGGCATCGGCCGGCTGACGCCGACCCGGCCTGGGCCTCAGGCGGCCCGGCCGCGGCGGGGCGGCCAGCGGCCGGCCGCCCCGCCGCGGCTGCTGATCGCCAGCGCGCACGGCTGCGCCACGCTGGGCCCCGCCGGGTCACCGGGCGGTGCGGCCCGCGGTGGCCCACGGGCCGCGCTCGGCATCGCCGCACAGCCGTTCGGCAAAGAAGGCGGTGAACTGGCGAGCAGGCTCGCCCGGCACGTCCGTGACTGGGACGCGGCCGGGCGGCCCGCCGTCGCCGACCTGCGGGTCGCCGCCTACCCGGCGGAAGCCGTCCGGACGCTTCCTGCCGGGACCGTGCCGGCCGGGGCCGCCGTGATCAGCAAGCAGCACACCAGCCTGGTGCTGAGCTGGCCGCCACGCTGACCCCGGCCGGGCTGGTTTTACTTAGCTGGGGTGAGGGTGCCGACAAGGCCCTTGGCGTAGCCGGCCGGGCCGGCGCTGAACACCACGGAGGACGCGCCGCCGAACGCCGAATTGCCAACTTCCAGTCCCCACAGGCCGTTGATCGTGAGCGGGTGGCCGCTGGCGCCGTCCAGCGTGCCGCCGAACGCCCCCGTCGTGGGGTTGAACGCGTTGATCCGGCCGTTGCCGAGGTTGCCGACCAGCAGGTCACCGGCGAACGGGCCGAATCCCTTGGGCGCGATGGCCAGGCCCCAGGGCTCGTTCAGCGAGCTCTTCGGGCCATTGGAAACCAGGTGGTGCAGCAGCTTGCCGTTGACGCTGTACACGTCCACGACGCCGAGCCCGGCACCGGGCACCACGTCGGTCCTGGCCCTGTTCTGCTTGCCGTAGCTGACGTAGATCTTCCCGCCGAGCTGCTGGATGCCGAACGGGGCGTAACCCGCCGGGAGCTTCGGGTCGGCGAATTCACCCGGCGCGGACACCGGCGCGAACGTGCTGCTGAAGATGTCCACCCTGGCGTTGGCCACGTCCGCCGCGAACAGCTCCGGGCCGGCCTTGGGCGTGGTGGCCAGGGCCAGGCCCTTGAACACCGCGCCGGCCGGGGTCTTGCCCCCTGGGCCGCCCTTCGGGCTGTCTTCGACGGTGAACTTCGCGCCGCCGTTCCAGGCGGCGATCTCGCCCGGCGACTGGGTGGCACCGATCGAGTCGGTGTCCACGATGAACGCCGCGGCGCTGCCGGATTTGCCGCCCACCGGGAACGCCATGGAATCGCCGTTGAACACCTGGCCGGTGGCGTTGCCGCCGGGAACCGACACGGTCAGGTCCTGCGTCACGGCACTGCCGTGCACGCCACCGGAGTAGACCGTGGCCTTCCCTGAGTCGTTGTCCGCCACCCATATCGGCGTGCCCGGGCCGGCGGCCAGCCCCCAGGCATTCACCAGGTTCTTGTCCACCAGCTTGGCCCCGGCCGACGAGGTGTTCGCGATCAGGCTGGTCATGGTGAAGTTGTTCGCGGGGGCCGCGGCCAGCACGGGCTGCGTCGCGGCGGCCAGCCCGGCGGTCACCGCCAGGACGGCGGGCAGCCGCGTGAAGACATGGCGCATGAGGGTTGTCCCTTCGTGTGGATGTCTCGTGACAGCCCGGCCCGGTGGGCTCGATCACTGCTATTCACGGAAGGGAGCGGGCGCGGGTTCAGCTACCGCACGCCGTAGAGGTGCTCCAGGGCAAGCTGGTCCAGCCGCTCGAACGCCATGCCGCGGGCGCCCAGCGCGGCGGTGTCGATGGCCAGGTCCTTCAGGTCCCGCCACGACTCGCCGCCGGCCAGCGTCGGCACGACCAGGTCGGGCAGCCGGGCGGCGGCCAGCGCGGCGGTCACTTCGGGGTCGCGGCGGAAGGCGCGGGCCTTCTCCCGCAGGATCAGGTAGTTGCGCATGCAGCCGCGGGCCGACTCCCACACCCCGTCGTCGTCCTCGGTGCGCGGCGGCTTGTAGTCGAAGTGCACCGGCCCGTCGTACCCGCCGGCCTCCAGCGTGTCCACCGCCCAGAACGCGCCGCGCGCGTTGCCCGCGCCGAACCGCAGGTCCTGGTCGTAGCGCGGCCCGTGCTGCCCGTTCAGGTCGATGTGGTACAGCTTGCCGTGCCAGAGCGCCTGGGCGATGCCGTGCGCGTAGTTGAGTGCCGCCATCTCCTCGTGCCCGACCTCGGGGTTGATGCCGAACAGCTCAGGATGCTCGAGCTCATTGATGAACGCCAGCGCGTGCCCGAGGGTGGGCAGCAGGATGTCGCCGCGCGGCTCGTTCGGCTTCGGCTCGATCGCGAACCGGATCTGGTAACCCTGCTCGAGCACGTAGCTGGCCAGTACGTCGAAGGCCTCTTTGTACCGGTCCAGGGCCGCCCGCACGTCCTTGGCCGCGCCCGACTCGGCGCCTTCCCGCCCGCCCCAGCAGATGTAGGTCTGCGCGCCGAGTTCGGCGGCCAGGTCCAGGTTACGCAGCACCTTGGCGATGGCGAACCGGCGCACGTCGCGGTCGTTGGCGGTGAACGCGCCGTCCTTGAACACCGGGTGGCCGAACAGGTTCGTGGTGGCCGCGGTCGCCACCAGGCCGGTGTCGTCCAGCGCGGCGCGGAACGCGGCGATCAGCCGGTCCCGCTCGGCCGGGCTGGCCTCGAAGCCGAACACGTCGTTGTCGTGGAAGTTCACGCCGTAGGCGCCGATCTCGGCCAGCTTGCGGACCGCCCGGTCGGCGGCCATCGGCGGCCTGACCGCCGGGCCGAACACGTCGATCCCCTGCCAGCCGACGGTCCAGATGCCGAACGAGAACTTGTCTTCCGGCCGCGGCTGATACTGATCATCGGACATGGTGGGCTCCTTCCCGCGCTGGTTCACGTTACCGGGGGCGGGACCGGCGGGCGCGGGCGGCGTTGCCGCCCGGGCCGGGCGCCGCCGCCTTGCCTGTGCCGGTGGCCGGGGGAATGATGGCGTCCAGGGGGTGATCATGGTTCGTGACGCACCGCTGCGCCGGGTCAGCGGCCGGCCCGAGGCCTTACGGCAGCCCACCCGCAGGCAGCGGGAGAAGAAGCTGCGCAGCGCCTTCCGGGCGGGCCGGCAGATCGACGCCGGGCTGAACGGCCAGGCCACCGGCGGCGGCCGGGCCGCGCGCCGGTCGGTGGTGCGCGGCGAACTGCTCGCCGCGTTGCTGTGCGCGGAGTCCGGGCCGCGCAATGTCGTGCGACTCACCCTGTGCGGCGCGCGGATCACCGGCCGGCTGGATCTGAGCTACGCGCGGATCGAGTACCCCATCACGCTGCGTGATTGCCTGTTCGACCAGCCTCTCGTGCTGGCCGAGGCCAGGCTCGGCGCGCTGAACCTGGACGGCTCGGCGTTCCCGGGCATCGAGGGCACCAACCTGGTGGTCGACGGTGATCTCGGGCTGAGCCGGATCCGGTCTTCCGGGCCGGTCACGCTGGCGGACGCGCGGGTGAGCGGGGCGGTGCGGCTGCGGAAGGCGGCGATCACCGTGCGCGGCGGGAGTGCCCCCGCCTTCGACGGCGACGGGATGACGGTCGGTCACGACTTCAACGCGGCCGGGCTCACCGCCGAGGGCGAGGTGACGCTGGTCGACGCGCACATCGCCGGCGTCCTCGATCTCGGCAAGTCCACACTGAGCCGTCCCGGTGACGTGGCGCTGCGGCTGGACCGGGCCGAGGTCGCCAGCAGCCTGTACTGCAACGCGGGCTTCACGGTGACCGGGCGGGTGGACGTGATCGGCGCCCATGTGCGCGGCAGCGTCTACTTCACCCGGGCCGAACTGGGCAAGCCGCCGGCGGCCGCTCCAGGTGGCACGGGCGCCGGGAGCGGCGCGGGCACTGGCGGTGGCCCGGGCGCTGCGGGGCCGGCCGCGCGGGGCGCCGCGCTGCGCCTGGTGCGGACCAGGATCGACGGGGACCTGGGCTGCTGGAAAGGGTTCGTCGCGCACCGCACCATCGACATCCGCAGGTCGTCGGTGGGCGGCGAGTTCAGCCTGCTGACGACCGACCTCAGGGGACGCCCCACGGCGGCCGACCTGTCGCACGGCCGGTTCGCCACGCTCACGATCGCCGGCGGCGAACCCACCGGGTTCCTCGACTTCACCAAGGCCAGGTGCGACTTCTTCCGGGACGGCCCGTCGCCGGGCTGGCCACGTGGCAACATCATCCTGGACGAGTTCGAGTACGGCGCGATCCAGATGACCCCGGCCGTGCTGAAGAACGGGAAAAAGCCGGATTACCGGGAGCAGCTGAACATCAGGAAGCAGTGGCTGCGGCGCGCCATGGCGGCGAGCCGGCGCCGGTCCAGCGGCGCGCATGACGGCTATCTGCCGCAGCCCTACGATCAGCTCGCCGCGGCCTACCGCCGGGTCGGGGACGATCATGCCGCGCGGGCCATCCAGCTCGCCAAGTACCGGCAGCGCGATCGGGCGACGAGCTGGCGCCGGTGGTACAGCAAGGTGTGGAACTTTGTGCAGGACGGCGCGATCGGCTACGGCTACGTGCCGTGGCGCGCGCTGCTGTGGCTGGGCGTGCTGTTCGTCGCCGGGATGCTGCTGTTCCGCTACGTCGGCGCTTTCCGGCCCTATTCGATCGTCGGCGCGCACCGGCCGGGGGCCAGCTTCACACTCAACAACTCGGTGAGCTACACCCTCGACCTGCTGCTGCCGACGAGCGGGCTGCAGGACCGGCAGGCCTGGCAGTCCAGCGGGCCAGGCGAGGTGGCCGCGGCGTTCCTGGTGGCGCTCGGGCTGCTGCTCACCGCCACCGTGTTCGCCGCCGCGGCGCGGGTGCTGCAGCGGAACTGAGACCGCGGGCGGCGTCAGCCGGACAGCAGGTAAACGTTGAGGTGCCCGCGTGGGCAGATGACCTCGTACTCGCGGCCCGGCGATTGCAGTTCTTCCGGCGGCAGGCTTTCCGGGCGGGTCGCGGCGAGCGTGTCCTCAGGGATTTCCATAGTCTCGTGACACCCAAGTTCCAGGCACATCACCCTGGACATCAGCGTCCCCCTCAATCATCTGGCGGGGCGGCGGCTGCCTGGGTCACCCCGGCGGCCTGCTCCCCGTTCCGCGGGGTGGCTCCTTCGGCCGTCGCTTCGCCGGGCTGTGCTCGCCCGGCGTCCGCTCCCACGGGACGGTCGATGAACTCGACACACACCTGGTTTTCCCGGCACGCCTCCACGACCGTGATCGCGCTTTCGTACACGTCCTCGGTCATCTGCTCCGGGTTCAGGCCCATGTCCCTGGCCTCGATTATGTCGATCGGGAACATGTGGTGCGTGTAACCGTAGACCAGCCGGGCGGCGATCTTCTCCGCCCGGCCGAGTTCCATCGCCGCGGCCCGGGCGATGAGTATCTGGGCATACCGCTCGCCCATCTTGAGACTGCGTCCCCAAGCGCCGAAGTCAAGCGACCTGGTCTGCGAGAGCATCGGCGTGATGCTGCCTATCGCGAACTGGGCTGACGCGTTGAGGGAGTCGCTGAGCAGCAGTTTGCCCTGGGTCACCGCGGCCAGTTGCTTGAGCGCCTGGGAGAGCGTGGAGAACCCGAATTCCCGTACATAATCAACGCTCTGGTAGCAGTCCAGCGCCGATATGTAGTCGGTGGGATTTCGCGGGTCCCGGATCTGGGTATCCAGCGGGCCCAGTTCGCCGAACGGCGACATGATGATCTTATTCGCACCGACCGCGATCAGGGTGCTGGCGCTCTTGGCCCGGCGCGGGACGTAGACGTGCAGGTTCCTGGCGTACCTGGACAGGTACAGGGCCGTCCGGTAGGCGCTGTCCAGCGGGCCGCCGGTCGAGTCGAGGATGACATTGATGAGCTCGACCTTTTGTTCCGGGTCCTGCGCCGGAAATCCGAAGCGCCTCCGGCATGCCCGCTGCACCCGGCGCTCGGTGGCCTTCTCCGGGTCTCCCACCCCGATAAGCTGGCCCATTAGCAAAAGACACGGCGCACCGCCGGTGAGGGTGCCGAAAGTCCGGCCGGCCTGGTGGATTCTCTCCTCCTGGGCTGGCTCTATTTCCCGGTAGTAGAAAGATCCCGTGTCGGTCAGCCCGAGGCCGCCGTTCGGCCCGTCGGTTCCGGCCATCGGCCCATTAGCCGAGATGGTCATCGCGCCCCCTCAGGTGGCCACTCCGGGTGCCCGCAGGGAGCACGGCCGCCGTTTGCCCCGTCGCTAGAGCCCATCTTCCCACTCTTCGCCGGAAATGCCAGCGTCCGTTGCCCGCCGGAAATGCCAGCTCAGCCCTTGCCCGGGTTGAAGATCTGCAACGGGTCGAGTGCCCGGCGCACCGCGGACTGCAGCGCGATCGACCCCGGGTCGAGTTCCCGGCGCATGCCGTCCCGCTTCAGTATGCCGACGCCGTGCTCGCCGGTGACCGTGCCGCCCAGCGCGATCGCCGCGTCGAGGAACTCCTCGAACGCGGCCTGCGCGGCGGCGCGCGCCGCGTCGTCGCCGGGCGGGGTGATGAGCAGCGGGTGCAGGTTCCCGTCGCCGGCGTGCGCGATCGTGGCTACCGTCACGCCGTGCCGCGCCGCGATCTCGGTGATCTGCGCCAGCATCGCCGGGACAGCGGAGCGCGGAACGCAGACGTCCTCGGTGAGCACCGGGCCGAGCCGTTCCAGCGCCGGGTAGGCCAGCCGCCGCGCGTCGAACAGCGCCTCAGCCTCGGCATCGTCGGTGGACCGCTCGGCCCACAGCGCCCCGGTCCGGGTCATGGCGACCGCGACGGCCGCCGCCTCGTCCGCCCCGGCGTCCCCGGGCGTGTCCACCCGGGCCAGCAGCAGGGCCGCCGCGTCGGCCTCGAGGCCGAGGTGCTTCCATTCCTCGACCGCCTCCAGGCAGGCCCGGTCGAGCAGTTCGAGCACGGCCGGGGTCAGCCCGCGGCGGGTGATCTCGGCCACCGCCTGGCCGGCCGAGATCAGGTCGGGGAAGGCGCCCACCACGGTCCGCGGCGTGCCGGACGGCGCCGGCCGCAGCCGCAGTGTCACCTCGGTCAGCACCCCCAGCGTGCCTTCGGACCCGACGAACAGGCCGGTCAGGTCGAGCCCGGTGACACCCTTGGTGGTGCGCCGGCCGAGCCGCACGGCCTCGCCGTAGCCGGCCGGGCCGCCGACCACCGCGCGCAGCCCGAGGACGTAGTCGCGGGTGACGCCGTACTTCAGGCAGCACAGCCCGCCGGCGTTGGTGGCGGCGTTGCCGCCGATGGTGGACCAGGGTGCGCTGGCCGGATCGGGCGGGTACCACAGGCCATGCTCGGCGACCGCGGCCTTGACGTCGTTGTTGACCGCGCCTGGCTGCACCACGGCCACCAGGTTGTCCGGGTCGATGTCGAGGATCCGGTTCATCTGGGACAGGTCGAGGACCACGCATCCGGCGACCGCGTTGGCGCCGCCGGACAACCCGGTGCCGGCGCCGCGCGGCACGACCGGCACACCAAGGCCCGCGCAGGCGCGGACCACCTGCTGCACCTCGCCCTCGGACCGCGCCCGCACCGCGGCCGCGGCCTGGCCGGCCGGCGCCCACTCGGCCTCGTCGTGGGAAACGGCGGCGAGCACGTCGGGGTCGCCGATCACCCGGTCAGCGGGCAGCGCCTGGCGCAGCGCCGCCAGAACGGGGCCGGTTCCGGTCATAGCGCTCCCGGTCATGGCGCGGTCGCCTCCCGCAGCGCCGCGTAGGCCGCCCGCACCTGCGGCACCGGGCAGGCGCGGTAACTGGCCGACGGCGGGGCCGGCCACGGCGGTGGCCCGGCCGTCCCGGCCAGCGCCCACGCCGCCTGCCGGGCCGCGCCGACCGCCACGTATTCGGCCGCTTCCGGCACCACCACCTCGGTGCCGAAGATCCCCGGAGCCAGCGCGCGGACCGCGGCCGAGCGGGCGCCGCCGCCGATGAGCAGCACCCGGCGCGGCCGGCCGGCGACCGCGGCCACGTGATCCATGGCGTCGGCCAGCGAGCAGAGCACGGCTTCCACCGCCGCCCTGGCCAGGTTCTCCCGGGTGCCGTTGGTGCTGGTGAGGCCGCTCAGCACGCCGCTGGCGTCCGGGCGGTTCGGGGTGCGCTCGCCGTCCAGGTAGGGCAGCAGGGTCAGCCCGTCCGCGCCCGGCCGGGCGGCCAGCGCGAGGCAGGAGAGCGTGCCGGTGTCCACGCCGAGCAGGCCCGCGGTCACGTCCAGCACCCGGGCCGCGTTCACGGTGACCGCGATCGGCAGGAACCGGCCGGTCGCGTCGGCGAACCCGGCCACCGCACCGGTCGGGTCGCTGGCCGGCCGCGGTGACACGGCGTAGGCGGTGCCAGAGGTGCCGATGGAGATGACCATGTCGCCTTCGTGCACGCCGAGCCCGAGCGCGGCGCCCATGTTGTCACCGGTGCCCGCGGACAGCGGCACCCCGGCGGGAGTGTGCCCGGCCACCTCGGCGGGGGCGGCCAGCCGCGGCAGGCCCACCTCGTGACCGAGTGCCGTCCTGGCCAGGCCGGGCAGCCAGCTGCCGGTGGCCGTGGAGAAGTACCCGGTGCCCGACGCGTCGCCCCGGTCGGTGACCGGGCCGGCCGCCGGCGACCCGGCCAGCCGCCAGGTCAGCCAGTCGTGCGGCAGCGCGACGGTGCTGGTCCGCCCGGCGTTGCCCGGCTCCCGCTCGGCCAGCCAGCGGAGCTTGGTCACGGTGAACGAGGCGGTGGGCACGCTGCCGGTGCGGCTGGCCCACTCCTGCGGGCCGCCGAGTTCGGCGATCAGCTCACGGGCCTGGGGCGCGGAGCGCATGTCGTTCCACAGCAGGGCGGGCCGCAGCACCTCGCCGGCCTCGCCGAGCGCGATCATGCCGTGCTGCTGGGCGGCGACGCCGATCGCGCCGGCCCGGTCGAGCAGCCCGTCGCCGGCCTTGAGCAGCGCGTCCCACCAGGCCCGCGGGTCGCATTCGGTGCCGCCGGGGTGTGCCGCGGACCCGGTGCCGACCACCGTGCCGTCGGCGGCGTCGCACAGCACCACCTTGGCCGACTGGGTTGAGCTGTCCACTCCGGCGACCAGCACGCGCGGCTCCTTCGCGGAAGGTGGGTCACGGCACGGGAGACCGGCCGGGTACCGCCCTGGGTGCACCGGCCGCCTGTCACGCTACTCCCCCGGCCGTATCTTTCCTTCCCGCCGTCCCGCGGCCCAGGTCAACGACGGTTAGCCGCATATTCTGGCTGCCATGCAGACGTCGCGGCCCGCGCACCGGCCGCCGGTGCCGTGGGCACCGGGGCTGGCCCGCTGGCTGCGGCCGCCCAGCCCCTGGGTGCTGGACGTCGCGATCGTGGCCGTGGTCGGCACCGTGGAGATCAGTGCCCCGCTGGCCGGTTACGCAGGGCATTTCGCCCCGCCTGCGCACCGGCCGCTGGACGGGTTCGGTGTCGCGCTGCTCGTGGTGAGCGCGCTGGCGCTGGTGGCCAGGCGGCAGCGCCCGGTTCAGGTGCTGGTGCTCAACGTGACCGCGGTGATGCTGTACTACCTGCTCGGCTACCCGGGCGAGATGGCCTTCCTCGGCCTGTATGTCGCGTTCTTCACCGCCGTCACCTCCGGTCACCGGCTGGCCGCGTGGCTGGGCGCGGCGGTGCTGTCGGCGAACCTGTGGCTGTCCTGGCTGACCGGCTACCCGATCAGCGGCAGCACGCTCGCCTGGGCGGTGGTCTGGCTGCTGATCGTGCTGGGCGCCGGTGAGGTGGTCCGGCTGCGCCGGGCCTACCTCGATTCGCTTCGGCAGCGGGCGATCGAGGCCGAGCGCACCAGAGACGAGGAAGGCCGCAGGCAGGTCAGCGAGGAGCGGCTGCACATCGCGCGCGAACTGCACGACCTGATCGGCCACAACATCTCGCTGATCAGCGTGCAGGCCGGTGTGGGGCTGCACCTGCTGGAGCGCCAGCCCGAGCAGGCGGCCGCCGCGCTGACCGCGATCAAGCAGGTGAGCAAGGACACCCTGGACGAGTTGCGGCTGGTGATCGGCACGGTGCGCGGGGCGGCGGACAGCGGGGCGCCGCGGCGGCCCGCGCGCGGCCTGGCTGACCTGGAGGCCCTGGTGGCGGCGTCATCAACGGCCGGGCTCGAGGCCGGGATGGAGGTGGCCGGCCAGCCGCGGCCGGTGCCGGCCGGGCTGGGGCTGACCGCGTTCCGCATCGTTCAGGAGTCGCTGACCAACGCCCGGCGGCATGCCGGGCCGGCCACCGTCACGGTCCGCCTCGAGTATGGTGACCGGGATCTGACCGTGCGGGTGGCCGACGACGGCCGCGGCCCGCAGCCGGCCGCCCGGCCGGGCAGCGACGGCCGGGGGCTGGCCGGGATGCGGGAGCGGGCCGCCGCGGCTGGTGGCGACCTGTCGGCTGGCGCCCGGCCGGGCGGCGGCTTCCAGGTGGTGGCCCGGCTGCCCCTCGAACCGGCCGCTGACCTGGCTCCGGAAGGGAAGTCATGATCCGTATCCTGGTCGCCGACGATCAGATGCTGGTCCGTGCTGGTTTCCGTGCGCTGCTCGGCGCGGAAGACGGCGTCGAAGTGGTCGGCGAGGCGGCCGACGGCGAGCAGGCGGTCAGCCTGGCCAGGTCGCAACGGCCCGACGTGGTGCTGATGGACATCAGGATGCCGGGGCTCGACGGCCTGGAGGCGAGCCGGCGCATCCTCAGCGACCCGGCGCTGGCCGACGTCCGGGTCGTCATCCTCACCACGTTCGAGACCAACGAGTACATCTTCGAGGCGATCCGGCTGGGCGCCAGCGGGTTCCTGGTCAAGGACACCGAGCCGGCCGACCTCATCAAGGCCATCCGGGTGGTGGCCGCGGGCGAGTCGCTGCTCTCGCCGGGGGTGACCCGGCGGCTGATCGAAGAGTTCGCCCGGCGGGCCAAGGAGCCGCTGGCGCTGCCGGGCATCGACGACCTCACCGAACGCGAGCGTGAGGTTATGGGCCTGGTCGCGCTGGGGCTTTCCAACGACGAGATCGCGCAGCGGCTGGTGGTGAGCCCGGCCACCGCCAAGACCCACGTCAGCCGGATCATGATCAAGCTAGGTGCGCGGGACCGGGCCCAGCTTGTGGTGTTCGCCTACGAGTCGGGCCTGGCCCGGCCCGGCTGGGTGGCCTGAGGACAGGAGGGAGGCGGCGTATGTGGTGGAGCAGCCACGGCGGTCACTGGACCGGGTGGTGGGCGTTGGCCTGGGTCTGCTGGATGCTCATCATCTGGGGCGGGATCGCCGCCCTCGCCGTCTTCGCCGTCCGCCGCTGGCGCAGGTGGCGTCCGCCGGCCGGCAGCCCCGAGGACATCCTGGCCGAGCGGTACGCCCGCGGCGAGATCAGCACGCAGGAGTACCAGGAGCGGCTTGACACGCTGCGCCACCGTAACGACTGAGCCGCCGTAACGGCTGGGCCGGTCAGCGGGCAGCGGTCAGGAGGGCACGGGCGGGCGCTTCGGGGCCGTCATCTGGGACGGCATGGAGTTCTTGTCCGGGAGCGGGTAGGGGATGCCGACGTCCTCGGTCCCGGCCAGCGCGTTGAGCACCGCCTGCTCCACGATCTTCAGGTCGCCGTACAGCGAGGTCTCAGGCAGCGATGGCACACCGGTCCTCGGCGGGTTGACCAGGTCCAGGGCCGTGGTCATGTCGCCGGTGACGCCGCGCCGCCAGGCCGACAGGTTGGGCACGGTGACGCCGAACCTGGTCTCGATGAACCGCAGCAGCGAGGTGTGGTCGAACGTGTCGGAGCACAGATAGCCGCCGCGGCTGAACGGCGAGATGACCAGGCACGGCGTGCGGAACCCGAGGCCGACCGGCCCGGCGATGCCGGACGCCGCCGACGGCAGCGGGCTCACGGTCAGGTACTCGTCCGCGGTGCCGGCCGGCGCCGTGACCGGCGGCACGTGGTCGAAGAAGCCGCCGTTCTCGTCGTAGACGACGAACAGCACGGTCTTGGCCCACACGTCCGGGTTGGCGACCAGGGTGCTGAGTACCTGCTGGACCAGGTACTCACCGAACTCGGGCGGCGCCGCCGGGTGCTCGCACTCGGCCAGCGGCGGGATGATCCAGGACACCGAGGGCAGGCTGCCCGCGGCCACGTCGGCGGCGAAATCCCCCGGGTAGCTGGGGGTGAGCGCCTTGGCGATCAGTTCGAGGCCGGTGACCGACAGCGGGTCGTTGTAGGCCTTGAAGAACGGCAGCGGGCTGAGCCCGATCAGGCCCAGCGGATCGTTGTAGACCTTCCAGCTCACCCCGGCCTTCAGCAGCGCCTCGGGCATGGTCTCCCAGCTCAGCGTGTTGTATTCGGCGATCGGGTCGCTGAATGTCTCCACCACCGGACCACCGCCGGTGCCGTTCGGGTCGATGGAGGCCGACAGCGACATGAGCCGGTTCGGGTCGGTGGGGCCGAGCACCGAGCAGTGGTAGCCGTCGCAGATGGTGAACGCGTCGGCCAGCGCGTAGTAGAAGGCCAGCTCGGACTTGGTGAAGTAGCCCATGGTCACCGGGCCGTTGCTGTCCCCGTCGGCGGCCAGGTGCGCGGTCATGAAGCTGTCCATGGCGCCGTTGTTCCAGCTCTGGTGCTGCGGCCCCCAGGAGTGCGTGATGTCGTTGGTGGTCTCGCCATCCTTCAGCGGCGGGTCGCTGAGCAGGTGGAACGGCTGCATGTAGGCCGCCGCGTCCACGCCGGTGCCGGGCTTGTAGCCGAACTGGTCCCAGACCGGGTACTTCTTGCCGCCGACGGTCTGGGTCAGCACATCCGGGTCGGAGAACCCGCGTACCCCGGACAGAGTGCCGAAGTAGTGGTCGAAGGAGCGGTTCTCCTGCATCAGGATGACCACGTGCTCGATGTCGCTCAGCGTCGGCTTGCTGGTGGGCTGCACCCCGGCCGCGGCCTCGATCAGCCCGGCCTGCCTGCCGGTCGGCCGGCCGCCCCGCCCGGCCATGACCCCCGCGGCACCCAGCGCCGCCCCGCCGAGCACGAATACGCGCCGGCTCGGATCCTGGCCAGCATCGCTGGGGTCAGGCCCACTGGGGTCAGATCCGCTGGGGCCGGTGTCGGTGTGGCCGGTGTCCACTGTTACCTCCTGACGGCAGGCTGCTCCAGGACCCGGGACGGGCCGGGTCCCAGACGGTACACCGGCAGTCTTTACCGGCGCTGAGCGTCAGGCAACGAGATCCCGTCGGCCGGCCGAACGGGCGGTCAGCCGGTGGCGGCCTTCGCCGTCCCCGAACGGGCCGTGGATGGGCTGGGTGACGACGAGGCCGGCGGTGAGCTCGTGCTCGTCGACGGTGACGGTGATGGCGACGGCGAGCTGGATGAGGGGCTGACTGAAGGGCTGGCCGAGCCGGTCCGTCTGCTGGCCGGGGGCGGTGAAGACGATGCCGTGCCGGACGGCTTGGCGTGCCGCCTGGCCGGGCTCTTGGTCTTCGCGGGCTGGCTGCCGACCAGGTTGCCCACGGTGGTGCCGGACGCCTTGTGGTTCCAGACGACGGTCTGCAGCGGCTTGCCCGCGGCCACCTCGACCACGCTGACGGCGCCGATCACGCCGACGAAGACCACCGCGCTGGCCGCCGCCAGCCGCAGCCACATCGGCCAGCCGAGCACCGCGGCCCGCCACCTCGCCAGCCAGCCCGCGGAGGTGGCCGCGGCGCTGTCATCCCGGCCGGCCTCCCCGGCCGGATCGGCGCCGCCGTCCCCGGGAGGACCTGGGCCCTCTGTGCCAGCGGGCTCGGTGTCGTTCTTGCCCCCGGCGGCCTGGCCCGGCATCACCGCGGTGCGCGTGCCGGCCGTCATCCATTCGGCCGCCCGGTGCGCCGCGGCGACCTTCGCCGTCTCCTTCAGGTGTCCCGCGGTACGGCCGAGATAGTGCTTGTAGACCGCGGTGCCCGCGGTGCCGGCCACGCTCATCACCGCGGTGCCGATGATCGTCCCCGCCACCCCGAGATAGGACGCCAGGACGGCACCGGTGACCGCCGCCAGGACGCTGGCTGTGATCTGCTGGCCGGACATGTCGAAACGCCGGTCGCTCATTACTTCCCTTCACCGTGTGCCCTGTCCATGCCCCGCACGGTGGGCGGGCCCTCGCCACACGGCAGCCCCCGGTTCCGCCGCATGGTGCTGCCGGTTTGCGCGTCCTGCACGGGACGGCCGGGCAGCCCTCAGTACGTCGACAACAACGCGGCAGGCGGATATTCCGTGCCTGGCTCAGAAACCGGGGAATGTGCGGCGCAGCAGGTCCAGGCTGATCTGCCCGGAGATCACCCGCACCGGCGGGGTGGGGTCCGGGCCGAGCCGGCCGTACACCAGGCGCAGCAGCGCCTCCGCGGGCATCTCGATGCGCGCCGTCTGGCCAGCGGATGCCTGGTCATCCTGGCCGGGCGCGACCGCGGTCAGCGACACCGGGTCGGCCACCTCGAGCAGGAATTCGCGGTCCGGACCGGTGGTGTGGATGCGCACCGCGGCGCGTTCCCCGGTGAACTTCCCGGCCCGCCCGGCGACCATCGGGATCCGGTCCACCAGCAGCGCCACACAGTCGGCGGCGACGGTCGCCGCCGGGTCGAAGCTGACCGCGACGTCCCAGGAATGCACGGCGTGCTCACCCAGGCGCAGCGCCACCAGGCCGGCCGCGTCGAACTCCATGCCGAACATCTGGGCGCGGATGCCGTCCAGCTGCTCGTCGCTGAGCTGGTCAAGGCTGGCCACCTGCCGGGCGTCCTCGGCCAGCGCCCTGGCCGCCTGCTCATCGGGATCCCTGGCGTCCCACACCGCCCAGATCCGCTGGAAGTCCGGCATGCCCAGCGGCTCGCCGCCGGACAGCGTCGCGGCCAGGCTGGTCTGGGCGATCTCCGCCTGGCTGCCGAGGTGGGACAGCACCTGGGCGACGCTCCATTCGGTGCAGTAAGACCGCCCGCGCAGCTGCTCGGGGCTCAGCGTGCCCACCAGCGCCGCCAGCCGCTGCTGCGAACCACGCAGCGCGGCGATCCATACCCGGGCACTCGATTCCATCGGCTACCTGCTTTCCGTTCAACGACGATCACTAGGCTGTCCAGCATGAAGATCGGATTTGGCGCACCGGTTTCCGGCACCTGGGCGACTCCGGAGAACCTGGCTGCCTTCGCTTCCAGGGCCGAGCAGGCCGGCTACGACTCGCTGTGGACGTTCCAGCGGCTGCTGGTCCCGGTGGACTCACCCCTGGAGCCGGTGTATCACAGCGTGCTGGATCCGGTCGCGGCGCACGGCTATGTGGCCGCCTGCACGTCGCGGATCAGGCTGGGCATCGCGGTACTGAACCTGCCGTTCCTGTCCCCCACCGTGCTGGCCAAGCAGGCCGTCACGCTGGACATCCTGTCCGGCGGGCGGCTCGACCTGGGCCTCGGCAACGGCTGGATGGCCGAGGAGTTCGAGGCCACGGGGACGCCGATGGCGCGCCGCGGCGCCCGCGCGGAGGAATACCTCGCCGCGCTGCACGCGCTGTGGGCGGACGGGGTGTCCAGCTTCAGCGGCGAGTTCTACTCGGTGCCGGCCAGCCGCGTCGAGCCGAAGCCCGTGCAGCGGCCCGGGCCGCCGGTGCTGCTCGGCGGGACCGCCCGCCCCGCACTGGAACGGGCCGGCCGGATCTCCGCGGGCTGGGTGACCTCGAGCCGGACCGACCTGTCCCGGATCAGCGAGGGCATCGGCGTGGTCCGCTCCGCTGCCCGGGAGGCCGGGCGGGACCCGGACGCGGTGCGGATCATCTGCCGCGGCGTGGTGCGGGCCGGCCAGGAGGTGACCGGGCGGGACGGCAGCCGGCTGCTGCTGTCCGGTTCCTACGAGCGGATCCGCGAGGACACCCGGTGGCTGGCGGGCCAGGGCGTCACCGAGGTCTTCTACGACCTCAACTGGGACCCGCAGATCGGCTCGCCCACCGCCGACCCGGCCGCCGCGGTGCAGCGGGCGGGCGAGATCCTGGACGCCCTCAAGCCTTAGTGCCTGCTTCAGACCGCGAGCACGATCTTGCCCCGGGTCCGTCCGCGCTCCCCGATCTCGTGGGCCTTCGCGGCCTCGGCCAGTGGCAGGACCGTGTCGATTTCCACCCGCAGCTGGCCGGCCTTGACCAGCCCGGCCAGCGCATCCAGGGCGTGACCGTCCGGCTCGACCAGGACGAGAACGGCCCGCACCCGGCGCCCGGCAGCGGCAGCGGCCAGTTCCGCATCGTCGGCATGGAACGGGAGCAGCATGCCGCCCGGCTTGATCGCGGGCAGCCAGCTGCGCACGTCCGCGCCGCCTACCGGGTCGAACACCACGTCAAGGCCGCTGACGGCGCCGGCCGGGTCGGCCTTCGTGTAGTCGATGACCTCGTCGGCGCCCAGCGCGCGGACGAAGTCATGCTTGGCCGCGCTGGCGGTGCCGATCACGTATGCGCCCCTGGCCTTGGCGATCTGCACCGCCAGGTGCCCCACGCCGCCGGCCGCGCCGGTGATGAGGACGCGCTGCCCGGGCCTGACGCGCGCGGTGTCGCCGAGGACCTGCCAGGCGGTGAGCCCGGCCAGCGGCAGGCCGGCCGCCTCCTCGTGACTCAGGCCCGGCGGCTTCCTGGATAGCTGGCGCGATGGCGCCGTTACGTACTCCGCGTACGCGGCGGCCTGCCGGGGGAACCAGGGCATGCCGAACACCTCGTCCCCGGGGGCGAACCGGGTGACGCCAACCCCGGTTTCCGCCACCACACCGCTGACGTCCCAGCCCACGGTCAGCGGGAACGACGCCAGATAGCCGCCGCCCGCCCGCGTCACCCAGTCGACGGGATTGACCCCGGCGGCCCGCACCCGGACCAGCACCTCTGTCCCCATCGGCTCCGGCCGCGCGGCCTCGGCCAGCCGCATCACTTCCGGCCCGCCGAAGGTCTCCTGCCGGATCACCCGCATCGTCGCAGGCAATGCTCCTCCTTCCGCGGCAGCATCCGGGCGCGCCGGTCCGCCGTCTACGTCCACCGGGATCCAGCGGGCGCGGCCTAACGGCCGGCGGTGCTGGCGGTCAGCCCCTCGTCGTGCGCGATCGCGGCCGCTTCGGTGCGGCTGGCCGCACCCAGCTTGGCCAGGATGTTCGACACGTGCACGCTGGCCGTCTTGGGTGCGATGAACAGTGCCGCCCCGATCTCCCGGTTGCTGCGGCCGGCCAGGATCAGCCGCAGCACCTCACGCTCGCGGCTGGTCAGCCCGGCCAGCCTGCCGGGCTGGGCGCCGTCCCCGTCGTCGGCGGCCCGGTGCCCCAGCCGGGCCCGGCGGGCCAGGTCGTCAAGCGCGGCACGCAACGGGGCCGCGCCGAGCTGACTGGCGACGTCAGCCGCCTTCTGCCACTCCCGCTGCGCGTCCTCGCGCCGCCCGGCCTCGGCCAGCGCCTCGGCCAGCCGCCAGCGGGCCCTGGCCGCCTCGTAGGCGAACCCGTAGTCGAAGGCGACCAGGACGTTCTCCCAGGTCTCCGGGGTACCGTCGCCGGTCACCCGGTGCCACTCCGCTTCGGCGCGGGCCAGCCAGGCGCGGCCCTCCAGGCCGAGCACCGCCTTGGGCCTGCGCCGGTGCGCGGCCCCGGTCCTGGCCGCCTCGATCAGCTCGCTGGCCGCGTCGACCTCGGCCTGCTCGGCCGCCCGGTCCGCGGCGACGCGGGCCCGGCTGGCCCGGTCGGCCCGTGCGCACAGCCCGATCGCGGCCAGCCTGATCACCGGCGGCCCGTAGTCCTTGGACTCGTCCGCCTCGGCCTCGATGGCCGCGCCGATCTCGGCCAGGGCGGTGTCGGAGTCGCCGCGCCACAGCGCGTGCTCGGCGAGCAGGCCACGCGCGGTGTACTCGGCGAACGGGGCGGACGGCCACAGCGGCTCCAGCCACCGCAGCCGCTCGGCGATGGCCGCGTCGTGCCCCCGGGCCACGTCGATGAACAGCGCCATCGCCGACAGCTCGGCCTCCGCGGTGGTGGTCACCCGCACGCTGAACCCGTCGGCCAGTTCCTGCGCGTGGTTCCAGTCGCCGTCCCCGTAGTGCGCCAGGTAGTGCTGGTACTGCAGGTCGGTGCCGTACGGCGCGCGGGCCAGCCCGGCCTTCTCCGCCCGGCTGAAGCCCTGGTGGGCGATCGTCGCCGCCTCGGTCAGGTCGCCCCGCTCCAGCCGCGCCCTGGACAGGTGGAAGGCGGCCCGCAGCTCCACGCCGAGCACCTTGGCCTGGGCGGCCTGCTGGTAGGCGGCCGCGAACTGCCCGAACATCTCCTCGATGTGCCCGCTCCGCTCGCTGACCTGGCCCAGCGTCACCAGCGCGTCGGCTTCCACCCAGGGCGCGCCGGCCTCCCTGGCCACCGTGCGCGCGCACTCCGCCTGCTCGCGGGCCTTGTCGTCGTCGGTGGCGAGCAGCACGTTGGCGTAGGTGGCCATGGCCCGCGCCCGTTCCGAGGTCGGCGGCTCGGCCGGCATCGCGTCGATCGCGCTGTGCGCTGCCTGGGCGGATTCCGGGACCTGATCCAGCGCCAGGTAGTAGTAGGCCAGCCGCTCCCGGACCCGGCACACCAGGCTGGGCTCTTCGCTGCCGCCGATCACCTGGCTCACCCGCCGCAGCTGGTGCACGGCACGCGCGATGTCGCCGCTGGCCGCGGCGTTGGACGCGGACCGCAGCGCGAGCCTGACCCGGCCCAGCCCGGCCAGCTTCTCCGGCTCGTCGACCCGCTCCCACAGCGCCAGCGCCTGGTCGTAGTGCCGGTGCGCCTCGGCCGGGGCGGCCAGCCGCTCCGCCTCCCGCCCGGCGCGGACCGAGGCGGCGAACGCACCGCCGATGTCGTGGCTGGCCAGGCAGTGGTGGGCCAGCTCGGCCGCGGACCCTGGCACCCGGTCCTGCCGGTCCTCGTCGGCCAGCAGGCCGGCCAGCGTCGCGTGCAGCCGGGTCCGCTCACCGGGCAGCAGGTCGGCGTAGATGGCCTCGCGCAGCAGCGCATGCCGGAACGTGTAGCCCTGCTGCCCGTCCGGGGCGAGCAGCTGGTTGGCCACCGCCTCCCTGATCCCTTCCTCGTACTCCGGGGCGGACAGCCCCGATGCGGCCATGACCAGCTCGTCGTCCACCCGGCGGCCGGCCACCGCCGCGGCGCGCAGTGCCTGCTGGGCGGGCGGCGAGAGCCGTTCCACCCGGGTCATCAGCACGGCCGCCAGGCCGGCTGGCAGCTCCTCGTCGCCGCCCGAGGCGGCGAGCAGCTCCTCGGCGTAGTAGGCGTTGCCCTCGGCCCGGTTCAGGATCGTGATCAGCTCGGACGCCCCGAGCGGGCGCCGCTTGCTCAGCCCGGTGAGCGCGCTGAGGTGCTCGGCCAGCGCGGCCGCGTCCAGCGGCCCGAGGCCGATCGGGGTGACGTTGGGCAGCCTGAGCAGCTCGGCGACCACCGGGCGGAGCGGGTGCCGCCGGTGCAGGTCATCGGTCCGGTAGGTGCCCAGCACGGCCACCCGCTCGCGGTGCAGCACCCGGGACAGGAACGTCACCAGGTCGCGGGTCGACCGGTCGGCCCAGTGCAGGTCCTCCAGCACGAGCAGCACCGGGCTGGCCTCGGCCAGCTCGCTGAGCAGCCCCAGCACCGCCCCGAAGAGCTGCTGGCGGGCCAGCTCACGGCCGTCGCCGCGCTCGGCGATGCCGGGCCCGTGGTCGGGCAGCAGCCGGCCGAGCACCGGCCGGTCGGCGACCAGCCCGGCCACCGTGGCCGCCGCGTCGCCGGACACGCTGCGCAGCGCGTCGGCCAGCGGAAGATAGGGCACGCTGTCGCCCAGCTCGGCGCAGCGCCCGGAAAGCACGGTGAACCCGCGCTGCTGCGCGCGTGTCACCAGCTCGGTCACCAGGCGCGTCTTGCCGACCCCCGCGTCCCCGCTGACCAGCGCGACCGCGGCTTCCCCCGCGCCGGTGGCGTCGAGCAGGGAAAGCAGCCGGGCAAGCTCCGTGACGCGGCCGACGAGCGGTCCGCACGTGTCCTGCTCCATGTCCTCTAGTATCCCATCCGGCTCCGACAGTCCTGGTACGCCACGGTCCGTCACCAACACTCCACCTACCGGGGCGAAAACGTTGTCTCCCACCGGGCTGCCCGCGGCGATCCCAAGCCGCCCATCGCGGCGGCCGCGGACCTGCTGAGCGCACGGGGCCGGCGGCTGACGCACCGGCCGATGGGAGGCCGGCCGGAAATTGCGGCGCCAGGAATGACGCGGCCGCGCTAGCATGAGGCATGACTTCCAGCGCTAAGGCCGCTCTAGACGGCCTCGAAGACAAGTGGTCGCGCTGCTGGGACGAGCGGTCCGTAGTACAAGTTTGACCGGACCACCTCACGCGGCGGCGTCTACGCGATCGATTCTCCCCCGATAACCGTCAGCGGTTCGCTGCACATCGGGCACGTCTGCTCCTACACCCACACCGACCTGGTGGCCAGGTTCTGGCGGATGCGCGGCAAGGCCGTGTTCTACCCGGTCGGCTGGGATGACAACGGGCTGCCCACCGAACGCCGGGTGCAGAACTACTTCGGCGTCCGCTGCGACCCCACGCTGCCCTACGACCCGCAGTTCGCCCCGCCGGAGAACGCCAGGGGCGGCGGGCAGACGCCGATCTCCCGGCGCAACTTCATCGAGCTGTGCGAACGGCTCACCGAACTGGACGAGCGGGTGTTCGAGGACGTCTGGCGGCGGATCGGGCTGTCCGTGGACTGGTCGACCAAATACCGGACGATCGGCGACGACGCCCGGGCGATCTCGCAGCGCGCGTTCCTGCGCAACCTGGCCCGCGGCGAGGCCTACCTGTCCGAGGGGCCGACGCTGTGGGACGTGACGTACCGGACCGCGGTGGCCCAGGCCGACCTGGAGGACCGGGAGGTCAGCGGCGCCTGGCACCGGATCGCCTTCACCGGCCAGCACAGTACCGGCCAGCACGGTACCGGCCAGCACGGTGCCGGCCGGGATGGGCGGGTGGTGGTGGCCACCACCCGCCCCGAACTGCTGCCCGCCTGCGTGGCGCTGGTCGTGCACCCGTCGGACCAGCGGCACGCGGCGCTGGTCGGCAGTACCGTGCGCACGCCGCTGTTCGGCGTGGACGTGCCGGTGCTGGCGCACCGGCTGGCCGACCTGGGCAAGGGCACCGGCATCGTCATGGTGTGCACGTTCGGCGACACCACCGACATCGTCTGGTGGCGCGACCTGGGGCTGCCCACCCGGCCGGTGATCGGCGCGGACGGCCGGCTGCTGCCCGAGCCGTCGCCGGAGATCACCAGCGCACGCGGGCGGGCCGCCTACCAGCGGCTGGCCGGGCTCACCCCGGCCGCCGCCCGCAAACAGGCCGCCGAACTGCTGCGCGAGGACGGCAGCCTGCTCGGCGAGCCCGAACCGGTCACCCACCCGGTGAAGTTCTACGAGAAGGGCGACCGGCCGCTGGAGATCATCACCACCCGGCAGTGGTTCCTGCGCAGCGGCGGCCGCGACCCGGCGATCCGGCGGGCGATGGCTGAGCGCGGCGCCGAACTGGACTGGCATCCGCCGTTCATGCAGACCCGCTACCAGCACTGGGTGGACGGGCTGACCGGGGACTGGCTGGTCAGCAGGCAGCGGTTCTTCGGCACGGCGATCCCGGTCTGGTACCCGCTGGACGGCGACGGCGAGCCGCGCTACGCCGAGCCGATCACCCCGGACGACGGCGCGCTCCCGGTGGACCCGGCCGCGCAGCCGCCACCCGGCTACACGGAGAGCCAGCGCGGCCGGCCGGGCGGGTTCGCCGCCGACCCCGACGTGATGGACACCTGGGCGACGTCCTCGCTCAGCCCGCAGATCGCCGGCCGGTGGAGCATCGACGACGACCTGTTCGGCCGGGTGTTCCCGATGGATCTGCGGCCGCAGGCGCACGAGATCATCCGCACCTGGCTGTTCTACACGGTGCTGCGGTCGCACACCGGGCACGGTGTGCTGCCGTGGCGGCACGCGGCCATCTCCGGCTGGATCGTGGACCCGGACCGCAAGAAGATGTCCAAGTCCAAGGGCAACGTGGTCACCCCGGCGGCGGTGCTGGAGGAGTTCGGCGCGGACGCGGTCAGGTACTGGGCGGCCAGCAGCCGTCTCGGCGTCGACGTGACCTACGACCCGGGCCAGATCAGGATCGGCAGGCGGCTGGCCATCAAGATCCTCAACGCGAGCCGGTTCGTGCTCGGCCTGGCGGCCGGGAACGACCAGGCCGGGCCGACCGCCACGGGGCCAGGCACCGCCGTCAAGGATGATTATCCCGACGTCACCGAACCGCTGGATCTGGCCATGCTGCGGATGCTGGGCGAGGTGGTCAGCGGCAGCACGCGGGCGTTCAGCGACTACGACCACTCCCGCGCGCTGGAGCGGACCGAGGAGTTCTTCTGGACGTTCTGCGACGACTACCTCGAACTGGTCAAGGCGCGGGCCTACGGCGAGGCCGGGCGGCAGCCCGCCGCGTCGGCCGGGGCGGCGCTGCGGCTGGCGCTGTCGGTGCTGCTGCGGCTGTTCGCGCCGTTCCTGCCGTTCGTCACCGAGGAGGCGTGGTCGGCGTGGCAGCCCGGGTCGGTGCACCGGGCGGCGTGGCCGGACGCCGGGCCGCTGCTGGCGCTGCCGGGCGACCCTGGCGTGCTGGCCACGGCGGTGGCGGCCATCGCCGCGGTGCGCAAGGCCAAGACGCAGGCCCAGGTGCCGCTGCGCACCCCGGCCCGGGCGCTCACCGTGACCGGGCCGGCCGGCCAGCTTGACCAGCTGTCCCTGGCGGCCGCGGATCTGCGCGCGGCCGGCCACCTGGACCGGGTAGACCTGCGCCCGGGACCCGGGCCGGAGCCGGTGCATGAGGTGCTGCTTTGACGGGAACAAGCCGGCCGCCGGGCTCGCTATCACTACCGGAAGAAAGGTAGTGACACGACAATGAACAAGGTCACCAGGACCGACGCGGAGTGGCGCGAGCGGCTGTCCCGCGATGAGTACCGGGTGCTGCGCCAGGCGGGCACCGAGGCGCCGTGGACCGGCGAGTACACCGACACCAAGACCACCGGGGTCTACCGGTGCCGGGCGTGCGGGGCGGAACTGTTCCGCAGCGACGCGAAGTTCGAGTCGCACTGCGGCTGGCCGAGCTTCTACCAGCCGACCGAGGACGACGCGGTGGTGCTCATCAGGGACCGCTCGCTGGGCATGGCCCGCACCGAGGTCCGCTGTGCGGCCTGCGACTCCCACCTCGGGCACGTGTTCGAGGGTGAGGGCTACCAGGTACCCACCGATCAGCGCTGGTGCATCAACTCTGTTTCGCTGTCCCTGGAACCTGCTCAGTCATGAGCGCCAGGCTCCAGGTGATCGCCGCGGACGATCTGTCCGGCGATACCGCGCAGACCAGCGGCATGCGGCGCGCCGCGGCGATCTCCGGGGGGATGACCGGCGCGGGCCAGCTGTGGATGGGCCGCACGGTGATGGCGCCGCGCGGCGCGTCCGGCGACCATCACCACGGCGAGTCCGAGACCGGCATCTACGTAGTGTCCGGGACGCCCGCGTTCGCCTTCCGCGACCCTGACTCGGGCGAGGTGGTGCGGCTGCGGACCGGGCCCGGCGACTTCGTCTGGGTGCCGCCGCACGTGCCGCACCGGGAGGAGAACCCGTCCGCCGACACCGAGGCGGTGCTGGTGGTGGCCCGCTCCACCCAGGAGGCGATCGTCGTCAACCTGCCGGGCCTGTGACCCGGCCGCGGCGGAACCCCGGCGAGTTCACCGCCCACCTGGGCGGCTCGCCCGCCGCCCAGCGCTCCAGGTTCTGCGCGAACACCCGGCCCGACCTGGTGAACATGGTCCTGGTCAGCCCGCCGGCGTGCGGCGTCGCGAACACCCTCGGGTGACGCAGCAGCGGCGAATCGGGGTCGGCCGGCTCTTTGCCGAAAACGTCCAGGCCGGCCCCGCCCAGCTGCCCGGCGTCCAGCGCGGCGAGCAGGGCGGCCTCGTCCACCAGGCCGCCCCGGGCGACGTTGACGAACAGCGCGCCCGGTTTCATCGCCGCGAACTGCCCGGCGCCGAACATGCCGGCGGTGCTCTCGTCCAGCATGGCGCAGCACACCACGACGTCCGCCTGGCCGAGCAGCCTGGGCAGCCCGTCCGGGCCCGCGACCTCGGCCACGCCTGGCGGGCCGCCGCGCCCGGGATGGGCCCGCAGGCCGGTCAGCCGGACGCCGAACCCGGCCAGCCGGGCGGCCAGCGCGTCGCCGATCGAGCCGAGCCCGACGATCAGGACCGTCTGGCCGAGCAGTGAGCTGCCGGGCGGCCTGGCCTCCCACCGCCGTGCCCGCAGCGCCGCGGTGAGCTCGTCGAGGCGCCGGGCCAGCGCCAGCACGTGCAGCAGGGCGATCTCGGCGACGCTGTCCGCGTTGCCGCCGGCGTCGCCGGGGATCCTGGCCACGTACACACCCAGCTCGGTGGCGGCGGCCACGTCCACCCGCTCCAGGCCCACCCCGAACTGCTGCACCAGCCCGAACGTGCCGGCCCGCAGGGTGGCCGCGTCCATCGGCGACCCCCACGGGCAGACCACGTCCACGCCGTCCAGGTGGTCGGCCACCCGGCCGCGGGGACTGACCAGGATCTCCCAGCCGGGCAGCTCGGGCGCGAGGTCGGTCCAGGACAGCTCCGCGCTGAACCGCGGCACTCCGAACAGGATCCGTGGCATGTGGCAGCTCCGGGCAGGCCGGTCGGGGCGGTGTCGCCGGGTTGTTGTCGGGTTAAGGCAGGGCGGCGAGCAGCTCGTGCACCGGCTTGCGGTGGCCGGTGTAGAACGGGATCTCGGCCCGGGTGTGCCGCCTGGCCTCGGCGCCCCGCAGGTGGCGCATCAGGTCCACGATCCGGTGCAGTTCGTCGGCCTCGAACGCGAGGATCCACTCGTAGTCGTTCAGCGCGAAGCAGGACACCGTGTTGGCCCGCACGTCTGGGTACTCCCTGGCCATGATGCCGTGCTCGGCCAGCATCGACCGCCGCTCGGCGTCGTCGAGCAGGTACCACTCGTAGGACCGGACGAACGGGTACACGCTCACGTAGGCCCGCGGCTCCTCGTCGGCGAGAAACGCCGGGACGTGGCTCTTGTTGAACTCGGCCGGCCGGTGCAGCGCCATCACCGACCACACCGGCTCGCTGGCCCGGCCCAGGCCGGTCCGGCGGAACCTGGCGTACATCTCCTGCAGGTCGTCGGAGGAGGGCGCGACCCACCAGAACATGTAGTCGGCGTCGGCCCGCAGTCCCTGCACGTCGTAGCAGCCCCGGGTGACCACGCCCTTGCCGGACGCCTGCTGGCACAGCTCGCTCACCTCGTCGGCCAGCCCGTCCCGGCCGCCGCGGGACTCGGCCCCCGCCGCCTCCAGCGCGCCGGGGCTCTGCACCCGGAAGACCGACCACATGGTGTAGCGGATCAGCTCGTTCAGGTCGCGCGCCTTCGGCTTCTCCCCAGTCATTCCCCTATTGTCGGCCACCGTTCAGGTAGCTCAGCACCTGGGTGGCTGCGGCGCGGGCGGTGGCGATGCAGGCCGGCACGCCGACGCCGTCGTACGCGGCGCCGCAGACGGCCAGCCCGGGCTCGGCCGCGACCGCGGCCCTGATCCTGGACACCCGGCCGGCGTGCCCGACCGTATACTGCGGCAGCGCGCCGCCCCACCTGGACACCCTGGCTTCCAGCGGTCGGCCGGTGAGGCCGGTCGCGGCGGCCAGCTCGGCGGCGGCCAGCTCGGCCAGCTCGGCGTCGTCGCGCTGCAGGGTCGCGTCCTCGCCGATCCGGCCGATCGAGCACCGCACCACGTGCGGGCCGCCGTCCGGCGACAGGTGCGGCCATTTGACGGTGCTGAACGTGACGCCCTTGACCGCCCGCCCGTCCACCGCGGGCACCAGGTAACCGCTACCGGCCGGCGGCGTGGGGAACGCCTGGCGCGGGTAGGCCAGGGCGACGATGGCCATGCTGGCGTATCGGAACTCGCCGAGCGCAGCGGCAGCGCCGCGGGCCACGCCCGCCAGCAGCCGGCCGGCCGGGGTGGCCGGGACGGCCAGGATGACCGCGTCCGCCTCGGCCGTCTCCGGTGCGCTGGCCGACCCGATGACCAGCCGCCAGCCGCCGGGCGTGCGGGACAGGGCGCGGACCATGGTGCGGGTCCGCATGGTCGCGCCGGACGCGGCGGCCACCGCGGCGGGCAGCGTGCCGAGCCCGCCCGCCAGGCTGGCGAACACCGGCGGCCGCGGCGCGTCCGCGCCGGCCGGCGATGGCGCCTGCGTTGACGATGGCGGCGGGGTTGACGATGGTGGCGGCATCAGGGTGCCCGCGGCAGCCGCCAGCGAGCTGCGCTGCCGGGCGGCGGCGGCCAGCGCGGGCATCGTCGCCTCGAACGAGAGCTCCTCGCTGCGGCCCGCGTACACCCCGCCGAGCAGCGGATCCACCAGCCGGTCCACGACCTCCTGGCCGAACCTGGCCGTCACGTGCGCGGCTACCGGCACGTCGGTGTCCAGCGGGGTCGCGGGCAGCTCGGCGTCAAGCCTGGCCCTGGCCAGCCCGTCCGGGGACAGCAGGCCGGAGGCGGCCAGCGCGCCGAAATCGGCAGGCACTCCCATGAACTGGCGGCCGGGCAGCGGGTGGAACGTGCCTCGGCTCCAGATCCGGGCCGCGGTGGTGCCGGCCGGCACAAGCTCGCCGCCCAGCCCCACGGCGTCGATGAGACCGGTGCCCTCCGGACGCCGGGTCAGCAGGGCCTCGGCGCCTTCGTCGGTGGCCACGCCGGCCACGTCGGAGACCGCGAGCTTGCCGCCCAGCCGGGGCGAGCCCTCGAACACGGTGACCGACGCCCCGGCGCCGCGCAGGAAGAACGCGGCCGCCAGCCCGGCGATGCCGCCGCCCACCACAGCCACCCGCGGCGGCACGCCAGGTTCGCTCACCGTTCAAGTCTGCCAGCCGGGCCGGCCGCGCTGGCCGGCGGGCAGTGCTGGCCGGCGGGCTGTGCTGGCCCGTGCCCTGAGGGTCAGGCTTTGCGGCCCACGCCGCACCAGAACGGCACCGGCCCCTTGACCGGCGGGGCCGCCGGATCCGGGCGCCAGGCCGGGAGCTGGACCAGGCCGGGCCCGACCATCTCCAGGTCGTCGAAGAAGCCGAGGATCTCCGCGCGCGTCCGCATGGTGACCGGCTCGGGAGTGAGCTTGGTCAACCGCGTCACCGCGTCCGCCATCCGGACCGGGTCGACGTCGCTGGCCGGCTGGCCGAGCACCAGGTGGCTGCCCGGCGAAACCGCCGTCTTCAGCGTCTCGACCAGTCCGGCCGGGTGGTCGGCGTCCGGGATGAACTGCATGACCCCGAGCAGCACCACCGCGACCGGCTGGCTGAAGTCCAGTGTCCGCTCCGCCTCGGCCAGGATGTCCTTGGCCTCGCGCAGGTCGGCATGCATGTACGCGCAGGCTCCCTGCTTGGAGCTGGTGAGCAGGGCACGGGCGTGGGCGAGCACCATCGGGTCGCTGTCCACGTACACGATGCGGGACTCCGGCGCGATGCGCTGCGCCACCTCGTGGGTGTTGCCCGCGGCGGGCAGCCCGGTGCCGATGTCCAGGAACTGCCTGATGCCGGCCTCGGCGGCCAGGTAGCGAACCGCGCGGCGCAGGAACGCCCGCTGCGCCCGGACGCCGGGGATGATGCCCGGCATCGCCTCGATGACCTGCTGCGCGGCTTCCCGGTCGGCGGCGAAGTTGTCCTTCCCGCCGAGCCAGTAGTCATACACCCGGGCCCAGTGCGGCTGGCTGATGTCGACCTGAGGCACGTGCCTGTCCCTGCGGGGACTATCTGGCCTCCGCTCAGCCACCGCCGACCCTCCCTGCCCGGTGCCAGCATGGCGGGTCCAGGGCACCACAGCTCCGCTCTGGCCGCAGCGCCCGGCATGCACGGGCCCTCTGTTCGTTTATATACCCCCGGCGGCGCAAGTCGTACGGACAAAAGTCACCGGCGCGCCGACCTTGGTCCCATAACAGGCCGTGGCCTGATCGTTACCCGCCCGGCGGAACCGGCCGCGGCGAGGTGGCGTCGCATCCGCATGAACTGCGTGAGGCCATCAGCGGCCGCCGGGCTGCTCATCGTGGCCATCGTGGCGCTGCTATCGGGGTGCGGCGGCGGTTCCGGCACGTCATCGGGCTCGGCAGGCGGCGCGGCCGCCGCCCCCGGCACGCTGTCCCGGGGGGCCCAGGGCGGGGCCACCGGCCCGCACAGCCAGCCCGGCCCGGGGAGCGCCGGCAGTACGGGCGCTGGCAGTACGGGCGCCGGCACGGGCACGAACAGCACGGGCACGGTGGGCCGGATGCTGGCCGCCGGGGCGGACGTGGTGTACACGGCGAGTATGACCGTGCGGGTCAGCGACGTCCGCCAGGCGTCCGCGCGGACGGCCGAGCTGGCCGGCCGGGCCGGCGGGTACGTGTCGGCGGAGGACGCGGCGTTCCGCACGACGCGGGACGGCAGCTCGTCGGCGGCCATCCAGCTCAAGATCCCGGTGCCCGGCTACCAGGCCACGCTGCGCCAGCTAGCCGGGCTCGGCACCCAGACGTCACTGCGGCAGCGGGCCGACGACGTCACCGCGCAGGTCGCGGACACGGCCAGCCGGGCGGCCTCGGACCGGGCGGCGATCTCGCAGTTGCGCACGTTCCTGTCCCGGGCGGGCTCGATCGGTTCGCTGCTCACCGTCCAGCGCCAGATCGGCAGCCAGGAGTCCGCACTGGAGGCCATGCAGGCCCAGCAGCGCGCGCTCGGTCACGAGACGGCCTACGCCACCGTGTCGCTGACGCTGACCGGGCCCAAGCCACCCCCCGTCCAGCACACCCGGCACCGGGCCAAGGCGGCGGGCGGGTTCGTCGGCGGGATCACGGCCGGCTGGAAGGCCCTGGTGGCGGTGCTGGCCGAGGTGCTCACCGTGCTCGGCGCGGTGCTGCCGATCGGCGCCGCCTGCGCGCTGGCCGGCTATCTCGGCTACCGCCTGCTGCGCGGCCGCCGGTGGGTCAGCCGTCCCGGGAGGACACCTCGTGAACCAGGTCAGTGAGCCTGGCCAGCACGTCGGGGTTGGTCTCCGGGAGCACCCCGTGGCCGAGGTTGAACACGTGCCCTTCGGCGGCGCGGCCCCGGCCGACCACGTCCTTGGCCCGCGCCTCGATCACGTCCCACGGGGCCAGCAGGACGGCGGGGTCGAGGTTGCCCTGCAGCGCCTTGCCCGGCTCCACCCGGCGCACCGCCTCGTCCAGCGGAATCCGCCAGTCCACCCCGACGACGTCGGCGCCCGCCTCACCCATCAGCCCGAGCAGTTCGCCGGTGCCGACGCCGAAGTGGATGCGCGGCACCCCGGTCACCGCTAGCGAGTCGAAGATCTCCCTGGTGTGCGGCAGCACCGACCGCCGGTAGTCCTCGGGGCTGAGCGCGCCGACCCAGGAGTCGAACAGCTGCACCGCGGACACGCCCGCCTCCACCTGGATGTGCAGGAAAGCCCGGGTGATGGCGGCGAGCCGGCCGAGCAGCGCGTGCCACAGCCCCGGGTCGCCGTACATCAGTGCCTTGGTCCGGTCGTGGGTCTTCGACGGGCCGCCCTCCACCAGATAGGACGCCAGGGTGAACGGGCCGCCGGCGAAGCCGATCAGCGGCCGCCCGCGAAGCTCGCCGAGCAGGCTCCGCACCGCCGCGGAGATGAACGGGACGTCGGCCGGCTCGAGCGGGCGCAGCCGTTCCAGGTCGCGCAGGCCGCGGATGGGATGCTCCACCACCGGCCCGATGCCGGGGCTGATGTCGAGGCTGACCCCGATGGCCCGCAGCGGCACGACGATATCGCTGAACAGGATCGCGGCGTCTATGTTGTACCTGCGCAGCGGCTGCAGGGTGATCTCGGTGATGAGATCGGGCTGGCTGCAGGCCTCGAGCATGCCCATCCCGGAACGGGCGATGCGGTACTCGGGCAGCGAACGGCCGGCCTGCCGCATGTACCAGACCGGCGTGTAAGGAACTGGTTTGCGCCTGCAGGCCAGCAAGAAGGGCGAATCACCCTCAACCGGCGTCACATCAGAGATCGTCTCACAAGCCACCACCCGGCCCGCGCATAAGCCCCTATGTGCCGGGCCGGTGACGCGGCGCGGTCGTGACACACCGACGCAGATCCAACGGCCGGCCGGCAAACCGTGCCACCATCGTGACCAGCACGCCAGACAGGAGGCCGCCGGAGATGGGCCTGATGACCCGCTACTGCCGCACATGCGGCGGGAACCAGGTGTTCGACCAGCCGCACCACGGCCAGGGCAGCTGCCCCGACGTCCCGTGTGGTGACTGCCTGGAGTGGGTGTGCACCGGATGCGGGGCGGCGCTGCTCACCGTCATCCCGGGTGTGATGGCCGACGCGCCTGTGCTGTGGGCAGGCCGGGTGGCGTGAGAAGCAGGCGGCAGCCGCGTACGCTCGGCACATGAGGGCGGCCGGCCAGGAAGGAACGGGCAACCCGGCCGGCGATGACGTCTTCGCCGCCGCAGTCGCCGGGATGCTGGCCGGCCGCGACGCCGAGCGGGCCCGCCGCCCGCAGGTAGTCTTCGAGGACGTGCCTGCGCCGAAGAGGCTCGCCCCGGCCGCGGCCGCCATCGCGGCCACGGTCCGCGCGCCAGGCCCCGGGGAGCAGGCGGACGTCGGATGGGGAAGGCTCGTGCTGCTGTATGACCCGGAAGGCCAGTCAGGCTGGGGTGGCCAGTTCCGGGTGATCGCCTACATCCGTGCCGACGTGGAACCGGAGATCGCCGCCGACCCGCTGGCCGGCCGGGTGAGCTGGTCCTGGCTGACCGAGGCGCTCGACACCAGGTCGGCGGGGTACGCGGCGCCCAGTGGCACGGTCACCCGGGTGGTCACCGAGGGCTACGGCGGGAAGCAGGACGAGCCTCCGGCCACCGGGCTGGAGATCCGGGCCTCCTGGTCGCCGGTGGCTGAGCCGGGTGCGGCCGGCCCGCCGGCGCTGGCGGGCCACGTCGCGGCCTGGTGTGACGCGCTGTGCACGGCGGCCGGGCTGCCGCCGGCACCCGCCGGGGTGAACGTGATAGCGCAGCGCAGGCGGCGCCCGTGACCGAGAGCGCGGCGCCCGTGACCGAGGGCGGTGACCTGCCGGACGGCGTCACTCCGCTGCTTGAGCCCAGTGATGGGCTGCCCGCCGTGGTGGCGACCGCGGACGGCCTCGCCGCGGCCATCGACGCGCTGGCCCGCGGCAACGGGCCGGTGGCGGTGGACGCCGAACGCGCCTCCGGGTTCCGATACGGCCAGCGGGCCTTTCTCGTCCAGTTCCGCCGCGCGGGATCCGGCACGGTGCTCATCGACCCGACCGGCTGCCCGGATCTGTCCGCCCTGGACGAGGCGCTCGCGCCCGCCGAGGCGGTGCTGCACGCGGCGGGCCAGGATCTGCCCTGCCTGACCGAGCTGAGCTACCGGCCACGGCGGCTGTTCGATACCGAACTGGCCGGGCGGCTGCTCGGGTTCGCGCGGGTGGGCCTGGCCGCCGAGGTGGAAGAGGTGCTCGGCCTGCGGCTGGCCAAGGGACACGGCGCGGAGGACTGGTCCACCCGCCCGCTGCCCGACGAATGGCTGCGCTACGCCGCGCTGGACGTAGAGGTCCTGGTCGATCTGCGAGACGCGCTGGCCGGGCTGCTCGAAGAGCAGGGCAAGACGGAATGGGCCCGCCAGGAGTTCGCGGCCGTGCTCGGGGCCAAGCCGCCCGAGCCGCGCGCGGACCCATGGCGGCGCACCTCCGGCATCCACCGGGTGCGGACCCGCCGCGGCCTGGCGGTGGTCCGTGAGCTGTGGCTGGAACGCGACGCCATCGCCCGGCGGCGGGATCTCTCCCCCGGCCGGGTGCTGCCGGATGCGGCGATCGTCGAGGCGGCCAGGGCGCTGTCGTCGACACGGCCGGCCGGTGGTGCGGAACTCACCGCCATCCCCGGCTTCACCGGCCGCGGCGCACGGCGGCACATCCGTAACTGGGTGGCCGCGGTGAACCGGGCCCGGTCGAAGGCCGAATCGGACCTGCCCGCACCGTCCGGGCCGGCTGCGGACGGCCCACCGCCCACACACCGCTGGGCCGAACGCGACCCGGCCGCGGCCCGCCGGCTCGCGGCGGTCCGGGCGGCCGTGGCGGCGCTCGCCGACGAGCACAGCCTGCCCACCGAGAACCTGCTCCATCCCGACGCCGTGCGCCGGCTGTCCTGGACCCCGCCTGACCCCGCGTCCACCGGCAGCGTCGAAGGCGAGCTGACCCGGTACGGCGCGCGGCCCTGGCAGGTCGAGCTGACCGCCACGGCCATCGCCGGCGCCCTGGCCAGGCTCGACGAGAAGGACGAACCCTGACCGCACATCCGCTCCCTGGGGTGTTCGCCAGCCTGGCCCCGCTGCTGGATCACTACGGGTACCTGGCTGTGGCGGCGCTGCTCTTCCTGGAAAACCTGGGAGCGCCGATCGTGCCGGGCGAGACGATGCTGATCGCCGGGGCGATCTATGCGGGCACCGGGCAACTGAACGTCGTCGCACTGGGTGTGGTGGCGGTCGCCGCCTCGGTGGCCGGCGCCTGCGCGGGCTGGGCCATCGGCCGTTTCGGCGGCCGGGCGCTGGCGCTGCGCTACGGCCGCTACGTCTTCCTCACGCCCGGCCGGCTGGACAAGGCCGAGGCGTTCTTCACCAGCCGCGGCGCCTTCGTCATCACGTTCGCCCGGTTCCTGGAGGGGCTACGCCAGGCCAACGGCATCATCGCAGGCATCACCGAGATGCCGTGGCAGCGCTTCCTGCTCTTCAATGGGATGGGGGGCGTGCTGTGGGTCGCCGTCTGGGTCAGCGCGGGCTACCTGGCCGGCGACCACATCGCCGCCATCTACCACGACGTGACCCGGTACCTGCTGTACGTGCTGATCGCCGTGGCCGTGGCCGTCGCCGCGGTGATCGGCTGGCACGTGCTGCACCGCCGCCGCGCGGCGGCCTAGCCCAGGCCGGGCGGCTTAGCCCAGGCCGGGCGGCTTAGCCCAGGCCTGGCGGCTTAGCCCAGGTTGCAGGGCTGCGTGGAGCCGGCCCTGGACACCCCCGCGCACGGCAGCAGACGGCCGGCCTGCGGGTAGTCGGTGAACACGTTGAAGATCACCTCACAGTCGCAGCAGCAGGCACCGCGCCGCTGCAGCCGCTCCACCAGGGCACGGGCCCGTGGCGCCCGCGCGTCCCGCCAGCGCCGCGTCCAGCGGTGCGTATTGTCGCAGCCGAACTCGTTGAGCATGCGGATCAGATAGCAGCGCAGGCATTCGCGCTGCCCCGGCTCGGTGAGCATCTCACAGAGCCGGACGAGTTCGGTTTCGATGGAGTCGGCGAGGGATTCGGCGGCCATGGCGCCCTCCTGTCCACGGGTAGCCACTCAACCGATATCTATCACCGGGTACCGACAGTTTCTGGCCCCCCGCGGGGGCTCCGCGGCCGGACCACGACGGCCGGGCCAGCGGCCCGGTGGAGCGATCCGCCCGCGGTCCGCTGGCCCCGCTGCTTTGTCAGACCCGCGGGGCACAATGGCGGGATGACCTCTTTGCGCTGGGCCACGGTCGAGGCCCCGTTCGGCCCGGTTTCGGTGGGCTGCAGCGACCTGGGCGTCGCGGAAACCCGGTTCGGCCCGGCCCCGGCCGGTGCAGCGGGCCATGCGGCCAGCGCCACGGGTAACGCGGCCAGCGCGGCCGGTCCCGCGGACCCGGCGGGCGGATTGCTGGCGGCGGCGCGGGACCAGGTGGCCGGCTACTTCCGGGGCACCCGCAGGGCCTTCGACCTGCCGCTGGACTGGGGGAAGTGCTCCGGGGCACAGCTCGCGGTGCTGGCCCTGCTGGCCGAGTCCGTGCGGTACGGCGAGACTGTCAGCTACGGGGACCTGGCTGGCCGGCTCGCGCAGCGGGACGGCCGGCCCAGCATCGGCGCCCGGGCCATCGGCACGATCATGGGCTCGAACCCGATCCCGCTGATCGTGCCGTGCCACCGGGTCGTCGCGGCCGACGGCTTGGGCGGGTTCAGCGGCGGCTGCGGCCCCGAGCTCAAGCGCTGGCTGCTCGCCTTCGAGGGCGCGCTGCCGGCCATGCTGGACTTCGGCGCCCCGGTGCTGCCGTCAGGGTGAGCGTGTCTCGCGCAGGTCGTGCCGCTCGACCGCGGCGAGCCGGTGCCCGGCCACGTGCAGGACCCAGAACCCGCCCTTGGGCAGGTCCTTGCCGGCCGCGTCCGGTGCGGAGCCGTCCGGCCCGGGGTCATCCGGCACTGGGTCATCCGGCCCGGGGTCATCCGGCACTGGGTCATCCGGCCCGGGGTCATCCGGCACTGGGTCATCCGGCACCGAGTTGTCCGGCACGCTGTCGTCCAGCCCGGTGTCATCGGGTGCGGTCTTGCCCAGTACGGCGCGCGCCTGGGTGAGCAGCACCGGCATGTTCTCCCGGTGCGCGCAGATCACTATGGGCGCGGGGTAGGCCAGCAGGCCGGCCATCCGCCGCCGGGCGGCCTCGGCCCGGTCCCCGTGTGCCGCAGGCCGCACGGTGAACGCGGGCTCGGCCTCGATCGCGGCCCCGATCCGCTCCGCGTACGGGCGCACCGTGCCCAGGCACCGTTCCGCGGCCGAGCTGATCACGCGGACCGGCGCGTAGCAGGCCAGCAGCCTGGCCAGCGTCTGCGCGTCCACCATGCCCCGGTCATCCAGCGGGCGCAGCAGGTCATCACCGGGCCAGTCGCCCTTGTGCCCGGCCGAGGCGTGCCGCAGCAGGACGCATGGCACGGTGTCCGCGGTGGCCACCGCCACCAGCCGGTCGAGCAGCTGGACATCGTGGGCGTAGCTGAGCCGGGTCGCGGCCTCGGGCACGGCCAGCCAGTCCAGCTGGTCCACCTCGTCGTTGGGCACGAACCGGCCGCTGGCGGGCTCGGCCACGTGCGCGGCCCAGTAGTCGACCCGCTTAGGCCTGGCGTCCACCAGGTAGCGCACGGTGGCGAGCGGCTGCCCCAGCACCGGCCTGATGCCGGTTTCCTCTGTCACCTCGCGGACGGCGGCGGCCAGCACGTGCTCACCCGGCTCGAGTTTTCCCTTGGGGAAGGTACAGTCGTCGTGCCGGGGGCGGTGGATGACCGCCACCGCGAGCGTGTCCCCCCGGCGGGTGTAGAGCAGCGCGCCCGCGGCACGGATCTGACCTCCCGCCCGCAGCCGCGTCCGGGAGGCACGGCCGCTCACGCGCGGCCCGTCGCCCCGGTCGCCGAGCGAGGTCTGCGTCGTCTGCTGGCGGCGGGCCGTGCCGGGCCGTCCTCCCGGCCGTCCGCCTCAGCTCTGGCCCGGCCGATCCCGGCCAGGAAGGCCTGCAGGTCAAGCAGTGGCGCCCCGGATGAGTCCAGATGGTGCCGGGTCCAGCCGCCGTCGGCGCCCAGCCACCAGGACGCGGTGCCCTCGTCCATGGCAGTCGCGAAAAGCTCGCTCAGCGTCGTCGCATGCCCCCGGTCCCCCACCCGGACCAGCAGCTCAACCCGCCGGTCCAGGTTGCGGTGCATGAGATCCGAGCTGCCCAGCCAGAGCTCACGCAGCCCGTGCTGCCCCGGCGGCGGCGCGAGCTCGGCGGCCGTCTTCCCGTTGGCTGCCTCCGCATTGACCGTCTCCGCACTGACCGTCTCCGCACTGACCGTGTCCGCATTGACCGTCTGGGCGCGCGCGGTCTTCCTGCCGGCTTTCTCCCCGTTGGCCTTCTCCCCGCCGTCCGGGTCGCCGTCCCCATTCGTGGGCACCGGCCCGAACGCGTAGATCCGGGAATGCTCGAGGAACCGGCCCAGCACGCTGCGCACCCGGACGCTCTCCGACAGCCCGGGCACCCCGGGGCGCAGCGAGCAGATGCCGCGGATCCACAGATCGACCGGCACCCCGGCCTGAGAGGCACGGTAAAGCGCATCCATCACGGCCTCGTCGGTCAGCGCGTTGCATTTCATCTGGATCAGTGACGGCAGCCCGGCCCTGGCCCGCTCCGCCTGCCGGTCGATCCGGTCCACCAGCCCGGCCCGCAGCGCCTGCGGGGCCAGCAGCAGCCGCCGGTAGGACTTGTTCCGGCTGTACCCGGTGAGGTTGTTGAACAGGTCGGTGACGTCCTCACCCACCGCGGGGTCGGCGGTGAGCAGCCCGAAGTCCTCATACAGCCGGGCCGTGGTCGGGTGGTAGTTGCCGGTGCCGATGTGACAGTAGCGGCGCAGCGAGCCGTCCGGCTCCTCCCGCACCACCAGAGCCACCTTGGCGTGCGTCTTCAGGCCGACGAACCCGTACACGACGTGACAGCCGGCCTCCTCCAGCTTTCGCGCCCAGGCGATGTTGGCGCGCTCGTCGAACCTGGCCTTGATCTCGACCACCACGACGACCTGCTTGCCCGCCTCGGCCGCGTCGATCAGCGCGTCCACGATCGGCGACTCGCCGCTGGTCCGGTACAGGGTCTGCTTGATGGCCAGCACACCCGGATCGGCGGCCGCCTCGACGATCAGCCGCTCCACGCTGGTGGTGAACGAGTCGTAGGGGTGGTGCACCAGCCGGTCCCGTTCGGCCAGCACGGTGAAGATGTCCGTGTCCAGCGGCACCGCCTGCTCGGCGGGGAAGAACGCCGGGTACTTCAGATCCCGCAGGTCGAGGTCGGCGATCGCCGACAGCCCGGACAGATCCAGCGGCCCAGGCAGCCGGTACACCGCGCGCCGGTCGATGCGCAGCTCGGTGACCAGCCGCTCCAGCACGTCGCTGGACATGGACTCTTCCACCTCGAGCCGGACGGCCGGCTCGAACCTGTGCCGCTGCAGCTCCCTTTCCAGCGCCTGCAGCAGGTCCTCGGTGATGTCCTCGTCCACCTCCAGGTCCCGGATCCTGGTGACCCGGAACGCGTGGTGCTCCAGCACGTCCAGGCCGGCGAACAGCTCGGTCAGGTGGGCGGCGATCACGTCCTCGAGCGGCACGAACCGCTGCGCGGAGACGGTCAGGAACCTGGGCAGCAGCGGCGGCACCTTGACCCTGGCGAACATGGTCTCCCCCGTCTCCGGGTCGGCCACCATGACGGCCAGGCTGAGCGACAGCCCGGAGATGTACGGGAACGGGTGGGCGGGGTCCACCACCAGCGGCGTCAGCACCGGGTAGATGCGCTCCCGGAACAGTTCGCGCAGCCCGGCCTGCTCCTGGCCGGACAGTTCCTTCCAGCGCAGGATCTCGATGCCCTGCGCGGCCAGCGCGGGCAGCAGCATGGTGCTGTAACAGGCGGCGTGCCGCACGGTAAGCTCACCCGCCTGCTCGAGCGCGCCCTCCAGCACCCTGGTCGGGCGGCGGCCGCCCACGCCCTCCACCGGCAGCCCTGCGGCCATCCGGCGCACCAGCCCGGCCACCCGCACCATGAAGAACTCGTCCAGGTTGCCCGCGAAGATCGCGGTGAACCTGACCCGGTCCAGCAGCGGCACCGCCGGGTCCTCGGCCAGTTCGAGCACCCGCTCGTTGAACAGGAGCCAGCTCTCCTCGCGGTCGAGATACCGCTCGGCGGGCAGTTCCGGCCCCGCGCCCCCCCGCTGTGGCACATCATTCGTGCCCACCGCATGCGCGCCCTCCCCCGAAGCCACGCTCACCCTGCCGTTGCTCATGCTCTCATTGTCCCCAACGGGTAGTGCACCGCATCACCCTGAGCAGACGACCGTACCGCAGACGGCTACCGGTCAGGTTAATGCCCCACCGCGTAGCCGCTAAGCGGGCCCGAGCCGGTTACGCAGGAAGGTCAGCGTGCGGTCCCAGCTGAGCGCCGCGGCCGCCGCGTTGTACACCTCGGGCCGGTCGTCATTGAAGAACGCGTGGTCGGTGCCGGCGTAGTCGTGCACGGTGGCCTCGCCGCCGGCGTCGGTGATCAGCTGGACCGCCTGCTGGATGCCCGGCGCCCCGGAGCCGCCCTCGGCCTCGTCGGTGTGGATGAGCGCGGCTTTGCCGCTGTAGTTCTGCCAGGACGGCTGCATCCGCTCCCACGGCATCGCCGGGTAGTAGCCCACCGCCGCGGTGATGTGCGGGGACAGCGTGCCCGCCCACAGCGCCAGGCTGCCGCCCATGCAGAAGCCGACCGTGCCCACCGCTCCCACGGTCTCGGGCCGCGTGGCCAGGTAGGCGGCGGCTCCGGCGATGTCCTTCGCGGCCTGGTCCATGGCCAGGCCCATCAGCATCTTCTGCGCCTCGTCCGGCTCGCCCGCGCGCAAGCCGTGGTAGAGGTCGGGCGCCAGCGCGGTGAACCCGGCCGCGGCCAGCCGGTCCGCCACCGACGTGATGTGGCCGACCAGCCCCCACCATTCCTGGATGAGCACCACGCCGGGCGCCGCGGCCCCGGCGGGCCGCCCCGCGGCGGCGAGGTATCCCTCGGAAGTCCCGCCGTTGCTCTGGTAACTGATCATCTCGCCCATGCCCAGCAAGCCTGGCACGCGCCCGCGGCCCGCCGCCACCCGGCCACCGAGATGGCATTGTTACCGAAGATTTCCAACCACCCGTCACAAAGTTGCGTCTTTGCAACTGGTGACACCACTGACCGGTGTCTGCAAACGCAACAGGGGGATGCATGAGGGGTTCACGTATCGCGGTCGCCATCGCGGCGGCCGCGGCCATCGCACTGCCGGCCGGCCCGGCGCTCGCCGCCACCACGGGACAGCACAGCCAGCAGACCGCCGCGGGCGGCACGCAGCACGCCGCGAAGAACACACCCGTGATCGTCACCTGCGACCAGAAGCTGCGGGTCCGGCCGAAGACCTACCTGCTGGCCTGCGGTGACGGGAGCGCGGGGCTGACGCGGCTGCACTGGTCCAGCTGGACCGCGAGCGAGGCCACGGCCAGCGGCAAGTTCACCCTCAACACCTGCACGCCCAGCTGCGCGCAGGGCAAGTTCATCACCAGCCCGGTGCTCGTCGTGCTCTGGCGCCCCAAGGCCATCCCGCACTACCCCGGCCAGCGGGACTTCCTGATGATGACGGTCATCTACACCGGCAAGCGGCCCGCGCACAGCTCGCGGACCTTCACCGAGCGGCTCTGGTACCCGGCCAGCAGGTAACCAGCGAGCCGGGCCGGCGCGGCGGGGGCGCCCGGCCGGGGGCCCGGCCCGGCTCGTCAGCAGGCGGCCCGCGGGCGTAGGTTTCTGCAGACCATGCTCTTCGCCACGCGACCGCGGCCCGCCCGCGTCATGCCGCCGCCCGGGTCGCCCGCGCCACCCACGGCGGTGCGGCGCGGACGGCGGCATTCCGCCGCCGCGGTGGCGGCCGGCCTGGTGGCCCTGCTGCCCGTGATGGCGGCCGGCGGCTCGGCCGGCCAGCCGTACCTGCAGCCGCTGCTGACCGGCGGCATCACCGCCGGCAGCCACGGCGCGGGCGGTGACCCCGGCAGCGTCCTGGGCGGGGTCGCGGTGCTGCCCGCCCGCCGGGACGGCCCGGTGGCGGCGCGGCCGCCCAGCGCCGGACAGCAGCGCTGGCTGGCCGCGGGCCAGGTCCCGGGCAGCACCCCGGCCCAGCGCGCCACCGCGGTCCGCGCACTGCTCGACCTCAGGCTGCTCGTCAGGCCGGACGGCGCCGTCGCGGCCGCCTGGTACCCCGGCTGGAAGTACGCCTGGCCGCGCGATTCGAGCTGGGTGGCCGCCGCACTGGCCGCCACCGGGCACGGCTCGGCGGCGCTGGCCGTGCTGCGGTTCATCGCCCGGGTGCAGCCGCCGTCGGGTGTCTGGGCCGCCCGGTACGAGCTGACCGGCGACGGCCCGGTCCGGGACGGGCGGCCGGACGAACTGGACGCCGACGGCTGGTTCCCCTGGGCGGCCTGGTTGTGGTACGCCAGCCAGCCACGCGGCGCCGGCGGCCGGCCCACCGCCGCGGTTACCCGGCAGCTGGCCGGGCTATGGCCGGCCGTGCGCCGCGCCGCGGGCAGCACCACCTCGCTGCTCAGCGACCACGGCCTGACACCGTCGATGGACTACTGGGAGGACAAGGTCTCCTCGTCTTCGGTGACGCTGGGCACCGCGGCACCGCTGCTGGCCGGGCTGCGCGCCGCGGCCGGCCTGGCCACCGCGCTCGGCCAGGCCGCCGACGCACGGCGCTGGGCCGCCGCCGCGGCCCAGCTCGGCCACAGCATCCAGGCCAGGTTCGGCCGGACCGGCTACCAGCGCACGCCGGTCGCGTCCAGCGGGGCGGACGCCGCGGTGACCTTCCTCGGACCGCCGTTCGCGGTCGCGAACGCGGGCGTCAGGCGGGCGGTGGCGATGACCGCACGTCGGCTCACCCTCGCCAACGGCGGCATCATGCCGGGCACGGCCTGGCCCGGCGACCCGGGCGAGGCGTGGACGCCGGAGACCGGCTTCTTCGCGCTGTACGACGCGGCCTCCGGTGACCGCGCGGCCGCGACCCGCTGGCTGAGCTGGCTCGCCGGGCACCGCACCGCCTACGGCTCGCTGCCCGAGCAGGTGAACCCGGCCGGACAGCCTGCCTCGGTCGCCCCGCTGGCCTGGACCGATGCGATCGTGCTGCTGGCCATGACCGCCGGGCAGCGCCCGCTTCCGGTGCCGTGACCACGGTGTCCGCATAGCGGTGCGCACACGGGCAGAAGAGCTTCAGCACCAGCAGGCCGGCCGGGTACTAGCGAACCAGCTGCACACCGAACCGCGCTGGAACCGGCCATGCCGGGCCTTCAACCCGCAGATCCTCCCGCCTGCCCCGGTCACCGCCGCGCTGGAGGCGGCGCAGGACGTCATCGCAGCGGCCGAGCCCGCGCTGCTGCGGGTGCCACGGCACGCCCTGCACTGCGTGACTGCTCTGACGGGTGAGGCCGCCAGCTTCTCAGGCCGCATCGGCCTGACCAGAGCCCAGCCCGGCCCTGGATGCGATGTTCTGCGCCGCGTTGATGTCGGCGTCCCACGGCCCGCAGTGCGGGCATATGACGGTGTCCTGCCGTGGCCGGATGCACCGGGCACCGCAGGCGTGGCAGTCCAGGCTCGTGTAGGCCGGGTTGACCAGAATCACGTGCCGGGCAGCTTCTTCCGCTTTCCCGGCAAGGATGCTGGCGAACTGTGCCCAGCCCGCGTCGAGGATCGACTTGTTCAGGCCGGCCTTGGCGGCGGCCTGGTTCGGCAGGAATTGTCCTGGCCGATCCAGGTCCGGCTTCGGCGCGGGCTTGCGGGTCATCCCGGCCGTGTTCAGCTTCTCCAGCCCCATCACGTCGCAGGCATCGATCAGCATGCGGGCGGTCTTGTGGTGGAAGTCGAGGCGCTGGTTGCGGACCTTGCGCCACTCCCGGGCCAGCCGCCGGCGGATGCGCTTGCGGTTACCCGACCCGAGCGCCGCCCGCTCCTTGCGCCGCTGCAGGTCCGCGATTGCCTCCTGCGCGGTGGCCAGGAACCGGGGATTCGCGACGATCTGCCCGTCTGAGGTGGTGAGGAACCGGGTCACGCCCACGTCCACGCCGATCTCGCGGCCCGTCGCAGGCAGCGGCACCGGTTCAATATCGGCGGTCACGATGACGTACCAGCGGCGGTGCTCCCGTTTGAGCTGCAACGTCTTGACCGTGCCGGTCACCGCGCGATGCTGGCGGACCTTGACCGCGCCCACCGACTGGAATGCGGCGTGCGCCCACCGGCCACTGCCAGCGGGCTGCCACCTGGCGCCGTCCCCGGCGACGAACGCGACCTGATCGAATCGGCTGTACGGCCTGAACCGCGGGTACCCCGCGCCCCCCGTCGCCGCCCGCCTGTAAAACGCCGCGAACACGGTATTGAGGCGGCGCAGGGTCTGCTGCTGCGCGGTGAACGAGTGACGGCCCTGACCGGCCGGGTCGGCCCGGCGGATGTCCCGCAACTGGGCGGACTGCATGCTGTAGCTGATGCTGGCCCGCCGCATCTTCCACGCCTCGCGCCGCTCCTCGAGCGCAGCGTTGTACAGGTCGCAGTGGTCGGCCAGCAGCCGCGATGCCCGCCTTTCCTGCGGGCGCGTTGGGTAGGCGCGGAACCTGTACGCCCGTCTCACCGTGCCCGCTCCTTGCGCCACGGCCGCTCGTACTGGGTATCGATGTACCGGCGCACCGTCGCGGCGCTGACGGCACCCACGGTGGCCGCGAAATACGATTTCGACCACAGCGTGGGCAGCCGGGACCGCAGCTGCGGGAACTCGGCCCGCAGGGCGTGGCTGGTGAAGCCCTTGAACTGGTTCGCGATGTATGAGGGAGAGTGTTTCGGGTGAGCCTTCACGAACAGGTGCACATGGTCGGGCATGATCTCCAAGGCGACGATCCGCCATCCGTGCTCGGCGGCCTTGGCCCGGATCAGCGTTTCGCAGCGGTCTTTCACCAGCCCGGCCAGGACCGGGCGGCGGTACTTCGGGCACCACACCACGTGGTACCCCAGGTCATACACGCCGCCGGCGGAAACCTGGACCTCCCGGCTCATGCATACGATTATAAGAGTCACTCCTGTCTAACAGAAGCGACACGCTGCCCGGGCACCCGATTCCCCCGCCCCCTGAAGACCGCAGTCCCCTCGCGAGGTCTTTGATGGCGGCGTGGCTCGTCTCGGTGGAGCTCGGCGTGCCCCCTGGGGAGAAGGAAGACCTGTGGCAGCAGCCTGCTCGAGCGGGCCGCCGGGCTGGACGTGGCCGCAGAGTTCACCGTCGGGGAGTTCGTGCTGCTGCGGGAGACGGTGTTCCCGTCCATCGGTTCCGACGTGCTGGACCGCTTCCCGCTGCCGGCGGGATGAACGGCCGGGGAATGAGCGCCGGCGCGCCGGGGAGCAGATGGTTCTATAACCGTAGTGTCTGTGCGCTATGCGACATATGATGCGCGTGTAACACGATCTTGCCTTGGACGCGGAGCAGCGGCGGAGGTGAGCGCGATGTTCCTGCTCAGGGGACCGGACGCGGCATCGGAAGGGTGCCCGCCGCTCGGCCTGTACCTGACCGAGCCCGCCCGCGGTCTGGTTGACCTGGCTTCCCTGCCGCTGGCCGCACTGTGGCTGCCGGCCGCACCGCGGGGCGACGGGCACGCCGTGCTGGTGCTGCCCGGACTGCTCGCCTCGGACGCCAGCACGCTGCCGCTGCGGCAGTTCGCCCGCCGGCTGGGTTACGACGTGCACGGCTGGGAACTGGGCCGGAACCGTGGCCCCACCGACGCGGTGCTGGACGGGCTGCCGGCCGCGCTGAAGAACCTGGCCGACCGGTCCGGCGCCGCGGTATCGATCATCGGCTGGAGCCTCGGCGGCATCTACGCCAGGGAACTGGCCCGCGAGCACCCCGGGCTGACCCGCCAGGTGATCACGCTGGGCAGCCCGTTCGCGCTGCCGGAGAGCGCGCATACCCGCGCCGACGGCGCCTACCTGCGGCGCAGCCGTGAGCATGCCCGGCGCCGGCTGCCCACCCGGGAGGACGTGGCCCGGCCGATCGGGGTGCCGTCCATGGCCGTGTATTCCCGGAACGACGGCATCGTGTGCTGGCAGAACTGCATCGAGGCGGAGACCGCGCTGCACGCGAACGTCGAGGTGCGGTGCAGCCACCTGGGGTTCGGCGTCGATCCGGCCACACTGTGGCTGATCGCCAACCGGCTGGCCGCCCCGCCAGGGCAGCAGCCGCCGTTCCGCCCGCCGCTGCTGCTCCGCCCCCTCTACCCGGCCCCGAGGTAACCTGGCGCGACCGGCGCACCCGGCAACGGGAGCGCGGCTGGCCCGGGTGAGGGAGGACCGGCATGCAGCAGCTTTCCGGACTTGACGCGGCGTTCCTCGCCCTGGAGACGGCCAACTCCACCGGCCACGTCGGCGGCGTGTCCGTGCTGGACGCACGGGACCTGGCCGAGCCGCTGACCCTGGCCCGGCTGACCGAACTGGTGGAACAGCGGCTGCCCATCGCGCCACCGGTGCTGCGCCGCAAGTTGCTGCACATGCCGCTGGACGTGGACCAGCCGTTCTGGATCGACGACCCGGACTTCGACATCGAGTACCACATCAGGGAACTCGCGCTGCCGCGGCCCGGCTCGGACGCCCAGCTCGCCGAGCAGGTCGCGCGGCTGCACGCCAGGCCGCTGGACCGCAGCCGCCCGCTCTGGGAGATCTACCTGATCACCGGGCTGGCCAAACGGCGGATCGCGGTCTACACGAAGATCCATCACGCGGCGATCGACGGCGTGTCCGGGTCGGAGCTGCTCACCCTGCTGCTCGACCTCACCCCGGAGGGCCGGGAGATCCCGCCAGCCGGGCCGTTCCGCCCGCACCGGCCCCCGGGCCTGGCCCGGATGACCGCGCTGGCCGCGACGAGGCTGGCCTGGCGGCCGGTGCAGACGGTGCGGATCGCGGGCGGGCTGGTCCGGGTGCTGCCGGCCGTCGCCCCGGCGCTGAGCCCGCTCGTCGGCGGGCTGCTCGGGCTGGGCCGTGGTGACGGTGGCGTGCTGACCAGCGTGGCGGGCCGGGCGCCTGGCACGCCGTTCAACCGGCCCATCACCCCGCACCGGCGGGTCGCTTTCCGCAGCGTTGACCTGGCCACCGTTAAGAAAATCAAAAACGCCTTCGGGTTCTCGGTGAACGATGTGGTGATGGCCATGAGCGCGGGAGCCCTGCGCCGCTGGCTGGACGACCACGACGCGCTGCCGGAGACTCCGCTGGTCGCGATGATCCCGGTGTCCGTGCGGGATCCGGCCAGCCAGGGGGTGCCGGGCAACAAGGTGTCGGCCATGCTGGCCACGCTGCCCACGCACCTGGCCGACCCGGGCGAACGGCTGGTGATCGCGCACGCCGCCACCACCGCCGCCAAGGCGCAGCAGGCCGCGATCCCGCAGGGGCTGGTGGACCAGATCAGCGACTTCGCACCGCCGGCGCTGACCGCCCGGGCGGCCCGGGTGGTGTTCGCCACCGGGCTGCTGCACCGGCTGCCGCCGTTCAACATCGTCATCTCCAACGTGCCCGGCCCGAACATCCCGGTGTACCTGGGCGGGGCGAAACTGCTGGCGCACTACCCGGTCTCGGTGATCACCGACGGGCTGGGGCTCAACATCACGGTGGTTGGCTACCTCGGGCAGCTGCACTTCGGTTTGGTCGCCTGCCGGGAGCTGGTCCCGGACATCGACGTGATCGCCGGTTACCTGGCCGACGAGCTCGAACTGCTGGTCAAGGCGGCCGACAGCCTGGGGACGCCGACAGCCTGAGCAGGCTGTCCACGGCGGAGTGGGTCGCGAACCACACCAGAAACAATCTTGGCCGGGGGTGTCGAATCGGGACGGGTGCCTTCGTGGAGAAGGTGAGTGGCAGCCGCCGGCGGCCGTGAGCAGAGGAGCTTGAGATGGCGCTGTACCTGATCGCCTTCAACGACGAGTGGGTGCCCGACCTCACGCTGGAGGAGATACGCGAGAGGGGCAAATCCGGCCGGGCGCTGATCGAGGAGATGACGGCCGCCGGCGTCTTCGTCTTCAGCGACGGCGGCCTGGACGCGTCGACCGTCGTGTGCAGCGTCGACCCGGGCAGCGGCTCGCCCCTGTTCACCGACGGCCCGTTCACCGAGACCAAGGAGCACCTCGGCGGCTTCACGGTCGTCGACGTGCCCGACGATGCCGCGGCACGATACTGGGCCGGCCGGGTCGCGGTCGCGGTCGGCTGGCCGCAGGAGGTGCACCGCTTCCCGCATCGCATCGAGCTGAACCCCGACGCGAAGTCCGGGGCCCCGTCCTGACCGGGATGTTCTGATCGGCAGGGCCCAGCGGACGGACCGGACGCCGACCTTCATCCGGTGAGCGGCTCCAGCGCGCCCGCCACCCGCCGGCACCGGTCCGGGTCGATGGTGAGCCCGTTCTCCAGGCCCCAGAGCCAGTAGTCGATGGCCCGGACGAACCCCCAGGCGATGGCCTTGCCCCGGTCCAGCCGGCCGTGCCGCACGACCGTGTCGAGCAGGCTCAGGATCGCGGCCGGATCAGGCAGCTCGTCGGCCCTGGTCCAGAGCATCTCCGCCGCGGCCCGTTCCGGCGCACCCGCCGCGGCCAAACCGCGCAGACCAGCCAGGCCGGGCGCCCCTGTCCAGGACACGACGTTCCGGCCGGCCAGCCGGCGGCCTCAGCCTTCCGGCGTGGGGGCCGTGGCGAACTCGTCCGGCTCGCTGGGCTCCCCCGGTGGAAGGTCGGGCCAGCAGGCGGCCTGGATGGCACCGGCGCTGGGCAGCTTGACCCGGCCGCCGCGGCCGAGGGACTCGCCGAGCGCCGCCTCCGCCGCTTCGATGCGCAGCCAGTCGGAGTAGGCCACCGGCCGGATTCCCCGCTCGGCCAGCAGCCCGGCCAGCGGTGACCCGCGACCGGCGCCGCTGTCCGGGTAGCGCAGCAGGCCGGCCCGCGGCAGGTCCGGATCGCCGGGGCCGGGGCCGCCGGCCAGGTCCTCCAGCAGCGACCGCACGGTCTGCGCCGCGTCGGACTTGTTGGTGCCGATCACGCCGGTCGGGCCGCGCTTGAGCCAGCCGGCCACGTACTCGCCGGGCAGCGGCTCGCCGTCCGGGCCGATCACCCGGCCGGCGATGTTGGGCACCACCGCGTTCTTCTCGTCGAACGGCACCCCGGCCAGCGGCACGCTCTGGTAGCCGACGCTGCGCAGCACCATGCCCACCGGGAGCGTCTCGAACTCGCCGGTGCCGGTGAAGACGCCGTCGGCGTCCAGCCTCGTGCGCTCCAGCACCAGCCCGCCGACCCGCTGCCCGCCTCCGCCCTGCTGCTCGGTGCCCTGGATCTCGGTCGGGCGCAACCAGAACCGCACGTTCAGCCGCCGCGCCGCGCCGCCAGGCGCCCGGGCGGCCCAGTCACTGATCACCTTGTAGTTGCCGCGGACGTGCCGGTCCGAGGTGGCCAGCTCGGCGCTGCCGCCGGTGGGATCGAAGGCGTCCAGGTCGGCCTCGCCGGCCGGCACCACGACGTCCACCCCGGCCAGCTCGCCGAGCTCGCGCAGTTCCTTGGTGGTGAACTTGGCCTGGGCCGGCCCGCGGCGGCCGATCATGTGCACCTCGCGGACCTTGCTGGCCATCAGCGCCTCGAGCACCGGCTGCGGCACATCGGTGCCGCGCAGCTCGGCCGGATCGCGGACCAGGATGCGGGCCACGTCCACCGCGACGTTGCCGACCCCGATCACCGCGACCGACTCGGTGTCCAGCGTGAACGCCTGCATATCGACGTCCGGGTGGCCGCAGTACCAGTTGACGAAGTCGGTGGCGGCATAGCTGCCGGGCAGGTCCTCGCCGGGAATCCGCAGGTGCCGGTCGCGCATCGCGCCGGTCGCGTACACCACGGCGTCGTAGGCGCCGCGCAGGTCGTCGCGGGTGACGTCGTCGCCCAGGTGCACGCCGCCGATGAACGTGACGTCGCCGTGCTCGAGCACCTTGCGCAGGTACTCGGCGATCGACTTGATCGACTTGTGGTCGGGGGCCACGCCGTAGCGGACCAGCCCGTACGGGGTGGGCAGCCGGTCCAGCACGTCCACGTGCATGTCCACCGGCTCCGGCAGCGCGGTGGCCTGCTTGATCAGCGCCTCGGCCGTGTACAGCCCGGCCGGCCCGGAGCCGACCACGGCGACCCGCAGCGTGGTCATGCCTGCGGGTGCGCGGCCTGCGACCCGGGCACCTGCTGGCCCGCCTCGGGCTCCGGTGAGCGCCGTGCCACCGCCTCGGTCAGTGCCCTGGCCAGGTGCTGTGGAGTCAGCCCCAGGTCGGCCAGGATCTGGTTCCGGCTGCCGTGCGCGAGGAACTCCTGCGGCAGGCCGAATGTCTTCGCCGGGGTGTCCACGTCGTGATCGCGCAGCAGCCGGCAGACCGCGTCGCCGAACCCGCCGGCCCGGCCGTTGTCCTCGACCACGGCCACCAGCCGGTGCGCGCGGGCCGCCTCGGCCAGCGCCTCGTCGAGTGGCTTGAGCCAGCGCGGGTCGACCACGGTGACGCCGATGCCCTGGTCGGCGAGCCGTTCGGCCACCTGGGTGCAGACGACGGCCATGGTGCCCGCGCCGATCAGCAGGACGTCCGGCGACGGCGGGGAGTACAGCACATCCATCGAGCCGATCCGGCCGACTGCCTCGATCTCCTCGCCCACGTTCGCCTTCGGGTACCGCAGCGCGGTCGGCCCGTCGCTGATCTCCACCGCCTCATTGAGCAGCTCGGCCAGCCGCACCGCGTCCCGCGGTGCGGCGAGCCGCAGCCCGGGCACGACCTGCAGGATCGAGCCGTCCCACATGCCGTTGTGGCTGGCGCCATCCGGGCCGGTCACGCCCGCCCGGTCCAGCACGAAGGTGACCGGGAGCCGGTGCAGCGCCACGTCCATCAGCACCTGGTCGAAGGCCCGGTTGAGGAACGTCGAGTAGATCGCCACCACAGGGTGCAGCCCGCCCATGGCCAGGCCGGCCGCGCTGGTCACCGCCTGCTGCTCGGCGATGCCGACGTCGTACACCCGGTCCGGGAAGGCCCGCGCGAACGCGTCGAGCTTGGTCGGGTGCAGCATGGCGGCGGTGATCGCGACCACGTCCGGCCGCCGTTCGCCGATCGCCGCCAGCTCCTCCCCGAACACCTCCGACCAGGTGCGCTTCGGCGCCACGGCCGGCCCGGGTGGCGCCGCGGCCGGCACCTGGTGCAGGCAGTCCTCCTCGTTCTGCTCGGCCAGTGGGTAGCCGAAGCCCTTCTTCGTGATGACGTGCACGAGCACCGGCCCGCCAAACTCCCTGGCCCGGTGCAGCGCGTGCTCGATCATCTGCTCGTCGTGCCCGTCGATCGGGCCGACGTACTTCAGGCCGAGATCCTCGAACAGGATCTGCGGCTGCAGCATGTCCTTGATGCCCTTTTTGATGCCGTGCAGCGTGTCGTAGATCGGCGGGCCGAACAGCGGCGCCCGGGACACCGTGGTCTTGATGTAGTCGAGCACGTTCTCATACCGTTGCGTCACCCGGACGCTGGCCAGCTGATTGGCCAGCCCGCCGATCGTCGGCTGGTAGGACCGGCCGTTGTCGTTGACCACGATGACCAGCCGGCTGTCCTTGGCCACGGCGATGTTGTTCAGCGCCTCCCAGGCCATGCCGCCGGTGAGCGCGCCGTCGCCGATCACCGCCACTACCGTCCGCCCGCTCTCGCCGCGCAGCGTGTACGCCTTGGCCAGGCCATCGGCATAACTGAGGCTGGTGGAGGCGTGCGAGTTCTCCACCAGGTCGTGCTCGGATTCCGACCGGCTCGGGTAGCCGGTCAGCCCGCCGCGCTGGCGCAGCGTGTCGAACTGCGCGCGGCGGCCGGTGAGCAGCTTGTGCACGTAGGCCTGGTGCCCGGTGTCGAAGACCACCTTGTCGCGGGGCGAGTCGAAGACCCGGTGGATCGCGATGGTGAGCTCGACCACGCCGAGGTTGGGCCCGAGGTGGCCGCCGTTCTTGATCACCCGGTCGACCAGCAGGTCCCGGATCTCCGCGGCCAGCGCGGTCAGCTGGTCCTGGCTGAGATCCGTCAGGTCCTCAGGGCCGTTGATGCTCTCCAGCATGGTCACTCGGCTGCTCCTCGTGTGCCCCGCGCGACCCTGGCCCGGGCCGCGAATGTGCTGATTCTACGGCCGCGATCTTCAGATAGCTCGCGACGGGCGCCCGGTCCCCGACGCGCGCGTCGCACTTCGGGGACCGGGCAGGGTCACCGGGCGGGCCGCGAGGAGGCCGAATCCGAGCTCGGCCGCGGCCAGGGCGAGCAGCAGGATGACCGGGATGGTCCAGCTTCCGGTGGCCGTGTGCAGCAGCCCGACGGCCAGCGGCCCGGTGCTGGCGGCCAGGTAGCCCAGCGACTGGGCGAAACCGGACAGCGAGGCCGCCGTCCCGGGATCGGGGGCCCGGGCCATCATGAAGAAGATGGCCAGGGCCAGGCAGGCGCCCTGGCTGAGCCCGAGGACCAGGACCCAGGCCGGGGCCCCGCCCAGCGGCGCCCACAGGCACCCGGCCAGCCCGGCCACGGTGCCGGCCACGCTGGGCCAGATCAGCGAGCGCTGCCCGGGGAACCGGTGCGCGAGCAGCGGGACGAGCAAGGAGGCGGCCAGGTTGCCCGCGCCCATCAGGGCCAGCAGGTTGCCCGCGGCCTCCGGGGTGGCGCCCCGGTCCTGGAAGATGGTCGGCAGCCAGGACAGGGCCGCGTAGTACAGCAGGCTCTGCAGCCCCATGAAGGCCATCACCTGCCAGGCCAGCGGGTACCGGTAGACCGGCAGGCGGGCGGGAGCGGCGGGGCCCGCGGCGGCGGGTGCCGCCGGGGCCGCCCCGGCGGCCGCGGCGGGCGGGGCGACGTCCCGGTGCCGCAGCTGGGGCAGCCACAGCGCGGCGGCCAGCGCGGCCGGGGCGGCCCAGATGGCCAGGGGCAGGCCCAGCGCGTTCCCGGCCGCCCGGTACAGCGGCACGCTGAGCAGCGAGGCCAGGATGGCGCCCACCGACAGCGCGGTCAGGTAGACGCTGATCAGCACGCCGGCCCGTTCCGGCCAGCGCCGTTTGACCAGGCTGGACAGCAGCACGTTCAGGACGGCGATGGAGCCGGCGGCCAGCACCGTGCCGGGGAAGAGCATGGCCGAGGGGGCCAGGCCGCGCACCAGCAGCCCGGCGGCCAGCAGGACCAGCGCGATGAGCAGGACGAGTTCCTCGCCGAACCGGCGGTTGATCCAGGCGGCGAAGGCCGAGACGACACCGAAGCAGAGCACCGGCGTGGCGGCCAGCAGGGACAGCGCGGCCGGCGACAGCCCCAGCTGGCTGGTCAGGTCCGGGAACAGCGGCGGGACGCTGGTGATCGCGGTCCGGAGGTTCAGCCCGGCCGCGGCCACGGCCACCACGAAGAGCACAGCCGCCTGCGGGCGGCGCGCGGGATGTTCAGCCATCAGCACGTAAAGCTATCCGATGGGCCGGCGCGGATGATCTGGCCTAACGAGCCCTGCTGCCTGCCCCGGGGCAGGTCGCGGGCGCCCGGGCGCGGCGCCGGGCGCCGGGCGCCGGGCTAGCTCGGGCCTGCCGCGGGCGAGCCGGGCGCGCTGCCGGGGCTCTCCTGGGCCACGGTGGCCGGGGTGGCCGGGATGGGCGGCCCGGCCG
>DASYAV010000023.1:0-2239 GCA_036501145.1 Streptosporangiaceae bacterium | reverse complement strand
ACGAGGCACGGCTGCCCACCGCCACCCCCCTGACCTGGGCGCTGATCGTCATCCGGCTCCTGTTCCTGACCGGGACCGCCGAGGAGCTGCTGTTCCGCGGCGCCATCTACAGCTGGCTGCGCCGCCGCGCCTCCGTGCCCGTGGCCGTTGCCATCACCGCGGTGCTGTTCACGGCCGAGCACGCCTATTACCCGGTCCTGGTCCCGCTCGTGCTCAGTTACGGGCTGGCCGCCGGATGGGTCCGGCACCGCACCTCCAGCACCGTAACAACCATCGCCATGCACATCACCATCGACCTCGCGCTGTTCCTCGCCGCAGTGGCACTGTCGTGACACGCGCGGGTCCCGGCACCAAGGAGATCGCCATGACCGACCAGACCGACGCGTTCCTCACCGCATGGACCACCGCCGAGCAGGCCGGCGACGTCCGCACCCTCGACCAGCTGCTCACTGCGGGTTTTTACGGGGTCGGGCCGATGGGGTTCATCCTGCCCAAGACGGCCTGGCTGGCCCGCCACCAGGCCGGCGACCTCGCTTATACCCGCTTCGGCCTGGACCAGGTCCAGGCCGAAGGCCACGGCGAGGTCACCGTGGTCACCGCCCGGCACACCAGCGCCGGCACCTACCAGGACCGCCCCGTCCCTGAAGCGGCCCGGGCCACCTTGGTCATCGTCAGCGAAGGCGGGACCCGCAAGCTCGCCGTCATCCACCTGAGCTTCATCGCCGGCACCCGCGGCGCGCCGGCCCTCCCAGGCCCGGCCCCGCAGGCCGGGCAGGACGCACCGCAATGAGCCAGGCCATGCCAGCCGTCACGCACCGCACCGTCCACGCCAACGGCATCGATATCCACCTAGCCGAGGCCGGAGACGGCCCGCTGGTCCTGCTGCTGCACGGCTTCCCCGAACTGTGGTACTCCTGGCGCCGCCAGCTCCCCGCACTGGCTGATGCCGGCTATCACGCCATCGCCCCGGACCTGCGCGGCTACGGGCGCACCACCGCCCCGCCCGCAGTCGAGGACTACGCGATGATCCAGATGACCGCCGATGTGACCGGCGTTATCGACGCTCTCGGCCACGACCATGCCGTGGTCGCCGGGCACGACTGGGGAGCCAACATAGCCTGGGCATGCGCCCAGCTTCACCCCGGCCGGATCACCGCGGTCGCAGCGCTCAGCGTGCCGTTCCAGCCGCGCCCGCCTGAGCCGCCTCTCCGGATGCTTGGCCAGATGGCCGGGCAGCACTTCAACTGGGCGCTGTACTTCCAGGAGCCCGGGCTGGCGGAGGCCGAGCTGGAGCACGACGTCGCCCGCACCCTGCGCCTGATGTTCTACGGCCTGTCCGGCGACGCCCCCGAGGACCTGGCTCCCCGGCTGCTCGGCGGGCTGCCAGCTGGTTCCCGCCTGCTCGATCCCATCCCCGAACCCAGGCAGCTTCCCGCCTGGCTGGCCGGCGATGACCTCGGCTACTACGCAGCCGAATTCGGGCGGACCGGGTTCACCGGCGCGCTCAACCGCTACCGCAACCTTGACCGCGACTGGGCTGATCTCGGCCGGCTCGGCAACGCGGCCATCACCCAGCCCGCTCTGTTCGTCGGGGGCGGACGCGACACCGCCACCCGCTTCATCGACCGCACACCCATGGAACAAACTGTCGCCCAGCTGCGCACCGTGGTCATCCCCGGCTGCGGCCACTGGATCCAGCAAGAACGACCCGATGAGGTCACCGGCGAGCTGCTGACATTCCTGCAGCAGCACATCCCATAGCCCGCACAAGCCCGGCACGCACTCGCCGGCCACCGGCAGGAGAACTACAGCTATGGCAGCATCCCCATCCCCGCCACCACTGATCAACGGCAGCAGCGGGCGGCGCATCAAAGACAGCGACCGCCGCTTTATCCGCGTCCTCACCGGCACCCACCGCCGGATCCTCGCCGCCGGAAGCGGCCGGATCCTTGGCCGGATGGGAGGACATCCGCTGCTCATCCTGACCACCACCGGGCGGCGAACGGGCCGGCCGTACAGCACACCAGTGATCGGCATTCCCAGCGGCGCGGACTGGCTCGTGGTCGCCAGCAACGGCGGCGCGGCCACCCAGCCGCTATGGCTGCGCAACATCGCGGCCAGCGCCCAGGTCACCATCCGCCACGGCAACCAGACCGAACCCTTCCACGCCCGGATCCTGCGAGCCTCCGAACGCTCCCAGCGGTGGCCGAAGCTGGTCCAGGCATATCCCCCCTACGGC